>DATFVC010000088.1:0-7587 GCA_035260485.1 Solirubrobacterales bacterium | reverse complement strand
GCCGCTTTGATCCCGCCGACGTTGATGCCTTCGTGGCTCAGTTTCGGGATGAGCGCAAGCTGAAGCGGTGAGTCAGGCTGAAGGGCTCGAGAGTTCAACGCCTGAGAATGCCTTGCCGATGAGCTCTCGCTCGTCGTCGCTGGGTTCGTAGTCGGTGTAGATCTGGGTCGTCTTCAGGTCGGTGTGGCCCATCCACTCCTGCAGCTTGCGTGGGGCGGCGCCCTCGGCGGCCATCCTGGTTCCGAAGGTGTGGCGAAGGTCGTGAAAGCGAATTGGTCGCACGCTGGCGGCGACGAGGGCCTTCTTGAATCGCCTGCCTAGGTCCGAATGGTCGAGCACAGTGCCCTTCTCGGGGTGGGCGAAGACCAGATCGTCGTCCGCTCGATACGCGGAGCGCTCGAAGTGGCGGCGCAGCTTGTCGGCCACCTGATCGGCGAGAGGAACGGAGCGCGAGCCGCGGCGGGACTTGGGTGCGACCCAGTGGCCGCGCACGTAGTTGCGGCGTACGCGGATCTTGCCTGCCTTCCAATCGACGTCGCGCCAGCGGAGAGCGAGCAGCTCGCCTTGGCGCAGCCCCGTCATCGCAGCGGTCAGGAAAAGGGCGTGGTCAGTGGACCCGAACGGCTCGGCGTCCAAGTCGACCGCGCGGAGAAGGGCGGCCAGCTCCTCTTGGTTCAGGAAGCGGATATCCGTGCTTGGCTTCACGACTGGCGGGTCAACCAGCTCGCACGGATTCTCACGGCACCACCGTTTCCTCTTGCCGAAGACGAAGATCTGGTTGAGGAGCTTGAACGCGTTGGCGATCGTCTTGGGCGCCTTGCCGTCATTGCGCATCCTTGCCAGGAGTGCTTCGACCTGCTCCGGGTCGGCGGCGTGTAGCTGGAGATCACCAAGCGGTGGCTGCCGGAGATGCGTTCTGAGGGTCGAGTCATAGGTGTCGAGGGTCGTCGGCTTCAGGCCCTTCGCCTCGAGATGCCGCAGCAGGAGATCACCCGCTTCGGCGACCGTGACCTCGGCGCCGGCGCACTTGGGCTGCTCGCTCTCGATCAGCCTCCGTAGCGCTTGCTCAGCTTCGCGACGGGTCAGTCCCTCTTCGTCGCCGCGGGTCCGTATCGGGCCGATCTTGCGATTTGGGCGGCTGTTGCCGTTGTGCCAGCGCCCGTACCACCATTGCCGGCCTTGGACATCGGCTCGGCGGTAGAGCGTGCCGGTGCCATAGCTGCGGCGGTTAACGCTCATGGTGGCCTTCCTGCTGTGGTGCGCCGCTGTGCTGCTCCTCGATCCAGCGCTCGATGTCCCGCTCAGCGAAGCGCCGGTAGCGACCGCAGCGCACCGAGGGCAGGGCGCCGCAGCGGGCGGCGCGATAAACCCAGCTCCTCGGCACGCCCAATCGCTCGGCGACGTAGTCGGCATCTCGCAGACGTTCGGTCATGCTCCGTACACGGACAAGCGCAGTCGCGCGCCACGGCGAAAGGCGCTGGTTTCCGCAATTGGTCCGAGAACGGTCCGACGGAAGCTCCAGGGCAGCGCGACCGCGCCGCCGATCGCGGCGCGGAAGTCGCTGATTTCCAGGGGCTTGGTAATGCGGCTGAATGGAGTCGAACCATCACGGGTGTTTCCACCCACAAGGCCCTCAACCTTGCGCGTCTACCAGTTCCGCCACAGCCGCTCGAGGGCGGTCGATTCTAGATGTTTGGCGGCCGCGGAGGTTGCGGCGGGGTGGGAGACAGGCTGCGGCTTGGCTTTTGGCTTGCGTGCGTCCGAATCGGGCGGTACTCTGCGAACAGGTGTTCGAATGTCTGTGCTCGCCGTATTGCCAATGAGGAGGAACTCCGGGTGGACCTGGACCTGACCAAGAGGCAGAAGGAGATCTTCGACTTCATCCGCCGCTATGCGGCGAAAACCGGCTACCCGCCGACCGTGCGAGAGATCGGCAAAGCTGTCGGCCTCCATTCCTCCTCGACCGTCCACGCTCACCTCGCCAACCTCGAGAAGATCGGACTGTTGCGCCGCGACCCTTCGAAGCCGCGCGCTATCGAGCTGCTCTTCGACAAGGCCAAGAGGACGATCCTGCCTGAGGGCTCAGGCTTGCCGCTGGTCGGCCAGGTCGCCGCCGGCGCGCCGATCCTCGCCGAGGAGAACATCGAGGAGTACATCGAGATCCCCGACGTGATCGGCGGCGAGGAAGGCGATTACGTCCTCCGTGTGCGCGGCGAAAGCATGAAGGAGGCCGGCATCTTCGAGGCTGACTACGTGGTCGTTCGCCCCACCGATGACGCGACCGACGGCGAGATTGTCGTCGCCCTGATCGGTGAGGAGGCCACCGTAAAGCGCTTCTTCCGCGAATCCGACCACATCCGCCTGCAGCCCGAGAACGAGACGATGGAGCCGATCCGCAGCGCCGAGGTGAAGATCCTCGGCCGTGTGATCGGCGTCGTTCGCAAGGTCTGACTTAGAACCTGTCTCAAAACCCCCGCGCACGTCTGGCGGCGGCGGACACACTTCGCGGGGCGGCGTCCTCGGTCCTTGCCCCGCTCGGTCCGGCGCTCGCCAGCCGCACACGCGGGTTTTGAGACAGGTTCTAAGGCCAGCGACCCGCCTCGATCAGCTTCTTGTAACGACGCTGGCGTCGTCGCGCGTCGCGCATCACCAGCGGCAGCAGGCGCAGGGCTAGGCGGGGGAAGAGGTCATAGATGCGAAGCACAGGCCCGCGCCAGCGTGGGATGATGACTAGGGGCCGGGGGCGTTCGGTCAACCTGCCCACCTCGCGTGCGACCCGCTCCGGCGTCAGCAGTTGGCCCGCGAACGACAAGGCCGCATCGGGGTCATCCAGGCTGCCTTCGAGCATCGGCGTCCAGATCCCGTCCGGACAGAGGGCTGAGAGCTCGACCCCGGATATGCCCGCCCGCCGCAGGTCATAAAGCGTGCCCAGCGTGAAGGCCATGGCTGCGTGCTTGCTGGCTGAGTAGGTGACCTCACCGGGGGCGGCGACCAGGCCGGCAAGCGAGACCACGTTGATCACGTGTCCTCGCCCGGCGCCGATCATCGTGTCGAGCGCGGCGACGGTGCCGTTCATCGTGCCGATCGCATTGACTTCGAGCATCGAGCGTCGGGTGTGCTCGTCCTGCTCCCAGGCCATTCCGGTGAACAACACGCCGGCGTTGTTGACCCAGACGTCGAGCGATCCCGACCGGGCCGCCGCGCTCGCTGCGGCTCGACATGCCGCCTCGTCCCGCACGTCGAGCGTAGATGAGGTGCCCCCGGCGCCGATCTCTTTGGCCGTGCGCGCGGCCGCATCGGAGTCGAGGTCGGTGGCATGGACGAGGAAGCCCCGGCTCGCGAGGTCGAGGGCGATCGCGCGACCGAGCCCGTTTCCAGCTCCGGTGACGACCGCGGTCGGCATCAAAGCGCAGGATATTCGATGCAATTGTTGCGAGCGGCGAGACAGGCGGTACCATCGAGGGGCGGGCCGAGCGACCGCGGGGGGAGAGAAAACCCCTCGAGGAAAGTCCGGACACCACAGGGCGAGGGCGGTGGGTAACGCCCACCCGGGGAAACCCGCGGGAAAGTGCCACAGAAACATACGGCCAATGGCGCGGCCACACGTGAGCCGCGTACAGGCAAAGGTGAAATGGTGCGGTAAGAGCGCACCGGCGCCGCGGTGACGCGGCGGCCAGGCAAACCCCGCCCGGTGCAAGGCCAAACAGGATCGTCGACCCTGCCCGGCGAGATCCAGGTAGGCCGCAGGGCCGCTCCGGCGGCCCCTCGGGACTTCGGTCCCGGTGAGATAGATGGTCGCTCTCGACAGGATCCGGCTTACAGGCCCGCTAAGGAAAAGGCCCCCCTCGCCAGAGGGGGGCCTTTTCAACCTCTTCACATTTTCCTGTCTTAGCGTCTGCTAACGTGCTGCCAACTTCCGCTGAATCTCCGCCACATACCGCGGGGAGCGGGGGACCCACAAGTTGGGGCGAATCGCCGGCATTTGCCGCGTAGCGCAGCTCTTTCAGCGCGAGCCCGTCAGCTAACCCCGTAAGCGTTCGAAAGAGCTATGAAGACAGGCAGGAACCGCCTTGGGCGGCAAGATCACTTCGTACCTGGGCGCGCAGATTGCGAACGCCCTCAGCGGCTTGTCCGCTGGGTTGTTCCCCTTCTGGTCGTAGCCACGATCGCTCTCATCGCGGCGCCAGCCCAGGCGAGCACCGGTGGCGCCTCAACCGTCGCCTCCGGCAATGCCCAGGCGGGTAGCGGCATCGCCTTCGCCCCGATGCAATGGGCCGGCGCCACCTGGTACGGACCGGGCCTCTACGGCAGGCACACGGCTTGCGGCCAGCTGCTGCTCCCACACACCGTCGGCGTCGCTCATCGCAGCCTGCCCTGTGGCACCACGGTCAAGCTCGTCTATCGCGGCCACTCGATCATCACTCAAGTGATCGATCGCGGCCCCTACAGCCGCGGCAATTCATGGGATCTGACCCTCGCGGCCGCCCGCGCCCTGCACTTCGACAGGGTCGGTGCGGATCGGATCGGCTACGCCGTCTCGCTCGAATACGCGAGCAACTGGCGCGCCAAGCGTCCCTCCGCTCGCTGACAGCCGCGACTCCGGCTAGTCTTTCGCCCTCAGAGCAGGCTTTTTCTACGAGAGGAGCATGGGCATGTCGAGGTCTTCGCAGAGAGCTGGTGTCGCCGATCGGCTCGCCGCACGCGGCCGGCTCGCCGTCGCGATAGTGCTGGCCGGTTGCCTCGCTGCCCTGGTTGTGATGGCCGCTGGCGCCGGCGCCGCGACCAACTCGCGCACTACGGTCGTGCTCGGCAGCACCGCGACCGTGCCCGATCCGTCCTGCCCAGAGCTGCCCTGCCAGGCGGTCGGCAGCGTTACCGGCTTCCAGGTCAGCACGGAGCAGGGGAGCCTGCCCTTCCGGGTGCGGAAGAACGGCAAGGTGACGGCGTGGACGCTGACCCTGGCGGAGCCGACCAGCAAGCAGCGCTCCTTCTTCAACGGCTTCTTCGGCACTCCGCCCGAGGCGCGGCTGGCGATTCTGCGCCGTGTTCCCGGCACCGACCCGCCCCGCTACAACCTGCGCAGCCAGGGCTCGATCCACGTGCTCAGCCCCTACCTGGGCCAGACGGTCAAGTTCGGCGCCTCGCTGAAGGTGGAAGCGGGCGACATAGTCGGCCTGACGATCCCTACCTGGGCCCCGGCCTTCGCCCAGAACCTCTCAGCAAAAAACGCCTGGCGCGCCAGCCGCGAACCAGGCAAGTGCACCAACACCACCGACGTCCGCCAGGGCGAACCGCAGCAAAAGGTAGGCGCCCGCGCCACCTACGGCTGCCGCTACTCCACCGCCCGCCTGCTTTACACCGCAACGGTCGTAGAGGACTAAAGCGCCCGCACTCGGTAGGACGTGCCGGGAGTTAGCGGTCCATATGGGTGCTTAACTCCCGGCACGTCTTGGTCATGCTGGAAAAGGAGCCGGGGTGGTTCTCCCGGGCGCGGCGCTAACTTTTTCGCTGTGCCAACTCAGCGAGAGACGCCTAACTTAAAGGCGAAAAAGACAGCGCCCGGGAGAACCACCCCGGCTCCTTACAACGCTTACGCAGCCGAGGGCAGAACTTCGGGCGTAGCCTGATCTTTGGGCAACGCCGCAGCGCTGGCAATCAGACTCTGGAACTCGTTGAGCGCCAGATGCGCCACCGCCTCGAGTATCTCCTCGTCGCTCCAGCCGATCTCCCGCGCCTCCTCGTGGAGGTGGTGGGGGGGATAGCCATCTGCCTCGAGGGTCGCCTGCAGGTATTCGAGCAACGCCGCCTCCTTGGCGTCGCCCGAGCTGAAGCTGCGAGCCCGCGAGACCTCATCGAGGCCGAGTCCGGCGCGCCGCGCCGACTTCGCGTGCTGGGCGATGCTGTAGGAATCGTGTCGATACTCGGCAACTGCGAGGGCGATTCGCTCGCGAGTCGCCAGCGGCAGAACGCCGCCGCGCAGCTCTGAGCGCATCCGGGTGTAGGCGCGCAGCACCGCAGGCGCGCCGGCGAGGACGCCGACGAACTTGGTCACCGCGCCGCCGGCCGCCTGGATGCTCTTGATCAGGGGAGCGCTCTCGTCGGGGGCCGTCAACTCGTCGTGGATCTGGAATCTGCTTACTGCCGTTTTTACCGTCACATTCATCCCGCCTTTGGCTCGGACTTGGCGAAATTTCGCTTCGTAGAGCCTTTACGTGGCCTTTACTTTACTTTAAGCCATTAACTTACGCGAAGTAAGTTATATCGCGATTCGGACGCTCCCGCAACCCTCGTGCGACGACCGTCACATACCCGTAATACGGAAGAAATATCCAGATGGTTTAACGGCGAGGCGACTGGGGTTTGTCTGAAAATCCGTGTGTGCGGCTGGCGAGCGCCGGACCAAGCGGGGCAAGGACGCAGGGAGGCCGAGTGGCAGCGCCATTTAGCCGACTGAGGACGCCGGACCGCGCAGCGTCCGCCGCCGCCAGACGTGCGCGGGGATTTTCAGACAGACTCCAGTCGCCCCACAGAAGGAGACCCCAATGGCAGAGCAACCAACGAGCGCCGCTGATGTAGCCGAGATCGTCAAGGAGCGCGACGTTCGCTTCATCCGACTCTGGTTCACCGATGTCCTCGGTCAGCTGAAGAGCTTCTCGATCAACTCAGCCGAGCTCGAGGACGCGCTCGAGGGCGGCATGGGCTTCGACGGCTCCTCGATCACCGGCTTCAACCCGATCGAGGAGTCGGACATGATCGCGATGCCCGATCCTTCGACCTTCGCGATCATCCCCTGGCGGCCCGAGGAGGAGAACGCCGTCGCCCGTATGTTCTGCGACGTGCGCGTCCCCGGGGGCGACCCCTACGAGGGCGACCCGCGCTGGATCATGCGCCGCGCCCTCAAGCGCGCCGAGGAGATGGGCTTCGACGCCTACAACATCGGCCCCGAGCTCGAGTACTTCTACTTCCGTTCGGCCAAGCCGCAGAGCGGCGTGCCGGAGGTCCTCGACGAGGGCGGCTATTTCGACTTGACCACCCTCGACGCCGGCTCAGACGTGCGCCGCGAGACGATCCTGGCGCTGGAGAAGATGGGCATCCACGTCGAGTACGCCCACCACGAGGTCGGCCCCTCCCAGCACGAGGTCGACATGCGCTACAAGGACGCGCTGCAGATGTCCGACGACTGTATGACCTACCGCATCGTCGTCAAGGAGTACGCGATGAAATACGGCTGGCACGCGACCTTCATGCCGAAGCCGCTGTTCGGCGAGAACGGCTCCGGCATGCACGTCCACCAGTCGCTGACCAAAGACGGCAGGAACGCCTTCTTCGACGCCGACGACCAGTACTTCCTCTCTGCCACGGCGAAGGCCTTCATCGCCGGCCAGCTGCGCCACGCGCGCGAGCTGAGCTCGATCTTCGCCCAGTGGGTGAACTCCTACAAGCGCCTCGTGCCCGGCTACGAGGCGCCGACCTACGTCGCGTGGTCGCGGCGTAACCGGTCGGCGCTCGTGCGCGTGCCGCTCTATCACCCGGGCAAGGAGCAGGCGACCCGCATGGAGCTGCGCTGCCCGGATCCGGCGTGCAACC
>DATFVC010000087.1:0-25942 GCA_035260485.1 Solirubrobacterales bacterium | reverse complement strand
CCGCCCCCCGGCTTACAATCGCCGCCGTGAGATTGGATGAGCTTGCTGGCGTAGCTGGGTCGGCCCGGGTCGTTGGCGACGAGTCGGTTGAGATTTCTGAGCTTGCTTATGACAGTCGTCGGGTGAGGCCTGGGACGTTGTTCTTCTGCGTGCCTGGGGAGAAGGTTGATGGGCATGAGTTTGGTGCGGCGGCGGTTGAGGCTGGGGCCACGGCGCTCGTGGTCGAGCGCGAGCTTCCCACGCTCTCGGTTCCCCAAGTTCTGGTCGAGGACGCACGAGCGGCGATGGCCCCGATGGCGGCGCGGTTTCACCAGGATCCCACTGCCGAATTGAAGATCGCCGGCATTACCGGGACCAATGGGAAGACGACTACCGCCTTCTTGCTGCGGGAGATTCTTGAGTCGGCCGGGATGCAGTGCGGGTTGCTGGGGACGGTCAAGCAGGTCGTCGGCGGGGTTGAGGAGGAGGTTGAGCGGACTACGCCGGAGGCAATCGATCTGCAGGCGACCTTCAGGCGCATGCTCGATGGCGGCGATCGTGCCTGTGCGATGGAGGTGTCCTCGCACGCGCTCGTGCTGCATCGCGCTGACGCAATCCACTTCGATGTCGCTCTGTTCACCAACCTGACCCAAGACCATCTCGACTTCCACGCCGACATGGAGGACTACTTTCGCTCGAAGCGCTTGCTTTTCGAGATGGGCCCGGCGACGGCGATCGTCAACGTCGACGACCGCTACGGGCGCCGCCTCGCCGAGGAATTCGAGTGCGTCACGTTGTCCACCGAGGGAGCGGACGCGGATCTAGTCGCCCACGACATCACTCTCAGCGCCACCAGCGCCGAGTTCACCGTCACTACGCCGCCGATGGGCCTAAAACGGGACCATGCGTCCCGTTTTGGGCCCATCGGCGGCGAGTTGGGGGTGCGGATTGCGTTGCCGGGGCATTTCAATGTGGCCAATGCGCTTGGGGCGTTTGCGGTGGCTGTGGCGCTTGGGGTCGAGCCGGGGGCCGCGGCCGCCGGGCTGGCTCGCGCGGCGCCTCCGCCGGGGCGCTTCGAGCCGATCGACGAGGGACAGCCCTTTGCCGTTCTCGTCGACTACGCCCACACTCCCGACTCGCTGGAGAACGTGCTGCGGGCGGCGCGGCGGCTGGGCGAAGGCCGGGTGATCTCGGTCTTCGGCGCCGGCGGCGATCGCGATCGCGGCAAGCGTCCGCAGATGGGTCGCGCCGGGGCTGAGCTTTCCGATCTGGCCATCGTCACCTCGGACAACCCGCGCTCCGAGGATCCCGAGGCGATCGTCGCCGAGATCCTCGCCGGCATTGACGATCGCGATGGGGTCGAGGTCGAGGTCGACCGTCGTGCCGCGATAGCCCTGGCCCTGTCCCAGGCCGAGCCCGGCGACACCGTGGTGATCGCCGGCAAGGGTCACGAGCAGGGGCAGGAGTTCGAGAACGGGCGCAAGCTGCCTTTCGACGACCGCGAGGTGGCGCGAGAGGAGTTGCGCCGGTTGTGAACCTGACCCCGGAGCAGATCGGGGCGGCGATGGGCGCGGAGATCGTCGCGCGGGGCAGGCCGGGCGATCCGCGGCGCGGCATCATCGATTCCGGCGAGGCAGCGGAGGGCGACCTCTTCTTCGGCCTGCGCGGCCAGCGGGTCGATGGCGGCGAGTTCGCGGCGGCAGCGATCGCGGCCGGCGCCTGGGGCGTGGTCGTGAGCCCGGAGCGCGCGACTGGACTCGAGGGCGCCTGGGTCTTCGCCGTCGCCGACCCGCTCGCCGCGCTGCAGGGTCTGGCGAGCGCCTGGCGCCACCGGCTCGGCGTGCCAGTGGTCGGCATCACCGGCTCGGTCGGCAAGACCTCGGTCAAGGACATCGCGCGGGCGCTGCTGCCCGGCCGCGTTCACGCCAACCGGGAGAACCTCAACACCGAGATCGGCCTGCCGCTGACTCTGCTCGAAGCCCCTGCGGACACCGAGCTGCTGGTGCTGGAGATGGCGATGCGTGCCCCTGGCCAGATCGCTGAGCTGGCGGCGATCGCGGAGCCCCGCGTAGCTGTGATCACCAACGTCGGTCCGGTCCACGTAGAGCTGCTCGGCTCGATCGAGGCGGTGGCGGCGGCCAAGGCCGAGATCCTCGCTGCGCTGCCGGGCGATGGCACGGTGGTAGCGCCGGTCGAGGCAGGCGAGCTCGAGCCCCATCTCGACGCTGCCCCCAACCTCCTCCGCTTCGGCCCCGGCGGCGACGTGGAGGCGACCGAGCAGCGGGTCGCTGAGGGCGTGACGGAGGCTCTGATCACCACTCCGTCCGGCCGGGCGCGCTTCCACTTTCCTTTCGACGAGCGCCACAATCTGACCAACGCCCTCGCCGCCCTCGCCGCCGGGGTCGCCCTCGGCGCACCGCTCGAGGGGATGGCCGACCGCGCTGCGAGCATAGGCTTCTCTCGCTTCCGGGGCGAGCGCCTCGAGCTTGGAGACGGGATCGTCCTGGTGAACGACTGCTACAACGCCAACCCAGTGTCGATGCGCGCGGCGCTGGATCACCTCGGCTCGATCGAGGGGCCTCGCCGCATCGCCGTGCTCGGCGAGATGGCCGAGCTGGGTCCGGGCGCCCCGGGATACCACCGCGAGGTTGGCGCCCATGCGCGCGCCGAGGGTGTCGACATGCTGATCGGGGTGGGGGAGCCGGCCCGCGATTACGACCCCGACGAGCTCGTCGGCGACCCTGCCGAGGCGGCCGAGCTGCTTGCGGCCCAGCTAGAGCCGGGTGACGCGATCCTGGTCAAGGGCTCGCGCTCGGCGGGCCTCGAGGCGGTCGCCGAGGCGCTGGCGGAGTTGCGCTGATGGGCGAAGTCCTGATAGCGGGAATGGCGGCGATGCTGATCTGCATCTTTCTTGGCCCCAAGTTCATCGAGTACCTGCGGGTGAAGGAGTTCGGCCAGCACATCCGCGAGGATGGGCCGCAGGAGCACCACGCCAAGGCAGGCACGCCGACGATGGGCGGGCTGATCGTCTTCGCCGCGATCTGTGTCCCCTACCTGGTCCTCTCCGATCGCGACGCCCAGAGCCTGGCCGTGTTCGGCGTCGCTCTCGGCTGCGCCGCGCTGGGATTCGCCGACGATTTCATCAAGATCGTCAAACGCCGCTCGCTCGGCCTCTCGGCGCGCTGGAAGCTGGTTGGGCAGCTGCTGCTCGCGCTCGGCCTCTGGTGGGTGGCGCGCCACGAGGTCGGCCTCGAGCCGACGCTCTTCTTCCGCATCGGCGATGCCAGTCTCGAACTCGGCCCGGTCCTTTACTTCGTCCTGGTCTTCCTGGTGATCGCCGGCACCTCCAACGGCGTCAATCTCACCGACGGCCTCGACGGCCTCGCCGCCGGCTCCTGCGCGATCGTCCTGCTCGCCTACACGGCGATCTGCTTCGTCACCAACGAGCAGCAGAACCTGGCGCTGCTCTCCGCCTGCCTGGTCGGCGCCTGCGTCGGCTTCCTCTGGTTCAACGCTTTCCCGGCCTCGATCTTCATGGGGGACACCGGCTCGCTGGGCCTCGGCGGGGCGATCGGGGCGCTGGCAGTGATGACCCAGACCGAGGTGCTGCTGATCATCATCGGCGGCATCTTCGTGATCGAGGCCCTCTCGGTCGCGATCCAGGTCTTCTCCTTCAAGGCCTTCCGCCGTCGCGTCCTGCTGATGGCCCCGCTGCACCACCACTTCGAGATGATGGCCTGGTCGGAGACCAAGATCATGCTCCGCTTCTGGATCATCGCCGCCGTCTGCTCGGGAATCGGCTTTACCCTGTACCAGCAGTCGATCGGCCGCTGAGCAGCTAGGGAACGCGAAGGTCGACCAGGTCGTCGATGATCTTGAAGTCCTTGGCGTTGTGAGTGACGAGTTCTGCGCCGTGGGTAATTGCCGTCGCGGCGATTGCGAGGTCGGCGGTGCGTTTGCGGGGTTGACCACCCCGATGGCGGACGGCGGCTTTTAGCCGACCCCACTCTCGAGCTACTCGGTCATCCACTGGCAACGGTTTCGGGAAGCGAGCCTCGACCAAGCCTAGGCGCACCGCTCGTTCGGCCCGGGTTTGCTCGTCCGGGGCGACGAGCAGCCCGAAGTGCAGCTCGGCGACGGAGACGGTGCTGATCGATGATTCGATGCCGCCCGGCAGTGCATTGCCTTCGATCAGAGCAGAGGTGTCGAAGACGATGCGCACGCCTCAGGTCTCCCAGGGATCCTGGAGGTCTCCGCCGAACTCCTCCAAGTCGCGCATGAGCGTCGGATCAGGAGGCAGCGCCCAAAGATCTTTCAGGGATGCCGAGTCGACCCATTGCTGCTTGCGCGTAGGACCGAGCTCCGCCACGGGACGCCCGGAAACCGTAATCGTGAACTCCTCGCCGGCTTCGGCGCGTCGCAGGACTTCGGCGACGTTGTTGCGCAACTCTTTCTGGGGGATGGTTGCCACGGATCGCAGGTAGCAGTTCTGCTACCTGCGACTATTCGCCGCAGAGAGCGGAACGGCGTCGCTAAGCGCTGGGGGAACATCTGTTCGGGTCTCTAGAATGATCCTCAGTGGCTGCCTCTGAGCGGATCGTGATTTCGGGTGCGCGTGAGCACAACCTGAAGGACATCGACGTCGAGCTGCCCCGTGACGCGCTGATCGTGATCACCGGGCTGTCGGGCTCGGGCAAGTCGAGCCTCGCCTTCGACACGATCTACGCCGAGGGCCAGCGCCGCTACGTCGAGTCGCTCTCCGCCTACGCGCGCCAGTTCCTCGGTCTGATGGAGAAGCCCGACGTCGACTCGATCGAGGGGCTCTCGCCGGCGATCTCGATCGACCAGAAGACGACCTCGCGCAACCCGCGCTCGACCGTGGGCACGGTGACCGAGATCTACGACTACCTGCGCCTGCTCTGGGCACGGATCGGCGTGCCCCACTGTCCCACCTGCGGGGCCGAGATCACCGGCCAGACGCAGGAGCAGATCGTCGACCGGCTGATGACGCTCGACGAGGGGACGAAATTCATGGTGATGGCGCCCGTTGTGAGGGGGCGCAAAGGCGAGTACGGGAAGCTGCTCGAGCAGATGCGGCTCGAGGGCTACTCGCGGGTCGAGGTGAACGGCGAGCTGCGCCGCCTCGATGAGGAGATCGTCCTCGACAAGAAGTACAAACACGATGTCTCGGTCGTCGTCGACCGGCTGGTGATGAAGACCGACCTGCGCCGCCGCCTCTCGGAGTCGGTCGAGGCCGCGGCGGGACTCGCCGCCGGTCTGGTCGAAGTCGAGATCGTCGGCGACTCCGAGCAGACGATGCTCTTCTCCGAGCAGTTCGCCTGCCTCGAGTGCGGCACCTCGATCCCCGAGCTGGAGCCGCGGATCTTCTCCTTCAACTCGCCGCACGGGGCCTGCGAGCGCTGCCATGGGCTCGGCTTCCAGCGGGTGATCGACCCCGAGCTGGTCGTCCCCGACCCGACCCTTTCGCTGGGTGAGGGGGCGTTGCAGCCCTGGAACCGTGGGATCACCGCCTACTGGAAGCGCCTGATCGCCGCCGTCGCCGAGGAGTACGGGGTCGACCTCGACAAGCCGTGGTCGAAGCTGAAGAAATCGGAGAAGGAGATCTTCCTCTTCGGCACCGGTGGCGATCGCCATCAGGTCACCTACACCAACCGCTTCGGCCGCCGCCGCTCCTACAAGGTCCGCTTCGAGGGAATCGTCAACAACCTGCAGCGTCGCTATGAGGAGACCGACTCGGAGACCAACCGCGAGCGGATCGAGAGCTACATGGCCGAGCAGCCCTGCCCGCAGTGCGAAGGGGCAAGGTTGCGGCCGGAGAGCCTCGCGGTCAAGGTCGGCGGGATCAGCATCGCCGAGTACACGGCGCTTTCGGCCCGAGCGGCAGCTGAGTGGATAGCGACATTGGAGATGACCGAGACCGAGCGGGCGATCGCGCGGCTGATCGTGCGCGAGATCACCGAACGGCTCGCCTTCCTCGAGAACGTCGGCATCGGCTATCTCTCCCTCGCCCGCTCGGCGCGCTCGCTCTCCGGCGGCGAGGCGCAACGGATCCGCCTGGCGACCCAGATCGGCTCCAGCCTGGTCGGCGTGATGTACGTGCTCGACGAGCCCTCGATCGGTCTGCACCAGCGCGACAACGAGAAGCTGATCGGAACGCTCGACCGGCTGCGCGACCTCGGCAACACGGTGATCGTGGTCGAGCACGACGAGGGGACGATGCGGGCCGCCGACCATCTCGTCGACCTCGGCCCTGGAGCGGGCGAACACGGCGGCCACGTGATCGCCGCCGGCACGCCGGCCGACGTCGCCAAGGACCCGGCTTCGCTGACCGGCCAGTACCTCTCGGGCAAGCGGGCGATCGAGGTCCCGGCCGAGCGCCGCGAGCCGCGCGGGGCGCTGCTCGTGCGCGGCGCCCGCGAACACAACTTGAAGGGGATCGACGTGGCGATCCCGCTCGGCGTCTTCTGCTGCGTCACCGGCGTCTCCGGCTCGGGCAAGTCGACCCTGGTCAACGAGACGCTGCACCACGCGGTCGCCAACCGCCTGCACCAGGCGAAGCTGCGCCCGGGCGCCCACGACGGCATCGACGGGCTCAGCCAGATCGACAAGATCATCAACATCGACCAGTCGCCGATCGGCCGCACGCCGCGCTCCAACCCGGCCACCTACACCGGCGTCTTCGACCACATCCGCCAGCTCTTCACGCAGACCCAGGAGGCGCGGGCGCGCGGCTACAAGCCGGGCCGCTTCAGCTTCAACGTCAAAGGCGGTCGCTGCGAGGTCTGCCGTGGCGACGGCCAGATCAAGATCGAGATGCACTTCCTGCCCGACGTCTACGTCCCCTGCGAGCAGTGCCACGGCAGGCGCTACAACCGCGAGACGCTCGAGGTCCGCTTCAAGGGCAAGAGCATTGCCGACGTGCTCGAGATGTCGGTTGAGGAGGCGGTTGGCTTCTTCGAGAACGTGCCGAAGATCGCCCGCCGGCTGCGCACCCTCCACGACGTCGGCCTCGACTACATCCGCCTCGGCCAGGCGGCGACGACGCTCTCCGGCGGCGAGGCGCAGCGGGTGAAGCTGGCGACCGAGCTCTCCAAAGTCGCCACCGGCGACACCCTCTACATCCTCGACGAGCCGACCACCGGCCTGCACTTCGCCGACGTGCAGCGGCTGCTCGACGTGCTCGGCCGCCTGGTCGACGCCGGCAACACCGTGGTCGTGATCGAGCACAACCTCGACGTGATCAAGACCGCCGACCGCCTCGTCGACCTCGGTCCCGACGGGGGCGAAGAGGGGGGAGAGGTGGTCGCCACCGGCACCCCCGAGGAGGTAGCGGCGGTCGCCTCCTCCCACACCGGCCGCTTCCTCGCCGAGCTGGTCGAGCCGGCCAAGCCAAAGCGCTCGCGCAGGCGCCGCGAGCCGGTTGCCGCGTAGGCGATTTCACCCGGTACTGGCGCTGGGCGTTCTGCGGCGCTAGGTTAAGAGTGAAAACGCGGCAAGCGGGTAAGGGCAGGGCGGAAAAGGAGGAGCTCATGTCCCGATCAGCTTTGAAGCGATTCCCGGTCGCGCTTGGTGTGTTGCTGGCATTCGTCGCCGTCGCAGCGGGTTGCGGCGGCAGCAGCGGTGGCGGTGGCGCCAAGATCGCCCTGTTGCTGCCCGAAAACGAAACGCCGCGCTATGAGTCCAATGACAGGCCGGACTTCGAAAAAGCCGTCGAAGAAATCTGCGAAGACTGCGAAGTCCTCTACAACAACGCCGGCGGCGACGCGGAAAAACAGCAGAGCCAGGCCGAAGCGGCGCTGACGCAGGGCGCCGAAGTCCTCGTCGTCGACCCGATGGACTCCAAATCGGCGGCGGCGATCGCCGAAAAGGCCAAGGCCCAAAACGTGCCGGTCCTCAGCTACGACCGTCTGATCGAAAACGGCGAAGTCGACGCCTACGTCTCCTTCGACAACCTCAAAGTGGGAGAACTCCAGGCCGAAACCCTGGCCAAGAAACTGAAAGAAGACGGCAGCGCCAGCGGCCCGATCATCATGATCAACGGCGACCCGGCCGACCCGAACGCGGCGCTGTTCAAAGAAGGTGCCCACAATGGCTTCGAAGCCGCCGGCGTCAACATCGCCAAGGAATACGACACCCCGGGCTGGTCCGCCGAAAACGCCCAGCGCGAGGCGCAGCAGGCGATCACCGCCCTCGGCAACAACGGCTTCGCCGGCATCTACGCGGCCAACGACGACACCGGAGGCGGCGCGATCGCGGCGATGAAAGGGGCCGGGATCAACCCTGCCGAAAAGCCCGTGACCGGGCAGGACGCCACGGTCGCCGGGCTGCAGCGGATCCTCGCCGGACAGCAGTACATGACGGTCTACAAGGAAATCGAACCGGAGGCGAAGATCAGCGCGGAAATCGCCGTCGCGCTCGCCGAAGGGGAAGAAGTGCCGAAAGGCAAAATCACCGATGAAGTCAACAACGGGAAGACGAAGGTGCCCTCGGTCCTGCTGAAACCGATCGCCGTCACCAAAGAAAACGTCAAGAGCACGGTGGTCGCGGACGGCTTCGTCAGCCCCTCCGAACTCTGTACCGGCCCGTACGCGGCCGCCTGCAAAGAAGCCGGAATCTCGGGCTGAGATGAGCTCGAGCGCGCTCCTCCAGCTGGAAGGAGTGAGCAAGCGATTCGGCCCGGTCCAGGCCCTGGACCGGGTCGACTTCGCCGTCCACGGCGGCGAGGTCGTCGGTCTGGTCGGCGACAACGGAGCCGGCAAGTCGACGATGGTCAAGACGATCGCCGGCATCTACACCACCGATACGGGAACGATTCGATTCGACGGTGAGCAGGTCTCGATCTCCCGGCCCCAGGATGCCACCGCGCTCGGCATCGCAACCGTCTACCAGGACCTCGCCCTCTGCGACAACCTCGATGTCGTCGCCAACCTGTTCCTCGGCCAGGAGGTGATCTCGCCGGGGCCCGGACAGGTGTCGCGCCAGCTCGACGAGGCGCAGATGGAGCACCGCACCGGAGAGCTGCTCTCCGGTCTCTCGGTGACGATCCCGAGCCTGCGCAGCGAGGTCGGGACGCTCTCCGGCGGCCAGCGCCAGCAGGTCGCTGTAGCCCGCTCGCTGCTCGGCGAGCCGAAGGTCGTACTGCTCGATGAGCCGACCGCCGCTTTGGGGGTGGCGCAGACGGCGCAGGTCCTGGACCTGATCCGGCGCCTGCGCGAGCGGGGCCTTGGCGTCGTCGTCATCAGCCACAACCTGGTCGACGTCTTCGAGGTCGCGGACCGGATCTTCGTCCTGCGCCTCGGCCGTGCCGTCGGCGACTTCACCGCGGAGGAAACGACCGAGGAGCACATCGTCGGCGCGATCACGGGGGTCGGCGAAGAAGGCGGAAACGATCACAACGGGGGTACGGAGGGGAAGGCCCGATGAGCCGCGACACCTTCCGCCGGGTTGTGCAGGGCGACCTTGCCTCGGCCCGGGTGGTGCTCGGGTTGGCGTTGATCTGGGTCATCTTCCAGTTCGAGAACGAACGCTTCCTCTCGGCGCAGAACCTGACCAACCTGATGCTGCAGATCACCGCGACGGGCCTGATCTCGGTCGGCATCGTCTACGTCCTGCTGCTCGGCGAGATCGACCTCTCCGTCGGCGCTGTCAGCGGCCTGGCCGCGGCAGTGATGGCGGTGCTCAACGTCAAGCACGGCTGGAGCCCATACCTGGCGATCGCAGCCGCGATAGCGGTCGGGATGGCGATCGGCCTGCTTCAGGGATCGCTGTTCAGCCGCTTCGCGATCCCCTCCTTCGTCGTTACGCTCGCCGGTTTACTGGCCTGGCAGGGGGCGCTGTTGCAAGTGCTCGGCTCGACCGGGTCGATCAACATCACCGATCCGAAAATCACCGGTTTGGCCAACACCTTCTACTCCGACGCCGTCGGCTGGCTCTTCGCCGCGATCGTGATCGGGACCTACGCGGCATTTGCCCTCATCGGACACCGCCGCCGGGTCGCCGCCGGGCTCGAAGGGCGCGGCGTCGCGCCGCTCGTCTTTCGGATCGTGCTCGTCGCGGCGATCGCGATCGTCGTCGTGGCGATCCTCAACTCCGATCGGGGCGTGCCTCTGGCTGTGTTGATCTTGCTCGCCTTCGTCGTCGGCATGGAGTACGTGGTCAAGCGCACCCGCTTCGGCCGTCACGTCTACGCCGTCGGAGGCAACGCTGAGGCCGCGCGCCGGGCTGGGATCCGGATCAACGGCGTGCGGGTGGCCGTCTTCGGCATCGCCGGCGCGATGGCGGCGATCGGCGGCATCATGGGGGCGTCGCGCCTGCTTGCGGTAAACCAGAACTCCGGCGGCAGCGAACTGCTGCTGCTCGCGATCGCCGGGCCGGTGATCGCGGGGACCAGCCTCTTCGGTGGTCGCGGCTCAGTCTGGACGGCCCTGCTTGGCGCCCTGGTGATCGGCTCGATCTCCAACGGAATGGACCTGCTGGCGCTCTCCTCGGCGGTCAAGTTCATGGTCACCGGCGGTGTCCTGCTGCTCGCCGTCCTGGTCGACGCGATCGCCCGTCAGCAGCGCCAGGCGGCGGGGCGAGTGTAGACAACACGACGAGGCACGAGACCATGTGCTACCGTGGCGCACATGAACTCGGTAGGCGTGCGTGAGCTTCGGCAAAACCTGTCGCGCTATCTCATGGAGGTCAAGGAGGGCGGTAGCTTCCGGGTCACCGAGCGGGGGCGGGAGGTTGCTCGACTCGTACCATCCGGACCGGCCGATTCGCCGATAGCCCGCCTGGTTGCCGAGCGAGGGGCCAGCATGCCAAGTGCCGATTTGCTTACGCTGGCCTCAGGTCCAAGAAGGGCGCCCGCCGCGGGACCCGCGAGCCGTGAGATCCTTGACGAGATCCGAGAGGAGCGTCTGTAGTCAGTCGGATTGCGTATTTGGATAGCTCGGCCTACGTAAAGACGCTGCTTTGTGAGGCCGAGCGTGGCGCGCTGCTGGTGGAGTTGGCCGAATGGGAGGGGTACGTGTCCAGCGCTCTTCTGGCAGTTGAGTCGGTTCGGGCCTGCGCTCGTCGCGGCGCCAAATACGCGAGAGATGCACGTGGCTGGCTGGAGGGAATTTCGCTGCTCCCGCTCGACGACGCGATCCTCGACATCGCCATCGAGTTGGAGCCGGCTGGGTTGCGCAGCCTCGATGCGCTTCACCTGGCGACCGCTCTCAGCATTCGCGACGAGATCGGGGTCCTTGTCACCTATGACGAGCGCCTGGGCCAGGCTGCCAAAGAACAGGGACTGAAGATTTCCCAGCCCGCCTGACGCTGCTCAGCGGCCGACCAGGAGGCTGGCGCCGATCGCGCCACCGAGGTCGCCGAGCTCGGCGACCTGCATCAGGGGCGGGTTGTCGTCGACGAAGAGGTGCTTGTGCATCTCCTTGTGAAGATCGTCCATGAAGTGGTCGCCGAAACGCACCCCGAGGCCGCCGCCGATCACCACCGCTTCGACGTCGAGCAGGTTGACCGCCGAGGCGATCCCAGTGCCGAGATAGCGAACGGCCCGGCGCAGCAGGCTCTCCGTGAGGGCGTCGCCCTCGCGCAAGGCGTGCTCCCAGACCGAGCTGGTCAGCCGGTCTTTGCCGCGCTTCTCCATGATCTTGAAGATCTCGGTCTCGACTCCCTGCGCGTGTTCGTGGCGGGCCTTCGCTTCCATCGCCGCCCGGCCCGCGTAGGCCTCCATGCAGCCGCGCCGCCCGCAGGGACAGCGGGCGCCGTCGCGCTTGACGACCATGTGCCCGATCTCGCCTGCGGCGCCCCGTCCGAGCCAAGGCTCGCCGTCGAGGATGATCCCCCCGCCGACGCCGGTTCCCCACCAGACGCCGAGCAGCGATTTGTGCTGCTTGCCGGCGCCGAGCGCGTACTCGCCTTCGACCGCTACCTGAACGTCGTTGCCGATCCGGACCTCAGTTCCGAGCGCCTCCGACAAGACTTCGCCGAGCGGAAAGCTGCCTTCCCAGCCGGGCAGATTGCGGGCTCCTGAGACGATGCCGGTGCTGCCGTCGGCGTCACCGGGGGAGCCGACGCCGACCCCGGCCAGATCCTCGGGCTTGGTACCGGCGGCAGAGGCAGCTTCGCGCAGGGCATCCTCCATTGCGCGGGCGACGTCGGTCGGGCCACCGGAGGTGGGGGTGGGCTGGCGCGCTTCACCGCGCACCGCTCCGCCGGCATCGACGATCACCGTCTGGATCTTGGTCCCGCCGAGATCGATGCCGCCGCGCAGAGTCTCGCTCGCGGCGGTCATGGCCTCAGGCCAAAGCCGTCGGTTGCGAAGTAGGCGATCACGAAGAGGGTACCGCCGACGATGATCAGCCAGTAGTACCAGTAGCGCCCGCCGCGCTGCTTGTGGATCGCCATCGTCAGGCGTCGACCGGGGCTGCGCCCTGCAGGACGCCGATCAGCTCCTGGCTGAGCGGGTCGTCCTTGACTCCGACTCCAACCAGGGTCGCCTTCTCGCCCTCGGCAGGCGACTCGAGGGTCAGCACAGTCATCCCGCTCTTGCGCTCGGTGGTGACCTTCAAGCCCGCGCGGTCCCAGACGGCCGCCTCTTCCTTGATCTTGTAGCTGCGGCCCTTGAAGCCGAAGTTGAAGGCGTAGAGCTTGTCGGGGGTGACGACCAGCATCACCCGCTCCGGCAACCCGCCCGCTTTCTTCTTGTTGAAGAGCTTGATCCCGGCGTAGACGATTCCGCCGAGCTGCGCCTTGGAGGCGACCATGCTGGCCGAGGCGCCGCCGCGCCGGAATCCTGCTGCGGCCAAGACATCTTCGCCGTTGACATGCGGAGCCATCAGCTCGCGGAACTTCTGCCGCCACTCGACGACCTGCTCCGGACTCATCTCGAACATCCCCATCGCCTGCCTCCTCCTTGGCCGGATTTGCGAGCCGACCTTACTGCCGGGGGCTCTGGAAAGCTAGGAAGATGGGCGAGCAGCGGGGCTGGCGATTGTGGTGGCAAAAGCGGCGCTGGTACGAGCGCAACCGACGGCCCCTGCGGCGCTGGCGGATCGCTCGCCACGCGGCGCGAGGAGGCTTCTTCGTCCGCCAGCCGGTCGAGGGCGAGTTGCTGGAGGCGCTCGACGAGGGCCGGCTGGCGATCGGCGAGGGGACGCTGCTCGAGCCGGGTTGCTGGCTGACTCTCGCCCCCGAGGCCCGGATCGCGATCGGCGCCGGCTGCTTCCTCAACCGCAACACGATGCTTGCCGCCTACGAGCGGATCGAGATCGGCGATCACACGATGTTCGCCAACGGTTGCTTCGTCGGCGACGGAGAGCATCGCTTCGACGACCCGGGCACACCGATCACCTGGCAGGGATTCACCAGCAAGGGCCCGGTCAGAATCGGCTCCAACTGCTGGTTCGGGGTCAACTGCGCGGTGACCAGCGGCGTGAAAATCGGCGATCGCTGCGTGATCGGAGCAAACTCTGTGGTCACCGTAGATCTGCCAGAGGGCTCGATCGCCGCTGGCGTCCCGGCCCGTGTGATCAAGGCCATAGAGTTTCGCCGCTGAGTGCCTATACTGAAGTTTCGGCCGTGACCCGCAACCAAGGGCATGGACCACTCATGAACCTCGCACTAACCGAGCCTTCGCATGCAAGAGCAGGCGTGAAGCTCGTCCGCGCCAAGGACGAGCTGCGTGACCTGCTGGCCGCGCCGCGCGCCGAGGGCCGTTCGATCGGCCTGGTGCCCACGATGGGATACCTGCACGAGGGCCATCTCTCGCTGCTGCGCGCAGCGCGGGCTGAGTGCGACGTCGTCGTGATGAGCCTCTTCGTCAACCCAGCTCAGTTCGGTCCTGGCGAGGACCTGGACCGCTATCCGCGGGACGAGGAGCGCGACGCCGAGCTGGCAGACGAGGCTGGTGTCGACTTCGTCTACGCGCCCCCGGTCGGGGCGGTCTATCCGGATGGATTCGCCACCCAGGTCGAAGTCGCGGGGCTCACCGAGGTGCTCTGTGGCGATCCGTCGCGGCGCGGCCCCGAGCACTTCCGTGGCGTCACCACCATCGTCGCCAAGCTCTTCAACACCGTCCAGCCCGATGTCGCCTACTTCGGCCAGAAGGACGCCCAGCAGGTGGCGGCGATTCGCCGCATGGTCCGCGACCTCGACTTCCCGCTGCGAGTTGAGGCGCTGCCGATCGTGCGCGAGCCCGACGGCCTGGCGATGAGCTCACGCAACGCCTACCTCGCTGTCGAGGATCGCGAGCGGGCGACTGCGCTCTCACGAGCGCTTCGCGTAGTCGAGCGGGTCGCCATCGAGGATTCGCTTGCCGCCGGGATTGAAGCCGGGCGACGCGAGCTGGAGGCGGCAGGGGTCGAGCCGGAGTACCTGGAGGCCCGCGACGAAGAGAACTTGCAGCCGGTGGCCGAGCTGAACGGCCACCCGGTCTTGGTCGCGCTCGCCGCGCAGGTCGGCGGCGCGCGGCTGATCGACAACTTGACAATCGCAGGCGATGAAGAGGGGGAGGCAGGTACCTGATGCAGAGGCAGATGCTCAAGTCCAAGATCCACCGGGCAACGGTGACCGACTGCGACGTCGACTACATCGGCAGCATCACGGTCGACACCGAGCTGATGGCGAGCGCCGACCTGATCACCAACGAGCAGGTCCACGTCTGGGACATCGACAACGGGGCCCGCTTCGTCACCTACGTGATCGACGGCGAGCCCGGCTCGGGCGCCATGCAGGTGAACGGCGCCGCCGCCCATCTGACCCGGCCCGGGCACAAGATCATCGTTGCCTCCTTTGGCGCCTACGACGAGAGCGACCTGGAGACCTACTCGCCGGTTGTTGTCCACGTCGACGACGCCAATCGGGCGGTGGCGGTCGACAGCCACCCGGAGGTGCTGCTCTCACAGGAGGTGCTCGGATGACTGAGCGCGCGCCAGTGACCCTGCCTCGCCTCGCCGAGATGAATGAGGCCGGCGAACCGATCGTGATGGTCACCGCCTACGACTACCCCTCGGCGCGGGTCGCCGAGGAGGCGGAGGTCGATCTCGTTCTGGTTGGCGACACGGCGGCGATGGTCGTGCTCGGCTATCCCGGCACCGAGCCGGTCTCGATGGACGAGATGATCATGCTCGGCAAAGCCGTCCGACGTGGCCTGAAGACGCCGCTGATGGTCGGCGACATGCCGATGGGCAGCTACGAGGCCAGCAACGAGCTCGCCGTCCAGAATGCCCAGCGACTGGTCAAGGAGACCGGCTGTCAGGTGGTCAAGCTGGAGGCGGGGGGGACCTCAGTCGAGCGGGCGCGGGCAATCGTCCGCGCCGGCATCCCGGTCATGGGGCATGTCGGGCTGACGCCGCAGACCGCGACCGCCCTGGGTGGCTACAAGACCCAGGGCAAGACTGCGCAGAGCGCGATCCAGCTGCTCGAGGACGCCCTTGCCCTGCAGTCGGTCGGCTGCTTCTCGATCGTCTTCGAGGCGGTTCCGGCGGCAATCACCGAGGCGATCGTCGAGAAGCTCGATATTCCGGCGATCGGCATCGGCGCCGGCCCAGCGACCGCTGGCCAGGTCCTCGTCTTCCACGACCTGCTCGGGATCACGACCGGGCGCTCGCCCAAATTCGTCAAGCGCTACGGCGATATCCACGCGGCGATGGTCGAGGGCGTCGGCCGCTACAGCGAGGAGGTGCGCTCGCACCGCTTCCCTGAGGCAGACCATGTCTACGGGATCGAGCCGGCGGAGCTGCAGGAGTTTCGCCGCTACCTCGAAGAGAAGGACGACGTCGGGTCAAGAGCATCCTGGGCCTGGGAGCCGTTGCCCTAGTGCGCCGCTTCCGACTTTGACCACAGTGGAGTGGGGTCAAAGTCGGCAGCGCGGTTAGCATCCCGCGTCGATGAGCCTCACTGCGGAGGAGCGGCGCGCCAAGCTGGTCGATCTCTACAAAGAGGTGCAGGCGTGCGCCAGGTGCCCCCTGCACGAGACGCGGACCAAGGCCGTGTTCGGGGCGGGGGACGCCGACGCCGAGGTGATGTTCGTCGGCGAGGCGCCCGGCGCCGAAGAGGACCGTCAGGGATTGCCCTTCGTCGGTCGTGCGGGCCAACTGCTCAACCAGATGCTGGAGGGGATCGGTCTCTCCCGCGACGACGTCTTCATCGCCAACGTGCTGAAGAGCCGTCCGCCGGGTAATCGCGACCCCCAGCCATTGGAGATCGAGGCCTGTCGGCCCTACCTGTTTGAGCAGGTGCGGCTGATCGAGCCGCGGGTCGTCTGCACGCTGGGCAACTTCGCCACCAAGCTCTTGAGCGGCAATCCGGCCGGGATCACCCGAGTGCGGGGAACGCCGCAGGTCCACGAGCTGGGTGGCCGCACCGTCTTTCTGCTGCCGCTCTTCCACCCCGCTGCGGCGCTGCGTACGCCGGCGGTGAAGGAGACTCTGCAGGCCGACTTCGAGCTGCTGCCACGCCTGCTCGCCGGCCCGCCTCCCGGTGCGCCGCAACCGGAGCCGGAGGAGGAGATCGAGGAGGCCTCGGATCCAGGCCCGCCGCCCTCGGCCGACCAGCTCGACTTCTTCGGTTGAGCGGCACAGTGGAGAGAGTCGAGAGCGACTCTGCTGCCGAAACCGAAGCGGTGGGGGCGCGGATCGCCGCGCGTCTCGAGCCCGGGGACGTCGTCGTCGTCAGCGGCGAGCTGGGGGCAGGCAAGACGACGCTGATCCGCGGCGCCTGCCGGGCGCTTGGGGTCGAGGGCCCGGTCACCTCGCCGACCTTCACGATCGGCCAGCGCTACCACGGCCGGTTGCCGGTCTCTCACCTTGACCTCTACCGCCTCGGCGGGCTCGACGACGAGGACCCAGCACTGCTCGACGACTACCTCGATGCCGACTCAGTCGCCTTTGTCGAGTGGCCGGCGGTTGCCGAGCCGCAGCTGGCTGGACGGCGCGTGTTGGAGCTGCGCCTCACCCACCTCGGCGGCGACCGGCGTCAAATCGAAGTGGGCAGCGCATCGGACCCCAAATAGGCGTGTTTCGGAGGGATGCCGCCCTGTAGCATCGCCCGGGAATGCAAACCGAAGAAGGGAAGCGCTGAATGAGGGGACTGAAGACGCTGACGGCGATCGGGTTGGGGATTGCGCTGTTGGCCAGCGCCGCTCCCGCTTCGGCCAAGGGTGCCGCATTCAAGCACTACGTCGCCTGCGGCCTGTCCCAGAACGCAAAGCCGGCGCACGTCTGCCAGAGGGCCCGCAAGAAGGGCGCATTTTTCCGCAGCAACAAGGCGGACGTCTTCTACACGGTCTGCGTCAAATTTCCGACCAAGAAAAACCTCTGCGCGCCCAAACAGGAAGCGGTCAAGGGGACGCTCTACGTCAACAAGATCACCTCCAATATCCCTGGTAAGCACCGGGTGAGCTGGTTCGTGCAGGGCAAGCGGGTCGGTTCCTTCGTCTTCACGGTTCCGA
The DNA here is from genome assembly GCA_035260485.1 of Solirubrobacterales bacterium. Taxonomy (GTDB): domain Bacteria; phylum Actinomycetota; class Thermoleophilia; order Solirubrobacterales; family 70-9; genus VRUE01. The sequence goes on along the minus strand of DATFVC010000087.1, from coordinate 8,505 downwards.
GGTAGCGGGACGCTGATAACGGTCGGCTTCGACACCGCGACCGCCGACACCTCCGCCGCCGCGGTGAGCGACGGCGAGGTGCTGTACGAAGCGCAGCTCGGTCTCTCCGAGAAGGGGGGTCCGCAGCACACCACTGCGTTGCTGGCGGAGGTCGAGCGGGCGGCGGAGGCATCCGGGGGCTGGGAATCGGTCGAGCGGATCGCGGTTGGGATCGGCCCCGGCTCCTTCACCGGTCTGCGGGTCGGCATCGCCACGGCGCGAGCGCTGGGCCTGAGCCGCGGCCTGCCGCTGAGCGGCGTCGGCACGCTGGACGCGCTGGGGCGGGGGCTCGGTGAGGTGGCCGGCGAGCGACGTTGCCTCGCCATCCTCGACGCCCGCCGCGGCGAGGTTGCGGCGGCGGTTTACTCAGCAGGAGGCGAGCGACTATGGGGAACTTGGCTCGGGACCCCAGAGGAGCTTGCCACGCGGATCCCCTCGTTGCCGGAACCGGCGCTGTGCGGGGGATCGGGCGCGGTACGATTTCGGCAGCAGTTGACGAGCCGGGCCGTCGAGATCCCGGACGACGCCGACCCCGTGCATCACGTCGCCGCGCGGCACATCTGTGCCCTTGCCGCGGCCAAGCCCGGTGAGGACGAATCCGCTTCCGTCGCCCCGATCTACCTGAGACCCCCCGATGCGGAACGGTGGCGTGAGCGAGACTCTGTCAAAGCAGCCGAGTGAGCTGAGCGGCGATTCGCCGGTGCGGCGGCTCGCCTACAGCGACCTGCCGGCGGTGATCTCGATCGAGCGGCGCTCCTTTCCGACGCCCTGGTCGCTGGCGATGTTCGTGCTCGAGCTGTCCAAGCCGTCGGGGATCTGCCTCGCCGCGACCGCGAGCAACGAGCTGCTCGGCTACGTCGTCTGCTCGCGCTACGACCGCGTCTGGCATGTGATGAACGTCGCCGTGGCGCCGGAGCAGCGCCGGCAAGGAGTCGCCAGTCGCCTGATCTCCCAGTTGATCTCCGAGGCGGGCGACGAGCTTCCCTTCACGCTCGAGGTGCGGGTCTCCAACCGCGACGCGATCGCGATGTACGAGAAGCTCGGCTTCCGCTCGGCTGGGGTTCGGCCTCGCTATTACCAGGACAATGGCGAGGACGCCCTGATCATGTGGCTGGACTGAGCCGGCCGTGATCCTCGCGATAGAGACCTCTTGCGACGACACCTGCGCGGCTGTTGTCGACGGGCCGAAGATCCTCTCCAACGTGATCTCCTCGCAGGACGAGGCTCACGCCCTCTTCGGCGGGATAGTGCCTGAGGTCGCCTCCCGTCACCACCTGGAGCTGGCGGTGCCGGTAGTCGACTCGGCGCTCGGCGAAGCCGGCGTCTCGCTCGAGGAGATCGACGCCGTCGCGGTGACGGCCGGCCCCGGCCTGATCGGGGCGCTGCTGGTCGGGCTCAGCACCGCCAAGGCGATCGCCGCGCCGCGAAGGCTGCCGCTGATCCCGGTCGACCACCTGCAGGGACACGTCGCCGCCAACTTCCTCGCCCCGGAGCCGCTCGAGCCGCCCTTCCTCTGCCTCTTGGCCAGCGGCGGACACACCCTGCTGGCGGGCGTGCGCGACCACGCCGCCCACGAGGTGCTCGGGCAGACGCTCGATGACGCGGCAGGCGAGGCCTTCGACAAGGTCGCCCGTCTGCTCGGTCTCGGCTTCCCTGGCGGCCCGGCGCTGCAGCGGCTGGCCGAGGATGGGGATCCAGAAGCGTTCGCGCTGCCGGTGGCGATGGCGCGCGACCCCGGCCTCGACTTCAGCTTCAGTGGGCTGAAGACGGCGCTGGTCTACCTCTGCCGCGACCTTGGGCCTGAGGGGGTGCGCGAGCGCCGTGCCGACCTCGCCGCGAGTTTCCAGGCGGCGGCGGTCGGGCAGCTGACGGCGAAATTGAAACGAGCGCTGAAGCGCGGCGACTGGGACGCGGTCGCGCTTGGCGGCGGCGTCGCGGCCAACGGGCCGCTGCGCAAGGCGGTTGGGGCGCTGTGCGACGAGCGCGGCGTGAGGCTGAAGCTCGTCCCGCTCGAGCTCTGCACCGACAACGCGGCGATGATCGGCTCCGCCGCCCGCTTCGCGCCGGCGCTGCCCTATCCGGACTATCTCTCCTACGACGCTTTCCCCAGCCGCCGCCCGCCGATCCCTGTGTCATGAGCGCTGAGCTCGTCCTCTACTCGCGGCCGGGCTGCCACCTCTGCGATCAGGCGCTGGAGGAGCTCGCCGCCCTGCACGGAGAGGGCTACCGTTTCGAGCTGCGCGAGGTCGACATCGAGAGCGATGAAGCGCTGCTGCGACGGATGCTCGAGCGCATTCCCGTGCTCGAGCTGAACGGAGTGGTTGTCTCCGAACTGATCCTGGACCAAACCTCAGTTCGGGCGCGGCTCGATACTGTGGGGGCCGATGACTGAGGAGGCCGTGGAGGAGCTCGAGGTGTCCGGTGGGCTGATCGGCGACGGTGAGCGGCTTTCGCTCGGTGTCGCCGCGCGCCTCTCCCGCTACCTCCAAGTGCTGACTCAAGCTCGCAAGATGGGGCGGGAGACGATCTCCTCACAGGAACTGTCGGACTACACGCACATCAATCCGACTCAGATCCGTCGCGACCTCTCGGGCTTCGGCAAGTTCGGCAAGCGCGGGGTCGGCTACAACGTCGAGTCGCTGGTAGCGGAGATCCGCAAGATCCTGCGCACGTCGGGCCAACACAACATCGCTCTCTTCGGCGCCGGCAACCTCGGTCAGGCGATCGCCAGCTCCGATATCTTCGCCGACCACGGCTTCGAGGTCGTCGCCATGTTCGACATCGACCCGGCGGTTGTCGGTACCCAGGTAGGCAGTCTCGAGGTGCGTGACTTCGGCGAGCTGGAGGCGATCGTCTCCGAGCAGGAGATCGTCGTCGGCGTGCTGGCCGTCCCGGCCGCGGCGGCGCAGGCCGTCGCCGACCGCCTGGTAGAGGCCGGGGTGAAGATCATCTTCAACTATTCCGAGCAGCTGCTCCAGGTGCCGCCGGAGGTGACCGTGCATACCTCCAGCCCCGCCGTCGACCTCCTTTACGCGCTCTACTTCTACCTGACCTGAGAAGGAAAACCGGACCCTTGTCCCTGGACCTCGACCTGGCTCGGGATAGATTCGAGTCCTCGACCGACTTCACGATCGGCCTCGAGGAGGAGTTCGCGATCCTCGACCCGGCCACGTTGGAGCTGGAGCACCGCTTCGAGGACGTCTACGCCGCCTGCCAGAAGGATGAGGTGCTGGCAGAGTCGGCGGCGGGCGAGCTGATCGCCTCGGAGATCGAGATTCGCTCCGGTCGCTCCGAGAGCTTCGCAGCGGCGATGGCGGCGCAGCGCGAGCGCCGCACGCGGCTCTTCGAGCTGGCCAGCGGGATGGGCTTGGCCCTGGCCGCGATGGGCACGCACCCCTGGGCCGACTACCTCGACCAGCGGATCATCGACACGCCCCACTACAACCGCCTGCGCCGCGAACTGGGGTGGGTCGCGCAGCGCAACAACACCTGGAGCATGCACGTCCACATGGGTGTGCGCGGGGCCGATCGCGCGATCGCCGTCTGCGACAGGATGCGCGAGCTGCTGCCGCTGTTGCTGGCGGCGTCCGCCAACTCACCCTTCCTCGACCGCCACGACACCGGCCTGCACACGATTCGCACCGAGATCTTCACCCGCACCTTCCCCCGTTGCGGCATACCCAGCCCGTTTGTCGATTGGGGCAGCTATGCCGAGTTCGTCAGCATGCTGGAGCAGACCGGGACGGTGGTCGAGTCGACTCAGCTCTGGTGGAGCGTCCGCCCGCATCATCATTTCGGCACGGTCGAGGTGCGGATCTGCGACGCGCAGACGCGCGGCGAGGAGTCGTTCGGGCTGGCCGGGCTGATCGCCGCCTGCATCGCTCAGACGGCGCTCGACTACGACGAACACGGCTACGACGGCGCGGGAGCGCCATTGCGCGACCGCGAGATCGAGGAGAACCTATGGCGAGCGATCCGCTATGGGATGAGCGGCAAGCTGATCGATTTCCGCCGCGGGGTGGAGGTCGAGGCGCGGGCCGTCCTGGAGGCGCTGCTCAAGTGGACGGCGCCAGCCCGGGCCGAGCTGGGGATCGAACCGCGCCTACCGGAGCGCAACGGCGCCCAGCGGGCGCGCGACGCGCTCGACTCCGGCGTCTCGATCGAAGACATCTACCGCGACGCGGTGCGCGAGACGCACCGCACCTACACGGCCGCCAAACAGGCTGCCTAGGACGTGCCGGGACTTAGGCGTCCCTATGGGTGCTTAAGTCCCGGCACGTCCCCCAGTGGGGCTGAAAACGCGGTATCCGCGGCCCCTTATAGACTCCCGCGCCGCTAAATCCAGCCGGAGGAACCGAACTTGACCAGCTTCTTGACCGATTACGGAGTCGTCGTTGCGCTTGTCTGCGCTGGGGCGGCAGTTGTCTACGGACTGATCATCACCCAGCGCCTGCTCGCGAAGTCGCCGGGCAACGAGCGCATGCAGGAAATCTCAGGCGCGGTGCAGGAAGGAGCCAAGGCCTACCTCAACCGCCAGTACACGATCATCGCCGCGGTCGCGGTGCCGATTGCGATCGTGCTCTGGCTGCTGCAGGACTACAAGACCGCGATCGGATTCGTGATCGGCGGCGTTCTCTCGGGCGCAACCGGGTTCATCGGGATGAACCTCTCGGTGCGCGCCAACGCTCGCGTCGCCGAGGCGGCGCGTGGCGGAGTGCCGCCGGCCCTCGACGTCGCCTTCAAGGGCGGCTCGGTGACTGGTCTGCTGGTCGTCGGCCTGGCCCTGTTCGGCGTTGCCGGCTACTTCGGCCTGCTCGTCCTCACCGGCAGCAGCGACAAGGAGGCTGTCGATGCCCTTGTCGGGCTCGGCTTCGGTGGCTCGCTGATCTCCGTCTTCGCCCGGCTCGGCGGCGGCATCTTCACCAAGGCGGCCGACGTCGGCGCCGATCTGGTCGGCAAGGTCGAGGCGGGCATCCCCGAGGACGACCCGCGCAACCCGGCTGTGATCGCCGACAACGTCGGCGACAATGTCGGCGACTGCGCCGGCATGGCGGCCGACCTCTTCGAGACTTACGCGGTCACCTCGGTCGCGGTGATGCTGCTCGGCGTCCTCACCTTCACCGGCTCGGGGGGTGACTTCTCGCGCGAGGTGGCGATCTACCCCCTGGTGATCGGCGCCGTCGCGATCATCGCCTCGATCATCGGGGCGCTCTCGGTGCGAACCAAATCGGACCGGGTCGAGGGAGCGCTGTACACCGGGATGATCGTCTCCGGGATCCTTTCGATCGCGGCCTTCTACCCGATCACCGACTGGCTGATGAGCGATCCGGTCCGGCTCGGCCTCAGTACCGCCGCCAATGCGGTCAGCGTGACCGACCTCTGGCTCTGCGCGGTGATCGGTGTCGCGGTGACGGGACTGCTGTTCGTCATCACCGACTACTACACCTCGACCCGCTTCCGCCCGGTGAAGACGATCGCCAAGGCGTCGGAGACGGGCCACGCGACCAACATCATTCAGGGGCTGGCGCAGGGCTTCCAGTCGACCGCGGCGCCGGCACTGGTGCTCGCGCTGGCGATCCTCGCCGCCAACGAGCTCGCCGGGATCTACGGCATCGGTATCGCCGTGATGGCGCAGCTCTCGCTCTGCGGGCTGATCGTCGCCCTCGACGCCTTTGGGCCGATCACCGACAACGCCGGCGGCATCGCCGAGATGGCCGACCTGCCCGAGGACGTGCGCAACGTCACCGACCCGCTCGACGCGGTCGGCAATACGACCAAGGCGGTCACCAAGGGCTACGCGATCGGCTCCGCGGCGCTCGCGGCTCTGGTCCTGTTCGCGGCTTTCAAGAGCGAATTGGCCGGCGAAGCGCCGGCCGGGTTCGACCTCAACGGCCTCTTCAACCTGAGCAGCCCGGACGTGCTGATCGGGTTGATCATCGGCGGCATGATGGTCTACCTCTTCGCGGCGTTCGCGATCGAGGCGGTCGGCCGCGCCGGCGGCCAGGTCGTCGAACAGGTGCGCGAGCAGTTTCGCGAGCACCCGGGGATCATGGAGGGCACCGAAAAACCCGACTACGGGAAAACGGTCAGCATCGTCACCCTGGCGGCGCAGAAAGAGATGATCCTGCCAGCACTGATTCCGATTGCCGTTCCCGTCGTCGTCGGCCTGCTCAGCGTCGACGCGCTCGGCGGCCTGCTGATCGGCGTGATCGTCGTCGGCCTCTTTGCGGCGATCTCGATGACCGCCGGCGGTGGCGCCTGGGACAACGCCAAGAAGCTGATCGAGGACGGCGCCCACGGCGGCAAGGGCTCCGAGGCCCACGCCGCCTCGGTAACCGGCGACACCGTCGGCGATCCCTACAAGGACACCGCCGGCCCGGCGATCAACCCGATGATCAAGGTGGCGAACATCGTCGCGATTTTGATCATCCCCATCGTTCACTTTTAGGCGTTAGCGAGGGGAGGGGCGGGGTGCCCCTCCCGCTTGCTGGGTTTTTCGCCACGGAGTTTTTGCGGCCGTCCATGGAAGTGTTAGGGCGAAAAACGGGACGCCGCTGCGCGAGAGGGGCGCCCCGCCCCTCCTTGCGAGCGCCAGTATTGATCAGGGTCAAATCGGATCGCCCCTTCGGCGCGGCAGCTGCGCCCTGATCCCCGCTCGACTGCGTTATGCGACGCTGCTGGTGCCGTTGGAGGTTGGGAGCGCGTCAACGAGCTCGGGAGGGAGAGTTCGACGGGCGTCCCAGATCTCGAAGCCCATGAGATGACCATCGTCGGGGTCGCGGTCGATCAGCCCCCAGTCGTGCTCCTCGCTGACCGCGCTGCCCTGCTCGAATACGAGCAAGGCGATGTCGACCTCGGGATCGTAGTGGGCGCGCATAGCCGGTCGAGGGTAGCGCGGTGTATCTGAATTGGCTACAGAGGCCATGTGCTGACAATCCGTACCGCATGGTTGTCGCCACCATGAGGATGGTCGTAGATCGCGACGAGGCGATTGCCGCTCGCGGTGACTCCGGTGACGCGCCATTGAGCGCGGCCCCGGTTGATCGCTTTATTTCGATGTTGTTTCCTGATCATGCGGTTTACCTCGTCTCGATCCAGTTCGCGCTCGGGCAGGCGTTTTTGCCCGTGCGCGGTCCAGACGAATCGTTCGATTCGCGACGCGTCGTCGCCATGCGACTGGCTAAATGAAAACCACAGACGATCAAGCCGTCACGGGACTTGATCCTCCCCCTGGATACTCGTCTAGGGTCCTGGCGTGTTTGACGAGTTGATCAACATTGCGGACTTCGAGCGGGTGGCCGGCGAGAAGCTGGATGCCGGGGTTGCGGGGTATTTCTTCGGCGGGGCTGGGGATGAGCTGACCCTGGGGGAGAACGTTGCTGCTTGGCAGGGGTGGCGGTTGCGGCCGCGGGTGCTTGCCGGTTTGAGCGAGTGGGGGACCGGGGCGGAGGTGCTGGGTGCCGAGGTTTCGATGCCGGTGCTGGTGGCGCCGGTTGCCTATCAGGGGCTGGCCGACCCAGAAGGAGAGGCAGCGATGGCTCGGGCAGTTGCAGCCGCCGGGGCGATTATGTGTCTCTCTACCTTGGCCACGATGCGGCCGCGGCCCGTCGCCGAGGCGGCGCCAGGGGGCCGGCGCTGGTTCCAGCTCTACTGCTTTCGCGACGAGGGAGTGACGCGGGCGCTGGTCGAGGAGGCGGTCGAGTCTGGCTACGAGGCGATCGTGGTCACGGTGGATGCGCCGCGTGGCGGCAACCGCGAGCGCGATCATCGGACCGGATTCGAAATCCCGGCGGAGCTTGGTGTGCCCGGGGTCGAAGCGGCGCTAGGCTCGGGACGGGCGCTGACGATTGAGGAAACCTTCGAACTGATGGATCCGGCGCTGAGCTGGTCGGACCTGGAGGACCTGGCCACCGATTGCCGTGTGCCGGTGCTGGTCAAGGGCGTGTTGACGGCCGAGGACGCCACACTGGCGATCGAGCACGGCGCCGCCGGTGTCGTCGTCTCCAACCACGGCGGCCGCCAGCTCGATCGCTGCCTGGCCACCGCCGACGCACTGCCCGAAGTGGTCGATGCGGTCGAAAGCCGCGGCGCCGTCCTCGTCGACGGCGGCATCCGCCGCGGTGTCGACGTCGCGATCGCTCTGGCGCTGGGCGCCGACGCGGTGCTGGTCGGCCGGCCGGCGCTCTGGGGTCTCGCGATCGGCGGCGAGGCCGGCGCCCTTCGGGTGCTCGAGCTGCTGCGAGACGAGCTCGAGCTGACGCTCGCCCTCTGCGGCTGCGCCTCGCCGGCCGAGCTGACCCGCGCCCATCTGCGGCGGGCACCGGCGGCGTCCGTATATTCGATCTGAGTGACCTGTCTCCGCACCTGATCGATGGCCCAGCGAATCCCCAGAGACGAATCGCTGAGCCGCGTCCACGGTGTCGGTGCGCTGTTCTCGGCCGCCTACGGCAACGTCGGCTCGTCGAT
>DATFVC010000086.1:0-18557 GCA_035260485.1 Solirubrobacterales bacterium | reverse complement strand
GGCCGCGCAGGAGACCGCTGAACGTCTAGCCGGGGCGATCGAGATGCACGACCCCGAGATCGATCGCCATCTGATCCGGATGGCCTTGACCGCCGCTCTGCTCGGCGCCGAGCTCGCGCTCGGCGCCGATCGGGTAGCGCTTCTGCGTGCCGCGGCGCCGATGCACGACGTCGGCAAGATCGCCACCCCCGACGGGGTGCTGCGCAAGCGAGGGCCGCTGACGACGAGCGAGCGGGAATGGATGGAGTCCCACACCACAGTCGGCCGCCAGATCCTCGCCGGCTCTGAGAGCGAGCTGCTGGCATTGGCGGCGACGATCGCCCTCACCCACCACGAGTGGTTTGACGGCAGCGGCTATCCGCGGGGGCTGCGCAATGGGGAAATCCCGCTCGAGGGCCGGATCGTCGCCGTCGCCGATGTCTTCGACGCGCTGCTCAGCGACCGCCCCTACCGACCAGCTATGACAACGGAGCAGGCGATGAAGCTGATCGAAGAGGAGAGCGGCACCCACTTCGACCCTGATGTCGTCAAGGCCCTGACGGGTAACCTCGATGAGGCACTTGCCCTACGCGGCTGAGCCCCGTTCCAGCAGCGCCGGCGCCAGGTCGGCGAGCAGCCCGACTGGGAGGCCGACCACGTTTGAGACGCTGCCTTCGATCCGCTCGACCAGGGTCGAGCCGAGCGTCTGGATCGCGTACCCCCCAGACCGCCCCCGCCACTCGCCAAAGCGAACGTAGCGCTCGATCTCCGCCTCGCTCAGCTCCTTGAAGACGACGGTCGTGCGCTCCAAACCACTGCGCTCCTCTCCGTCGGCGAGCACCACAAGCCCACTCATAACCACGTGCGCCCGCGCCGACATCCGCTCCAGATACTCGCGCGCTTCAGCCTCGTCAGCCGGCTTTCCCAGCGCCTTGCCATCAAGCACTACGTCGGTGTCGCAGGCGATCACCAGGGAAGAGGAGGGGCGGGGGCGCCCGGCCGCGTGCTGGGTTTTTCGCCAACGACCTGCCTTTCTCGTTGAGCTGGCGGGGCGAAAAACAGGACGCCGCGCGCGGCCGGGCGCCCCCGCCCCTCCTCCCGCCACGGCGTTGGCCTTTATCCGCGCATTCTCCAGAACCTCAGCTTCGGGATCCCCACCCGCAAGCTCCTCGACCCCGGGAACCACGACCTCGAACTCCACGCCCAGCTTCTGAAGAATCTCGCTCCTCTGTGGCGACCCGGACGCCAGGATCACGCTCGGAGTCATCACCGGGGTATGGGTAGGGGGCGGAACGTCTTGTACTTTTTCGTCAATCCGACCACAGACGACCGGAGAGGCTCCACCGAAAAAGTTAAGTGGAGTCCCCCACCCATGCCCTGGCGACTAAGCCAGCTCTGGGAACCAGATCGAAATCTCCCGCTCCGCCGAAGCGTTGGAATCCGAGCCGTGAACCATGTTGAAGGTGACCTCGATCGCGTAGTCGCCGCGGATCGAGCCGGGAGCCGCCTCGACCGGGTTGGTCGCCCCGATCAGCTGACGGGCAGCCGCTACGGCTTCGCTGCCCTCCAACACCATCGCCACCAGGGCGCCACCGGTAATGAACTCGACCAGCTCACCGAAGAAGGGCTTCTCGGAGTGCTCGGCGTAGTGCTCGTTGGCGATCTGCTCGGAGGCCACCATCGTCTTCAGCGCCGCGATCCGCAGGCCCTTGCGCTCGAAACGGGCGATCACCTCGCCGCTCAGGGCACGCTCGAAGGCGTCAGGCTTGACGAGGATCAGGGTCCGGCTCACGGCTGGGATTCCTTTGCTGTCGTTTTGGTTTCGAAGGCTCTCTCGGCGCCTCGCTCTGCGGCTCTTTCTTGGCGCTGGCGGGCTCTTCTCTGGCCCCCGACTCGGACGGCTTTGCGCGCTCGGCTTTCGTCCTGGGCGCTTTGCGCTCCTCACGCGGTTGTTTACGGCCCTCGGCGCGTTTACGGCGCGGCCTCTCCCGCTCGGCCAGCGCGGTCTCGCAATAGGGGCAGAGCGCCCAGCCCGGGTCGACGGGCTTGCCGCAGCTCGGGCAGGGGTGCTTGAGCCGGCGCTGACACTCCGGACAGCGCAGGAAGTTCTTCTCGACCGGGAACCCGCAGCCAGGGCACGAGTACTCGGTCAGCTGGCGCACCCGCAGCTCCGCTGCCTTGATCTCCAGCTCGCGTTCATGGGCGTCCTCGAGGAACTCCGGCGGGCGCACGATCGCGTAAACGGCGGTGCCGAGATAGGGGATGAAGGAGGCGAGCGTCGCGCAGCCGACCAGGAAAGGGTCGGAGATGCGGCGCCTGGCGTCGAGGTAGGTGTAGACGATCAGCGCCAGCCAGACGACAACCAGCATCAGGATGAGCAGGTTGACGACCAGGTTGAGGCCGTTGTTGCTGATACCGAATATCGCTATTGCCATGCTTAGGTCGCCGTCCGCTGAGGGGGCGGTGAGTCTACTTCGCCGCCTGCCTTACGAACCCTGTCACGAGTCCTAGAGGAAAAGGCTGCCAAACAGGTAGCCCAAGCCGAAGAAGATCAGGATCACCGCGGCGACGACCGCGGCAACCAGGCCCATCATCGAAAGCAGTTCGGTTCCGGCGCTTTTAGTCCCCATTCGAGACCTCAATCCTCGCACAGTCCAAGCGCAGCGCGGGCCGGCGCCAGGGCGTAGTGCGATCCGGCGATGAGGAGAATGCCGCCCGACTCGAGTGCAAGCTCGCGCCCTCGCGACACGGCCGCCGTAAAGTTTGACTCGGCCTCGGCGGCCAGTCCAGTCTCCTCGCAAATGCGGACGAGGTCAGCCGCCGCAAATGCGGGCCGGCGGGCCTGAAACGTCTGCATAGTGGACGTATTAGGCCCATCGGCAGGCAGTTCGGTGCAGATGGCTTGCGCCAGGCGGGGGGCGAGGGCCTTGATCATGGCGCTCGCATTCTTGTCGCTGAGGATCGCTAGGCAGGCCACCACCGGGCGGTCGCCGCCGACCTCCGGCAAGGCCTCGGCGAGCGCTGTGGCGCCGTCAGGGTTGTGGGCCGCATCGAGCAGGGTCGGGGGGTCGCCAGCCACTCGCTCGAGCCTGCCGGGAATCCGAAGGCCGGTGGCCACCGTGGCTACCCGCTCGCGGTCCAGCTCGCCGAGGAAGGCCTCGGCGGCGGCGGCGGCGAGGGCGAAGTTGCGCCGCTGGAAGCGACCCTGGGCACGCAGTTGGACCTCCGGGCCCGGGTCGTGTGGCGCGACGATCAGCTTCGCGCCGTGCTCGCTCGCGGCCTGTTCTGCAAGTGCCGCCACAGCCTGGCTCACCCTTCCCAGCACGAGGGTCGAGTGGTCGCGCAGCACCGCCAGCTTCTCGGCCGCGATCTTCTCCTCGCTCTCGCCCAGCCACTCGGTGTGGTCGAGCCCGACCGAGGTCAGCACGGTGACTTTGGAGGGGATCGTGTTGGTGGCGTCAAGCCTCCCCCCCAGCCCGGCCTCGACCGCGGCCGCTTCGACGCGGGCGCCCGCCAAGGCGACGAAGGCGGCGGCGGTCGCCAGCTCGAACTGGGTCACTGCCTCACCTTCCTCCAGGCTCCGATTGACCGTCTCCGCCGCGGTCGCGGCACGCTTGACTGTGGCCGCGAACTCGGCGGCGGCGATCTCCTCGCCGTGCACCAGGACCCGTTCGGACCAGCGCGCCGCGTGCGGTGAGACGCAAGCGCCGGAGGAGACGCCGTGCGCCTCGAGCAAGGCCGCGATCATTCGCGTAACCGACGACTTGCCGTTGGTGCCGACGACGTGAATCGACGCGAAGCGGTGCTGCGGCATGCCGAGCAGGGTGCTCAGCGCGCGCATCCGCTCCAGGCCAAGCTTCCAGCCGATCGGCTCGAGCGAGTCGAGGTAGTCCTCAGGGTTCTTCAGGTCTATTCGGAGAGCTCCTCGAGCTCGGCGCGGTAGCGCTCGAGCTTCTGCCGCTCCTCCTCGACGACCTCTGCCGGCGCCCGGGAGACGAACTTCTCGTTGCTGAGTTTGCCTTCCGCCCTCGCCACCTCGGCGCGCAGCTCCTCGCGCCGAGCTTCGAGCCGTGCGGCCACGGCCTCGGCATCGATCTCGGCCGAAGCGAGGATCTTCACCGGGCCGACGGCAGCCACGGGGTCTCCCCCGTCCTCGTCGAACTCGAAGCGAGCGAGGCGGCCGACGAACTCCTGCGGCGGGGTCCCCTCGGCACGAGCGGACAGCACCGTCGCCGCCGGCGCCTCGACCAGGTCGCGCCAGGCGCGTAGCCGCTTGGTCAGCTCGACGCCGGCACGCACCTCGGCCTCCGCCTCGGCATCGCGCAGCGAATCGTCCGCCCGCGGGAATGGATGGACGGTGAGGTGTCCCTGCCGCGAAGGGTGGTAGGACCAGATCTCCTCGGTGACGAAGGGCATGATCGGGTGCAGCAGTGCCAGCAGTCGCTCCAGCGCCCAGAGCAGCGTCGCCGAGACCTCCACCTCGCCCTCATAGAGACGAGGCTTGACCATCTCCAGATACCAGTCGCAGAGCTCCGACCAGAAGAACGAGTAGACCTCCTGGGCGGCGTGGGTGAAATCGTATTCCTCCAGCTTCGCCGTAACCGAGGCGATCGTCGCCTCCAGCCGCGAAAGTAGCCAGCGGTCCTCGATGGCGACCGGCCGCGGCTCCGCCTCAACCTCGGCCACATTGAGAAGGATCAGGCGGCTCGCGTTCCAGAGCTTGTTGGCGAGGTCAGCGCCCTGCTGGACTTTGGCATCGGAGAAGCGCACATCCTGGGTCGAGGACATCGCCAGCAGGCCGAAACGCAGCGCGTCGGCGCCGTGCTCGTCGATTTCCTCCAGCGGGTCGATGCCGGTGCCGAGGCTCTTCGACATCCGCCGCCCGTCGCGGGCCTGGATCACCGAGTGCACGTAGACGTCGCGGAAGGGGACGTCGCCGGCAAACTCGATCCCGGTCATGATCATCCGCGCCACCCAGAGGAAGAGGATCTCCCGGGCGGTGGTGAGGAAGCTGGTCGGGTAGAAGGCGCGCAGCTCCGGCGTGTCCTCGGGCCAGCCCAGCGTCGCGAAGGGCCAGAGTGCCGAGCTGAACCAGGTGTCGAGCACGTCCTCCTCCTGGCGCAACGGGCCGCCGCAAGCGCCGCAGCGCTCAGGCGGCTCCTCGGCGACGATCGTCTCCTCGCAGGCGTCGCAGTACCAGACCGGGATCCGGTGCCCCCACCAGAGCTGGCGCGAGACGCACCAGGGCCTGATCTCGCGCATCCAGTCGAGGTAGACACGCTTCCACTGCGGCGGCGTTATCCGCACCTCGTCGCGCTCGACGACCTCGATCGCGGGCTTCGCCAGCTCGTCCATGCGGCAGAACCACTGCAATGAGATCAGCGGCTCGATCCGCGCGCCGGAGCGCTCCGAGAAGGGAACCGAGTGCACGTAGGGCTCCTCGGCCCGCAGCCGCCCCTCCTCGCGCAGCGCCGCCACAACCGCCTCCTGCGCCGCGACGGCGTCGAGGCCGACGAAGCGCTCCCCGGCGGCCTCGCTCATCCTCCCGTCGGGGCCGATCACGCCGATCTCCTCGAGGCCGTGCTTGCGGCCGATCTCGAAGTCGTTGGGATCGTGGCCCGGGGTGATCTTCAGCGCCCCGGTGCCGAACCCGGGGTCGACGTGCTCGTCGGCGATGATCGGCAGACGCCGCCCGACCAGGGGCAAGACGCAGTATCGGCCGACCAGGTCGGCGTAGCGCGCGTCGTCCGGATTGACCGCGACAGCGCTGTCGGCAAGCATCGTCTCCGGGCGCACGGTTGCCACGGTGAGGACGCGGTCGGAGCCCTCGACCGGATAGTCGATCGAGTAGAGGGTGTCCTCGACCTCGCGGTTGACGACCTCGAGGTCGGAGATCGCCGAGTGCGAGCCCGGGTCCCAGTTGACCATGTAGTAGTCGCGGTAGATGTAGCCCTTGTCGTAGAGCTGCTTGAAGACCCGGTAGACCGCGCGGACGTAGTCTTCGTCGAGGGTGAAGCGCTCGCCCTCGTAGTCGCAGGAGGCGCCGAGCCGCTTGTACTGCTCGACGATCCGCGAGCCGTACTCCTCTTTCCAAGCCCAGACGCGCTCGACGAAGGCCTCGCGGCCCAGCTCCTGGCGCGAGGTCCCTTCCTCCGCCAGCTCTTTCTCGACCACCGCCTGAGTGGCGATGCCGGCGTGGTCGGTGCCCAGCGTCCAGAGCGTGTTGCGGCCGCGCATCCGGTTCATCCGAACCAGCGCGTCTTGTATCGAGCCATTCAGCGCGTGGCCCATGTGCAGGGCCCCGGTCACGTTGGGCGGCGGGATGGCAACCGAGAAGTTGTCGGCCGGATCTCCCTCCGGCTTCGGGTGGAAGTAACCGCCTTCGATCCACTCAGCGAAGATCCGCGCCTCGACCTCAGCGGACTCGTAACGGGTCTTCCCTTCAAGCTTTTTTCGCTGCGCGGTGTCCACGCGGCGAGTCTAGATAGCTACCGGCATGCGTGGGGGTCGGGTGCCCCTCCCCGGGAGGCTCCCGGACAGACGCCCCGAAGCGGACCGGCGATCAGCTGCGCAACGGCCTCATGGGGAGGGGCACCCGACCCCCGCCCCTAAGCGGTTTCCTCGTCTAGCCCCTCGTCGGCCGCGCCGATGTCCTGGTGGGCGGCCTCGGTGACCAGGGTTGGCCGGCGATTCTGGACGATCGTCTCCCTGGTCACCACGCACTTGGTCACGTCGCGGCGCGAGGGCAGCTCGAACTGGACATCGAGCAGAGTCTCCTCGAGGATCGAACGCAGGCCGCGGGCGCCGGTCTCGCGCTCCAGGGCTTTGTCGGCGATCGCCTCGAGGCTGTCCTCGGAGAAGACCAGCTCGATGTCGTCGAACTCGAAGAAGCGCTGGAACTGCCGGGTCAGCGCGTGGCGCGGCTCGGTCAGGATGGTGATCAGGTCGTCGCGGCTGAGCTGGTGGATCGCGGCAACCACCGGCAGGCGGCCGATGAACTCAGGGATCAGGCCATATTCGATCAGGTCCTCGGGCAGCACCTGCTCGAACCACTCGCCCTTGTCCTTCTTCTCGCGCGAGGAGATTTCGGCGCCGAAGCCGACCCCGCGGTCCCCCAGCCGCCGCTCGATCACCTTGTCGAGCTCGGCGAAGGAGCCGCCGCAGACGAAAAGGATGTTGGTGGTGTCGATCGTGAGGAACTCCTGATGGGGGTGCTTGCGGCCGCCCTGCGGCGGCACCGATGCTGTCGTCCCCTCGAGGATCTTCAGCAGCGCCTGCTGCACGCCTTCGCCGGAGACGTCGCGGGTGATCGACGGGTTGTCGGCTTTGCGCGCGATCTTGTCGATCTCGTCGATGTAGATGATTCCCGTCTCGGCCTTCTTGACGTCGTAGTCGGCGGCCTGGATCAGCTTCAGCAGGATGTTCTCGACGTCCTCGCCGACGTAGCCGGCCTCGGTCAGCGCGGTCGCATCGGCGATCGCGAAGGGCACGTTGAGGATGCGGGCCAGGGTCTGGGCGAGCAGCGTCTTGCCGCAGCCGGTCGGCCCGAGCAGGAGGATGTTCGACTTCTGCAGCTCGACCTCCGGGTCATCGCCCTGGGACGCCATCTGGACCCGCTTGTAGTGGTTGTAGACGGCGACAGAGAGGGCGCGCTTGGCTGCCTCCTGGCCGACCACGTACTCCTGCAGGACCTCGTGGATCTCGCGCGGTTTCGGCAGGTTCTCGAGCTCGACCCCACCGCTGGGCGGGGCCAGCTCCTCATCGATGATCTCGTTGCAGAGGTCGATGCACTCGTCGCAGATGTAGACGCCGGGTCCGGCGATCAGCTTCTTGACCTGGCGCTGTGACTTGCCGCAGAAGCTGCAGAGGAGCTGCTCGTTCGAGTCTGTGGGACGTGCCAAGGCGAAATCAACTCCTTGCGTGACGGTAGCTGCCTACCGGCGTCGCGGCCCCAAATCTTAGACGGAGCCGCAACCCGGGCCTGTCGGTGCCGTCGTTTACGGCGCCTGTGGCGTGGTCCCTCCCCGTGAGCGCGCCCTTGCGGCCAGTCGCTACCGTGATTTGCCGTGCAAGCGGCGATTCGAATCGAGCCGATCTCGGCGCAACAGCTGGAGACGCTGCTGCCGATGATCGCTGCCTACCAGCGCTTCTACGAGGTCGAGGACGTCGACGAAGAGCGCAACCGAGCCTTCTTCTCCCGCTTCCTCGCTCCCAGCGAGGACGGGGTGCTGCTCGGCGCCTGGCATGACGAGGAGCTGGTCGGGTACGCCTGCCTCTACTGGCATTTCACCTCGCTCGTCCCAGCGGAGACGGTGCTGATGAACGACCTCTACGTCGATGAGGCCCATCGCAGCGCGGGCATCGGCCTCGCCCTGATCGAGGCCAGTGCCGCGGTCGCCCGCGAACGTGGCGCCCATCACCTCGAGTGGGCCACCGCCCCCGACAACGAGACCGCTCAACGTCTCTACGACAGGACCGGCGCCGAGCGCAGCGAGTGGGTCGAGTACGAGCTGCTGTCACGGCCGCTCGACAGCGATCCCGGCCGCGAATGACTACAGCTGAGTGGCGATCAGACCGATCAGGGCAACGAGCATGCCGCCGCCGAGTTGGAGCAGCGTGCGCTGCATCGCGTCGAAGCGAGCGTTGATTTCGCTGAAACCGCCCTCCATGCGACGTTCGACGATGTCGAAGCGTGTGCCGACCTCGGTGAAACGCCGATCGACCTCGGCGAAACGCCGGTCTACTTCATCGAAGCGTTTGTCGACCTCGGCGAAACGCCGATCGACCTCGTCGAAGCGATTGTCGACCTCGTCAAACCGCCGGTCGACCTCGTCGAATCGCCGATCGGTGTGCTTGGCGAAATCGTCCAGCCGCGCGTCGGTCCAGCTTTCTCTCATTGCCTCCATCATCTTGCCACTGTAGACAGATAGATGCAACGCATGGTGCGCCAAATGTAAATCTTCTGCACGAGCTCAGAGGCAAACTGCAAACGAAATGGGCTCAGCTGTAGCGGTCCCAGCGGTGCAGGGCGGGCTCGGGGTCGATCGGGCGACCGTGGACGTGGATCTCGAAGTGCAGGTGGCAGCCGACGGTGCGCGCGTTGCCGGTCTTGCCGACGGAGCCGACTCGCTCGTCGGCCCAGACGGGGTCGCCGCGGTGAACCGCGGCCGGACCGATCAGGTGGGCGTAGAAGTAGCTGCGGTCCTCGCCCTGACCGTGGATCAGCAGGTAGTTGCCATAGAGGACCGGGTCGTAGCCGACTCGCAGCACTCGGCCGGTCGTCACCGCGACCAGGGGCGTGCGGCAGGCAGCGACGATGTCGAAGCCTTCGTGAGTGCGGCCGCCGTCGCGCGGTGCGCCGAATTCACCGATGGAGCCGCGCGTCCAGTGCGGTCCATCGACCGGGAAGACGTGGGCGTAGAACTCAGTCCCCCCGGCGGAATGCGCCCGCGCGGCAGAGGGCACGAATAAGAGCAAGACAATCCCTATGACCGCCCGCCCGGCGCGGACGCGGGAGCTAGGGCGCATCCATCTCTGGTTCTCTGCGCCCTAGCGAGAGCAGAGCAGACGGGCGGAACGTTGGTGGTTAATGGTGTTCGATGACGCGGTCGACGATGTTGTACTCCTTCGCCTCCTCCGCACTCATGAAGTAATCGCGATCGGTGTCGTTGGTGACCTTCTCGAAGGGCTGGTTCGTGTGCTTGGCGATGATCTCGTCGAGGCGGCGGCGGGTGTCGATGATCTCTTTGGCGTGGATCTCGATGTCGGTCGCCTGGCCCTGGAAGCCCGCCGATACCTGGTGAATGAGGATCTTCGAGTTCGGCAGCGACATCCGCTTGCCGGCGGCGCCGCCGGCAAGCAACAACGCCCCCATGCTCATCGCGATGCCGACGCAGATCGTCTGCACGTCGGGCTTGATGAACTGCATCGTGTCGTAGATCGCCAGACCGGCGTAGACGTCGCCGCCAGGCGAGTTGACGTAGATGCTGATGTCCTTGTCCGGATCCTCGGACTCGAGGTGCAGCAGCTGGGCGACGATCAGGTTGGCGATGTCCTGATTGACCTGGGTGCCGAGGAAGATGATCCGCTCGTTCAGCAGGCGCGAGTAGATGTCGAAGGAACGCTCGCCGCGCGAGGTCTGCTCGACCACCATCGGAACCAGGGGGCTCATGGCCGGGACTCTATAGAAGGCGCCCGGCGGGCTGCCGTCACTCTGAGTCGGGCGTCCAGAGAGAGCCCGCCTCTTTGCGCTCCTTCTCCGGCGTCCAGATTTTCTCGCGCGCCTCGGCCTGTTCGAGCGGGATCGGCTTCGCCGACTCGGCGACCAAATCGATCGCCTTGCGGAAGCGGATGTCGTCGCGGATCATCGCGTCTCGACCGCTCTCGCGCAGGCGCTTCAACAGCTTCTCGGGCGTGGTCCGCTCGTGCTCGGCGGAATGGGCCAGCGCCTCGACCATCTCCTCCTCGGAGACCTCGATCTCCTCGGCGTCGACGATCGCCGCCAGCACCGCCTCGCGCTTCAGCTCCGCTTCGGCCTCGGGCCTCGACTCCTCGATCACCTGCTCGCGCGTTTTGCCCTGCATCTGCAGGAAGGAATCCGGGCTCATGCCACGCCCCGCGAGCTGGCGCTCGACCCGCTCCCAGCGCTCGGTGGCGCGGGTGGTCGCGAGCTCGTCCGGCAGACTCAGACTCGCTGCGGCGGCCGCGGCGTCGACCGCGGCAACGCGGAAGTCCTGCTCAGCCCGCTGGCCGACCGCCTCCGCGAGGCGCTCGGTGATGTCGGACCGCAGCTCCTCCAGCGTGTCGAACTCGGAGGCCTCGGAGGCGAAGTCGTCATCGAGCTCGGGCAGCACCTTTTCCCGCACCTCTTTCACTTCGACCGTGAAGACCGCGTCTTCTCCCGCCAGCTGCTCGGCCTGGTAATCGTCGGGGAAGGTGACCTCGACCTTGCGCGTCTCGCCGGCCATGGCGGCGCTCAACTGCTCCTCGAAGCCCTCGATCAGCTGGCCACCACCGAGCTCCAACAGGTAGTCGCTTGCCTTGCCCCCCTCGAAGGCCTTGCCGTCGAGCAGACCCTCGAAATCGACCAGGAGCACGTCGCCCTCGGCAGCGGCGCGATCGACGGGCTCCAGCTTGGCGAAGCCTTCGCGGATCCGCTCGACCTCACGCTCGACGAGCTCCGCCGGCGGCTCGGGCTCGGCCCGCCCCACCTCGAGGCCCTTGTACTCGCCGAGCTCGGCCTTGGGCCTGACGCCGATCTCGAACTTGAAGGCGAGCGGCTCGCCCTCGGCCTCGGGGGTCGAGACGACCTCGACGCTGGGATCGCCGACCGGCGCGATGCCAGAGCCGAGCAGGGCTCGTTCATACCACTCGGGCAGCGCCTCGCGGATCGCCTCCTCGAGCACGGCGGGGAAACCGACTCGCTGGGTCACCAGCGAGGGCGGCGCCTTGCCCTTGCGAAAGCCCGGCATTCGCATCTCCCGCGCCAGGGTGCGCGCGGCGCGGCCCACGGCGCGATCGACGTCGGCGGCCGGGACCTCGACCTCGACGCTGACGCGTGAGCCGGGAAGCTCTGAGACGGTCGGCTGCATCGAGCGCGGGACCCTATCGCGCGCGGCGCAGCAGCCCCCGGCGCACTGCGACGGCGAAATCGATCGCGAAGGCCAGCCCGCGCCCGAGCGGCCCGGTCACGAACCAGGCTCTGGCCCTATTCATCGCCCGCGGCGCTGAGCCGCTCCTCCAGCAAGGCCCCGTGACCGGCGGCGACGGCACGCTGGGCGCGGCGCTCGTCGAGCTCCACCCCGCGTTCGCGGGCGAGGTCGAGCAGGTCCTGCTTTTCGGTCCCTTCGCGGGCGACTTCGAAGAAGACCCAGGCCAGCACGCCGAGCGCGAGGAAGGTCCCCTCGACCATCATGATCACACCCGCCGTGCTCTGGTCGGTGATTGCCGAGATCCCCCAATAGCGCTCGCCCGGCGCGTAGATCGGATACAGCACCGACCCGGACCACATCAGCACGTTGCCGAGGATCGCGCCGGTGAAACGGACGGCGATCACGTAGGCGACCTTCCAGCCGGCGCTGAACCACTGTGGCTTGGGCAGCGGCCCGAAGATCGGCATCCACATCAGGCAGCCGAAGAGGAGGAAGGTGGTGTGCTCGAGCGCGTGCACCGGCGCCGCGCCATAGGCGTCTTGGTAGATCGCGGGGACGTGCCAGAAGAAGAGGTTGACCGCCCAGAGCGGGAAGGCGACGGCCGGGTGGGTGAGGACCTGGAGGCGGTTGAAGACCCGGATCGCGAGCAGCGGCTGCAGCAGCGAGCGGGTCAGGCCGAGCACCAGCAGCAGCGAGGCGGTGTCGCCGATCAGCAGGTGCTCGCCCATGTGCGCGATCACCAGCTCGTCGGAGAGGTGGCCGATCGGGCTGAACAGCGCGACCGAGATCGTCAGCAGCCCGCCGCCGAAGCAGAGCTGGCGCCAGAGTGGCACCTGGCGCCCGTCCCAGTGGAGCACCATCACCCGGTGCCAGTAGAGGACGGCGGAGAGGGTGATCGGGATCACCTCGATCGGGACGAAGGCACCGGCCAGATGGGCGAAGGGGATGCTCACAGTGGTAGCTTGGCACCTTCGTGAGCGCCGGTTCGAACCGCTTCCCGCCGATCGGCAGCTACGGCTTCCTCTCCGACTGCCACACCAGCGCTCTGATCTCCTACGACGGATCGGTCGAGTGGCTCTGCCTGCCTCGCTTCGACTCGCCCAGCGCCTTCACCGCGCTGCTCGATCGTGGCGCCGGCCACTTCAAGCTGAAGCCAAAGGGCGTCATCGTCCCGATCAGCCGCCGTTACGAGCCCGGCACGCTGGTGATCGAGACGACCTGGGTGACCGATACCGGCTGGGTCGTCGTCCATGACGCCTTGACGATCGGCGACTGGGTCGAGCAGGCGGGGCCGGGCTCGCGCCCGCGGACCGAGCACGAGTCCGATCACTCGCTGCTGCGGACGGTGACCTGCATCGACGGCGAAGTCGAGATCGAGATGGAGTGCCTGCCGCGCTTCGCCTACGGAGCGGAGGCCGCGTCCTGGAGCGGCGGCGAGCTCGGCGAAGCGACCGCCCGCAGCGATGACGGGGTCAGGCTTCATCTGACCAGCGACCTGGAGCTGTCGATCGCGGGCGGCGCCGCCCGCGGCACGATGAAGCTGCGCGAGAACGAGACGGGCTTTTGCGCCGTGACTTGGGGCGACAACGACCTCGGTGGGCCGCGCAGCGCCCCGGAGGCGCTGGAGCGGCTCGACTCGACCGAAGACTTCTGGCGCAAATGGCTGCGCGACGGCAACTTCCCCGACCATCCCTGGCGCGTCCATCTACAGCGCTCAGCGCTGGTGCTGAAGGGGCTCACCTACACCCCTACCGGAGCGATCCTCGCCGCGCCGACCACCTCCCTCCCCGAGACCCCAGGCGGCGAACGAAACTGGGACTACCGCTTCAGCTGGATCCGCGACTCGACCTTCAGCCTCTGGGCGCTGCACACGCTCGGCTTCGACCAGGAGGCGCGCGACTTCATGCACTTCATCGTCACCGTCTCCCGCGAAAACCCCAACCTGCAGATCATGTACGGGATCGGCGGCGAGCGAGAGCTGACCGAGAGAACCCTCGACCACCTCGAAGGCTATGACGGCGCCCGCCCGGTGCGGATCGGCAACGGCGCCTTCGACCAGCGCCAGAACGACGTCTGGGGGGCGCTGCTCGACTCGATCTACCTGCACGAAAAGGCCCTGCGCGGCACGGGCACGCCGGCCGACCGCAAACTGATCCGCGAACAGGTCGAAGCGGCGATCGCCGCCTGGCCCCACCCCGACCAGGGGATCTGGGAGTCGCGCGGCGAGCCACGGCACTACGTCTCCTCGAAGCTGATGATCTGGGTCGCGGTCGATCGCGGCGTCCGCCTCGCTCGCGGCATCGGCTTCGACGAGCTCGCCGACGAATGGGAGCGGACCGCGAATGCGATCCGCGAGGAGATCCTCGAGCGCGGCGTTCGCGAGGGGGTCTTCCGCCAGCACTACGAGACCGACGCCCTCGACGCCTCGCTGCTCCTGATCCCGCTGCTGCGCTTCCTCCCCCCAGACGACCCGCGGGTGTGCGCGACGGTCGACGCGATCGCCGACGAGCTGACCGAACACGGCCTCGTCCTCCGCTACAAGGTCGAGCAGACCGACGACGGGCTGAGCGGCGAGGAGGGCACCTTCCTGATCTGCTCCTTCTGGCTCGTCTCGGCGCTCTCAGAGACCGGTGAGCCGCAACGGGCACGGGAGCTCTGCGAGCGGCTGCTCGAGGCGGCCGGCTCACTCGACCTCTACGCGGAGGAGCTGGAGGCGCGCAGCGGCCGCCACCTCGGCAACTTCCCACAGGCGTTCACCCACCTGGCTCTGATCAATGCCGTCTCCCACGTGATCGCCGACGAGCAGCGCGAAGACGGCGGCGTCACCGCGGTGTTCAGCGAGATGGGCGGAGTCCGCGAGGGAGTTTGAGCCGCAGGATCCCTTGCGCAGACAAGAAGTTTGCAGACAAAATATTTCACCCCTCTATATCGTGCGCCGCATGGGGTCCGAGGAAGGCGGGAAGCGCCGAGACAAAGAGAGCCACTATCGCTGCGCGACGCTCCTGCATCCGCTGCGGGAGCGAATCCTGCGCCTGACGCGCAGCGACGAGGAGGTCGGCTTGAGCGACATCGCCGCTGAGCTGGACGAGGCGCCGGGCAGGGTCGCTTACCACCTGCGCGTGCTGATCAGGCGCAATGCGCTGAAGGTCGTCCCGAAATGCCGGCCAGCGCCACCCCTCTACCGCTGGTCACCGGCTGCAGAGTGGGCCCGGAAAATGCTCGACGAAATCGATGAGCTGGGCTCGGAAGGCGGCTAGAGGGGGAGAGTTTTGGCGGTCCGCGCCCTTAGCAGGTAAAGCAAAATGGACGACACAAACGAAATCCGAACCCCCGGCGCGGAGGACATGGCCGCCGAGGCGACCGTGCTGCGGCTGCTGCTTGCCCTTCATCCGATCCAGCTCACCGTCGGCGAGCTGGTGCGAGAGATCGCCGGAGAGCCCAAAGACTTCGCGCTGAAGGACGCCGTCGAGCGCGCGGTGCGCGAACTGACCGCCGCCGGCCTCGCGCACCGCAACGGAGACGTCGTCCTCCCCAGCCGTGCCGCCCTGCGCTTCGACGATCTGCTCGACTGAGCCGGGTCAGCCGGCGGCCGGCTCTCCCACTGGCTCCAGAAAGCGCTCGACCGCGCCGATCGTCTCCTCCGGCGACTCCCAGAGGACGTTGTGCCCGCCGGGCGCTTCGACTTTGGTCAACAGGTCGCCCAGCTCCTCTTCGTAGCGCCGGTGCTGGCGGCTGACGTCGAACAGCGGCTTCGCCGCGACGACGAGGAGCGTCGGGACCCGAGCGATCGACGGCGCCGGCAGCGTCATCTCGCTCCAGGCCACCACCACCGTGCTGGGGCAGAAGCGGAAGCGGAAGCGACCATCCGGCCCCTTGCGCAGGTCGTCCTTAGCGAACGCCGCGACGACCTCGCGCGGCGAGACCACGACCGCTTCGTTTGACAGCAGCGCGTTGACGGCGCCGTCGACCGTGGCGAAGCTCCAATCCAGGCGTTCGATCTCGGCGCTCCGAAGGGCTCTCTCCGGCGGCACCTCAAGGCCCGGGTCGAGAAGGGCCACACGCTCGGTTCGCTCGGGAGCCTCGGCCGCCAGGGTGGCCGCCAGCAAACCACCGAAGCTGTGCCCGACCCAGGTGACACGATCGATTCCCTCCGCGTCGAGCGTCTCGAGCACGTCCCCGGCGTGCGTTGCGATGTTCCAGGGGGGCGCTTTACCCGAGTCGCCGTGTCCGCGGAGGTCTACCGCCAACACGGAACGGCCCTTTGCGGCCAGCCTCTCCGCCATACCCGCAAAAACACCGCCATGCTGCGCGAGGCCATGAATGCAAACAACACTGTCAGCATCTGGCGAGCCCCATCTGCGAGTCTTCAACACCATCCGGATAGCTCCTATCTGTCGACCTTCGGGTTACTTTCCACGTCCAGGAAATCTCGAACTGCTTGCGTTGTGCTGCTTGCGTGATCGGTCATCAGCGTGAAGTGATTGCCAGGCACGTCGACGACGGAGGTGAGGGGCGCCCAGAATTCAGCCCGGCGTCCCGAGGTGGCGTTCTCCATCCCTTCGACCCGCTCGCCCGCCTGCATCATCACGACCGGTGTGGCCAGTTCCTGGGGCCGCCAATCGGCAAACATCTCGAAATATGCGATCGAAGCCGTGAGGCGAGCGTCATCCAAGGGGACGGGGGCTCGATCGCCTTCCTGCAAACCGGTCAGCAGCAACGGCTCGAACCATGCCCACGCGTCCGATACGGTTGCGGGCGGATCGAGAAGGATGACCGCCGCCGCCGGAACGCCCTTCTGCTCGAGGTAGCCGGCCATCGCATGAGCGATCCAGGCGCCCGACGAATATCCCACGAGCGCGATCGGACCCTCGGGGCCGTCCCGCAGAATCGTCTCGGCGTGCGCCGCCGCGGCAACGCCAACCGTGCTTGGCAGCGGCTCTCCCTCGATGAATCCGAGATGTGGAGGGACGAGCACTGCGCGTTCGCCTCGGAACCCTCCTGCGAACCTCAGGTACTCCTGCGGGCCAGAGGTCGCGACCACCGACGAGAGCAAGATCAGGCTGGGCGCCTCGGCGCCATCGGCGAGTTCGATCGCCTTTGGAGACACACCAGCGCTCAGCGGAGAGTCAAAGGTCGGTCGCAAATTGGCCGCTGCTGTGATCAGGTTCGTGAACTCCCCGAACTTGCCCTGCCGACGCGCCGCCTCGAGCAAGGGAAGGAACGCCTTCCCCGCCGATATGCCGGTGGGCGTCGGCTCGGCGGTCGTGTCCATCTCACTGTGCAGGAAGGCGGACAGCTCGGTCGTGGTCGGGTAGTCGATGACGAGAGTCGGCGGCAGCGTCATGTCAATCACCATCGCGAGCCGGTTACGCAGTTCCACCGCGGAGAGGGAGTCGAAGCCGAGGTCCTGGAAGGCCTTGCCGGGACCGATCTCATCGGCGGACTCATGGCCGAGGACCGCGGCGACCTGGGATCGAACGAGCTCGAGCAAGGCGCGCTCGCGCTCCTCGCCGGAAAGGGTGGCGAGGTGCTCGCGCAGGGCTGAGGAGGCCTCGGCGGCACGACGGCGCGGGGTGCGGATGAGCCCGCTGAAGATCGGCGGCAGGACGCCGACCGAAGCGAGGGACCTGAGGCCCTGGGACTGGATCCGGATCGCGACCGCGAGGGAGCGATCGGCTCCGAGCGCCGCGTCGAAGAGCGCCAGGCCCTGCTCCTCCGTAAGCGCCCCGACCCCTTTGCGCTCCAACCGCTTTCGGCCCACCTCACCGAGGTCTTCGGTCATCGCGCTTGTCGTCTCCCAGAGACCCCAGGCGATGGAGATGGCAGGCAGGCCCTCGGCGCGGCGCCTTTGAGCGAGCGCGTCGAGGAATGAGTTGGCGGCGGCGTAGTTGCCCTGGCCGGGGTTGCCGAAGGTAGCGGCGGCCGAAGAGAAGGCGACGAAGGCCGACAGCTCCGCATCCCTGGTCAACTCATGCAGGTGCCAGGCGGCGTCTGCCTTGGGTGCGAAGACGCGCTCCAGATCCTCCTCCCCCAGGCTCTCGATCGTCGCGTCGGCGAGCGCTCCCGCCGCATGGATCACCGCTCCCAGGGGATGCTCGGCCGGGAGCGAATCGAGAAGCGCCGCCAGGGCATTGCGCTGTGAGACGTCGCAGGCGGCGATCCTGACCTTGGCGCCGAGCTCCTCGAGCTCTGCCTGCAGCTCCTCGGCTCCCTCTGCCTCGGGGCCGCTGCGGCTGACCAGGAGCAGCCGGCGGGCGCCGTTCTCGACTACGAGGTGGCGGGCGATCAGGGCGCCGAGGCCGCCGGTGGCTCCGGTGAGCAAGACGGTGCGGTCGGGGTCGAAGACGGGCGCTTCGTCCTCTCTTCGCTGGGCATCGGGCAGCCGGACAAGGCGCGGCGCGAGCGCTGCCCCCGCGCGCAAGGCGAGCTGGGGCTCCTCGGTCTGACCGAGGGCGGCCGGGAGCGCCGCCGTGGAGGCCTCAGAGCCATCGCTGTCGATCAGGACGAAGCGGCCGGGGTTCTCGGATTGGGCCGAGCGGACGAGACCCCAGATCGCGGTCGCGGCCGAGTCGGGGACCTCCTCATCGGCGGTGACCATGGCGCCCTGGGTGATCAGCGCCAGGCGCGAGTCGGCCTTGGACTCATCGGCGCTCCAGCGCTGGAGCGCCTCCAGGGCAGTTTGGGCGGCTTTGCGGGCGGCTTTGGAGCTGCCGGCGCCGTCGGTCTCGCAGCGCATGAGCTCGACATCGGGGGGCGCTGCGTCGCGCCCGGTCAATGAGACCTCGGTCCACTCGATCCCAAACAGAGTCTCCTCGCGCCGCCCGGCGCCGATCTCCTCGGCGCTGAGCGGGCGCCTGCGCAGCGAGCCGATCCGGCCCAGCGGAGCGCCGTCTCGGTCCCAGAGCTCAAAGGCCGTCGCCTCGCCCT
>DATFVC010000085.1:0-28483 GCA_035260485.1 Solirubrobacterales bacterium | reverse complement strand
AAATCGCCCGCCGCAAACGTCACAGAGGTGGCGCCGCTGTTACAGGACGTTCCCGTACCGCTGATCGAGCAGAGCACGGTGGTGCTCTGGGTGGCGCTGACGCCGCTCTTCTTCCGGATCGTGAACGTCCAACTGGTCCCGGAACCCCCCGCTACGTTGATGTTCACCGACAGGTTCGCGAGCGTGCCGCCGATCGGCATGACCTCCTGCACGTTCCCCTCAGAGCCCGAGTTGGCTGGGCTGCCAGTCTGGAAGGGTCCGAGGAAGTTGGTCGATTTACTGGATGCATCGCTCGTAGTCAGCCCGCTCAGGACCATACGCGTGGCACCAGCAACGCCCGCAGTGCCTTGTTTGCCTTCTTTACCTTCGAGGCCCTGTTTGCCTTCTGGGCCTTGGAGACCCTGTTTGCCTTCTTTGCCTTCAAGGCCTTGTTTGCCTTCTGAGCCCTGTTTGCCTTCTTTACCTTCGAGGCCTTGTTTGCCTTCTTTGCCTTCAAGGCCCTGTTTGCCTTCTGGGCCTTGGGTACCGGGGGCGCCGTCTTCACCGTCTTCTCCCGCTTCGCCTTCTGGACCGATCAGCGAGGTGGCGGTACTCCAGGATCCGGCCAGCTTGGGGCCGTAGATGTCATAGGTGCTCGTGTCGATGTAGAAGTCGCCGTCGGCGCCTTCGCCTGGGTCAGGCGCACCTGATCCGCTCAGGACCGTGCGGCCATTGGCGCCGTTGGCGCCATCTTTGCCGTTGGTGCCGGCAGGGCCTTGGACGCCGGGTGGCCCCTGTTCGCCGTCTTTGCCGTTGGCGCCGTCAGCTCCGGCTTTGCCTTCTTTGCCTTCTTTGCCTTCGGCGCCGTTGGTTCCGTCGGCTCCGGCTTTGCCTTCTTTGCCTTCTTTGCCTTCGGCGCCTTCTTTGCCGTCGGTGCCGTTGGTTCCGTCTTTGCCGGCGGTGCCTTCGGCGCCTTTTTCGCCGTCTTTGCCGTTGGTTCCGTCAGCTCCGGCTTTGCCTTCTTTGCCTTCGGCTCCTTCTTTGCCGTCGGTGCCGTTGGTTCCGTCGGCTCCGGCTTTGCCTTCTTTGCCTTCGGCGCCTTCTTTGCCGTCGGTGCCGTTGGTTCCGTCGGCGCCGTTGGTACCGGCCAGCCCCTGGAGACCTTGGTCGCCCTTGTCGCCCTTCACACCCTGGATGCCCTGGTTGCCTTGGTCGCCCTTAGCGCCAGTTGCTCCGGCAGCGCCGGTTGCACCCTGAACCCCCTGGGAGCCAGCGATGCCCTGGTCGCCCTTTTCCCCCTGGTCGCCCTTAATGCCCTTTTCGCCCTTTTCGCCTTTGTCGCCCTTCGGGCCCTTTTCACCCTGCAGGCCGGCGGGACCGGGAGGGCCGGCTTCGCCGCTGCCTTCCTGAATGCCCAGTACGCCCTGCTTGTCCGAGCTGACCACCTGAACGCGAAGCTCACCGCTCTTGCACTTCAGCTTGGCCTGAACGAAGCGAACGCTGCCCTTGTCGGGTCCGCTCTTCGTGATGCAGAGGTCGATAGTGGTCAACGAGGGTTTCTGAGCCGCCTTGGCGGAATTCGAAACCGCAAGCAAACCAGCGAAAGCCAGACACGTTACGAGTGCAAATGCAAGCCAACGAACCTGGGGCAGTGCGAACCTTGGGGCAGTCATCGAACGAATCTCCCTTACTGGTAATTGAAGCCCTTGAGTCCCGCTGCATCGAATCCGCGCGGGCATCGACCGAAATCCCAAAGTACAGATCCACTCGACGTTTGACCAATCAATTGAGTCAAATATATGGCCAATCTAGGTATTTTTACTCAAGCTCTCCCCAAAAAGTGTGTTTTGCGGGCGTGAGGCTCGGTGAAAGTCTCCGCCCAAATCTCACCTCGCCTCGATCTGCCTAGTCCGACATGTTGAAAAAGCCCTACTAAAATTCGGCGCAAACACTCATACGTATGTCTAGTTCAGGTCATGGCATGGTCAGAAGCAAGCTCAGTCTGGCGAGAAGAGAACTGTGGTGCGCAAGTTCTCACTTCTCCTCATCGTGGCCTCGCTGGCAGGTCTGGCGATTTCTTCGTCCGCCGCGGCAGAGAGTCATCGCCAGCAGGTGGCCACGCAGGCCGTCGCCGCCGTAGCGCCCACGACCCCCGAAGGTCCTGGCCAACTAATCGCACCCGAATCAGTCTGCCCGGGCCAGGAAAACCTCGCGGCACCGGCCAAGGCGCAGGAGTCAACGATGCTCTGCATGACCGACTTCGCCCGAGTTCAGTCCGGGCTCGCCAACCTCGGCGCCGCCGAAGAGCTGGAACAGTCGGCAGGAGACAAGGCCGACGACATCCTGCGTTGTGACAGCTTCAGCCACTTCGCCTGCGGCCGCGAATTCACCTACTGGATGCGGCAGACCGGCTACATCTCCACCCAGTGCTGGCGAGTTGGTGAGAACCTCGCTTGGGGGACCGAAAACTACGGCACCGTGCGCTCGATCTTCCGGGCCTGGATGAGCTCCCCAGGACACCGCCTGAACATCCTCGACGATTTCACCCAGACCGGCATCAGCCTCCGGGTTGGCACCCTGGCCGGCCAGCCCGGGACTCGCGTCTGGGCCCAGCACTTCGGCTCTCACTGCGAAACGCCTTCGACTCAGCCGTAGAGCACGCCCGCGCCGCGATCCGTCGGCGCCAGCGGTTGACTAGATTTCGGGGTCGTCCGCACCCGAACCGAGGAGCAGCTTGAGACACCCCAGAGACTTCTTCCAGCCGCTGGCGATCGGCGCCCCCGAGCCGCTGCGCGAGATTCCCGTCAAGCCCTCGCGGATGATCCACTTCCTCGACTTCTCGAACGAGAAGATGGTCGCCAAGGCGGCTGATATCGCCAAGAAGACCGACATCCTGCTCGGCAATCTCGAGGACGCGATTCCGGTCGACCGCAAGGAGGCCGCACGCGCCGGCCTGATCAAGGCCGCCACCGAATCGGACTTCGGACAGACCTCGCTGTGGACTCGGGTTAACTCGCTGGAGAGCCCCTGGGTGCTCGACGACCTCACCACCCTGGTCACCGAGATCGGCGACAAGCTGGAGGTCGTGATGGTGCCCAAGGTCGAGGGCGCCTGGGACATCCACTACGTCGACCGCCTGCTCGCCCAGCTGGAGGCGAAGGCCGGCCTCGACCGCCCGATCCTGATCCACGCGATCCTCGAGACTGCGCAGGGCGTCGTCAACCTGGAGGAGATCGCCGCAGCCAGCCCGCGCATGCAGGGGATGAGCTTCGGCCCCGCCGACCTCGCCGCCTCGCGGCGGATGAAGACGACCCGGGTCGGCGGCGGCCACCCTGGCTACCGGGTGATGGAGGACCCCGCCGACCCCGAGAACCCCGAAGCCGACCGGGTCAGCGCCCAGCAGGATCTCTGGCACTACTCGATCGCGCGCATGGTCGACGCCTGCGCCTCGACCGGGATCCTGCCCTTCTACGGCCCCTTCGGCGACATCAAGGACACGGCGGGCTGCGAGACCCAGTTCCGCGCCGCCTTCCTGATGGGCTGCGTCGGCGCCTGGTCACTGCACCCCGTGCAGATCGACATCGCCAAGAAGGTCTTCAGCCCGCCGCCGGACGAGGTCAAGTTCGCCAAGAAGGTGCTCGAGGCGATCCCCGACGGGCGCGGCGTACACATGATCGACGGCAAGATGCAGGACGACGCCACCTGGAAGCAGTGCAAGGTGATGGTCGAGCTGGCCGAGATGCTGGCCTCGAAGGACCCGGAGCTGGCCGACGCTTACGGGATGTAGCGCCCCGGCGGGCGGGTCCGCCGCTAGCCCAACCGAGCTTCGAGAGCGTCCAGCTGAGCTGAGATCTGCTTGGGGAGCTTGTCGCCGAACCGCTCCAGGTGCTCCTTGACCTGCGGCAGCTGCTGCTTGAACAGGTCAGCGTCGACAGAGAGCAGCTCGCGCATCGCCTCGTCTGAGATCTCGAGGCCGTCGGTGTCGATCTCACCCACGGCAGGCAGCAAGCCGATCGGCGACTCCACGGCCTGACCCTCGCCGTCGCAGCGCCGGAACACCCACTCGAGCACGCGGCTGTTCTCACCGAAGCCCGGCCAGATGAACTTCCCGTCCTCGTCTTTGCGAAACCAGTTGACGAGGAAGATCTGCGGCAGCTTTGCCCCCTCGCGCTCGCCGAGCTTCAGCCAGTGGGCGAAGTAGTCGGCCATGTTGTAGCCGCTGAACGGCAGCATCGCCATCGGGTCGAAGCGCAGCTTCCCCACCTCGCCCGCCGCGGCCGCGGTGGTCTCGACCGACATCGTCGCGCCGAGGAAGGTGCCGTGCTCCCAGTCGAAGGCCTCGGCAACGAGCGGCACCGCGGTGGCACGGCGACCGCCGAAGAGGAAGGCGTCGATCGGCACCCCGGCCGGGTCCTCCCACTCGGGAGCGATACAGGGGCACTGTGACGCCGGCGTCGTGAAACGGGCGTTGGGGTGCGCAGCGGGGCTCTCGGAGTCGGGGGTCCACTCGTTGCCGTGCCAGTCGATCGCGTGAGCCGGCGGCTCGCCGGTCATCCCCTCCCACCAGATGTCGCCGTCGTCGGTCTTCGCACAGTTGGTGAAGATCGAGTTGCGCTCGATCGTCCCCATCGCGTTCGGGTTGGTCTTGTGGCTGGTGTTCGGCGCGACGCCGAAGAAACCCGCCTCGGGATTGACTGCGTAGAGACGGCCATCCTCGCCGAACTTCATCCAGGCGATGTCGTCGCCGATCGTCTCCGCGGTCCAGCCCTCGAGGGTCGGGATCAGCATCGCCAGGTTGGTCTTGCCCGACGCCGACGGGAAGGCGCCGGTCACGTACTTGACCTTGCCCTCGGGCGAGGTCAGTTTGAGGATCAACATGTGCTCGGCCATCCAACCCTCGTCGCGGGCCATCGCCGAGGCGATCCGCAGCGCAAAGCACTTCTTGCCGAGCAGGGCGTTGCCGCCATAGCCTGAGCCGAAGGACCAGATCTCGCGCGTCTCCGGGTAGTGGACTATGTACTTGTTGTCGGCGTTGCAGGGCCACGGCATGTCCTCCTGGCCCTCGGCCAGCGGCATCCCAACCGAGTGCACGCAGGGGACGAACTCGCCGTCGGCTCCGAGCACCTCGAGTGCGCCCTTGCCCATCCGGGTCATGATCCGCATCGAGGTCGCGACGTAGGCCGAGTCGGTGAGCTGGACGCCGATGTGGGCGATCGGCGAGCCGAGCGGGCCCATCGAGAAGGGGACGACGTACATCGTGCGGCCCGCCATGCAGCCC
The DNA here is from genome assembly GCA_035260485.1 of Solirubrobacterales bacterium. Classification (GTDB taxonomy): domain Bacteria; phylum Actinomycetota; class Thermoleophilia; order Solirubrobacterales; family 70-9; genus VRUE01. The sequence continues at coordinate 23,226 of DATFVC010000085.1, read as the reverse complement.
TTGAAGAGCCCGTCGAGCTTCTTGCGCATTTCGGCCGGGTCGCACCAATTATTGGTCGGCCCGGCGTCCCCCTCGTTCTGCGAGCAGATGAAGGTTCGGTCCTCGACCCGGGCGACGTCGCCGGGGTCGGAGAGGGCGAGGTAGGAATTGGGGCGCTTGGCGTCTGAGAGGCGCTCGAAGGTGCCTGCCTCGATCAGCGTCTGGGCGAGGGCGTCGTACTCCTCGGCCGAGCCGTCGCACCAGTGGATGGCGTCCGGCTTGGTCAGGTCAGCGATCTGGCTGACCCAGTCGAGGAGCTTGGCATGGGTGGTCGGCGCGTTGGCCGTCGTCGTCTGGCTCATCCGGGGGACTTTACTTATTGGGCTTGAGGTCGGTGACTTCGACATCGGCTTCTTCGTTGATGATTTTCAACGTCGCCGTCTCCCCCTTGCCGCCGGCCAGGTTCACCGTGCAATCGAAGGTCTTGCCCGCCTTGACCTCGACCCCGGAGGGGCATTCGACGGAAGAGACCTTCTGCCCCACCGACTTCTCGAGGTTTTCTTCGATCGCCGCCTCCGTCTTGGCGTCGTCGATAACCGTTTCCCCACAGCCAGCGGCGAGGAATGCAACAGCGAGCAGCGCGACGATCGCGCCGGACCGGCCCAACCAGCTCATCTTTCTCCCTTCGGCAAGGATCTCGTGAAAAGTATCCCAAGGCCCTGGACGAGACCGCGCTCTCCGTCTAGCGCTGGAAGAGTTCGGAGAACGGGTTGAGCAGCCGGGCCTTGCGATAGTCGCGGACCGCGGCGGACGCATCGCCGAGCTCAGCCTCGATCCGCGACAGCACCAGCCAGGTGCGCCAGTTGGTCGACTCGCGTTCGGTGGCGCCACGGGCCGCCGACGCGGCGGCGGCGAGCTCGCCCTGGGACTCGAGGACAAGAGCCTGCTGCAAGCGGGGGCTTGCGGCGCCCGGCTGCGCATTCTGCGCGCTGCGCGCGGCGCTCAGGGCGGCTGGAAGATCGCCGGCCCGGGCATCGGCCTCACTCTTTCGCACGAGACTGGTGGAGGCAAGTGGGATGGAGATCGCGGCGATCACCACCAAAGCGATCAGGGCAACGGCGGCACGCAGCGGCAGCTTCAACGTTGCGCCTCCCCCATCCTTTTCCGAATCCTCGCCAGTGGCGACCAGCACCGCGGCAAGCAGCAGGAAGGCCACCGCCATAACCGGGATCTGCCACATCCAATCGGAGATCGCGGTAACGCAGAACGCCGTGCAACCCGCCAACGCCGCGGCAAGCTCGGGCCGCTGACGGCCGGCGCGCAGCACATTTCGAGCCCCCCCCACCAGCACGGCCACGAGGAAGGCGGCCAGCACGAAGAGCCCGACGATCCCCAGCTCTCCGAGGGTCTGAAGGTAGAGCGAATGGGTGTCGCGGACGTTCTCGGCGACGTCGCCGTTCCGCGCCCACCAGTACTCGAAGGTGCCGGAGCCGGTGCCGGTCAAAGGCTTGGTCGCGTTCTCCCTCACGGCGGCGCTCCAGAACTGGTAGCGGCTCTCGCCAGCGACACTGCCGAGCCGTTCCTCCCCCTTTCCTGGCCCTTCCCCCCGCTTGAATTCGGCCCAGCCATCGGATGCACCGCCCGGTGCGTTGATTGCCACCGCGGCAACCAGCACCACAAGCGCGACGATCGCGGTGGCCACTATGGACTGATGGCGGGAGACGACGGTCCAGCGCGGTCGCCAACCTCTCGACAACGCGGCCGACGCGCCAGCCTGGACCAGCCCCACGACCAGGCAGACGACCAGGGTGAAGGCCAGCATCTCGTTGCCTTGATGGTGGGCAGTGTCGTTGAGGAAGCCGTGCTGAAGGGCGTCCCGATGGGAAGCGGCGACGATCAAGATCAAGCCACCGGCGCCGGCAAGCAGTGCAGTGAACAGCTTTGGCAAGCGGTCGGGTGCAAAGGCGAGAAAGACCGCGAGCGCGATGAACGTCGCCGCGATGCCGCCGCGGGAGAGAGTGAAGAAGGCAGCCAGCGCGACCGCAGGCAGAGCGGCAGCCGCAAGGGCACGCGCGGCGATCGATTTCGCGCAGGTCGCAACCTGGAGCAGCAGCGGGGCGCCGATCGCAATCAGGCCGGCGAGGCCGTTCCAGTAGTTCAAGGGGTAAGAGAGTCGTTCGCGGCCGCTGGAGAGAAATCGCGCCGTTTCGTGCGAGGTGGGAAACCAGGCCGGATGCAGGCGCGAGAGCAGGGCGATGACGGCGACGACGGCGATCCCGGTGGCAACCGCGGCGACCAGCCGGCGAGCGCTAGAGGTGCCGGCGCCGAAGACGGCAATCGAGAAGGCGCCGAGGTAGCCGGCAACACGGGCGAGGTCGGCGGAGGTCCGCTCGGCGCTCTCGGTCCAAGTCAGGCTAAGAGCCGTCCAGACGACGAAAGCGGCAAACAGCGCCAGTGCAATGCAGGCGAGAGCCGGCGGGCGACGGCGCGGCAGAGCGCCGACCACGACGCCCGCCAGGAGGACCCACCAGATCGCGATCCCGACCCGATCGTGGACGAGTGGGTCATAGCCACCCCCTTCGAGGCCGAGGTAGACGATCAGCCCGAAACCGAGCGCCCAGGTAGCGACTGCGCTCCAATCCACCCTGCGGGCATCTTCCTGCTCGGCGCCGGACCGCATCGTTGTCGAGTGCATGCGGTTCTATGCTACGAGCGAACTGCGGACAGATCGACGTTGCCTCAGCACATCGGATCTACGCTCAGGACAAAACATGAAGGCACCCAGGACTCGACTCTCGCTTGCGGCGATCGCGATCTCCGCGTTCTTCGCCACCCCCGTCGCCGCAGCCACGGTCGAAGAAGCGGTGGTGCCGCCGAGCAACTCCGCCGCCACCCAGTACACCGAGACCTTCCCGACTTCAGGTGGCAACAAGAAGACCGACCAGAAGCCCAGCCACCGTTCTCCCGCCAAGGTGCTCGGCACTCGCAACACTCAAAAGCTTGAAAAGCAGGGACCGGAAGGCAAGGCCGCCGCCGAAGCGGCCGCCGCCACGGCGCCGACCACGATCTCGACCCCTCAACCCGCACACGGGCCCTTCACCCAAGGCAAGGGCAGTGAACGCAGCGGCAATGGCTCCGGCGGAGCGAGCATCCCACCGCACGGAAGCGGCGCTGCAAGCGGCGGCGAAACCGCCCGGCCGCCGGCGTCCGAGCCGACCGGATCCTCTGGAATCGGGGCGGCGATCGGGCAGGCAACCGGGATCTCCTCGGCGGACCAATCGGGTCCGTTGCTGCCGCTGGTGATCCTCGCCACGGTGCTCTGGGCGCTCGCTTACCTCCGGCGACAGAGGCGACAGGTGGGCTGACGCCCCCTCAGCCCGGCCGCCACAGTAGCGGTGACTGGACTTCCCGCAGCCTCCCTTCAGATAGGGTTCCGCGCCGCGCATGCGCTTCTTCGAGTACGAGGCACGGAAGATCGTCGAGCTGGCGGGGATTCCCGTCACCAAGTACGGCTTCTGTAAAACGGCCGACGAGGCCCGTGGGGCCGCCGAGGAGATCGGCGGGCCGGTCGTGATCAAGTCGCAGGTGCTGAGCGGCGGGCGGATGAAGGCCGGCGGGGTCAAGTTCGCCGATACGCCCGAGGAGGCCGCCGAGCACGCCGAGGCAATCCTCAAGCTCGAGATCAACGGCCACATGCCGCGCGGCGTCCTCGTCGACCCCAAAGCCGAGGTCAAGCAGGAGTACTACGCGAGCGTCGTCTGGGACGGCACCGCGAAGCGGCCGCTGATGCTGTTCAGCGACATGGGCGGGATCGACATCGAGGAGGTCGCAGAGACCCACCCCGACCACGTCGGCCGGGGCCATGTGACCAACCTGATGCCGATCCCGGACTTCGAGGCCAAGCAGACGATCGCGGCGACCGGCGTCAGCGGCTCGCAGCTGAACCGCGCCACCCCGATCCTGGCCAAGCTCGCCCGCCTCTTCCGCGACTACGACATGACCCTGGCCGAGATCAACCCGCTGGCCGAGCTGAGCGACGGCAGCTTCGTCGCCCTCGACGCCCACATGGAGATGGAGGACGAGGCGGTCGGCCGCCAGAAGGCGCTCCTGCGCAAGTACCTGGAGATCGCCGAGGAGGACACGCGCGAGACGTATGAGCCATCGGACTTCGAGCGCAACGTGGCGGCGATCGACGCCGCCGATCACCGCGGCGTGATCCAGGGCAAGGACCACGGCTTCGAGGGGAACCTCGGCCTCGTGATCGGCGCCGGCGGCGGCTCGCTGACCCTCACCGACGCGGTCCGCAGCCAGGGCGGCAAGCCAGCCAACTACTCCGAGATCGGCGGCAATCCGTCGGTTGCCAAGGCCTGCGGCCTGGCCAAGGAGGTGCTGGAGAAGGACGGCGTCGAGAAGATCGCCGTGATGATGTCGATCGTCTCCAACACCCGGGTCGACATCGTCGCCCGCGGCGTGATCAAGGCCTGCCTCGAGCTGGGCAAGGATCCCGGCGAGACGATCGCGATCTTCCGCATCCCCGGCGCCTGGGAGGACGAGGGCTTCAAGATCCTCGATCGCTACGGGGTCGAGTACTGCGACCGCTCGGTCTCGATGTGGGAGGCGGCTGGACGTGCCGTCGCCAAGATCCAGGGAGCGCCAGCGTGAGCATCCTGCTGAACAAGGAGACCACCTTCATCGTGCAGGGGATCACCGGGCGTGAGGCGGTCAACCTGACCAGGGAGTGCCTCGACTACGGCTCCAAGGTCGTCGGCGGCGTCACCCCCGGTCGCAAGGGCCGCGAGGTCCATGGCGTGCCGGTCTTCGACACCGTCGCCCAGGCGGTCGAGAGCTACGGCGGGCCGATCGATGGCTCGGTCGTCACCGTCCCCCCCGCCTTCACCAAAGATGCCGTCTTCGAGGCGATCCTCAACGGAATCAAGTTGATCGTGATCGTCACCGAGCGCATCCCGCGCCGCGACGTCGCCCAGATGGTCGAGCTGGCGAACATGGAGGGGGCGCGGATCATCGGCCCCAACTGCCTCGGCCTGATCGTCCCCGAGGTCTGCAAGATGGGCGGTATCGGCGGCCCGGCCAAAGACGCCGCCAAGGCCTACGCCCCCGGCCCGGTCGGGGTGATGAGCCGCTCCGGGGGGATGACCACCGAGATCTCCTCCTCGCTGACCCAGGCCGGCCTCGGCGTCTCCACCGCGGTCTCGATCGGCGGCGACGCGATCATCGGCTCCACCTACGCCGAGCTGATGCCCTACTTCGAGGCCGACGAGCAGACGCAGGCGATCGTCATCTACACCGAGCCCGGCGGTCGCATGGAGGCACAGCTCTCCGAATGGGTCAAGGAGAACAACAGCCGCCTGCCGATCGTCGCCTTCATGGCCGGCAAGTTCATGGACGACGAGGAGATGAAGGGCATGAGCTTCGGCCACGCAGGAACCATCGTGGAGGGGGTAGAGGACACGGCGACGGAGAAGATCGCCCGCCTCGAAGCCGCCGGCATCGGCGTCGTCGAGCGGATCGACGAGATCCCCGACGCGGTCAAGCAGAAGCTCGAGGTTGCCGTCTGATGGCCGAGACGCTGGACAAGGTCTTCATCGACGTCGAGGTGGACGCCTCGATCGCCGGCGACGCCGAGCTCGCCAAGAGGCTCGAAGAAGTCTGCCCCGTCGACATTTTCGCCGCAACCGACTCCGGAGTGGAGATCGTCGCCAAGAACCTCGATGAGTGCGTCCTCTGCAACCTCTGCGTAGACGCCGCCCCCGACGGCACCGTTAGCGTCGTCAAGCTCTACGAGCAGTAGCCCGCCGGCCACGGCTCCTCTGTGCGACACATCACATTGATGTGTCATCGATCGATGTCTGGGTAATCTCTACATCGATGTCTGTCACGTCTGCACAGGGAGCGCCGCGCCGGGTCGCCGTGGTCGGCGGCAGCCGGATTCCCTTCGCGCGCTCCAACTCGGTCTATTCGCGCGCCTCCAACCAGGACATGCTCACTGCCGCGCTCGACGGCTTGGTGGAGCGGTGCTCGCTCGAGGGCGAGGTGCTCGGCGAGGTGGCCGGGGGCGCCGTGCTCAAGCACTCGCGCGACCGCGACCTTACCCGCGAGAGCGTGCTCAGCACCCGGCTCGCCCCCGAGACCCCCGCCTACGACGTGCAGCAGGCCTGCGGCACCGGCCTCGAGACGACGATCCTGGTCGCCAACAAGATCGCCCTCGGGCAGATCGACGCAGGCATCGCCTGTGGCGCCGACACCACTTCGGACGCGCCGATCGGTCTCAACGAGGACCTGCGCGAGGTGCTGCTCGACGCCAATCGCGAGAAGTCCAGCCTCGGGCGGCTCAAGCACCTGACCCGCCTTCGTCCCGGCCACGTCGTCCCCTCGATCCCCCGCAATGAGGAGCCTCGCACCGGTCTCTCGATGGGCGAGCATTGCGCCGTGATGGCGGCCGAGTGGGGCGTCGGTCGCGAGGAGCAGGACAAGCTCGCCGTCGCCAGTCACCACAGCCTCGCTGCCGCCTACGAGCGCGGCTTCATGGACGACCTCGTCAACCCCTACCTGGGCCTCGAGCGCGACCAGAACCTGCGCCCCGACTCTTCCGTCGAGAAGCTGGCCCAGCTAGGCCCAGTCTTCGGCGGTGAGGGCGGCACGATGACCGCGGCAAACTCGACTCCGCTGAGCGACGGCGCCTCGGCGGTCCTGCTGGCGGACGAGGACTGGGCAAAGGAGCGCGGGCTGCCGATCCTCGCCTACTTCGTCGACGGCCAGACCGCGGCGATCGACCACGTCCACAAGCGCGAGGGGCTGCTGATGGCACCGGCCTACGCGATGCCGCGGATGCTCGATCGCAATGGCCTCGAGCTCCAGGACTTCGACCTCTACGAGATCCATGAGGCCTTCGCTGCGCAGGTGCTCTGCACCCTGCGCGCCTGGGAGGACAGCCGCTTCTGCCGCGACCGCCTGGGTCGATCCGAGCCGCTCGGGGCGATCGACCGCGAGCGACTCAACGTCAACGGCGGCTCACTCGCCGCCGGCCATCCCTTCGCTGCCACCGGCGGCCGCATCGTCGCCTCCCTCGCCAAGGAGCTGAGCGAGCGCGGTTCCGGCCGTGGCGCGATCAGCATCTGCGCCGCAGGCGGCCAGGGCGTCGTCGCGATCCTCGAGAGCCCTGGGGAGGTTCTCCTATGAGCGACCTCTACGCACAGCTCGTCAACTCTCCACCCGGGCGGCTGATCGCCCCTCGGGTGGGCCTCCCCCGCCCGGTGGAGCTGGAGCGCCACTCGCCCGACACGAGCGAAAAGGCGGGCGCCGTTCTTATTGGCGCCGCGCCCGGCGGCAGGCTGGGCAAGCAGCTCGAGCGACTGCTGGCCGAGATCGAGGCGCCGCGAGCGGAGATGTCCGACAGCCCGGTCAGGGCGCTGGTCTTCGACGCGACCGGGATCTCCAACTCGACCGAGCTGGTCGAGCTGCAGCGCTTCTTCCACCCCAACGTGAAGCGGGTCGAGCGCTCGGGCCGGGTCGTCGTGCTCGGCGCCACCCCGGCCGACTTGCCGGCGCGAGCCGCTACCGCACAACGGGCGCTGGAGGGCTTCACCCGCTCGCTGGGCAAGGAGGTCGGCCGCGGCATCGCGGCGCAGCTCGTCTACGTTGCAACCGGCGCCGAGGACCAGCTCGACTCCACCCTGCGCTTCCTCCTCTCCCCCCGCTCCGCCTATGTCTCCGGCCAGGTGATTCGAATCGGCCCAGCCGTCACCAAGGCGCCGAAGCTCGAATGGGAACAGCCGCTGGACGGCATGAAGGCGCTGGTCACCGGCGCCTCGCGCGGGATCGGCGAAGCGATCGCCACCGTCCTGCGCCGCGACGGCGCCGAGCTGACCCTGCTCGACGTCCCGGCCCTCTCGGAGGAGCTGCAAGCAGTTGCCGAGCGGCTGGAGGCGGAGACGATCGAGCTCGACATCACCGATGCGGACGCCCCGGCCACGATCGCAGAGCGGCTCCCCGGCGGCGTCGACCTGGTGGTCCACAACGCCGGCGTCACCCGCGACCGCACGATCGCCAAGATGCCGGAGGATCGCTGGAGCTCGCTGATGGAGATCAACCTCTCCAGCGAGGAGCGGATCAACGACGAGCTGCTTCACCGCGACCTGCTGCGAGCAAACGGCCGCATCGTCTGCGTCTCCTCGATGAGCGGCATCGCCGGCAATTCCGGCCAGACCAACTACGCGACCTCGAAGGCCGGCGTGATCGGCATGGTCGAAGCGCTTGCGCCGGAGCTGGCGAAGCGCGGGGCGACGATCAACGCCGTCGCCCCCGGCTTCATCGAGACCCAGATGACCGAGCAGATGCCGATCGCGATCCGCGAAGCGGGCCGCCGCATGAACAGCATGTCTCAGGGCGGACTGCCGGTCGACGTCGCCGAGACGATCGCGTGGCTCGCCAGCCCGGCCTCAACCGGGGTAAACGGCAACGTGGTGCGGGTCTGCGGCCAGAGCCTGCTGGGAGCTTAGATGGCGACCCGTACGCTCGACAGCCCGCCCGCCATCCTGCCCCTATATGCCCGCGCGGCGGCGGCGCTGATCCCCGGCGCTTCGCTGCTGCCCTTCGTGCCGGGCGGTGGCGGCGAGATCCCGGACCTCGACCTGGAGCTGGCCAGTGTCGAGGCCGACCCGGCCGCGGTCGCCGCTTACGCCAAGGTCTGCGGCTTCGCCCTGCGCGACCACCTTCCCCCCACCTACCCCCACGTGCTCGCCTTCCCGCTGCAGATGGCGGTGATGGCCGACGGCGGCTTCCCCTTCGGCGCGGTCGGCTTCGTCCACGTCGAGAACCGGATCGAGCAGCACTGCCGCCTCGGGCTTGGCGAGAAGATGACGATCCGGGTTCGCCCGACCAAGTTGCAGCCGCACCCGAAGGGGCGCGCCTTCTCGCTGCTGACCGAGGTCACGATCGGAGGACAGAAGGCCTGGGAGAGCGTCAGCACGATGCTGCGTCGCGGTGGTGGCGAGAAGCCGCCTGGCTCTAAGCGAGACGACGAAGCGGGCAAGCCGGAGTTGACCACGAATGCCGAGTGGCTGCTCGGCGGCGACCTCGGCCGCCGCTACGCCGCCGTCTCCGGCGACCGCAACCCGATCCACGTGCACTCGCTGACTGCGAAGCCGCTCGGCTTCCCGGGCGCGATCGCCCACGGCATGTGGACCAAGGCACGCTGTCTGGCGGCGTTGGAGAGCCGCCTGCCCGACGCCTTCACCGTCGATGTCCGCTTCCGCAAGCCGATCCTGCTGCCGGGGCGCGTCGAGTTCCTCAGCGATGCAGCGGGCCGGGAGATTCGCTTCGCGGTGCGCGACGCCAAGAAGCAAACCCCTCATCTCGACGGCCGCGTGGAGCCGCTCGAGGCAGAAATTCAAGACCGAGAGGAAACACGATGACGACGGCCGACACCGACAGGAGCGTGGCCGAGCGCAGCATGGGCTTCGGCCTGCGAGCGCTCAACCGCCTCGCGGGCTCCGATCTGCTCGACCGGATCCGGATCCGCAAGCAGGTTGAGCGCGCCCTCTTCCAAGGCGCCAAGAACGGTTTCCGCTCCGCAACCGCCGCCGGCCGCACCTTCAAGGCGGCGCAGAAGCTGGGCAAACCGGCGCGCCAGGCCAAGAGCAGGTCAAAGGGCCTCTTCGACCTTGCCCCCGACGACGAGCAGCAGATGTTCCAGGAGGCCGGTCGTGCCTTCGCCGAGGAGAAGGTCCGTCCCGCCGCCCTCGACGCCGACGCCAACCGCGCGACGCCAAAGGAGCTGCTCGACCAGGCCGCCGAGCTGGGAGTCGACATGCTTGGCGTCCCGGAGGAGCTCGGGGGTGTCATGCACGAGCAGTCCGCCGTGACCAGCGTGCTGATCGGCGAGGCGCTCGCCCACGGCGATATGGGAATTGCCTACGCGGCTCTTGCTCCCGGCGCTGTGGCCACCGCGATCGGCCTCTGGGGAAGCGCCGAGCAGGAGGCCACCTACCTGCCGGCCTTCACCGGCGAGGACGTCCCCGCCGCCGCCCTGGCGATCCTCGAGCCGCGGCCGCTTTTCGATCCATTGAAACTCGAGACGGTGGCACACAAGGACGGCGGGGAGTGGGTCCTCGCCGGCGCCAAGTCGCTGCTCGCCCGAGCCACGGAGTGCGAGCTGTTCGTGATCGCCGCCGAGGCCGATGGGATCGGCCCGGCCCTTTTCGTGGTCGAGTCCGGCGCCAAGGGTCTCTCGGTCGAGGACGAGCCGGCGATGGGCCTGCGGCCCGCTGCCACCGGCCGCCTCCTGATCGAGGACGTGCGCCTGCCCGCCGGCGCCCTGCTCGGCGAGGGCAAGCCTGAGGATTACGTCGAGTGCGTGAACCGCTCGCGAATCGCCTGGTGCGGGCTCGCGGTCGGCGCCGCGCAGGCGGTCCTCGACTACGTCATTCCATATGCCAATGAGAGGACCGCCTTCGGAGAGCCGATCTCCAACCGCCAGGGCGTCGCCTTCGCGATCTCCGACATCGGCATCGAGAGCGAAGGAATGCGCCTCGCCACCTACCGCGCCGCCAGCCGTGCCGACCGCGGCGAGGAATTCGCCCGCGAGGCGGCGATCGCGCGCCGGCTCGGCGCAACCAAGGGAATGCAGATCGGCTCCGAAGGAGTGCAACTGCTCGGTGGCCATGGCTTCGTCAAGGAGCACCCGGTCGAGCGCTGGTACCGAGACCTTCGAGCAGCGGGCGTGATGGAGGGCGCCCTGCTCGTCTAGAGCGAAAGAGAGACGATGATCAACCTCGAGATACCGAAGAAGTTCAAGCCGCTGGTCAGCCAGGCCAACCAGGTCGCGACCGAGGTCTTCCGGCCGATCTCGCGCAAGTACGACGAGGCCGAGCACTCCTACCCGAAAGAGCTCGACATGCTGGCGTCGCTGATCGACGGCATGAACGAGGGCTCCGACATCGGCGGCGCCGGCGCCGCCGGAGTGCGCCGCGAGTCCAACGGCGACGGCGGCGAGAACCGCAACGGCTCCAACCTCTCGACCGTGCTCGGCATCATCGAGCTCTGCTGGGGCGACGTCGGCCTGCTGCTCTCGATGCCGCGCCAGGGGCTTGGCAACTCGGCGATCGCCTCGGTGGCGACCGACGAGCAGCTGGAGCGCTACGGCGGCAAGTGGGCGGCGATGGCGATCACCGAGCCGGAAGCCGGCTCGGACTCGGCCTCGATCCGCACGACGGCCGAGCTCGACGGCGACGAGTACGTCCTCAACGGCGAGAAGATCTTCGTCACCTCCGGCGACCGTGCCGACCTGATCGTCGTCTGGGCGACGCTCGATCGCTCCGTGGGCAGGGCGGCGATCAAGTCGTTCATCGTCGAGCGCGACAACCCCGGCCTGAAGCTCGACCGGCTCGAGCACAAGCTCGGGATCCGCGCCTCCGACACCGCCAACTTCACCCTGCAGGACTGCCGGGTGCCGAAGGAGGCGCTGCTGGGCAGCCCCGAGGTCAACGTCAAGGAGGGCTTCGCCGGGGCGATGCAGACCTTCGACAACACGCGGCCGCTGGTCGCGGCGATGGCAGTCGGTGTCGCTCGCGCGGCGCTGGAGGAGACGCGCGGGCGCCTCGCCGCGGCCGGGGTCGAGGTCGACTACTCCACCCCCGCTCTCTCCCAGCACGCCGCCGCGGCGCGGTTCCTGGAGATGGAGGCCGACTACGAGGCCGCCTGGCTGCTGACGCTGCAGGCCGCCTGGATGGCCGACAACGGCAAGCCCAACTCGCTGCAGGCCTCGATGGCGAAGGCGAAGGCGGGGAGAACCTGCGTTGACGTCGCGCTCGGCTGCGTCGAGCTCTGCGGCAGCGTCGGCTACGGCGAGAACGAGCTGCTCGAGAAGTGGGCGCGCGACGCCAAGATCCTCGACATCTTCGAGGGCACCCAGCAGATCCAGCTGCTGATCGTGGCACGCCAGCTGCTTGGCAAGAGCTCAGCCGAACTACGGTAGACGAGACTGCATTGACCCGTGTATATGGCGGGTAGATGCAGTTTCGTCAGGCGGCAGCGGGCTCTGCGGTGACCATCGCCAGCGCCGCCTCGCGCAGGCGCTCGGGCAGGACGACCATCGCGCGCAGCGTATCCAGTGCCGCGCGATCGCCGTCGATCTCGACGCCCGCCTCGCCGTCCTCCCCGGCGACGAGCGCCGCCAACAAATCGCGCGGCTCCCCGCTCAGAGTCAGTTCGGCGTCGGCGGCCTCACCGCGAGATGCCTCGATCCAGCCGTCCTCGATCCGCAGCCCGTAGGCCTGACCCCCACTGCGCAAACTGACGCTCAGCGCCACATCGGAAGGCGGCTGCAGGATGACGCGGAACGCGTTGGCAAGCGAGGTCGGGGCGAGCCGGGCGACGTCATCGACCCGCTCGAAATGCAGGCCCCAGCGGCCCAGCTCGAGCATCGGGTGCTCCAGCCCGCGGCCGAGGTCGGTCAGCTCGTAGGCGATGCCGGTGGCCGGTGGCCCGAGCTTTTGACGTTGCACGATGCCGTGCTGCTCGAGATCGCGCAGGCGCTTGGTGAGGACGTCGGTCGGGGCGCCGCCGACGCTGCGGACGAGGTCGGAGAAACGCAGCGGCCCGAGCGAGAGCTCGCGGACGATCAGCAGCGACCAGCGCTCGCCGATCCGGTCGAGCGCGCAGGCGAGGCCGCACGACTGGTCGTATTCACGGCGGGGCACGGTGTCGATGGTAGCAACGCTAATTTGATTTTCAAAGTGATCACTTTGAAATCTGGTACGGTTCCGCGCGATGCCGCTCGCACGTCTCGTCCCTTCGGCCCCGGCAGCCCCTCGATGAACCGGATAGCCGACCTCACCTGGAACCACCCGAAACGCGTTCTCGCTGCCGTAGCGGCCTTCGCCGTGCTAGCCGTCGCCGTCGGTCACGACGTCGAGCACCATCTGAAGGCAGCCGGCTTCACCGACAGCTCCTCGGAGAGCGAGCGGGCGACGCGGGTGCTCGGCGGTGCGCTCGGCTACGACGCGAATCCCGGGCTGGTACTTGTCGTCCGCGCCCCCGGTGGCGGCCAGCTCGACACCACCAGTCCGCCGGTGCGCCGCGAGGTCGGCCGGCTCAGCCGCGAGGTGGCCCAGGTCGAATACGTCGGCCGCGTCGTCAACCCGCTGCGCGACCGCCGGGCCGGCGCCGAGCTGATCGCCCGTGACGGGCGCTCGCTGGCGATCTCTGTCCACCTCAACACCACCGACATCGAGGACAAGGGCGGCTATGTCGCCGAAGACGTGCAGCCGCTGGCCGAAGCGAGCAGCCTCGACGTCGCGATGGGCGGTTTCGCCGCCGGCTTCAACGACACCAACGACCAGACCAAAGCCGACCTGACCAAGGCCGAGCTGATTGCCTTCCCGATCCTCGCGCTCCTCCTCCTGATCGTCTTCCGGGGTGTGATCGCCGCCTCGATCCCGCTGCTGATCGGCGTCCTCTCGATCGTCGGCACCCTTTTTGTCCTGCGGGTGATGTCGACCTTCACCGACACCTCGGTCTTCGCGCTCAACATCGCGACCGGGCTCAGTCTCGGCCTCGCGGTCGACTACGCGTTACTCATGGTCTCGCGTTACCGCGAGGAGATCGGGCGCGGCGGCGCGTCGCGGGAGGCGCACCGCCGCACCGTTCGCACCGCCGGGCGAACGGTGCTCTTCTCCGGGTTCACCGTCGCCACCGCGATGGCCGCGCTGGTGATCCTGCCGCAGCGCTTCCTTTACTCGATCGCCGTTGCCGGCGCCTCGGTCGGGGTGCTCTCGGCGGTGATGGCGGTCCTGGTGGTCCCCTCGATGCTGGCGCTGCTGGGCCCTCGCATCGACGCGCTCTCGATCCGCCGCGGCCCGGCGGTCTCCGACGAATCCGACGGCTGGTACCGGCTGGCGCGCGGCGTGATGCGGCACCCGGTCGGGGTCGCGCTCGCCAGCACGGCGCTGCTCCTGGCCGCCGCCTCGCCGTTGCTGTGGACGACGCTGACCGGGCCGAGCGCCGAAGCGGTTCCCCCCGGACAGCCCTCCTATGACGCCTTCAGGTATCTCGACGCCCACTATCCGCGCGACGTGACCGAGGCCGTCACCGTCACCGTCGACGGACGCACGAGCGATGCCGAGCTGGCGAGCTTCGGGCACCGGATCGAAGCACTTGGGGGGGTAGTGCGCGGCACGCCGATGGCACGAGCCTCCAGTCAGGTCGCCTTCGCCAACTACGCGCTACCGGGACCGGCGCTCGACGAAGAATCCCAGGACACCGTCAAGGAGATTCGCGCCCTCCGCCCCCCGGGGGCCGCGACGACGCTGGTCTCCGGCAACACCGCGCGCTTCATCGACCAGAAGCAGAGCTTGGTCGAACACCTGCCGCTGCTCATCGCGATCATCGCCACCACGACCCTGGTCATCCTCTTCCTGCTCACCGGCTCGGTCTTGCTTCCACTGAAGACGCTGCTGATGAACGCGATGACGCTCGGGGCGACGCTCGGCATCGTCGTCCTCGCCTTCCAGGAGGGCTGGCTCGACGGCCTCTTCGCCTATTCCGGGCCGTCCGCGGTTGAGGTGACCAGCCTCGTCTTCCTCTTCGCGGTCATCTTCGGCCTCGCGACCGACTACGCGGTGCTGGTGATGGCGCGGATCAAAGAGCAGCACGACCTCGGCGCCAGCAACGAGGATGCCGTCGCGATCGGCATCGGCCGTACCGGCCGGGTGATCACCGCCGCCGCGGTGATGATCGCCGTCGTCTTCCTCGCCTTCGGCGTCAGCTCGGTCTTCTTCATGAAGCAGATCGCGCTCGGCATGGCGGTCGGCGTGCTACTCGACGCAACGGTGGTGCGGGCCCTGCTCGTCCCCTCGCTGATGCGCCTGCTCGGCGACTGGAACTGGTGGGCGCCGGCTCCCCTTCGCCGCATCTTCCTGCGCTTCGGCTTCTCCGCGGCCTGAACCACCCGCCGACGGGCCTAGAACGCGTCTATAGGAGACGTCTTAGGCCCATCGGCCTTGGTTTCGGCAGACTGCCGCGCGTGAACTTCGTTGAGGATGTGATGGAGCGGTGGCCCGCTTCGCGGCTGGGGATCGTTGCCGTCGACGCCGAGGGCAACCGACGGGACTGGTATTTCGGCGAGCTGATCGCCCGCTCCGCCGGCCGCTCCGGCGCCTTTGCGGCGCGCGGGGTGCGGCGCGGCGACGTGGTGATGACGCTGCTCGGCAACCGCATCGAGTGGGCGCTGACGCTGCTCGCCTGCTGGCGGATGGGAGCGGTGGCCCTCCCCTGCAGCCCGCAGCTGCGCCGCCACGATCTCGAGCTGCGCTGCGCCGCCGCCGCACCGACTCTTTGCGTCGCCGGCGAGGAGCTGCTCGGCGAGCTGCCGGACGGGGTCCCGGCGATGACCTTGGCCGAGGTCGCCGCGACCCTCGACGAGGACCGGCCTCAGGAGACGCCCGCGGCAATCGAGCAGATGGACGCGGAGGACCCGGCGCTGATCGTCTTCACCTCCGGCACGACCGGCGAGCCGCGCGGCGTCGTCCACGCCTACCGCTACCTGGCCGGCCAGCAGTCCCAGGCCGAGCACTGGCTCGGCTCGCGCCCTGGCGAGCTCGTCTGGTGCACGACGGCGCCGGGCTGGTCGAAGTCGGCCCGCAACGTCTTTCTGGCCCCCTGGCTGACCGGCGCCGCCGCGGTGATCCACGAGGGCCGCTTCGATCCCGCCGAGCGGCTCGACCTGGCCGAGGCGCTCGGCGTCAACGTCCTCTGCCAGGCGCCGACCGAGTACCGGATGCTGGCCAAGCGCGCCCGGCTGCGCCCGCTGCCCGCGCTGCGCCGCATGGTCTCCGCCGGCGAGGCGCTGGAGGCGGAGACGATCGCCGCCTTTCGCGAGGAGATGGGCTGTGAGCCGGCCGACGGCTACGGACAGACCGAGACCGGCCACATCTCCGGCAACCTCGAAGGCGAACCGGTGCGGCCCGGCTCGATGGGCAGGCCGCTGCCGGGGGTCGCCGTCCGCGTGGTGGACGGCGAGCTCCAGCTCGAGGTCTCCTCCTCCCCCACCTTCTTCTCTCGCTACCTCGACGGTGAGCGCTTCGAGGGCGAGTGGTGGCCGACCGGCGACCTTGTCCGGGAGGAGGACGGACACCTCTGGTTCGAGGGCCGTGGCGACGACGTGATCGTCTCCTCCGGCTACCGGATCGGCCCGGTCGAGGTCGAGTCGGCGCTGCTCGCCCACCCCGCGGTCGCCGAGGCCGCCGTCGTCGCCGCCCCCGACCCGGAGCGCGGCTCGGTGGTGCGAGCGATCATCGTGCCACGCGGGCGCGAGCCAAGCGAGGAGCTGGCGCGCGAGCTGCAGGAGCACTGCAAGCGCGAGACCGCCCCCTACAAGTTCCCCCGCATCGTCGAGTTCGCCGACGAGCTGCCGAAGACGGCCAGCGGCAAGGTGAAGCGGGCCGAGCTGCGCGGCTAGGCGGTGCTGGCGAATGCCTCCTCGAGGCCGACCGGTCGGCCGAGGTGAAACCCCTGGGCCATGTCGACGCCGTATTCGCGCAGCATCTCGGCCGTCTGGTCGTCCTGGACGTACTCGGCGATCGTCGTCTTGCCGAGGCCGCGGGCGATCTGGACGATCGCCTGGACCGTGAGCTGATCGGCGTCGCTGCGCGGCATGTCACGCACGAATGCCCCGTCGATCTTGATCAGGTCGAACGGGATCCGCTTCAGGTAGTGGAAGGGGCCGAAGCCGGCGCCGTAGTCGTCGATCGCGACCTGGCAACCGAAGTCAGTCAGGCGATCGGCAAAACCGGCGGCCGCGTCGTAGTCATAGACGTTCGCCGTCTCGGTGATCTCGAAGGTGCAGCTGGAAGGATCGGCGCCGCCTTCGTCGAGGCGCCGTTCGATGAACTCGAGCACCGAGATGTCGGTCAGCGAGGCGCCGGAGATGTTGACGTGCAGCGACAGCGGCGCCCCCTGGCGCTCGCGCTCGACCAGCAGCTCCAGCGCTTGTGCGACCACCCAGCGATCGAGCTCCTGAACCATGCCGGCGCGCTCCGCCGCCTCGATGAAGGAGGCCGCCGGGAGCAGCTCTCCCTCCTCGGTCGTCATTCGCAGCAGCAGCTCGTAGCGCTCGATCCCACCGGAGGCGAGGCTGCGGATCGGCTGGGTGTGGAGGCTGAGCCGGTCGCTGGTGAGCGCGTCACGGATCCTCGCGACGGTGGTCTGGCGGCGCGCCGGGTCACGCTGCGGCTCGCCCGGGTCGCGGAAGAGCGCGATCTGGTTGCGCCCACCTTCCTTCGCCCGGTACATCGCGTGGTCGGCGGCGACCAGCACGGCGCCGGGGCTGATCCCTTTCTCGCTGCCAAACATCGTGATGCCGACGCTGATCGTCGCCTGCCCGGAATCCGAAGTCGGCTTGACGGTCTCGGCCACCTGCTCCCGCAGGTCCTCGCCCAGCTGCATCGCCCCCTCGACGTCGGTCTGCGGGACCAGGATCGCGAACTCGTCGCCGGAGAGGCGGGCGACGACGTCGGTTGCGCGAACCCTTGCGCGCATCACGGCAGCGACCTGGCGGATCAGATTGTCGCCGGCGTGGTGGCCGAGCGTGTCATTGACCGCCTTGAGGCCGTCGATGTCGATGATCATCACGGCGCCGCGGCCGCCATAGCGGGCGGTGAAGGAGACGTACTGATCGAGCTCGGCCCGGAAGCGACGGCGGTCGAGCAGTCCGGTCAGAGAATCGTGGTCGGCCAGGTAGCGAAGCTCTTCCTCGTTGCGCTCGGCGCGTTCAAGCGCCGCAACCACGACCTTGCGGTCGTTTTCGTCGAGCTTCTCGAGCACGGTTTGAATCGCCGGCTCGCTCTGAGCGGGAAGTCGGTCGTTTGCCACTTAAGGAAGGTAGATACATCGAGGCGTCGACTCGCTCAGGTTGCATCGAATTGCGGCACTGCGACCCAGTTTCGTCGATCGCGGCTGCCCAATAGTTGGCTTAGGGCCTGTCAGGCAACCCCCGCGCACGTCTGGCGGCAACGGACACTGCGCGGTGCGGCTGTCCTCGGGATCCGCTGGATTGCCTGACAGGCCCTCCCTGGTCCGCGGGTAATGTGAGGGCATGGCGAACCGCTTGGCGCAGGAGACCAGCCCGTACCTGCTCCAGCACCGCGAAAACCCGGTCGACTGGTACCCGTGGGGCACGGAGGCGCTGGCCCGTGCGCGCCAGCTCGACCGCCCGATTCTGCTCTCGGTCGGCTACTCGGCATGTCACTGGTGCCACGTGATGGAGCGCGAGTCCTTCGAGGATCCCGAGACGGCCACCTACATGAACGAGCACTTCGTCAGCATCAAGGTCGACCGCGAGGAGCGGCCCGACGTGGACGCCCTCTACATGGAGGCGGTGCAGGCGATGAGCGGCCATGGAGGCTGGCCGATGACCGTCTTCTGCGACCCCGACGGCGTGCCCTTCTACGGTGGGACCTACTTCCCGCCCGAGGAGGGGCGCGGGATGCCGAGCTTCCGCATGGTGATGGAAGCCGTCGTCGACGCCTTCGAGAACCGCCGCGAGGAGCTGCGCGAGCGGGCGGCGGAGACGCGGGCGCGGCTGGGGGCAATCGGCGCGATCGAGCCCTCCGGCGAGGAGCCCCGTGCGGAGCTGCTGGAGGCGGCGGTGGCGACGCTCGCAGAGGCGGCCGACATGGAGCGCGGCGGCTTCGGCGGCGCGCCGAAGTTCCCGCCCGCCTCGGCCTTGGAGCTGCTGCTCGCCCGCGGCGTCTCCGAGCCGGTCGAGCGGACGCTCGACGCGATGATGGCCGGTGGCATCTACGACCAGGTAGGCGGCGGCTTCGCCCGCTACTCGGTCGACGCAAGCTGGCTCGTCCCCCACTTCGAGAAGATGCTCTACGACAACGCACAGCTGGCGCGCGCCTACCTGCACGGCTGGCAGGCGCTCGGACACGAGCGCTACCGGCGGGTCTGCGAGGAGACGCTCGACTGGGCGCTGCGCGAGATGCGCGGCCCCGAGGGTGGCTTCTACTCGGCCCTCGACGCCGACTCCGAGGGAGAGGAGGGCCGCTTCTACGTCTGGACGCCGGAGGAGATTCGGGCTGTGCTGGGCGACGATGCCGACCCGGTCATCGACTATTACGGCGTCGGCGAGGCGGGGAACTTCGAGGGCAAGAACGTCCTCCACCTGGCCGGCGGCGCGTCGTCGCCGGAGCCCGATGGTCTCGCCCGGGCCAGGGGGGCCCTCTACGAGGCGCGATCCCAGCGAGTCCGGCCTGGATTGGACGACAAGCGCCTTGCCTCCTGGAACGCGTTGATGCTGGCTGCGCTGGCCGAGGCCGGCGCGGCGCTGGGGCGTGAGGACTATCTCGACGCGGCCCGCCGCTGTGCCGAGTTCGTGCTGCGCGATCTGCGCGATGCCGACGACCGCCTGCTGCGCGCCTACAAGGACGGCGAGGGCCGTCTCAACGCCTACCTCGAGGACCACGCCTTCCTGCTGGAAGCGCTGCTGACTTTGTACGAGGCGACCTTCGAGCAGGGCTGGTTCGAGCAGGCGCAGGCGCTCGCCGACGCCACGATCGCCCGCTTCGGCGACCCCGAGCGCGGCGGCTTCTTCTCGACCTCCGACGACCACGAGGAGCTGATCGCGCGTCGCAAGGAGATCGGCGACCACCCGATTCCCTCCGGCAACTCCGCCGTGGCCCTGGGGCTGCTTCGACTCGAGGTGCTGACGGGGGAGCGCTCTTACGGAGAGCAGGCAGAGGGAGTCTTGCGTCTCTTCGCCAAGGCGGCGCCGCGCCAGCCCGACGCCTTCGCTCACCTGCTGCGCGCGCTCGACTTTCAGCTAGCCGCGACCAAGGGGGTGGCGCTGATCGGCGACGATCTCGCCGCGCTCTCCACGGTCGTCCGCTCGCGCTACCGGCCGCACCTGGTGATGGCCGGCGGACCCGAGGGGGGCAATACCCCTCCCCTGCTGGCCGACCGTCCCCTCCTCGACGGCAAGCCGGCTGCCTACGTCTGTGAGGACTTCGCCTGCCAAGCGCCGGTAACCAGTCCGGAACAACTAGCCAACCAGCTTTGAAAGGATGGCCCCGGTGCGCGGTTCGATGTTCACCTTCGCCGCCGGTCGCCGAGCCAAGTGGATCGTCTTCGCGATCTGGTTCGTGGTCATCTTCGCAGCGGCCGGGCCCGCCAACCTTCCCGGCAAGTTCGAAGACGCCGAAAGCAACGAGGCCACCTCCTACCTGCCTGGCGACGCCGAATCGACCAAGGCGCTGAACGCGACCGAGTCGCTGCAGAAAGGCGAAATCGCTCCCGCGGTGATCATCTTCCGGCGTGAGTCTGGCCTGACCGCCGCCGATCGCCACACGATCGTCGAAGACGTCGAAAAGATGACCAGCAAGCGCTTCCCCGGCGTCGTCGCCGACGGCGAAACGGCTGCAGCGGGCGGCACGGGTGGCGGCTCCAAGGAAGCATCAACCACGGCACCGAAAGGCCTTCCGCCCGGCTGCGGGGGTCCGACTACGACGATCCCGGGTCAGCCCGCCGACTACGCCCCGTTCGTCGGCCCGGTCTGCTCGGCGGACGGCAAGGCGGCGATCGTCACCGCCTACATCAAGGGCAACGGCCAGGGCGAACGGATCCTCGACCCGGTCAAGTTCTGGCGCGATCAGATCTCCAACCCAGGCGGTGGCCTCGAAGTGAAGATCACCGGCGGCGCCGGTTTCTCGGCCGACGCAATCGAAGTCTTCGAAGGCATCAACGGGACCCTGCTGCTGGCGGCGGTCAGCCTGGTGATCTTCCTGCTGATCGTCATCTACCGCTCGCCGATGTTCTTCTTCATCCCGCTCGCCGCGGTGATGTTCGCCGAGACGCTCTCGCGCTCGATCGGCTACGGGGTATCGGAGCTGGGCGTGACGATCAACGGACAGTCGAGCTCGATCATGTCGGTGCTGGTGCTGGGCGCCGGCACCGACTACGCGCTGCTGCTAGTCGCCCGCTACCGCGAGGAGCTGCACCGCACCGTCGACAGGCACGAGGCGATGCGCACGGCGCTGATCTCGGCCGGGCCGGCGATCTTCGCCTCGGCGGCGACCGTGATCGCCGCCCTCCTCTGCCTGACCATCGCCAAGGTCAACGGCACCTCTGGGCTCGGCCCGATCGCCGCGATCGGCATCGCCTGCGCGGCGCTCTCGATGCTGACCCTGCTGCCGGCGCTGCTGACGATCTTCGGCCGCCGCGCCTTCTGGCCCTTCGTGCCGCACACGCCCGAGACGGCGCCGTCGGCCGGCGATGTCTCCGACCGGGCTCGGCGGCGGATCGTCGAGGGCTCGGCGTTCGGCGCTCTGGCCAGGGTCATTCTCGCCTGCCTCCTGGTGCTGGTCCTGCTCCCGCTTGTGCTGCTCAATTGGATCCTGCGCCGAATCAGCCGCGGGCGGATTCCCTCGCTGATCGTCGGGCCGCTCGATCGGGCCGTCTTCACGCCCTACGAGGTGCGCCGGCACGGGCTCGAGCATGCGGCGGACGCCACCCACGGCTTCTGGGCGCGCGTCGGCGAGCGCGTCGCCGTCTCGCCGCGCCGGGTGATGGGCGGCTCCCTCGTCGTCTTGCTGATCTTCTGCTGCGGCTTCGCCTTCTTCTCCACCGAACTCACCAGCGAAGACAGCTACCGCACCGAAGTCGAATCGGTCGAAGGCCAGCACCTGCTGAACAAGAGCTTCCCCTCGGGCACCACCGCGCTGACCGACGTCGTCGTCACGAACCGTGCGGACGTGGCGGCGGTACGGCATGCAGTGGCGCAGGTCGAAGGCGTTGAGACGGTCTCCCGCCCTGTCGCCGAAGGGCCGCCGGGCATCCTGGTCCAAGCGACCCTGGAACCGAACCCCTACTCCACCGAAGCCTTCGACTTGGTCGAACCGATCCGCGACGCGGCGCATCGGGTCGCCCCCAGCACCCTCGTCGGTGGGCCGACCGCGGTCGAATTCGACGTCAGAGACGCCGCCGGCTGGGACTCGATCGTGATCCCACCGATCGTCCTCATCGTGGTGCTGCTGATCCTGATGGGCTTGCTGCGCGCTGTGGTGGCGCCGCTGATCCTGATCGGCACCGTGATCCTCAGCTTCCTCGCCGCGCTCGGGGTCGGCTACTTCGCCTTCGAATTCATCTTCGACTTCCCCGGCTCTGACCCCTCGTTACCGCTCTTCGCCTTCGTCTTCCTGGTCGCCCTCGGAGTCGACTACAACATCTTCCTGATCGCCCGCGCCCGCGAGGAGACGATCCAGCACGGCTCCAGGCAGGGGATTCTGCGCGCGCTGGCGGTCACCGGCGGCGTCATCACCAGCGCCGGCATAGTCCTCGCCGGCACCTTCTCGGTGCTAGCCGTCCTCCCCCTCACCTTCCTCACCGAGCTCGGCTTCGTAGTCGCCTTCGGCGTCCTCCTAGACACCTTCCTCGTCCGCAGCATCCTGGTCCCATCGATAGCTCTGAGCCTGGGCGACAAGTTCTGGGCCCCCTCCGAGCTTTCAAAGAAGGGGCGCACCACCGGAACCCCCGGCGAGCCCGAGCCCGAGTTCACCAGCCGCTAGCTCATCTCACGCCAGCGCAACGAGGGAGAGGACCGGGTGTCCGTCCTGCGCAGCGGCGTCCTCTTTTCGCCCCATCAGCGCTCGCGGACAGCCGCGACGTCCATGGCGAAAACCCAGCAAGCGGGAGGGGCACCCGGTCCTCTCCCCATTAGCCGGCTAGAGAACGGGCAAGAAGTTCTCGATCTCGTAAGGCGTCACCTGGACGCGGTAGTCGTCCCATTCCTGCCGCTTGATCTCGACGAAGCGGCGGAAGGTGTGCTCACCCAGGGTGCGCAGCACCAGCTCCGAGTCGGCGGCGATGTCGATCGCCTCACCAAGCGTCTCCGGCAGCTGCTCGATCCCCCGCTGGGAACGCTCCTCCGGTGAGAGGTGGTAGAGGTTCTGCTCCATCGGCTCCGGCAGCTCGTAGCCGTGCTCGATGCCCTCGAGACCGGCGTGCAGCATCCCCGCGAAGCAGAGGTACGGGTTGCATGCCGGGTCGGGACAGCGAAGCTCGGCGCGGGTCGCCTGCTCCTTGCCCGGGTGATAGAGGGGCACGCGGATCAGCGCCGAGCGATTCCGGCGTGACCACGACAGGTAGACCGGCGCCTCGTAGCCCGGCACGAGTCGCTTGTAGGAGTTCACCCACTGAGCGAAGAGCGGGGCGATCTCGCGCGCATGCTTGAGC
>DATFVC010000084.1:0-19604 GCA_035260485.1 Solirubrobacterales bacterium | reverse complement strand
CCACCATTTGTGCGCCACCAGGGCTGGGACGACCGTTGAGAAGACGACCGCCCCGGTCACCAGCAGACCGCCCCAGGTGGTTACGACGAGCCGGTAGGGGCGGTGCTTCGACAAACGCTCGCTCTCTGCACGGGACGCGCCCTTCTGCTTCCTCAGCCGCCGCTCCTTGCGCCGCCTTGCGCTATCGACGTCCTCCTCCTCCTCCACCCCCTCCACGATCTTGTCGCCGGCCTCGCGCACCGGGTCCCACGCAATGACGACGACGGCGATCGCGGCGACGGCGCCGAGGGCCCGCAGCAGCCACGACAGACCCAGGACCCACGGAATGCCGATCAGCACGATGACGAGAACCGCCAGGGCGCCGAGCGCCAGCAGGCGCAGGGGAGACACCCGCAACTCGCCGTCGGCGTCGAGGAAGAGGCCGCGATCCGGGATGGGGCCCTTTCTCTCGTCGCCGTGGGGCGGGTTCGTGTCCTCGAGGCGGACGAACGGATGCCGAAAGGTCGCCCCGAAGGCAACGAGCGCGGAAAGCAGCAGCAGCGCCGCCGCGATCCCCTGCCGCGAACCGCCCACACCTTCGGCGATGGCTATCGCGACGCCGCTCTCCAGTGCCACCAGACCGACCAGCGCCCGGAGCATCTTGGGCGTGGCGCGGCCGCCGCGGTCGACGAGATAGGTGGCCAGGACCGCGAGGGCGCCAAAGAAGCCGAACAGCAGCAGCAGGGACGAGCCGGTCGCAACCAGCTCATTCCGAGGCACTGCCTTCACGGCTTGGTCCGGCGGAACCCCAAGCGCGTAGAACCGCGTCCAGACGATCACCGCGCCGGCAAATGCGACGAAACCGATCAGGCTGCCGGCAGTGACGAAGATCGGTACCAACGCTTCGCCGATTTTTTTGACGAGCAGAGAAGCTTGACTTACCCCATCGCCCGACGGCTCGTCGGCGGGCTTTTTGCTACCCGGTGCGTCGTTCTCGCCCATGCCTGCCTTCCGCAGTCTGTGCGAGGAACCTATTCACCCAGTGTTTCTTATGTCAAGGAAAAACAGATCGTTTTGCCGTTCCGTTGTAGTAACAGAACCAGTTGCTCATTTGATCTTTTCGTAGAGGCTGAAGATCGGCAGGTACATCGAGATCACGATGAAGCCGACCACGCCGCCGACGAAGACGATCATCAGTGGCTCGATCAGCGAGGTCAGGGCTTTCACCTTGGCGTCGACCTCGGTCTCGTAGAAGTCGGCGACTTTGGAGAGCATGTGCTCGAGCTGACCGGTTTCCTCGCCGACGGCGACCATGTGGCCGACCATCGGCGGGAAGATCGGGTTGCGCTCGATCGGCCCGGCCAGCGATCCACCCCGCTTGGCGGCCGCGTAGAGGTCTTCCATCGCCTGCTCGATGACGACGTTGCCGGCCGTTTCTCCGGTCAGCTTGATCGACTGCAGCATCGGCACGCCGGCCGAGACCGAGCCGGCGAAGGTGCGCGACCAGCGGGCCAGCGCCACCTTCTGGATCACGTCGCCGATCTGGGCCGGCAGGCGAAGTTTGAAGCGGTCCCACATCTCTTTGCCGCGATCGGTCTTCTTCCACTGAAAGAAGCCGACGGTCAAGCCGATCAGCGCCGGGAAGAGAATGAACCAGTAGCCGGTTATCGCATGCGAAGCCGAGACGCAGATCTGGGTCGGTATCGGAAGGCCGCCTTCTTCTTCCGGGTGTTCCGCCGAAAGTTCTTCGAACACTTTGGCGAAGACCGGGATGACGAAGGCGACTATTCCGATCAGTGCCATGGCGGCGAAGCCGAAGACAAGCAGCGGGTACATCAGCGCCGATTTCACCTGACGCCGCAGCGCGTCGGCTTTCTCCACCTGGAAGGCGACCTGATCCAGCGAGTCTTCAAGCCGCCCCGACTGCTCGCCGGAGCGGACCATCGCCCGGTAGAGGCGGTTGAACACTTCCGGGTGGCGCTCCATCGCCTGCTCCAGCGTGCTGCCGGCCTCGACGTCGGCCCGCACCCCCGCCACCGCAACTTTGATCCTCTCGTCCTGGGTCTGCTCCTCGAGCGTGTGCAGGGTGCGCAGCATCGGCATCCCCGAGGCGACCAGGGTCGCGAACTGGCGCGAGAAGACAGCCAGCTCGCGCACGTCGACCGACTGCCAGCGTTTGAAGATGTCCTCGATCGCGAACGGCGCCTTCTTCTCGCTGACGTCGAGAACGATCAGGCCGCGCTGGCGCAGCTGCTCGCCGACCTGAGCCTTGGACTCGGCCTCGAGCTCGCCAGCGGTGGCGGCCCCGGCGACGTCCATCGCCCGGAACGCGAAGGTGCTTGCGCCGGCCATCGGCTATGCCCCCCCGGTGTACACGGGGGGCTGTGGCGCCGCCTGCGCGAATCCATCGCCCTGCATCGAGGCGGTCGGCACCGGCTCGGAGCCCAGCAGCCGTTTCAGCTCCTCCGGAACCGAAGCCTGCTGTTCGGCCAGTGAGCGGGTGACCTTCCCCGCCCGCACGAGCCGTGCCAGGTCGGCGTCCATCGTCTGCATGCCGACCGCGCCGGAGGTCTGCACCGCGGCGTAGATCTGGTGCGTCTTGCCCTCGCGGATCAGGTTGCGGATCGCCGGGGTCGGGACCAGCACCTCGGTGGCGACGACCCGCCCCATTCCGTCTGCGGTCGGCAGCAGCTGCTGCGTCACGATCCCCTGCAGGGCGATCGAGAGCTGCGTGCGCACCTGCCCCTGCTGCTGGGGCGGAAAGACGTCGATGATCCGGTCGACGGTCTGCGCGGTCGACTGGGTGTGCAGCGTGGCGAAGACGAGGTGCCCGGTCTCGGCCGCGGTCAGCGCCGTGGAGATCGTCTCCAGGTCGCGCATCTCGCCGACCAGGATCACGTCGGGATCCTCTCGCAGGGCGGCGCGCAGCCCGAGCGCGAAGTCCGGCGCGTCGGAGCCGACCTCGCGCTGGTTGACGATCGAGCGTTTGTGCTGGTGCAGGAACTCGATCGGGTCCTCGATCGTCAGGATGTGATCCTGGTTCTCGCAGTTGATCACGTCGATCATCGCCGCCAGGGTCGTCGACTTGCCCGAGCCGGTCGGGCCGGTGACGAGGACGAAGCCGCGCGGTTTGGCGCAGAGCTCGCGCAGCACCTGCGGCACCCCGAGCGAGTCAAGCGCCGGGATGTCCTGCGGCACGAGGCGGAAGGCGGCGCTGACCGAGCCGCGCTGGAAGAAGCAGTTGACGCGGAAGCGGGCGACGTTGGGGATCGCATAGGCGAAGTCGAGCTGTTTGCCGGTCTCGAAGCGTTTGCGCTGGTCGTCGTTGAGGATGCTGTATACGACCTCGCGGGTCTGCTGGCTGGAGAGCACCGGGAAGCCCTCCATCGGCTCGATCTTCCCCTTGTCGCGGATAGCCGGCGCGAAGCCCGGGGTCAGGTGCACGTCGGAGGCCCTCGCCTCGACCATGCGACGGAGAACCTCTGCGAAGTCGAAGTCCATGCCCATCTAGATCGACTCTCCAGGTAGATCCCTGAATACCGGGTACCGAGTACCTCCGCCGATGGGCCTAAAACGTCCTCTATAGACCCGTTTTAGGCCCATCGGCGGGCGGTTAGGTGGTGACACGGATGACCTCCTCGAGGCTGGTGAGGCCGGCGCGGACCTTGAGCAGGCCGTCCTCGCGCAGGGTGAGCATGCCCGCATCGTGCGCCGTGGCGGCGATCTCCGCCTCCGGCGCCTGGGCGACGACCATCTCCTTGATGCGATCGCTCAGGGCCATCACCGAGAAGATCCCGACCCGTCCGCGGTAGCCGCTCTGGTTGCAGCGGGAGCAGCCGACCGGTTCATAGGCCTCGAGGTCGCCGCCAACCCGGATATCGGCTTCGGCCAGCGCCTGCGGCGGCACGATCGTGCGCCGCTTGCAGTGGCTGCAGAGCTTGCGCGCGAGCCGCTGGGCGACCACGCAGTCGACCGCGGAGGCGATCAGGAAGGCCTCTATCCCCATCTTGGTCAGGCGGGTGATCGCCCCCGGGGCGTCGTTGGTGTGCAGCGTGGTCAGCATCATGTGGCCAGTGAGCGCCGCCTCGACCGCGATCCGCGCGGTCTCCCCGTCGCGGATCTCGCCGACCATCACGATGTCGGGGTCGGCGCGCAGGATCGAGCGCAGGCCGGTGGCGAAGTCGAGCCCGGCCTTGCGGTTGACGTTGATCTGGTTGATTCCCTCCAGCCGGTACTCGACCGGATCCTCGATCGTGATGATGTTGCGCTCGACGTCGTTGATCTCCTGCAGCGCGGCGTAGAGGGTCGTCGACTTGCCCGAGCCGGTCGGGCCGGTGACCAGCACCGCGCCGTAGGCCTGGTGGAAGGCCTCCTCGAAGCGCTCGCGCCCGTTCCCGTCCATCCCCAGCTCATCGAGCGAGCGCTGCGCGTTCTCCTTGTCGAGGATGCGGATCGTCGCCCCCTCGCCACGCTGGGTCGGCAGGGTGGTGATGCGCAGGTCGACCCGGCGCTCCTCCACCGTGACGCTGACCCGGCCATCCTGCGGCACCCGCTTCTCGGCGATGTTGAGGTCGCTCATGATCTTCACCCGGGAGACGACAGCGTTGACCATCCGCTTCGGCACGTGCGCCGCCTCGCGCAGCACGCCGTCGATGCGGAAGCGAACCCGCATCTCATCCTCGCCCGGCTCGAAGTGGACGTCGGAGGCCCCCTCCCCCACCGCCTGCCCAAGGATGCTGTAGACGAGCTTGATCACCGGCGCGTCCTCAGCGCTGACTTCCATGTCGGCGACTTCGGCGAGCTCGTCCTCGGCCTCGGCCTCGCCTTCGTGGACCGCCTCGCTGACGGCGCTTTGCAGAGTGTTGAGCCGGCTGATCAGCGCCTCGATGTCCTCCTCGGCGGCGACCGCGACGCGGCAGTCGAGCGCGGTGGCGATCTGGATGTCGTCGACCGCGAGAACGTTGGTCGGGTCGGCCATCGCCACCAGCAGCGTCTCCTTGTCGACGAAGCCGACCGGCAGCGCCTTATAGCGGCGCGCCGTGTTGACTGAGATCAGATTGGCCGCCGCCATGTCGACCTGGTAAGCGGAGAGGTCGACGTGGTCGAGGCCGTAGCGCTCGGCCACCGCTCGCGAGAGCTGGTCGGCGGTGATCGCGCCCTGCTCGACCAGCAGCCGCTCCGGCGGGCGGCCGGCGGTGCGCGCGTTCTCGATCGCCTGGCGCGCCACGTCGTCGATGACGTAGCCGAGGTCGACGAGGACGTCGGTGACGAATCCGCTGGAGCGACCGCGGGCGACCGGCGGGGTCAGCCCGGGAGTGCCGGCATCGGGTTCGAGCGCCGGCGCAGTCGAGTCGCCGGAGTCGGGGACCGGCCGCAGGTGACTCGGGAATTCCCGAGAGTCCATGGCTCAGCTCACGGGTGGTAGTCGACGGTCGGGCCCTTGTAGCCGGCGTCGATCACTGCCTGGGCGACACTCTGTGGGCTCTGGAACCCGTAGCTGACCGAGGCGGTCGGCACCGTCTTCTTCAAGTGCTTGGGGGTGACGACGACCAACGCTGGCACCCGCTCCACGCCCACGCCCTCGGTGATCGCCGCGTAGCGGGAGATCTTGGCGGCAGGCACGACGAAGACCGCCGCGTCGCGGAAGCCGGCCAGGCCATCGGTCGCGGCCTTGACCAACCGGTCATCGATGCCGCCGTCACGTACGAAGAGCAGAGCGAGGGTCTTGTTCGCCTTCCAGGCGTCGAGCACGGGGCGCGGCAGGGGCGGCGCATCAGCGGCTGAGGGAATCGCGCTAGTGGCCGCGGGGGCACTCGCCGATTCAGTCGCGCCTTCGACCGCGCCTTCGACGGCTTCCCCCGGAGTCGCGGCCGTAGCGGTTCCGGTCGCAGTCGTGCCGGCGACGCTAACCGTCGCTTCGGTTTCGCCGCTCGATTCTTCTTCGCCACCCCCGCCGCCCGAGGACATGACGAAAAAGCCGACGGCGATGAGCAGCACGCCGACCACGGCGATCTGCGCAAGCGGGTTGCTGTTGAGCTTCTCCCTCATACGTTCGCTTATCTAGCTCGACAGCAAGGGCCGCCGGCTTGAGTCCCAGCACGTTCTTGCCCGCACGATGGCGCCCAGATTGAGTTGGAAGATCTCTCCCGTTCCCTGAAAGAGCCATTACGTGGCACAATCCCCTGGCGTGGTGGGAGGCGACTTCAGCGCAAGCAGAAGCAGGATGCGTGCGGGCGCGCAGGCGCTGCTGATGGCTACCGACCCGATCAATCGCGAGATCCTGCAGAAGATGCTCGAGCGCCCCCTCAAAGTGGGCTCGGGGGGCGAGTACAGGGTCACCTCCGGAGGCCGGGAAGGGCTCTTCGTCGGCTTCGTCGCGGAGCGCTGGCTGCAGGGCGCGCCGCAGGGCCCGGTGCCCTTCGACAGCCGCGAGGCGGAGAGGGCCGTCGCCGCGCTGGCCGAAGGTTGGTCGGCGACCGTGGTGCACGCGCTCGCCCGCGAGCCGCTCACCCTGCGCGAGCTGGACGGCGTGGTCGAGGGGCTGGGGAAGCGGGCGCTGAAGCGTCACCTCGCGGCGATGCAGAGCGCCGGCCAGGTCGAGGCCTTCCCCGACGGCGGCAAGGGAGCCCTCTACGCGGCCACCGACTGGCTGCGAGCCGGGATCGCCCCGCTCATCGCCTCGGCCCGCCTCGAGCGGCGCAATCCGAAAGAGGGCATGGCGCCGATCGACGCACTCGACGTCGAAGCCGGCTTCATGCTCAGCCTGCCACTGATCGAGATGCCGAAGGAGCTCTCCGGCGCCTGCCGTTTGGGCCTGAACCTGGATGAGGAGGAGAGCTCGAGCATGACCGGTGTCACGGCGCACATCGAGCAGGGGCGTGTCATCTCCTGCGCGGCGGGCCTCAGCGAGCAGGCCGACGCTTGGGCCGCCGCCTCCGCCAGCAGCTGGCTCGACACCGTGATCGAGCCGGACGCGAAGCGGGTGCGGACCGGTGGCGATCGCTGGCTGGCCCGTGCGATGCTCGACGCTCTGCACAAGACCCTGTTCGGCATCCAGGTGGGTGAGCGGTGACGGCAGGGCTCGACGGCGGGAGCGACGAAGGCGGGTTCAAGGCGCGGGCAGGGGCGCTGACGCTGCTCTACCTCGCCAGTCCGATGGAGCGCAGCGTCCTGCTGGCTCTGCTGGCCGAGGCCGCCACCGGAGTGGAGCTGGTGGAGGGGCTCGAGGCCCCCAACGCCGACGACCCCGTCGGCCTCGACATCATCGCCGACCCCTACCTGGTCGAACCGGCCGACCCGAATGCCGACCCCGACGCCCCGATCGACTGGGACACGACGCTGCGGGCCTCGCCGGCCGGGCACGAGCTGCTGTTCGTCGGCGCCGTCCTGGAACGCTGGCTCAACAGCTGTCCCGAGGGGCTCCTGAAGCTTGGCCCCGAGGCCGGTCCGGCGCTGTCGGCGCTGCTGAGCGGCTGGTCATCGACGGTGATGCACGCCCTTGCGGCGCGCCCGCTCACCGTCGAGGAGGCGACCGACGCTATCGGCACCCTGAGCTACGACATAGTCGAGGAGCGAATCGAAGATATGGAGGACGCCGGCCAGCTCGAGGCCCTCCCTGACGACAGCGGCGAGATCCGCTACGCGGCAACCGACTGGCTTCGCGAAGGGATCGCCCCGCTGGCCGCCGCGGCGCGGATGGAGCAGCGCCACCCGTTCGGGGACACGGCGCCGATCGCCGCCCTCGACGTCGAGGCCGCCTTCCTCCTCACCCTGCCGCTGCTCGAGCTGCCGACAGAGCTCTCCGGCTCCTGCTCCCTGGCGGTGGAGCTGGACGAGGGCGTGATCTCCAGCCCAGCCGGAGTCACGGCACGCGTAGAGCAGGGACGTGTCGTCTCCTGCGAGGCGCGCCTCGACGAGGACGCCGATTCCTGGGCCACCGCCTCCGCCGCCGACTGGCTCGACACCCTGATCGAGCCCGAGGTGAAGCGGGTGCGGTCGGGGGGCGAGCGCCGCCTGCCCCGCAGACTCCTCTACGAGCTGCATCAGATCCTCTTCGGGGTCCAGGTGCCCTGAGGTCACGCGACCTAGCTGACGAACCTGACCTATTCCCAAATAAAACTGATTAATGTCATAATGATCCTGTTTGACTGCGAACACGGTCAACGGGAGCGGGAATGGGGCACGCTCTGGAGCCCAAACGCTCGTCCTGCTCGCCACTCCGCTGAACTACCTCATCCTGCGAGCGCTCTCAGAGGGCCCGAG
Source organism: Solirubrobacterales bacterium (assembly GCA_035260485.1). Lineage (GTDB taxonomy): Bacteria > Actinomycetota > Thermoleophilia > Solirubrobacterales > 70-9 > VRUE01. The sequence continues at coordinate 11,363 of DATFVC010000084.1, read as the reverse complement.
GCAACAGGCTGAACTGCGCCGCGATACGGGCTCTCCCGCCCAGACCACGCTGCGCGCCCAGCTGAAGCGTCTCACGGAGGTCGGGACGATCTCCAAGGAGCGGCGCAACCGCTTCCCCGGAGTCCTCGAGTACGAGCTGACCGCAGCCGGCCGCGACCTGCTCTTCGTCATCGGCGCTCTGGAGCGCTGGCTCGCAGTCGCTCCGTCCGGCCCGCTGAGACTCGGCGACAACGCGGCAAAGGCCGCCATCAAGGCGCTTGTGGAGAGCTGGTCGACGAAGATGCTGCGCGCGCTGGCGGCTCGGCCGCTGTCGCTCACCGACCTGGATCGGATCATCGGCGATCTCAGCTACCCGGCGCTCGAGCGACGCCTCGCCGCGCTGCGACTCTCTTCTCAGATCGAGGCGCAGCCGAGCAACGGCAGGGGCACTCCTTACGCCGTCAGCGATTGGGGGCGCAGGGGGATTGCGCCGATCGCCGCCGCGGCCCGCTGGGAGCGCCAACACCGGCCCACGCTCACCGCACCGGTCAGCCGCCACGACGCCGAGGCCGTCTTCCTGCTCGCCACGCCGCTGCTGCGCCTTCCGGTGGAGACGGCCGGCTCGTGCCGCATGGGCGTGACCTTCCCCAGCAGCGGCGAGCACCGCCTCTCCGGCGTAATGCTCGAGGTGGAAGCGGGCACGGTTGTCTCGTGCGCCACCCGACTGCAGGGACATCCCGACGCGTGGGCTCTTGGCCCATCGGCCGGCTGGCTCAACGCGGTGATAGAGCAGGACCACAGCGGACTCGAGCTGGGTGGCGACTGCCGGCTCGCCCGATCGCTGCTGGAGGGACTGCACAGCGCCCTGTTCGGCGATCCAGTGCGAGCCTAGTCGCTATAGTTTTCCTGACTTATGTGCCCTTCTGATGTAGAGGTCCCGCTCGACTGGTACCGCTCAGGCTTCCCGGCTGAGAACACCACCAAGATGCCGTGGGCGGACCGGACCGTGGCCGAAGTCGACCGCGCGATCACGATGCTGAAGCCCCAGGGGAGCGAGCGCATCCTCGACCTCGCCTGCGGTATCGGGCGCCACTCGCTGGAGTTGAGGAGGCGCGGATTCTCGGTCGTCGGCCTCGACATCTCGGCCGAGCTGCTCGAGATCGCCGAGCGCGAGGCCGGCGAGCAGGAACTGGAGATCGAGTTCGTTCAGGCCGATCTGCGTGAGCTGGACCGGCCCGACGAGTTCGACCTGGTGCTGAGCCTCAACGACGGCGCCGTCGGCTACTTCGAGACGGAGGAGGAGAACCTCCGCACCTTCGAGGTCGTCTCCAAGGCGCTCCGCCCCGGCGGCGGCCACCTGATGCAGCTGCCAAACGTGCTGCACGCCGAAAAGCACCTGCCGCAGAAAACCTGGATCGCCGGCGAGGCGACGGTGGAACTGATCGATCACCACTGGAACAGCCGGGACCGCTACATCGAAGGCGCCACCGTTCCGATCCCGGTCGGCGAGATGTTCGAGAAGTTCGAGCCTATCCCGTTTCGCCAGCGCCTCTACTCGGCGGAGGAGCTGATCAACATCTACGCCTCGGTCGGGATGCGGCTCGCCAACACCTTTGCTGGCAGCGGCAAGCCCCGCAAGCCGAAGGATTCCCAGTACGAGATCTTCGTCGAGGGCCGCAAGTCCCCTTGACAGCCGTTCATTGATCAGGCAGGATAGATCGCACTGATCTTTTCTGAAGATCAACACTGGAGTACCTAATGGGAGGAGAAGTATGATCCAGTCGAAGACGACCGTCAGGCTGCTGACGGCGATGGGTGCTGCGATAGCAGCGCTCGTATTGCTCGTGCCGATGGCATCGGCAAAAGAACCGGCCCCTGGCTACACCCAGTTCGCCGGTTGTCCGAGCCCCGAAGAAAATGCCGAAGCGGTGGTCTGCTTCCGGGCGGTGATCAACGGGGGCCACTTCCAGATGGGGAGCAAGGACGTGCCCATCGAAAAACCGTTTACGCTCAGCGGCGGCTTCGAATCGGAATTCACCAAATTTTTCTACAACTCCAAAGGTGGCCTGACGCCGGTCAAACAGAAAGTCCCCGGTGGAGTCATCGGGCTCACCGGGCTGACCTGGCTGCTCGAATTCCTCGGCAGCGAAGCGCTCACCCTCTATGCGGTGACCGAACTGGCGGGCCCGGTCGTAGGCGGTGACGGGGTCAACCTTCCAATCAAAGTCCACCTGATCAACTCGGTGCTAGGCAACAACTGCTACGTCGGGTCGACGTCCAACCCGATCAAACTGCATTTGATCACCGGCAAAACCGAACCGCCGCCCCCGAACGTGCCGATCGAAGGACAGCTGCCCAAAGAAATATTCCAGGACGAACTGGGCATCTTCCATTCGAACAAATCGATCTTCGTCGACAACGCCTTCGCCGCACCAGGCGCGAGTGGCTGCGTGCTGACGCTCTTCGGATTCATTCCGATCAGCATCAACGGCCTGGTCAACTCCCAGTCGGGACTGCCCTCGCCGGCCGGCCATAACGAGACCCGGCAGAACACGGATTCGGAATTCGCGTTCAGGTCGCTGGTCTACCCGTAAGAAGCCGATTCCTCCGAATCAATCGAGAAGGGGCCGGGCTCTGTCCCGGCCCTTTCTACGTGTAGGGGAGCTCGCCGGTGTCGTGCAGCTCATGGCGCAGCGAGTTGATCGTCGCGCCGGCCAGCAGGGCAAGGCTGAGCAGGTAGAACCAGAGCAGGGCGATGAGGATGAAGCCGAGCGTCGAGCCGAAGCGGGAGAGACTGGAGACGTTCGAGAGGTAGAACGGGAAAGCCCAGTTGGCGATCCCGGCGGCGACCGTGACGAAGGCCGCCCCCGGCCAGACCGCCCGCCAGGGCATGTGTCCTTTTGGCACCGCCCAGTAGATCACGCAGCAGATCGCGAAGACGACCGCCACCGCCAGCCCGAGCAGCAACGCCGTATCGATCGCCTTGATGTGGGAGAGGCCGAGCGGCAGCCGGTCGGTGCTGGAGACGAGGGCCGCCTCGATCGCCGGCAGCAGGATGCTGGCCGCGATGAAGAGCAGCACCACCCCCAGCATCACGAATGAGAAGCGCTTCTGCTCGACCCAGCCGCGGCTCTCGACGTGGTAGATGCGGCCGAAGGCAGTGTCCATCGCCCCCCAGAAGGAGGCGCCGATCCAAAGCGAGCCGAGGAAGGCGGCGATCCCGATCGTGGTTGAGTTGTCCTCGATCCGTTCCAGGACATCGCTCAGCGTCGCCTGCTCGGCGTTGGGGAAGAGCCGCTGCAGATCGTCCAGCACCCCCGTTTCGACCCCCTTTATCTTCAGCACCTGGCCGAAGACGAAGAGGACCAGCAGGGCGAAGGGGAAGACCGCCAGCATCAGGTTGTAGGCGACCATCGCCGAGAGGCCGGTGACGTTCTCGCGGTAGGCGCGCTGCCAGAAGGCGCGCAGCCAGGGACGGGAATTTCTCACAGAATGGGGCAATCGGGGCCTTGACTTCAGAAACTGAAGCACCTAAGATGCGAACAGACGTTTGAGGCCTTTCCTACTTCGCGGACCGCGTCGCCGGTCCGCTTTTTTGACGCAGAAAGACGGGTGCAGAATAGATGCTGGTTGCAGAGCTTCAGGAGCTCGAGGAGGTAAAAGGGCTGATCCACAGGGGTCAGCAGCTCGGCGTGCTCACCTTCGGCGACATCGCCTCGGCGGTCTCTGAGGTCGATCTCGACGAGTCCGACGTCGAGGATCTCTACGGGCACATCGAGAAGCAGGGGATCGAGCTCGTAGAGGACATGGATCCGGCCCAGAAAGCGGCCGCGGATGCGATGCCCGCCGACACTGGCCGCAAAGGGCGGCGCCGTTCCAAAGCCGCGCTGGACCTGAAACCGGACATGACCACGGACAGCCTGCAGCTGTTCCTCAAGGACATCGGCAAAGTACGCCTGCTGACCGCGCAGGAGGAGGTCGAACTCGCCAAGCGGATCGAGCGCGGCGACCTCGACGCGAAGCAGAAAATGGTCGAGTCCAACCTGCGCCTGGTCGTCTCGATCGCCAAGAACTACCGCAACCAGGGCCTCCCCTTCCTCGACTTGATCCAAGAGGGGACGCTGGGCCTGGTCCGCGCCGCGGAGAAGTTCGACTACCGCAAGGGCTTCAAGTTCTCCACCTACGCGACCTGGTGGATCCGCCAGGCGATCGCCCGCGCCCTCGCCGACAAGGCGCGCACGATCCGCATCCCGGTCCACGTGGTCGAGAAGTTGAACAAGATCGGCCGCGCCGAGCGCAAGCTGGTCACCGAGCTGGGTCGCGAGCCCACCCCGGAGGAGATCGCCGAGGTGACTGGGATCGACCCCGAGGAGGTCGACTCGATCAAGCGCTCCGCCCAGGCCCCGGTCTCGCTCGAGAAGCCAGTTGGCGACGAGGAGGAGTCCGAGTTCGGCCAGTTCATCGCCGACGAGAAGGCCGAGAGCCCGTTCGACCGGGCGGCAGACTTGCTCACCAAAGAGGCGCTGAAGGAGGCGCTGGAGAACCTCTCCTACCGCGAGCGCCGCGTGCTCGAACTGCGCTATGGCCTCGGCGGCGAGCATCCTCGCACGCTCGACGAGGTCGGCCGCACCTTCAACGTCACCCGCGAGCGGATCCGCCAGATCGAGAACCAGAGCCTCAAAAAGCTGCAGCAGCTGGGCGAAGCGCAGAAACTGCGCGAAGTCACCTGAGTCGTTAAGGAGATCGAATCTCCCGGCCGATAAAGGCCAGGATGTTCGAGATCGACTCAGCGCTGCGCACGCTCGTCGAGCGGGGCGGCTCCGACCTCCACGTGAAGGTGGCGGCGGCGCCGACGATCCGCCTGCACGGCGAGCTGACTCCCCTGGAGGGCCACGAGCCGCTCAGCAGCGAGGATACCGAGAAGGCCTTCCACGACATCGCCGAGGTGCGCTCGCTGACCGAATTCGAGGAGGAGGGCGAGGCCGACTTCTCCTACGCGATTCCGGACCTCTCCCGCTTCCGCGTCAATACCTTCAAGCAGCGCGGCTCGACCTCGATCGTCTGCCGCGCAATCCCCTTCGAGATCCGCTCCGTCGAGGAGCTCGGCCTGCCCGAGGTCGTCACCAGCCTGGCCGAGGAGCAGCGCGGAATCATCCTCGTCACCGGTACCACCGGCTCGGGCAAGTCGACGACGCTGGCGGCGATGATCGACCACATCAACCGCACCCGCTCGCACCACATCGTCACCCTCGAGGATCCGATCGAGTACCTGCACGACGACAAAGGCTCGATCGTCAACCAGCGCGAGGTCGGTTCGGACACCCAGAGCTTCGCCCGGGCCATGCGCCGCGTGCTGCGCCAGGACCCCGACGTGATCCTGATCGGCGAGATGCGCGACGAGGAGACCGTGCGCACCGCGCTGTCGGCAGCCGAGACCGGCCACCTCGTCCTCTCCACCGTCCACACCCTCGACGCGACCGAGACGATCAACCGCATCATCGACTTCTTCCCACCCCATCTCCAACATCAAGCCCGCGTCATGCTCGCCTCAACTCTGAAGGGAGCGATAGCCCAGCGCCTCGTCCCCGACGTCAGCAGCAAAGGTCGTGTCCCCGCCTCCGAGGTGCTTGTCGTCACCGGCCGCGTCCAGGACCTGATCCTCAATCCAGAGGAGACCGGCAAGATCACCGAGGTGATCGCCGAGGGCGAGTACTACGGCATGCGCACCTTCGACCAATCGCTGCTGGGCTACGTGATGGAAGGCAAGGTCGCCGAGCAAGTCGCCCTCGACTACGCCTCCAGCCCGCACGACTTCAAGCTGATGCTGGCCGCCGGCGGCCAGCGCGCCAGCGGGATCGAGCAGCTCGCCGGTTCCACGGACGGCTAGGGTCAGCTGCGGCCTGTGTTGGGCCGGTTGCATGCTATAACTTAATCGTCTATTAAGGTGAACTTGCTCATGTTTGGGAAACGCGCGCATCGGCACGCACGCATCGGCCTCGTGTGCGTGGTCGCGATTGCGCTGCCCGTCGCAGGTTGCGGCAAATCGGAAAGCACGGCATCAAGCGGCTCGGAGAAGGCGGCGTTCATCGAACGGGCCAATGCGATCTGCGAAGCGCGGAGCGCAGACATCCAGGCCAACGCCCATCCATACCTGCAAGCCAAGAAGATGTCGCTGTACATCAAAGCGATAAAGATCATCCGCCATGCGGTCGCCCCAGGCCTCGAACGGGAGGTCCTCGATATCCGCGCCCTCGAAATGCCTGAAGAAGACAAAGGCCGCATCGAAGCGATCCTCACCGCCACCGAAGCTTCGGTCGATCGAGCCTTCAGCCATCCCACGTCGAACGCGAATCCCTACGCCAAGTCGGAAGCCCTCGCCGCGAAGTACGGGCTCCATGCCTGCGGGGCTCCTTGAGCTCGCCGGCTAGAGCGAGCCGCAGATTTCGAAGCCGAATTCCCGCGCCAGCCTTTCGTCTTCCGCGAAGGGTTCCTTGGCGTGGATGAACGCGACTGGGTCCGCTTCCGCCTTGTCCACCCCCTGCTGCCAAACATCGAGGAAATGCAGGACCCGCGGAACGTATTTTTCCGGCAGGACCAGAATGCGAACGCTGCGCACCTCATAGCCGAGCGCCGGCGCAAGCACCTTCCGCACCATCTTCTTGGCTTCGGGCGCGCTCAGATGCGCATATCCCTTCCCTTCGGTGTACGGCACGATGAGGCGATGGATTTTGCGGGTCTGCCTCGCGCACGTCGCGTCGGCTTCTTCGATGTATTCGCTTTTCGGCGTCGGTTCGGAGTCGCCGGATCCGCAGCCTCCGACGAGTGCCGCCGCGCAGAGAAAACCTGCAACCCCCCCGAGGGCACGCCGGCTAGACATTGCCGCAGACCTTGAAGCCGTAGCGCTTGCCCATCAATTCCGTACGGAGGAAGGGCCGTGGCACCTTGGCCACGTAGGGCGGATTGTTCACGGCGCGCACGATCATCAGGCGCATGGCCGCGAGGAATTCGAGGAATTCCTCCACTTCAGCCGCATCTGCCGCCGGCGGCGCGATGCTGCGCAAGCCGCGCAGCTCGTCGGCGAGCTCCGGAACGATGACCTTCTTCACCGCCGTCGCCGACCCGATTGGCATCGGCAAGCCGATGTCCCCCTTGACGCTCGGAGAGATGCTCTGGTGGATCTTCCTGTTCCCCTCCGCGCAGATCCGGTCTGCCTTTTCGATGAATTCCGCCCTATCGGTGCCTTCCTGACTGGAACCACAACCCGCTGCCAGGATCGCCACACCCAGGACCGCCCTAACAACAACCCAAATGCGCATCAGATACTCGCCTCTGCGTTCGACCTCATTTGATATAAATTACCTTATTATTTGCTCATGAGACTACTCGTCAGAGAACTCGGGGTGTTTACCGCATTTATGGCTGCGGCCGTCGTGATCGCGACGTTCGCCGGTTGCGGTGGTGGGAGCGGATCTAGCACCGCTGACACCGGTCAGGCGTCCTCCGAAGCATCAGCCCCTCCGCAAACGACCAGGAACCCGGAGAAGACCGCTGCTCCGCAGACCAACCCGGCAAAGGCGGCGTTCATCGAACAGGCAAATGCGGCCTGCAAAGCCCGGGCCAAGCAGGTTCAGGAAAAGGGCAACAGAGCTTTTCGCGAACACGGCACGAAGGCGGAGGGGAAGATCTTCAAACGAATACTGATCAACGACGTGATCATTCCCGAATTCGAAGGTGAGATCCATGATCTCGAAGCATTGGAATCACCGCCCGGGGATGAGAAGCAGATAGAACGGATCCTGGCCGCGATTCACCACATCGTTCACCAAGTCGAAACCAACCCCGCAGCCGAAGGGTATTACCCCTACCACGACGCCGAACGGCTCTCAAAGGCCTACGGCATTCCCGAGTGCGGCCGTCCTTGACTCCAGCCATGCGATTTCGCCCTTTTCTACTTGCCGGCTTCGCGCTCCTGAGCGCTGTGGTGGCTGTGAGCTGTGGGGGAAGCTCGGACAGCAGCACGAGCAGCAGCGGCGATCAAAACGCACGAACTACGTTTATCAAGCAAGCGAATGACATCTGCAAGGCTGGCTCCGCGCGCATTAACACCAAGGCAAAGGTTGTCTTCAAGACCGGCAACTCGATGTCCGAACTTGCCAGGAGACGGCTGCTTGTCCACACCGCCATAGCACCCGTCTTCGAGCAGGAGATCCGCGAAATTCACGCAGTAGGTCCGCCGCCTACCGGCGCTCGAGAAGTGGAGGCAATCCTTTCGGCAATGCAGCGGCTTGTAGATGAGCTCAAGAAGAACCCGCTCTCTCGAGGGCCATATCCATACCGTGGAATCGAAGATCTCGCCACTGGCTACGGCCTCAGCGACTGCGGTCATCCTTAGACTTTTTTCTGGATCGGTAGCGGCTTTCAGCGCCAAAACAATCAGGCCGGGATCGCTCCCGGCCCTGGTCAAGCACAACGCTGAGGAACCGGTCTGTTAGTTGACCGAGCCTGTCGCTGTGATGCCAACTTCTCTGTTGAGTGAGTCAAATCCGCGCACTGTTGCCGATCCGCTCAGTTCGCCAACGTGGTTTGTTCCGAGCAGGACGCAGATCCCTTTGTGGAATGTAACGCTGAAGCCGCTGACATTAGACGTCAGTGTGATTGTGTGTATGTTGTTTTCGAGGATTGTCGTGTAACCGACGCCTTTCAGGCCGTTGATCGGGTCGAATGTTGTTTCGCATTCGGGATGTGTGACGATGATGGTTTTGCCGGTCGGGCACACCAGGTCGACTGTGTGTTCTGTTTTCGCCGATTCTTTGTTCGGCTGTGTGAATGTGTAGGTGCAGCCGTTGACGTCAACAGTTACTTCTCCCGATTTGCTACCGGTGCCGGTGCCTGTTGTGTGGCATTCGCCATAGGTCGGCGTGATCGTGATGTCCGTTACTGTTTTAGTGGCCGCCGTGCCTTTGTACGATGCTTCGTCGCAGACGATCCCGGTGAGCCCTGCTATCGCCAGCTCGAACCGATGGCTCGAGCCGAGCACCTCTGATCCTTTGACCGTGCACGGTTCCACTTCGCAGGTGAAGTGGCCGGTGGCCTGCGATTCCGCCGAGGCGTTCATCACAGTGACCGCGCTGACGGCCAGCGCGGCCAAAAGGCCGAGGCCGAGTGCCTTGAGCTTGATGCTCATCTCTGTTTCCTTTCGGTTCCTGAATTGCAGGCATCGCCCGCGTTCGCGAGCCGATGCCCTGTCTCCCTCTTGAGACGAGCAAGGATTAGCTGAGGGCTCTAGTTCAGTCAACAATTCCTGTTAGAAGGCAATGGCCGGCACGACAAATCGAACGATCGCCCCGGTTTTCCCTGCAAATAACGCGGGAGCGTTCCGCCCACGCGCTGATCGGCGCACTGCGACTTTCGGTGGTCCGCGATGCCCCGCGCCGTCTCGCGCGCCGAGCGCAGCGCCTAGGTGTAGTTCCTCACCACGTTGTTCATCCGGGCCTCCTTGAAGGCTGGGGGTGTCTAGACACCCAGCAACAAGGAGGACACCGGATGAAGCTCCACGCTAACGCCCGCACTTGCCCGAAAAGCAGGCGCTTGCTCGTAGACCGCCTTGAGGAAGGCTGGTCGCTGGCGCTCTGAGGGAGAGGCCGGCCTGCTCGATCGCAGCTCTGCGCCAAAGGCACGCCCGACGCAGCTGCCTGCGGATCGCGTCAAGGCGATCGAGGCACTGAGGAGGCTGCGGATGACAGCGGCTGAGATCGCCGAGGTACTCGGGATGGCTCTCTCTACCGTCTCAAGGTGGCTGAAACGAATCGGACTGGGCAAGAGGAGCCGTCTGAGTCCACCCGAGCCGCCCAACCGCTACGAGCGCAAACGCCCAGGGGGGCTGATCCACGTCGACATCAGGAACCGGCAATCGCCGCAACCGCTGCGTGGATGACGCCACCCGCCTTGCCTACGTCGAGATGCTTGCAGATGAGCGCGCTGTCACCGCCGTCGGCTTCTTGCGCCGGGCCGTTGAGTGGTTTGGCTCGATGGGCATCGCCGTCGAGAGGGTGATGAGCGACAATGGCTCCTGTTATCGCTCCCATGCGCATGCGAGCGCCTGCCGGGAGCTCGGGCTCAAGCACCTCTTCACCCAGCCCTACCGGCCGCGGACAAACGGCAAGGCGTGTGTCTTAGTTTCGACGTGCCGTCCGGTTGGGCGGCGAGGCTCCCCGCGCTCGCGGGTCTGACTCAGGCAAAAGGCGTGTTGGGGTGCCGGAAGAGCCCCGATCGGGGCTCTTCCGGCGTTCAACCCTTGACCTTCGCTCGATTCGTCGGCCTGCGGGTTGCGGGACGGGCCGGCGAAGCTGACTTGATAGGAGACTCGCGCCAGTGCGGCTGCACCAACACAGAAGCGTCGCTCGTCGACCCGGCCTCGACTCTAACCACGAACCAGGAGGCCAGAATGATCGTCGGCATCGACGTCCACAAGCACAGCCACGCTGCGGCGCTACTCGATGAGCGCGGCGGTGAGATAGCGACTCTCACCCTCAACGCGCGGATCAAGGCGCTCGACGCCGAGATCGCCGAGCTGCTCGAGGAGCACGGCAATCCTCTCGCTGACCTGCAGGGAGCGGGGACCAACCTAGCCGCCACGATCATCTCTCAGGCCGGGGATGTGCGGCGCTTCCGGGGGGCAGGCGCATTCGCGCGCTACTGCGGCGCGGCTCCGATTCCCTGTGGCTCGGGTCAGACGGCGGGGCGCCACCGCCTGCACCGAGGTGGAAACCGCCAGCTGAACGCAGCGCTCTACCGGATCGCGATCGTCCAGGCCAGACACCACCCGCAAGCGCGTGCCTACCTCGCCCGCAAGGCCTCCGAAGGCAAGACCCCGAGGGAGGCACGTCGAGCGCTGAAGCGACACCTCGCCAACGTCCTCTATCGGCGTCTCTATGCCTGGGCGGAGCAGGCGCCGGCGATGCAGACTTGACATAGGAGAATCGAGCGATTTATCCAGACGCTCCAAAACCGTTGGGCCTACGGAGCCATCTACGCGAGCTCAGCCGAGAGGACCGCAGCTCTTGCCGGTTGGCTAACCCACTACAACTTCACCCGACGACATGGCTCCCTCGGCCACAAGACGCCCGCGGCTCGGCTCGCCGAGCTGGGAACAACGTCCTGAGTTAGCTACACCTAGTCCGCCGGAGAAAGGCATGGCCTGGACGGCCGTGGACGGGCAGCATCGCGGACCACCGAAAACCGCGGTGCATCGATCTGCGCGTGCGCAAAAGCCTCATACGACTTTTGCAGGGAAAACCCTGGCGATCGTTCGATTTGTCGTGCCGACCGTTGCCTTCCAACAGGAATTCTTGACTGAATCGGAGCGCCCGGCTAATCCTTGCCCT
>DATFVC010000083.1:0-9981 GCA_035260485.1 Solirubrobacterales bacterium | reverse complement strand
CACCTGCTTCATCCGCTTCTTGCCCGCTTTCTGCTTCTTCAGCAGCTTCTGCTTGCGGGTGACGTCGCCGCCGTAGAGCTTCGCGGTGACGTCCTTGCGCAGCGCCTTGACCGTCTCGCGGGCGAGGATGCGGGAGCCGATGGCGGCCTGCACAGGCACATCGAAGAGCTGCCGGGGAATCGTCTTGCGCAGGCGCTCGACCAGCCGTTTGCCCTGCTCGTAGGCGAAATCGCGGTGGACGATGATCGAGAGTGCGTCGACCTTGTCGCCGGCGAGCAGGATGTCGACTTTGACGAGGTCGGAGGCCTGGTTGCCGATCGGCTCGTAGTCGAGCGAGGCGTAGCCACGGGTCGAGGACTTGAGCAGGTCGAAGAAGTCGAGGACGATCTCGGCCAGCGGCAGGTCGTAGCGAATCTGCACCCGCTGCGGGCTCAGGTAGTGCATGTCGACGTGCGTGCCGCGGCGGGTCTGGCAGAGGTCCATCACCGCGCCCACCTGCTCTTTGGGGGCGATGATCGTGGCGCGGATGTAGGGCTCTTTGATCGCCTCGATCGAAGCCGGATCGGGCAGCTCGGTCGGGCTGTGGACCTCCTTGCGCTCACCGCCGATCAGGTGGACCTCGTAACGCACGTTCGGCGTCGTCGCCAGCAGGTCGAGGTCGTACTCGCGCTCCAACCGCTCGCGCACGATCTCCATGTGGAGCAGGCCGAGGAAGCCGCAGCGGAAGCCGAACCCAAGCGCCTCGGAGGTCTCCGGCTCCCACGAGAGGGCGGCATCGTTGAGGGCCAGCTTCTCAAGCGCGTCGCGCAGGTCTTCGTAGCGGTCGGTGTCGATCGGGAAGAGCCCGCAGAAGACCATCGGCCTGACCTCGCGGTAGCCCTCCAGTGGCTCGAAGGCGGGCCGCCCCTGCGCCGTCAGCGTGTCGCCGACGCGCAGCTTGGCGACGTCCTTGATGCCGGTGATCAGGTAGCCGACGTCGCCGGCGTCCATTCCCTGCACGCCCGTCATCGCTGGCCGGAAGAAGCCGATGTCGTCGATGTCGGCCTCGGTGCCGTTCTGCATCGCCAGGATCCGCTCGTGCTTGCGGAAGGAGCCGTCGACCATCCGCACGTAGGCGATCACGCCGCGGTATTGATCGAACTCGGAATCGAAGATAAGCGCCCTGGTCGGGGCCTCAGGCTTCCCCTTCGGCGCCGGCACCCGGGCGACGATCGCGTCGAGCACCTCGACCACGCCCTCGCCGGTCTTGGCCGAGATCCGCAGCGCTTCGGAGGGGTCGCCGCCGAGCAGGTCGGCGATCTCCCCCGCCACCCTGTCCGGCTCGGCGCCCGGCAGGTCGACCTTGTTGATCACGGGGATCAGCTCCAACCCGTTCTCGATCGCCAAGTAGGTGTTGGCGACGGTCTGCGCCTCGACCCCCTGGGCGGCGTCGACGACGAGCAGCGCCCCCTCGCAGGCGGCGAGGCTGCGCGAGACCTCGTAGGAGAAGTCGACGTGGCCGGGAGTGTCGATCAGGTGCAGGTGGTAAGTCTGTCCGTCGGAGGCCGTGTACTCGACCCGCACCGCCTGCGCCTTGATCGTGATCCCGCGCTCGCGCTCGAGGTCCATCGAGTCGAGCATCTGGGCCTGCATTTTCTTCGGGTCGACGGCGCCGGTGATCTCCAGGATGCGGTCGGCGAGGGTCGACTTGCCGTGATCGATGTGGGCAATGATCGAGAAGTTGCGAATGTGGTCCATTGGCCTGCGGAGTATGGCGGTGTGCGCATTGAGGGGCCCACAGCGGAGGAGGGTTGGGGGCATCCGGCTGTGCATGCTGGGTTTTCGCCAGCCGCGCTTGTCACTCTCGTGGAGCGCGTGGGGCAAAAGAGGACGCCGCAGCGCCCCCGGATATCCCCAACCCTCCCCTCCCGCACGCACCCTCGTCAGACGTGCCGGGACTTAAGCACCCATATGGACCTCTAACTCCCGGCACGTCCTCCTACGGGCAGGCCGATGGATCCAAAGGCCCCTTCAGCTTGAAGACGACCGTTGGTGGTGTGCGCAAGATGGGCGTTGCTCGGGGGCCTTCGGTCCAGCGGGTGGTGTCTGGGTAGGGCGGCTTGCCGGATTCGATCCGGTCGCGGCTCGTGACCACGTAGTCGTAGTTGCCGGCGTTCAGGAGGCGGCGCCATTGGCGGCAGGTGGTTGGGGCTATGAAGCCCCCGTGGGGCTGCTCTTCGCCTATGTACTGGACATGGTTGGAGAGGTCGGCGCCGTAGAGGGGGTATTGGCGCGTGCTGGTGGTGGCTATGCGAGCGCCTGAGATCGCATCGGCCCGTTTGAAGGCGGCGTTGAGGCCGGGAGCGGCGAAGGTCGGGTTCGTGTAGCGATTCTCCAGATAGTGGCGCTGGACCGGGTAGCCGATCACGATCACTACGACAACCATTCCCACGACGAGGGGCCAAGCCACGGCGTCCCACCAAGGCCTGCGGTCGTCTTTTGTATCCCTATGCGCAACAAATGACGACCGCGCCCGGGAGAGGGCCGCAAGGCGCTGACGCAACAGGGGCGTCAAGGGCAGTAGAGCCATGCCAAGGGTCAGCGCCGGGGCTAGGTAGCGCAGACCGGATTCGAATCCGCGTGGAATTCCCTCCGGGCCCGACGCCGAAGTCGGGGCGATCAGCCAGGCGAGGGCGGCGGCGAGGGCGGCGGCGGCGACCACACGCAGGAGGGGACTCGACCCGCGGCCCAGGCAGAGCAGCAGTCCTGCGAGCGCTAGGCCGGCGAGCAGGGGCCAGAGGAAGGTCAGCCCCCCGTGCAGCCCCGGCAGGAGCCAGTCCGACCAGACAGAGCCATCGGTCAGATAGCCGAGCACGCTGTGGCCTTCGCGCCCACCGAGCGCCTGGTCTGGCGCTGGCAATGAGAGCGGGCCGATGCGGTCGAACCAGGGCAGCGGGTTACCGGTGTGAACGAGGTTGCGCAGGTACCAGTAGCCGCCGCCGGCCAGCGCCGCCAGGCCGGTTGCGGCCAGACCCCGCCATCTCCCACCTGCTGGCGCGATCAGCGCCAGCCCGAGCACGAGAACAGCAGCAGGTAAAAGGAAGTTGAGCTTGGTGCCTGCGGCTAGACCCGCTGCCAGTCCGATGACGACCAGTGCGCCGTTGGGCATTTCTCGCACCCCGTCGCCACGGGGCGACCACGCATTCAGGGCAACGGCAACAGCAGCAAGTAGGAAGAAGATCCCGACGATGTCATTGCGCGCTTCCCCAGCTTGATCGGAGAGCACGGGGAGGCTCAAGGCAACAGCTCCCAGCGCCAGCGACCACGGTGCCACCCGGTAGGGCCTCCCAATGCACCAGCAAGCCACGAGGCAGCCGACGAACCAGCCGAGGTTCAGCAGCGGCGAGAGGACATCGTGCCCAAACGCCAGCATTCCGACCGTGTGGAAGATTTCCGCGTTCGCGGGGTAGAACCAAGCCAGGAACTGCGGTGCAATGAAGTGCAAATCCCACGTGTTTCCGCTCTGAAAGAACCCCGCGGCGAACGGCCCGTGGTACCAGGTCGAATCGAACCCGGTCATACCCGTCCCCAACTTTGACCGCACGTCCATACCGAACCTGACAAGCGCGAGAGCGGCAATCGCCAGCGCGAGCAGGCCCACTGCACAAGCGCCTCGACCCTCCGCCCCTGGACTCGGGCTATGAGGGGGAGGGTGGTGGCGCCCCCACCCTCCCCCTGCGAGCAGCCGGATGCCGAATCCGGCCACCGCAACAGCGACGAGATACGGCACTGGTTCGAACAAGCCGAAGCTGCCGAGGATCTCAGCGACCCAGATCAGGAAAGCAAATGCAATCACCCCAGTCGCGAGGTGAGCTGGAGCGCCCATGAAACTGGGAAGCAGCCGTGAGCGGATAGCTGCTGCGCCCAGCATCGCGAAGCCCGCAAGCAAGGCAATCTCCGCAGCTCCCAGCAAGTAGCGTGGCAGGTCGAGCATCTAGCGGCGGCGGACCAGACGCAGGATCTGGTTGAGCTCGTCGATGCGAAGCAGGCGGGCGACGGCGACGTAGACAATGCCCCCGAGGGCGAGCCCGGAGCCGAGCGAGACGATCTGGCCGAGGAGGCCACGCCCGAGAGCGCCGTCGAGGACGTCCCAGATGCCATAGGACACCGCGGCCAGCGCCGCTGCGGCGATCGAGATCCTCAGGCCCGTCGAGAGCAGCTTGTCCAGCTCCAGTCCGCCGAACTCGTGGCGCAGGACCGCCGCCTGGGCGACTACCGCGGCGGTCGTGCCGATACCAGTGCCGGCAACGATCCCGCCCGTCCCGAACGGCTTGTAGAGGGCAAAGGCGGCGAGCGCAGAGACGATCAGGTCCACCGCCGCCAGCCCGGTCGCCATCCAGGGCCGCTGGAGGCTGAAGAAGGTGCGGGTCTGCAGCAGGTAGACACCGTTGGTCGGCAGCGAGAAGGCGAACCAGAAGAGCGCCGTGGCCACAAGCGTCGTCTGCGTGGGAGTGAATTCGCCGCGCTGGTAGATCAGCCGGATCATCGGCTCGGAGAGGACGAGCACAGCGGCGGTGGCCGGCAACAGGACGAAGAGGATCTGGCGCATCCCGTTGGCCATCGTGGCCCGCAGGTTCTCGTGCTCTCCCCGCGCCGCGAAGCGCGCCAGGGTCGGAAAGAGCACCGTCGCGATCGCCACCGAGAAGATCCCCTGCGGCAGCTGATAGATCCGGAACGCCTTGTCGATCGCGGCCGGCGCCTGATCGCTGACCAGGCTGCCGAAGAGGCTGTTGATCAGCATGTTGAAGTTGATCAGGCCGAGACTGATCGTCACCGGCAGCATCAGCAGGAGGACGCGGCGCACGTCGCGGTTGCGCCACTCGAAGCTCCAGCCGAACTTGAACGGCGTGTTGCGCAGGTCGAAGGTGGGGATCAGGAGCTGGACCAGGGTGCCGGCGAGAATGCCGATCGCATAGGCATAGATCCGGTCCTGGCCGTGGAAGTGCGGGATCAGGAAGACCAGCACCGCGATGATCGTCAGGTTCCAGAAGAGCGGCGAGATCGCGAAGGCGCCGAAGCGGTCGTAGCTGTTGAGGATCCCGACCACGACCCCGCTCATGCCGAGCAGGATCAGGATCGGGAAGAGGATCTGGGAGAGGGTGACGGTGAGGTCGAGGATCTCGCCTTCGAAGCCCGGGGCGAAGAGCGGCATCACAACGGGAGCGAGAAGCACGAAGAGCGCCGTGATCGCGCCCAGGACAAGGGTGACCAACAACAGCAGGGTCGAGGCCAGACGGAACGCCTCGCGATAGTTCTTCTTCTCCAGCTGCTCGGTGAAGATCGGGACGAAAGCCGGCTGCAGCGCCGCGTCGGCGAAGAGGGCACGTACGAGGTTGGGGACCTGGAAGGCGATCGTGAAGGCCGACATCGGGCCGTTCACGCCGTAGTAGCCGGCAGCGACGATCTCGCGAGCGAGACCGGCGATCCGCGAGGCCGCGGTGGCGACCGAGAAGAACGCGGTCGAGCGCGCAATCCGACCCGCTTGCCGACCCGGGGCGGGCTCACCGGTCGTTTCCTCGCCGGGGTCGAAGGCCTCCGCGGCCCTCACGGCCGCGTCCGAGGCGAGCGCGGCCTCCTCGCGATCGTCTCTGTCAGGTGCCTTGGGGGTCTCCAAGCTGGGTCTCAGTCGCTATAGTCGGCGGCCGCCCGGAGCTGGCTCAGCGCCGCTTCAGGCACATGACTCATGGCCAACATAGCCTCACAGAAGAAGCGGATCCTACGCAGCGAGCGCGAGCGGACCGAGAACCGGCTCCTGACGAGCACCGTCAAGACCTATTTCCGGCGGCTCGAGAGCGCCGTGAAGGGCAGCGACGCTGCCACGATCGAGGCCGAGCACCGCGCCCTGGTCTCCCGCATCGACAAGGCCGTGCAGAAGGGTGCCATGCACAAGAACACCGCGGCTCGCAAGAAGGCAAAAGCTGCGCGCATTGCCGCCAGCGCCACGAAGTAGTTACGCCGGTACGCCGACCGCAGCGCGAAGGGCCAGAGTCAAGGCGAGCTCGTCGCCGTAGTCTGCGCCCCCGCGGCACCAGACCTCGAGGTCGGCGAGGGCTATCGTCGCCTCCTGCAGTTCTCCCGCATCGACATCCTGCAACCTGCGGACAAGTTGTTTGGCAGCGTATGGATGCATGCCGAGGTTCGATTCGACCTGCTTTGGAGGCGTGCCTTCCTCCAGCATCGCCGCCGCGGCGCAGGCTTTGCGCAGGCGCGAGGCCAGGCCATAGATCAGCCCGGTGACGTTCTCACCCTGCGAGATCAGCCGCTCGGAGATCCGTAACGCGCTCGCGCCGTCCCGTTCGAGCAAGGCGTCGGAGAGCGCCCACACCGCCGCCTCGGAGGTATCGGCGACCATCGCGTCCAGGTCGGCGGCGCCCACCTCACCTCCCTCTCCCGCCCAAACGGCGAGACGCTCGAGCTCGTTGTGGAGGCGTTGCGGGTTCGCCCCCATCCGGTCGACCAGCATGCGGGCGGCGGCGGGGTCGAGGCGGAAGCCGAGCCGCTTTGCATCGCCAACCAGGACCCGGGGCATGTCCCCGGCCTTCGGCGCTTCGAACTCGTGGAACTCGCCCCTTGCCGCCTTGACCGCACGAGTCAGCGTCGCCGGGGCCTTCGCCCGCGCGATCAGGACAACACTGAGGTCGGGAGGGAGCTCGCCGAGCACCGCGGCCACTGCCTCCAGCTGCCGATCGCGCCAGCGCTCCACCCCGTCGGCGAGCAGATAGCGGCGCGACTCGGTCAGCGACATCGCCGGAATCGCCGCCAGCAGAGCCTCGTGGTCGGGTGCGCCGCGTCCCTCACCGGGCTCAAAGACCCGCAGCGAGCCGGTTCCCCCGTCGCTCTCCGCTCGGGCCCGCAACCGCGCCCGGGTCGCATCGATCTTCGCCCCGTCGGTGCCGGCGATCAGGTAGAGCGAGCGCATCTCCTCGGCCATGAGCCGAGTCTAGATGCACACGCAGCGCCCGCTATCAGTGGCCGTGATCGTGGCCGTGGCCGTGGCTCCATGACGGAGCACGCGACTGGCTTTCGGTTTCGGGCTCTTCGGGCGTCTCGGGAGCCGAAGGCGGAGCAGCGGGCGGGCTGGGTTCCGCTTCGGGCTCCGACCCCGATTCAGAAGTTTCGGAGTCGTCTCTGCTTCGGGAGTGGCCGTTGCCCCGACTCGCCCCTCTACCGAAATGATGGCCGTGATCCTGCTCGCCGCTTTCGCCGGAGACGAGCGTTGCCTGCGCGGGGGTCGAAGATTCCGGGGTCGATTGGGGTACGGGGGTTGGGGTTGGACTGCCAGCCGGTTCCGGCACGGGAGCCGTAGCGGGCTGCTCAGCAGCCGGCGCCGGACTGGGGGCCGCGCCGTTTGGAGAGCCGCCGCCAGAGGTCGGAGGCTGCGAGCCGGCCGGAGTCGAGTGCGAGACGACGATTGCTTCGGACGCCGGAGGCTGCGAGCCGGCCGGCGCAGGTTTCTTCCCTGCGCCGTATCTCGCTCGATGACTGGGAGCTTTGGAGCCTAGTCGCCCGGCAGCGCTTGGGGGTGCCGCACCAGCGCCGTTCGCCGCTCTTGCCTCCGCCGCGACGGTAGCGTCGCCAACCGCCTGGTGCTTTTCTCCCAAGCCCGGAATCGGGGCTCCGGCAATCAGCGGCCAACCCTGGTTGAGGGCCAGGGCGACCATCGCCAGACCGACCGCCGCGGTCAGACCGAGCAGCACCAGCAATGTGCTGCGGGCCCGCACGAGGAGTCCGTCGCCAAGGACGTTTGCCCTAGTAGCCGATAGCAGTCGCTGTCCACGCTTGGAGCGCACCAGTATGCCCATCGGCCACAGCGCCTCGACCAACAAGGCTGCGGCGACATAACCCCAATATCGATTCGTAGATTCGTTGAGTCCATGCTTCGGGACGCCTGACGTGCCGAGGATGGCTCAGTCTCCGCTGCTCACCTGGATCGAGCCGCGATCGACGTCGAGCACGACAGTTCCGTCGCGGTCGGTGCGCAGCGTGCGGATGCCGTGCGCGGCGAGCGTAGCCAGCGTGGCGGGAGTCGGGTGGCCGAAAGGGTTGTCTGCGCCGACCGAGATCACCGCAAGGCTGGGCTGGGCGCGGTCGAGCAGCTCACCGAGACCGGCGTCGTCGCTGCCGTGATGGGCGACCTTGAGCACGTCGATCGGCCCCGGGTCGAGCGGCGTCGCTTCCGCCTCGGCATCGGCGGTCAGCAGCATCGAGAATTGGCGCCAGCGGGCAACCATGACGATCGCCAGGAGGTTGGGATCCTCACCGCGATGCGGTCCGGCGAGCAACTCGGCCGGTGGCCAGAGCACTTCGAGACGCAAGCGGCCGGAGCGCAGCTCGCTCCCCCTCGCCAGGCGACGGGTGGGAACTCCCGCCGCGCGAACCTCGGCAAACGTCGACCGCCGCAGCACGGCATACAGGAGCTGGCCGATCGGCGTCACACCGAGCAGCTCGCGAACCCCGCCAGCGTGGTCGGACTGATCGTGAGTGATGATCGTGGCTCCGAGTCGCTCGACGCCGGCGCCGCGAAGCTTTGCGGCAAGCCCGTCGCCCGGCGGCCCGCCGTCGACCAGCAAGGCAGGAGCCCCCCTCGGCTGCAGCAAGATCGCGTCGCCCTGGCCGATGTCGAGAATCGACACTCGCAACCCCGCAGGCGGCCCGGGAGCGGCATCCCCGTCCGGGGCGAGCAACCCCCACGCGAGCGCCAACACGACCACGCCAGCCGCGAGGCCAAGCGCAGCCCCGAACCCCCGCCGACGGGCCTTAAACGTCGATACGACAGACGTTCTAGGCCCGTCGGCCGTCCGGCGCTTGCGCAGGCGCCCGAGCCGGCGGATTTGGCCGAGGCGCAGAGTGAGGAGCGCCGTCGCCGCGATCGCCAGGTAGGAAGCGAGCAGGCCGGCGGCTCCCAGCTGCACGTGCAGATAGGCCCAGCTCGGCCGGCCGCACCAAGCCGCAACTTGGGCGATATATGCCAGCAACAGGGCGCTGACCGCATTGAGCGCCTCGACCGGGACGCCCGGCGCCTGTCCGGCGGCGGCGACCAGCATCCCCAGCCACATTGCCGGCGCCACCGCCGGCAGCGCCAACAGGTTGGCGACCAGGGACATGGTCGAAATCGCTTCGAAGTGGAAGGCGATCAGCGGCGCCGTGGCAAGCGTGGCCGCGATTGTCATCGCCGCCCCATCCGCCAGCGCGCGGCGCCAGCCGCGGGCGCCGATCCTCGCTGCGATCGCCGTGCGCAGTGGCGCGGCGAGCAGGAGGATCCCGAGCACGGCGGCGAAGCTGAGCTGCCAGCCAACGTCGGCGGCGATCCCAGGCTCGAGGATGAGTAATACGACCGCAGCGAACGCCAGCGCGTAGAGGCGCGAGGCGCGGCGCCCGGCCAGGGTGGCCAGCACGCTCAGCGCACCCATGATCCCGGCCCGCTGGATCGAAGGGCCGGCCCCGGCCAGCGGCACATAAACCGCGATCAGGCCGAGGATCCAGATGAGACGCGAGCGGAGCGGCATCCCCAGCGCTGCCAGGATGGGCATTGCCAGCAGGGCAAGCAGAGCCACGTTTTGTCCCGAGACGGCGAGAAGATGACTGAGGCCGGAGCGGCGGAAATCTTCCGTCGTCTGGGGATCGATGCGTTCGTCCTCGCCGAGGACGAAGCCGCGCGCCAGCGCCGCCTCCCGCGCCGGCATCCCCTGACCCAGAGCCACCTCAGCACGGGCGCGGATATCCCCGCTGTGCGCGAGCGCCAGCACGACCGCCACCGCAGCGAGGAGAAGCGGCACGGATAGTCGCTTCGCGCGCACTAGGTGTAGTTCCTCACCACGTTGTTCATCCGGGCCTCCTTGAAGGCTGGGGGTGTCTAGACACCCAGCAACAAGGAGGACACCGGATGAAGCTCCACGCTAACGCCCGCACCTGCCCGAAGAGCCGCAAGCTTCTGGTCAGGCG
>DATFVC010000082.1:0-31473 GCA_035260485.1 Solirubrobacterales bacterium | reverse complement strand
GCGGAGTCGCGCCACCGACCGTGACGACCACGGTGCCACCGCCGGTGGGCGCCCCGGCGCTGCCTGCCGGGGGCTTCGCCGCGACGACGTTCACCGCGGTGGCGCTCGGCGCGGTCGTCTGGCCCTCGCCTTGGGTCGTGGTTGACTGTCCGGTGGCTTCTGACTTGGGAGCCGACGGGGGTTCGGTCGGGGTCGGAGCCGGCGCTTCGGCGGGAGGCTGCGGCGCGACCGTCTGCTCGACCGGCTGTGGCTTCGACGCCGCAACGTGTCCTGGCGCGATCGAGGGGGAAGCCTTGGCTATATGAGCTGGCACGCTGCTCTTCGGCGCCGGCGTCGTGTCGGCCTTCTGGTTGACCTCGACGGCGCCGGCGGTGATCACGGCCGCGGTGACGACTCCGGCCACCGCCTTGGCGCCGATTGCCCCCCCGACCGCCCCGATTCCGCTGGCGGCGCCGCCGCCGCCGATCGCGGCGCTGACGCCGCTGACCGCGCCTGCCCCAGTGGCGGTCGCGGCTGCGGTCGCGCTCGCACCCGCCGCTCCGGCGCCACCGGTGGCGCCGGCCGAAGCGCTGCCGGACGCCCCGCCAAGGCCGAGCTTGGAGACGATGAAGCCCTTCAGGGCAACCAGGGCCCCGGCTGGGAACAGCGCCGCCATCACCTTGTCGTTGGAGCGGACCTGTGAGCGGAAGTCGGCACATTCCTCGCAGTCGCGTACATGGCGTCGCACAGGGCCAGAGACCTTGCGCAGCCCCTCGGAAGCCTCGGCCAGCTCCAGCCGCACCTCGCCGCAGGTGAGCTGGCGGGCCTGACTCGCCTCGGCGAGGGAGATCCGCGCCCGGACCAGCAGGGACTTGACCGATGGCACGCTGGTCTCCATCGCGGCGGCGATTTCCTCGTAGGACATCGCGTCCATCTCGCGCAGCAGCAGCGCCGAGCGCTGCGTCTCGGGGAGCTTGCTGACATCGGTGAGGAGCTGGCGGAACTCCTCGCGGTTGCTGACCTTCTCGGCGGTCGTGGCGGCTTCGACGACCGGAACCATGTCCATCGATTCCTGTGCGTCAGCGGTCGGCTTGCGCAGGAGGTTGAGGCAGCGGTTGCGGGCGATCCGGTAGAGCCATGGGCGCAGGTTGATCTCGCGCTCGTCGGCGAGCATCGCCCGGTAAGCGTTGACGAAGACCTCCTGGAGCACGTCCTCAGCGTCCTCGGTGGAGCCCAGCATCTGCCGGCAGAAGCCCAGCAGGCGGCCCTGATAGCGGTCGACGATCGCCTCGAAGGCCCCCGCGTTGCCGCTGCGGGCCATCGCGATCAGCTTGGCGTCCCCCTGCAGCTTCAGCAGCGGCGAGCGGCGGGCGAGAAGTCCGCGCTGACTGGCGTGGGTTAGGGCCGATGCCTCCAAGCTTCACTCTCCAGGGAAGGCGTTGTCTTCGTAGTAGGGACACCGTACCAGCGGGATAGTTGCGGTCTGTACAAAGATTTATCCGGGGCTTAGACGTGCCGGGTGAGCCGGGATACCATCGCCTCTGCCCGGGTGGCGAAACTGGCAAAAGCGGCGCACTTAAAATGCGCTGCCCCTCAGGGGGCTTGCGGGTTCGAGTCCCGCCCCGGGCACTAGACTCGCGGCCGATGGACCACGGGGGGCGGATAGTTGCTCGGGCGCTGAAGTCGCGCGGCGTCAGCCATCTCTTCACGCTGTCCGGCGGGCATCTGTTCTCGATCTATGACGGCTGCAAAGCCGAGGGGATCGAGATCGTCGATGTGCGGCACGAGCAGTCGGCGGCCTTCGCCGCGGAGGGCTTCGCCAAGGCGACCAGGCGAGTCGGCGCAGCGGCGCTGACCGCCGGCCCAGGGGTGACCAACGGGATCAGCGCGATCGCCGGCGCCCAGGCGAATTGCTCGCCCGTCTGCGTGCTCGGCGGTCGGGCGCCGGAGTTGCGCTGGGGCTCGGGCTCGCTGCAGGAGATCGACCACCTGCCCTTCGTCGCGCCGCTGGTCAAGTCGGCGGAGACGGTGAAGGAGACCGATCGAATCGGCGCGCGGACGGCGGCGGCCCTCGATCTGGCGCTCAGCGCGCCCTGCGGGCCGACCTTCGTCGACTATCCGCTCGACATCGTCTTCAGCGAGGCGGAGGCCGAGATTCCGGCTGTCGCTGGCCTCGAGCCGCAGCCGGCGCCTGGGATCGAAGAGGCCGCGGCGCTGCTGGACGGGGCCGACCGACCGGCGATCATGGCCGGCAGCGGCCTCTACTGGGGCCACGGCGAGGAGGAGCTGCGTGCGCTGGCCGAGGCGCTCGGGATCCCTGTCTTCCTCAACGGGCTGGGCCGTGGCTGCCTCGCCGCCGACCACGAGCTGGCATTCAGCCGTGCACGCGGCGCCGGTCTAAAGGGCGCCGATGTGGCGCTCGTGGTCGGCGTGCCGATCGACTTCCGGCTCGGTTTCGGTGGCAGCTTCGGCGAGGAGACGAAGCTGATCCGGCTCGACGCCGCCCCCAACGCCCTGACCGCGAACCGCGCGCCCGAGGTCGACCTGATCGGGGACGTCGCGGCGACGTTGGGGGCGATCCGCGAGTTGGTGGCCGAGGGGCGGGGGCGCACTGACGGCTGGCTCGCGCAGTTGCGCGAGGTCGAGGCCGAGAAGCGCGCCACCGAGCTGAACGAGCTGAACGACGACCGCTCGCCTCTGCATCCGGTCCGCGTCTACAAGGAGCTGGGTGAAGTGCTGGATCGAAATGCGATCGTGATCGGCGACGGCGGCGACTTCGTCTCCTACGCCGGTCGCTTCATCGATACCCACGAGCCGGGCTGCTGGATGGACCCGGGCCCCTTCGGCTGCCTCGGCGCCGGCCCCGGCCAGGCGATCGGCGCCAAGCTCGCCCACCCCGACCGGCAGGTCTGCCTGTTGCTTGGCGACGGGGCCTTTGGCTTCGCAGGCATGGAGTTCGACACTTTGGCGCGTCACGGTCTGCCCGTGGTGGGTGTGATGGGCAACAACGGCATCTGGGCGCTCGAGCATCACCCAATGAAATTCCTCTACGGCTACTCGGTGGCAGCAGAGCTGCGGCCGGAGACGCCCTACGAGAAGATGGTCGAAGCATTGGGCTGCGACGGGGTTCTCGTCAGCGATCCCGGGCAGCTGCGGCCGGTGCTGGAGCGTGCCTTCGAGTCTGGCCGCCCGACCCTGGTCAACGTCCTCACGGATCCCGAGGTCGTCTACCCGCGCAAGTCTAATTTGGCTTGAGAGAGCCAAAGCCGGCTAGCTGGCTGGATCGTTCGGGACCAGCTCCCAGACGAGAATCGACCGCCATCGCTGGCGGTCGATTCAAGTTGGCCCCTCAGGACGGGCAGGGGTACGTCTTCAGGGACCAGTTCTTATTCGATGGGCCCAGACGGCGGGAGGCGCCATGATGCGGCAATCGTCCGAACCCTATGACCGGATCAGCGATGGAGACTCTCGTCCTCACCTCTTCCCCGATGTGACGAGTATGCGCTCGCCTGTCCGAAATGTCTAGGAGCTGCTTTTGTCGCTACTGACAATTCGGTAGAAGCACTTTACCAAGTTTTTGGGGTTCGACCAACACGTTTACCCATCTGGACGGGTGCCGAAAACTCATCTGTACACCCGGTCCCACGGCGTGGGCACAAACCTGTTCATGCGGAGCTATGCATGTTGTGACGCGGTCTCGAGCGCCATCCCGTAGAGGATGTCGTGCTCGGATGCCTGGATCCGGTCGAGGTCGAAGGCTCGCATCGCCTCGATCAGGATCACGCAACCGGCAATGATCGTAGGCGCGCGGTCGGGGTGCAGGCCGGGAATCGCTGCTCGCTCGGCCAGCGGCGCAGAGGCGAACTGCGACAGCAGGTGTTGGATCGTCTCCAGCGAGAGGACGTGGCCGTGTACCCGGGCCGGGTTGTAGGGCTCGAGCCCGAGCTCGGTGGCGGAGAGCGAGGTCGGGGTGCCGGCCACGGCGATGCCAGCCGATGCATGGGCCCTGTCGTGGCCGGCGAGGGCGGCCTCGATCAGCACTCGGACGTCGGCCGCCAGGGCCTCGAGCTCGACTGCCGTGGGCGGATCGGCAGAGATGTGCCGCTCGGTATGGCGGACGACGCCTGCCTGGAGAGATGCGTGGAAGGCGATCTCGGCGTTGGCGCCGACGATCATCTCGGTCGAGCCGCCGCCGATGTCAATCACGAGCGTTGGCGCCGCCGGTGGCTGCGCGGCGGTCGCGCCGCGATACGTGAGGCGCGCCTCCTCCTCGCCGTCCAGGACGCGGGCCGAGAGGGCGAAGCGCTCGCGCAGCTCGGCGATGAAGGCGCTGCCGTTGGAGGCGTCGCGCACGGCGCTGGTGGCGATCGCCGCGACCTTCTCGGCGCCGGCCTCGCGGCAGATCGCGACGTAGTCGGCGATCGCCGCACAAGCGGCCTCGATCGCCTCATCGGCGAGTTGCCCGGAAAGGTCAACGCCGCGGCCCAGCCGAGTGACCCGGCTCTGCCGCTCGAGCACCGAGACGCCGCCGTCGACATCGGCGACCAGCAGCCGCGTCGAGTTGCTGCCGACGTCGATCACCGCGACCCGTTGAGAATTCTCAGCCATGTGGGCCGGGCACTTTAGAGAGACCTCTGCCCGGCCTCCGTCCCGCTGGCGCCGCCACGCAAGCGCTCGTACGGTCCCGCCCGCAGTCCTAGGCTGCCCAAGCGCCTCATTGCTAGGATTGACAGACCGCCGCGGGGTGGAGCAGCCAGGTAGCTCGTCGGGCTCATAACCCGAAGGTCGCAGGTTCGAATCCTGCCCCCGCTATAGGACGGAAACCCGCTTATCAAGCGGGTTTTCGCGTTTTTGGGGAACCTCAAAAACGGTGAAAAATGGCCTTGGGGCAAGCTCTGGGGCAAGATGACGTTCGGCAGAGGTCGATTCCAGCCCTTGTGCTGGGCCTCCAGTCCACCTACGTTCGCCGCGAGAAACGCGAATAAGTGGCCCCGGCGACGCGCCAACGCCCCGGGGCCCGGCACCGAAGTACGAGCCTTCGATGCGAGAGAGACGGTACCGACGTAGGTCGCACTGGACCGCGTCGCCGGCTCGTTCTCGGTGCCCCTACCTGGAGGAGGGGCGCCAATGCCCGAGACGACCATCACCATCGACCGCGATCAGCGCGACGGGCTCTACGAACTGGTCCGCAATCACCTCGGCAGCATCGAGGACTTCTGGATCGCCCTGGAGCGGACCCGAGACTTCGCCAAGGCCGAGCAGTTGGGCTTGGAGTTCTCCGAAGACTTCCGCCTGTTGCAAGACATCGGCTGGGATGAGCACGACGAGCGCGAGACGTTCGATCTGACGATGCCGGCGCACGATCTGATGGAACTGCTCAAACGCCTGCACGGCGAAGCCGTGAAGATTCTCGTCGGGTCGGGCAGCAGCGAGGCTCGGTCGCGCCGCGACGACGCCGACACTGATCGACGCTTCCAGCTCGGCTACGAGACCTGCGAGAGGGTGCTGGCCGAGCTCGATCCGCGGGGCGGGCAGTCAGCGTGACCGCGCCGGAGGAGGCCGGGCAGGAACTGGGGCCGTACACCGAGGTCAGCGACGGCTTGATCCTTGAGGCCGTCGATCGGGCGATGCACCACGAGCAGGAAGACGAGGTCTTGACCTCCGTTCTCACGGAACACCTCGGCTTCGTGCCCGAGCCGGATACGAACGCCGTTCTCTTTCCTCGGCTCGAAGGGTTACGGCGGGCCGGCTTGCTGACCGTGATCGAGCGGCGGGGAGAGCCATTCTGGAGCTTGACCGACGTTGGCCGGGAGCGATTGGCGAGCGCTCGCGAGGCCGGTGAGGTAGATGATCTGCCCGAGTCGCCGCAGCATCGCGCTTGGAGGCACGCCCGGACGAAGGCGGCCGTGCGAGTCGAAGGATTCAGGTCGGATATGTACGACGTGCTACAGGCGGCCGGCGACCTCATCGGTCAGTACCGGCCGGTGATGTCAAAGGAATGTTTTGAGCTGAGCGAGCGCCTTCGCCTGGTCTCTTGGCGCTTTGCTTCCGCCACCTACTGCCTAACTGAGTGGCTTGAGCCTGAGGACGATCGCTCGGACGTGGACGAAGACCCAGGACCGAGGCCGGGACGGCGGGCGACCTGGGCATGGGATCAGGACACCCCGACCGGCGATGGGTCATGGACGCGAGGTGGACCATGAGCGGGTGCCGCGCCGGACGGCACAACGGCTACCGGCTACGCCTGCCCGACGCCGATCCGCCGGGCCTCAATCACTCGGTTCTGACCGGGACGCTGCTCGATGATCCGCGCCCCGGCAGGAACCCGATCGGCGAGCCGGTCACGCTGCTGCGGATCGAGTTCCCGGTTGCCGACCCCGAGCGCCCGCAGATGCTGCTGACGTGGGCGACTTGCGAGGTCGAAGTGTCAGCGGCACTCGCCGAGCAGCACGCCATCCGGGAGCTGGAAGGCGGCGTGCCGATCCTCGCGGCGGGCCAGCTCAGCGAGAGGTGGGTGAGCTCGGGCGGGCGTAGCAGCAAGCGCAGCGCGATCGTCGCCGCGCTTATCCACCCTGGGCCTCCGCCCGGCCACGATGAGCTGCTGATCCCCGGAGGTAGGCCCGATGGGTCGTAGTACCCAGGCGCTCAACGGGGTCAGGCGGCGCTTTGGCGAGAACTTGATTCGCCTGCGCAGCCGGGTCGATCTCTCGCAAGGGGAGACCGCCGCGCGCGCCGGCCTGCATGTAACGGAGATCAGCTTGCTAGAGCGGGGCCTGCGGCTCCCTCGGCTCGACACGGTCGTCAAGCTCGCCGGTGCCATCGAAGCCGAGCCGTGTGAGCTGTTGACCGGGATGGTTTGGCACGCCGGGCGCGTACAGCGCGGCGAATGGGTGCAACAGGGCGCCTCTGCACCGAAGGACGCTCAGCTATCGAGGTCTCGCTAATGGATTCTCCATTGGCCGTGAGATTCGGGCGCAATCTCTGGCGCCAGCGCCGTCGCGCCGACCTCAGCCAGCAGGAGCTGGCCGATCTGACCGGGTTGCACCGGGTTGGCATCGGCAAGATCGAGCGAGGCGAGCAACTTCCACGGCTCGACACGATCTTGAAAATGTCGGCCGGGGTCGAAGCCTCTCCGTGCGATCTGATGGCCGGTCTGCGCTGGTACCCCGGCCGCCAGATCGAGGGCGAGTTCGGCGTCGAGGACGGCTCTCCTTCGTCCTCGGCGTCCGGCACGCGGAAGGCGGGGAAGGCATGAGCTTCGGTCGGAAACAGCCCCTTCCGCCCTCCGACGAGCTACGGGCGAGGCTCGGCGCCAACGTGCGGAAGCATCGGAAGCGACTCGGGATCAGCCAGGAGGAGTTTGCCTTCCGGGCCGAGATTCACCCCACCGCAGCCTCTAAATTGGAGATTGGTCGGACGGTGCCCTATATCCAGACCTTCGTTCGCGTGGCGGGAGGGCTGGGGGTGACGACGGACGAGCTCACCGCGGGCATTCTCTGGACGCCGCCCGAGACGATCATCACCCCAGGCGGCTTCGAGGTGCCGGACGATCCCGAGCTTACAGCGGAGGTCGCCGCACTCCGCGCGCAGGCGACCCCCGGCAAAAGGCGCCGGAAATGATGAACGGGCCGATCCCATCCAGGGAATTGCCCTACGAGGCGAGGGCGCGAATCGCGGACAACGTGTTCCTCTTGCGGAAGCGGGCAGGCTGCTCGCAGGAAGACCTCAGCAAACGGGCGATGATCTCAGTGGATCGGATCGGCAAGATCGAGAACGGTCGCGTTACCGGCAAGTTCGACAGCTACGTGAGGCTTGCCGGTTCGCTGTCTGTCCGGGTCCATGATCTTCTCGCAGGGGTGACGTGGACTCCCGGCAGCATTGAGATGGAAATTGACGCCGTGTACGAAGTCGAGTTCGACGTAGAAGGTTCCTGACGGCACAGGGTTGGTCGTTCTCAAAAGGCGAGCAGCCCGTAGCGGATGCCGAGGCCAAGGGCGAGTAGCCCGAGGCCGGCAAGCTCGGTGCCTCGGTGCTTGCCAGCCGCGCTTCACATGCCGCCGGATTACCCTGCTCTCCCGGCAGCACGAAGCCTGGGGCTCGCGCTCCCTGGCTGCTCCCAGGGGACGCGGTAGATGCGCTGAGTCCCACGAAGGCCCTTCAGCCGCACCTCTCCAGCCTCCTCGAAGAAGATGTCGCCGCCGCTCGCGGCAAGCTCGCGCACCAGCGAGGAAGCGAGGATTTCGCCGCCCTCGGCCTCGTCGGCGATCCGGGCCGCCAGCGTCACGCTGCGCCCGTAGAAGTCGTCGCCTTCGCGGATCGCCTCCCCGGTGTGGAGGCCGATCCGCACCCGCAGCGGCTCGGTGAGATCGCCGCCGTTCGCGCCCGCCAAGTTGCGCTGCATGTCGATCGCGCATTCGAGCCCCCGCCTGGCGCTGGGGTAGGCGATCATGAAGCCGTCGCCCTGCGACTTGACCTCGTAGCCGCCGTGCCCGCGGACGCAGTCATGGACAACTTGGTTGTGGGCGCGCAATACCTCTATCCAGCCCTGATCGCCGAGGCGCTCGTTCAATTTCGTGGAGTCCTCGATGTCGGTGAAGAGGACCGTTACCGTCCCGTCGGGAGCGGTGGCACGCTTTAGGTCCGGCTGCTCGTCCTCGGCCCAGGAGAGGACGCGGTCGATCGCGCTCTGGCGACGGAGCCGCGCGATCAGTCGCTGGATGGGTGGGTTGCGCCGGACGCGGCGGGCGACGGGTGGCATCACGGCCATCGCCGCACCCATCATCGCCATGCAACCCACAACAGCGAGAACGGTTAGTAGCACCTCCATCGCTTCCTCCTAACTCACTCTGTCGCCAGTCACCACTTTACCCACTTGTAAGCCGTTTCTCACCAGCTCCGAAGGGCTGTGATCGCCGATCGCGGTCTTGGTCCACCTCGAAGGCGTGCAGGCAGTGCTCCGAGCAGAAGTAGTAGGTCTCGCCGGCGAAGTCCTTGCGGATCGCCTTCGTGCGGTCAACCTTCATCCCGCAGACGGGATCGGTGATGCCCCGGCGCACCGTGATCCACATCAGCGCCGCGAAGATCACGGTGCCGAAGACGTTGAGGAAGAGCTTGTAGTCGACCTGGACCGAGCCGAAGATGTCGTCGCGACTCGGCCGGGTCGAGGGGATCAGGCCGGCGGCGCTAAACAGGCCGTCAACGATCAGCGCGGCGACGATCATCGTCACCAGCATCAGGGTGACGATTCGCACAGTGAAGGACCAGCCGTAGTACTTGCGATAGATGGCAATGATCGGCAGCACGATCAAGTCGGCGAAAATGAACGCCATCACCCCGGCGAAGCTGATCCCGCCCGACCACAGCACAGCGGCGAGAGGAACGTTGCCGACCGAGCAGACGAAGCTGAGCACGGCGATCAGCGGGCCGACGATCACGTTCTCCAGGGCGTTCAGCCAGCCCGGCGCACCGCTGATGAAGAGGCTGTTGAAGAAGTCGTTGCCGAGCAGACCGATGAAGCCGGCGAGCAGGAAGCCGATCCCGATCTCCTTCCACAGCATCTGCCAGTCGCCGCGGAAGTTGTGGGCAACGTCCGACCAGGCCGAGGCCGAGGTCAGCCGCTCGCGCCAGCCGAGCCGTTCCCCGGCCATGTGATGCTGGTGCCCGGTGTCGGCCTCCTGGGCGTGCTTTCGCGCCTGCTCCTCCAACCGGGGTGAGACGAACAGCCGCAGGCTCGCCGCCATCAGAACGATCATCACGACGCCGCCGACGTACTCGGCGAGGGTGAACTGCCAGCCGATCAGCACCCAGAGGACCAGGCCGAGCTCCCAGACCAGGTTGGTCGAGGCGAACTGGAAGGCCAGCGCCGAAGCGGCGGAGGCGCCCTTCTGAAAGAGCGACTTGGCGATCACGATCGCCGCGTAGGAGCAGGACGAGGAGGCGGCGCCGAGCCCGGTCGCCCAGGCGATCGGCTTCGGGCCATCGCCCGAGAGCGTCGCCTCGATCCGCTCGCGCGGCACCCAGGCTTGCACGATCGCCGAGATCGCGAAGCCAATCACCAGCGCCCACCAGACCTCGTAGGCCATTAGGAAGGACTGCTTGAAGCCTTCGCCGATGGTCGAGATCACGTCGCTCATCGCGCCAGCATGCCGAACCGCGGGCTAAGAGGACGGATTGGCCGGCGTCGGCCCGGTGAACGGGAACGATTCGGGAGGCTCGCCGCCATAGCGCCCCCAGGTGGCCTTGCCGAAGTCCCGGATCGCGTCCTCGGTGATCGCGCCTTTGTAGGTCTTGCAGCCGATCAGGTTGGTCCAGGTGGTGGCCGCCACCTCGTAGGGCATCTTTTCGTTCGGGAAGAGCAGGGTCGCGGCGTAGAGGGAGTCGTAGAGGCCCTTCAGCCCCAGTTGGTCGGGTTCGGAGAGGCTGGGCGAGTACTGGATCTCCAGCCGGCCGTGCTCTAAGGAGTGGACGATGTCGATTTCCTTCGGCATCTCGCTGTAGGCGCCATCGGCCTGCTGGTAGGGCGGTTCGACGTGGGGGCCGGAGGTCGGCGGTTTGGTTTCGTAGGCGGGCGTCTTCGAGTCGGGCGGGATGTGTTCGTGGCCCTCGTCCTTGAGGTTCAGGCGCAGCTCACAACCAGCCTTCTTGGCGGCGGTTTTCAGGTCGGCGACCTTGACCGGCTGCGGCGCCGTTCCGCTGCGCCCATCCGGTGAGACTCCGTTGGTCGAGCCCGATTCGACGTTGACGTGAGCGCCCGCGCTGGCGCCGCCTTCGCTGCTGCCGATCACCAGCACGGCAGCGGCGCCGAGGACCGCGACGGTGACCAGGCCAGCCACCGCGTAGCCCAGCACCAGCCACTTGCGCTCGGCCTTCCGCTTGCGCTGTTCCGTTTCAATGCGGAGCTGGCGAAGCCGCTCCCGGTCTTCTTTGCGAGTCCCCATGTACTACGTGGCATAGTAGTTCAACCTACTACGTTGTGTAGTGAGGACGTTGCACACGATCCTCAATCGAGGGCTTGCGTCGCTACCCCGGCTTACGGGCCAGCACTCGCTCGACGATGCCCCACTTTGAGCGTTCCTGCTCCTCGACCTCGAACCCCACGGGGCCAAGGTGATCGAGTGGCTCGCGAGTCAGGTGATCGGCCTCGAAGCGCAGGCTGAGCGGCTCGATCAGGCGCTGCACCGCGCGCACCGGCAACGCCGGGCTGCGGACGTGCTCCAGCAGTGAGAAGCGTCCGCCGGGGCGCAGGACCCGGAAAGCCTCGGCGACGGCGGCACGATCGTCGGGGATCGTGCAGAGGGCGAGGGTGCATACGACGCTGTCAAAGCTGGCGTCGGGAAAGTCGAGGGCCTGGGCGTCGCCGAGGCGAAAGTCGGGCACGCGGCCCAGCTCCTTTGACCGCTGCCTTGCGATCTCCAGCATCTGCGGGCTCAGCTCGATCCCGGTCAGCTCTATGTCGTCGCGGTGGTAGGGGAGGTTGCGGCCGGTGCCGACCGCGATCTCCAGCACCTTGCCCTGCGCCCGTGAGCAGGCCCACTCGCGACCGCCCTTGAAGAGGATCCGGTCGAAGAAGTCCATCTGGCCGTCGTATTTGGGCGCTCCCTTGTCCTGCACGCGGCGAACCCGCTCCGTCTCCCTCCTGGTGTCCTCGGATAGCGCCATCCGTTTAGGCGAGGCGCCGCCGCAGGGCGTGCCGCGAGAGCAGGAGGGCGCCGAGGGCAAGAGCGATCGGGCCGCAGACCATCATCCCGGCGCAGGCCGCAGCGACGAGCAGCGGCACCTGCAAGTTGGGGTCGAGGATGCCGTGCCAGATCAGCAGGCTCACCGCCCCAAGCGCAGCGAGGGCGATCGCGCTGCGCGCCAGCGGCGAGCGAGGCAGCTTCCAGAGGGTCGCATCGGGGTCGCCCATCAGATGATCGACCCGCTCCGGCGCCAGAGAGACGACCGCGGCCGGCTGTGAGGAGAACTTGAGCAGCGCCGAGGCAAGCGGACCCCGCCCGCCGACGGCCTTCACCGCCGCCTCGTCGGCCGCCAGCTCGCCGAGGGCCGAGAAGCGCTCGCTGATCCGCCGAAAGATCGGCACGAAGAAGAGAGAGTCGGCCAGAGCGTGGGCCACCAGGAGCCGCAGCGGGTCACGGCGGCGCAGGTGATGTCCCTCATGGGCGAGGACCGCGCGCAGCTCATCGTCCTCAAGCTGCTCCTGCGCTCCGCGGCTCAGGTAGACACGCGGCCGCAGGTAGCCGGCGCAGAAGGCCCGCGGCTCCTCGGAGTCGATGAGACGGCAGGGGATTCCATCCACCTCGACCGGCTCGGCGCTCAGATCCTGGGTCGCCAGGTAGCGACTGGTGGCACGCACCTGTCGGTGGACCGAGCGGAGGCCGAGGCAAACGGCGGCGAGCGCGAGCGCCGCGACTGAGAGCCCGAGCAGCGCTGCGGGACCGCCTGCGGTCAGCCAGTTGTGGCAGGCGTCGGAGACAGCTTGCGACGTTGGCACGGAAAAGCTCTGCCTGCTGAAGATCATCGCCGTGCCGCCGGCAAGCAGGATCGCCCCCACGCCGGCCAGCGCGACGTGCAAGAGGTAGAGACGCCCGGCGCCGCGCATTCAGGACTCCTCGGCCAGCTTGCGAAGCTGGGCGCGGCGCTTGGGGTCGAGGGTGCCGAGCTGGCGGGCGAAGTGAGCCAGGGCGAGGTCGCCGTAGTCGGCGACGAGCCCGTCGACCTCGCTCTGCGCCCGCGCCTCCAGGTACTCCGCGCGGCTCATCGTCGGGCGGTAGACATGGGTCTTGCCGCGCTTACGCCTGCGCAGCAGACCCTTCTCATCGAGCCGGGCCATGATCGTCATCACCGTGGTGTAGGCGCGCTGCTTGCGACCGGCGTTGAGCGCCTCCAACACGTCGCGCACGGTCGCCTCCTCGCGCTCCCAGACCTGCTCCATGACCTCGGACTCAAGCTCGTGAAGCGGCGGCGGTATGCGCCTTTTGGCGGCGGTCATGGCCTCACAGCTTAGATGCGGGACCGGGTAGCGCGGCCTCGCGCTCATCTTGCTCGGTGGCGCGCTTTGCAGTTTGCTCCCCGGCATCTTGCACGGGCGGCGCGTCGGTTCCTTTGCTGTCGCTTCGCATGTGCCTGGCCATCATCCACATGCAAAAGCCCATGCCAATCGGACAGGCGAGGGCGGGAAGGATGAGAAGAAGATGCTCCATGCTGGGCCTCCTGGGTTGGCGCTCCTACTACAGACGGTAGTGTAGCTCTCCTGCTACGCTGCGTCGTAGATGGTCGCCGGGGTCAAAACGAGGCGGGAGCGATTCGTTCAGCTCAGCCTCGCAGGCATCCTGGGGGCGCTCGTGATCGGAGCGCTCGCGCTGACCCTCATCGGCGGATCGGGTTCCTCCGCCCCCGAGCCCGGTCCGTTCGGACAGCACTACGACGGCCTCCGGCAACGCCGCCTTGCAGCAGGGGTGCCGACGATGATGCAGACGATGGACAGCTCGACCCATTTCCATCCGCACCTGGCGGTCTACGTGAACGGCCGGCAAGTTACGGTTCCGGCCAACGTCGGCATCGACCCGGACGAACCCCCGATGCAGATGGCCGGACTGCACACCCACGACACCAGCGGCACGATCCACGACGAGGGAATGTCGAGCTCTCGGCTCGGCCAGTTCTTCTCCGTGTGGGGCGTGCCGTTCTCTGCTGGGCGCCTCGGTCCCTACCGAGCCAGCGGCGCGAAGGTGGTGCGGATGTGGGTCGACGGCAAGCCCTCGCGGGCGTTCGGTGCGCTGAGTCTCGCCGACGGCCAGCAGATCGTCGTCTCCTTCGGCCCGAAGGCGGCCTCACCGCCACCCGCATGAGGCCAGATGAGAATCGGCCGCCTCACGCTCGCACTCTTCCTTGCCGGGGCGTTTTTCCTCGCCGCGGTGATCGGCCTCGACGCTCGCTCCTCGGATCAGCACCCGAGTCCGTCGACCACCCGACCAGGAACTCCGGCCCGCTTTACCTACTTGGCAGGACAGCACAGCAACCGCTGTGATCTCGACTGGCGAGCGATCGGCTCGATCGCAAACGATCGCCGGCTCCAAGGCTCCTGCTGTCAGGCGATGGATGAGGCTCACTATCGGCGCCAGGTCGCCGCGTTGCGGCGCTACCGTTCGGAGGCGCTGATCCCCCGTGATCCCTACGACATCTCAGTGACGCTCGCCAAGCGGCTGCTTCGCCTCCGTCCACGGGTCAGGCTTGCACCAGCGGAGCGGGGCGCCTACCGCCGAGGGTTGTCCGCCTCGCCCGAGCACGGCCCCTGCTGCTGTCACTGCTGGCGCTGGGAGGCGTTCAGTGGCCTCGCCAAGTACCTCGTGGCGGAGCGCCACTGGCCGGCCGGCCGCCTCGCTTCCCTGATCGGCGATCTCGACGGCTGCGGGGGCGCCGCGTAGATGCTCGTCCACGTCGATGTCTTCGGTGTCTCGCTCAATACCTTCGGCATCGTCTTCGCCCTGGCCTTCTTGGCCTGTGGGCTGCTGATCGCCCGCCGCCTGCGCGAGCTGGGCAAGCCGGTCGATTGGGCCTACGAGATGGTGTTCGCCGCGTTGGTCGGCGGGGTCGTCGGATCGCGCGTCTACTTCATCGCGCAGAACGGCACCGGCGGCGGCCTTACCAACACCCTTTTCTCCGGCTCGGGGCTGATCTGGTACGGCGGCGTGGTGGGCGGGGCGCTCGCCGTCGCCCTGTGGGCCTGGTATCGGCGGTTCCTCGGCGTGGCGCTGCTCGACCTCGCGGCGCCTGCCCTGGCTCTCGGCTACGCGATAGGGCGGATCGGCTGCCAGCTCACCGGCGATGGCACCTACGGCAAGCCCTCCCACTTGCCTTGGGCGATGGGCTATCCGCACGGCACACTGCCGACGCCGCCAGGGGTGACGGTGCAGCCGACCCCGGTCTACGAGACCCTGGTGATGGGTCTGGTCGCGCTGTGGCTTTGGCGCCAGCGCGACCGCTACCGGCCCGGCGTCCTCTTTGCCGCCTACCTGATCCTCGCCGGGACGGAGCGATTCCTGATCGAGTTCATCCGCCGCAACTCGCACGTTGTGGCGGGCCTGACGGCGGCGCAGCTTGAGAGCGTCGCGATGATCGTCGCGGGCGCACTCTGGCTGGCCTGGCTGCGGCGCTCGGGGAGCCTGCAACGCCCACCTGAACCGAAGCTCGATCAGGCTCTTTCAACGGCGTGACCGCGGCTCGGCCGCGTAGGCTCGCCGTGGGCATAGTGGCGGTTTTGATTACGGCCATCGCGGTCGGCTGCGGCGGTGGTGGGATCAAGCAGGTCAGCCTGGCCCAGCTCGCCGAGAACCAGGAGGTCTACGACGCCGAGCAGATTTCGACCTCGGGAGTGGTCCGCGAGGAACCCAACGGCCACGGAGGTTTGGCCTTCCTGCTCAGCGACCGCCGCGGAGACCTGGTGGAGCTTGAGCCCGCCAGGAAGGCAGCCCCCTACATCGGTCGCCGGGTGGCGGTCAGCGGCCGCTTCGAGCTCGACCCGCGCGTGGGGCGCGTGATCGAAGACAGCCGAATCTCGGTCCCTCGGTAGGGCGACTCAGGGCTTGCGGTCGCGCCCCCTTTTTGAGTCGCCGCCGAACCCTGGTCCACAGCGCAGCCCCCATGCCGACCAGCATGGCCCCCATCATCACGACCATCACGACGATCATCGCTCCGCCCATCGTCATCGTCATACCATTATCGAGCTGATTTCAATCAGCGCTGGGGCCGTTGCGCCCCGCCGCTGGCGGTGCCGACGATCCGGCCGCGAAGCGCCGCGTTTGCGCCGGAGGCCAACAGGCTCGGATCGACTGCGCCGATCACGTGGTCGACCACACGGCCGCGGGCGCTGACGAAGTAGGTCTCGGGGACGCCCGTGACGCCGTAGGAGTGGGCGACGTCGTTGCCCTGATCGCGGATCGTGGGGTAGGTGATCTTGAACTCCTCCAGGAAGCTGCGGGCATCGTCGGTCAGGTCCTGCATGTTGAGGCCGAGGAAGAGAACGCCGCGCGGGCCGAAGCGCCGCCAGCCGCGCTCGAGGATCGGCGCCTCTTCGCGGCAGGGCACGCACCAAGAGGCCCAGAAGTTGAGGACGAAGGGCGTGCCCCGCAGCTCGGCGAGGCTGAGGTCAGTCCCGGCCAGAGGCGCTTTCAGCCGCCGCTCAAGTGGTGCCGGCATCCGGCCGGGCTCAAGGACGGGCAGCTCGAAGCCGGGAGCCGGTGGCGCGGTGCCGTTGGCGAGGGACTCGTCGATGGCTTTGTTCGTCGCCTTGCTGAGCAGGCCGTAAGCGAGCAAGCCGAGGAAGAGGATCACGACGGCGATGGCGAGGAGGCGCCTGACCCGAGGCCAGCGACGCCCGCTCTCATCACGCCCCTCAGCCTCCACGATGGCCCCGCGGTGGCGGTGAGATCGCTACCGGGCGATTGAAGCCGTAGTAGCGCTGGGTCATGAAGTGCCCCTGGGCGATCAGGTGGCTGCTTGCGGCCCGCATTGAGGAGAGGTCGATTCGCAGTCGCCACCAGACCGGCGCGCCAGGCTCATAGAGCGCGACTTCAGCTACCCGTTGGCCGCCCTGGTGGGAGATGCCAAGCAGCCGCACCGACTCGGCATAGGGCGTCCAGGCAAACCAGGTCAGCGTCTGGAACGGCGGGCCGCCGCCGCGGAAGCGGCTGAGTTTCCAGGACGTGCCGCTCGTGGGCCGGCTCCACTCCCGCTTGCCGATCACGATCGCCCGCCCGCCGAGCGAGGTCCGGTAGGCCATGCGGTCGGGAGCTCGCAGCTCGTAGTCGGTAACGGCCAAGCTGCCGGGGCCGCTGGTGATCCGCTCGTGCTCGCGGGCGGATCGAAGGGCGTTCATCGTCTCCTGGGCGCGCGCCAGGATTCGCCGCGCGCGCTCGTTCGCCCGCGCCCCCGCGACCCTGCGGGCGGGGAGGCGCACGGTGTAGGTGTGGTCCTCGACCGGGGCGCTGACCTCGAAGCTGGCAGGAGGACCGCGCAGCTCGAAGCTCCAGCAGCCGGCACCGCATTCACTTAGATCGGCGCCGGGAATGGTCGGCGGTCCCGGCAGCGGCTTCAGGTTGTCGCCCAGCAGGCGCAGGCGGCCGCGAAGGCCACCGGGCACATGCTGGAACCAAGCGGCGACGATCGCCGGCCCGAGATGATCGGCGACCGGGAGCTGGTCGTCCTTCGCCGATGGCAGCGGACAGGAAGGGGTGCAGGCGACGAGGCTTTGCGCCGAGGTGGCGCCCGCCGCCTGGCGCGGCGGCAGCGGGAAGGCGACGAGCAGCGCGGCGGCGGCGAGGACGGCGAGCCCGACCAGGGGCTCGCGGCGCAGCAGCAGCCAGTGGCGGCGTTCGAGCTTCGGGTCGGGGTGAGGGTTGGAGGCCGCCAAGCGCGGGCGCAGCCGCAGGGCGTGGAGGTAGCTGATCGCCGCGACCACACCGACCAGCCCCATCTTCACCGCCAGCACCCGGCCGTAGGAGCTCTGCCAGAGCTCGGTGGGGCTGCCCAGCTCGATCAGGGCGTTGAGCAGGCCGGTGAGGACAACGACGCCGAAGGCGGGAAGGGCGACCCGGCCGAAGCGGTCGAGGACCTCGCTCATCACGACTCGGCCCAGCCCTCGCTCTCGGATCAGCGGCCCGGTCCAGGTCAGGGCGAGCTGGGCGATCCCGCCGAGCCAGACGGCCGCCGCCAGCAGGTGGAGCCAGTCGGTCAGCAGGGCGGCGGCGTGCGGGTGGGCCGAGTTCGCGTGGCCGGCGAAGGCGAGCGCCAGGAAGGCACCGGCGCAGGAGATCGCGGCCAGCCGGGGTGCCCGCCGGGCGCCGATTGCCGCCAGGGCGAGGGCAACGACGATCACCACACGAGCGATGCCGGCCGTGTTGGTAAGCAGGTAGTCGTTGAGGCCCGAGAGGCTGAGGCC
Organism: Solirubrobacterales bacterium; assembly: GCA_035260485.1. GTDB lineage: Bacteria > Actinomycetota > Thermoleophilia > Solirubrobacterales > 70-9 > VRUE01. The sequence continues at coordinate 13,559 of DATFVC010000082.1, read as the reverse complement.
GCTGGCGGCGTTCGCCGCTTCGGCGATCGCCAGCAGCGCCGCCAGCGCGGCGGCTAGCCAGCCAGCCTCGACCGTGCGCGACCACGCCCGAGCCGCGATCCGCTCGGGGTCATCGCCGCTTGCCCGCAACGCCAGCCGAAGGCTGCCCGACGGCACGAGCCAGCTACCGCGGCCCTCGCGCCCTGAGAGCAGCGCGGCATTCAGCAGGCCGCCGGCAAAGAAGAAGAAGGCCGCGTAGAAGACGGCGCGCAGCGCGATCCGCCACCAGCCACCGCGCGTCAGCGGGCCTTCCTCCACGGCGTGCGTTCCGCCTACCGCCTTGGTTCTGACCCCGAAGCTGAACTGGCCGGCCAGGGCATGTCCGTCGTCAGCGGAGACGCTGAACCAATCGACCCGATAGGCGGACCTCAGCAGCGGCGCGGCGGGCTTGAGGATCAGCTCGCGACTCGGCGAGGGCAGCGTTTCCGCCGCGATCGCCTTGCTGGTGGCGAGGCTGACGATCGTCGCCTTGGTCAGCGAGTGATTCAGGTCCTCGGTGAACTCCAGCGTCACCCGCCGGGGACTGCGCTCGACCCGCTTGCCCGGCGCGGGCGAGGAAGCCTCGAAGTAGGCATGGGCGAGAGCGCTTGAGGGAGCGACGGCGAGGAGCAGCGCGGCGAGGACGCCGGTGAGCGCCAGATTCGAGCCTCTGCGCAGAGCCGGCGTCATCTCCTATGCAGTGTAGTAATTTGGCTCCGAATGGCGGACGCTGTGAAACGATTTGCCTCCTGGGATCGGGCTCAAATCATGAGGATCGAACTTCTCTACTTCGACGGCTGTCCGAGCTATGAGGAACTGCGCGAGTTGCTCGCCGACGACGTTCCTCGACGGGTGGTGAGGGGGAGACGCCGGAGACCTGCCACAGCCGCCAGGAGGTGATCGCCCGGTATGGCCAACTCAAGGCGGGCGTCCGGGCTCGTGTCAGGCAGGCGATCCACTTACGAAGTGCGTCGTGCTCGCTTTGGCCCTTGACAGGGGACTGAGAGCGGTCCGGCCGGCTCGATCACACAGCCCCCATACTTACCTCGTGGAGCAAGCGGAGCTCACAATCCATCGGCCGGCCCTCGGTCCGCAACGCAATCGACTCGCCAGACGAGCGCGCCAACTCGCGTGGCTCGGGATCGGCTGGCATGTCGTCGAGGCGGCCGTCGCCGTCGCCGCTGGTCTAGCCGCGGGCTCGATCGCCCTTGTTGGCTTTGGCGCCGACAGTGTGGTCGAGACCTTGGCGGGGCTGATCGTCGTCTGGCGCTTCGCGGAGGGCCGCCATGACTCCGAGCGCGCCGAGCGGCAGGCGCAGCGCCTGATCGCCGCCAGCTTCTACGTAATCGCCGTCTATGTCGCGGTGGAAGCGATCCGCACTCTCGCGACCGCCAATCACCCAAATGCGAGCTGGATCGGTATCGGCTTGGCGGCAGTTACCCTGATCGCGATGCCGCTGTTGGCGAGGGCGAAGGGGCGCGTCGGCTCTCAGCTCCGGTCCTCGGCCACGGTCAGCGAGGGCCGCCAGAACCTCCTCTGCGCCTACCTCTCGGCTGGCCTTCTAGTCGGACTCGGAGCCAACGCTCTGCTCGGCTGGTGGTGGGCCGACCCGGTCACGGCGCTTGGCATCGCCGCTGTCGCGGTCGACGAGGGCCGCGATGCGTGGCGTGGCGAGGGCTGCGCCGGGGACTGCTGCTGAGCGGCGCCGGCTCTCTTGCATCAGCTTAGGGGCGTCAGAACACGCTGTGCGCCAGGCACGAGGAACGCCGTCGGCGTCACATAGAGAACGCCGGATTAGCGATCCTCGATAGTGGGTAATAGCTCCGGTTGCATGGAGCCGCACCTGAGCCCGCGGCTCGCGAAGGTGTCTCGGAGGCTGCGGTGAGAAGCACGACGACGGTGAATGAGGGGTCCATTTTCGCCCCTTCTCGCCCTGTAGAGGTGATGGGCTCTGATCTTTCGACCACGATCGCCACGAACGGCACCGATGCCTTGCTCGACAGCCTCGTCTCGGGTGAGCGCGGAGGGAAGCTCCGAACGCAGCTAGCCAGCCGGTTTCCCGAGTGCTCGGCGGACCAGATCGAGGATGCCTTGCAGTACGGCTGCAAGTCCTTCCTGGATGAAGCGGAAGATGTTGCGGGGCCGGGCGCGGTCTACAAGTGGATTCGCACGGCGGCCTTTCGCTATCTGAACCGCGAAGCGGATCGCCATCGCCGCGAGCTCGCGGTCGATCCCGTCGAGGACGGGATCGCCACGTTCGCCGCCGACGAACCGGGTCCCGTCGAGGAGCTGATCGCCCAGGAAGACGACGCCGACCTGGCGATGCTCGTGGAAGAGGTCTCCTCCTCGCTGTCGGATCGCCGCCGCGACGTGCTCGCCCTCTACGGCGTCGGCTACAGACACTCGCAGATCGCCGACCGACTCTGTCTGACGGAGCGCACGGTCAAGCGGGACATTCGCGAGATCGTGGACTTGGCGCGGGCGACTGTCGCCCGCTTTGCCGGCGGCGGCTGCGATCTAGGCGAGCCCCTGGTCATGCGCTTCGTCTGCGGCATCTCGACCCCCGATGAGTCCGCGCAGGCCCGCCAGCACCTTGCCCATTGCGACCGCTGCGAGCTGTTCAGCGAGAAGCTGATCGCCTGGCGGGAGAAGGCCGGCGCGATGCTCCCGGCCCCGGTCGCAGAAGGCGTCAGCCCTGGGGTCTTGGAGCGGCTGGCGCACAAGTCAGCGGAAGGGTTCTCATCGCTCAAGCAGCAGGTCCTCGATGGCGGAGCCCAGATCAAGCAGCACGCGACGACGACCTACTACCGCGCGGTCGACCCGACGCCGCTGGCCGCCGCCCGCCCCGGTACCGTCGGCGCCGTAATTGCGAGTTGCCTTGCGATCGGCAGCGGCGCGACCTACTGCGTCCAGCAGGGCGTCAATCCGATCGGTGCCGCGACGGGGCTGATCGCCTCGGAGCCCGAGAACGAACCGGCGACCAAGCCGCCCGAAGCGGAATCCACCGGCCCTGAATACACGCCGGTCGAACCGCCTGTCGAAGAAGCTCCTGCCCCCGAACCCGCCCCCGAACCGGCTCCTTCGGAACCGGAACCTGCGCCACAGGCCGAACCCGAACCTCAGCCGGAAGAGTTTGAACCGTCTCCCCAGGCGTCTGAACCTGCTCCCGAACCCGAACCCGCTCCCGCGCCGCCGAGTTCCGGTTCGCAGTTCGGAGGGCCGTGATGCGATCGGCGGTGAAGAACCTTCGCGGCGCCGCCGCCCTCGCGGCCATCGCCGGCCTCCTCGCGGCTCCCCGGCCGGCGGCTGCCGGGGAATACACGATCTATGCCTGCCAGGCCGACGACGCCGGCTACGTCAGCTCGGCCTTTGAAGACTTCGCAACGCGAGGGATGAAGTGGCGACGGGCCTGCAATCCGCTCGGACCGGGCCTGCGCGGGCTCGTCAGCGCCAACGTGCCGGGTACCGGCAGGGTCGCGCGCGGGGCGCAGTCGGGATTTGCGCTAGACGCGCCGCCTGGGACGACGTTCTCGCGCCTGCGCTGGTCGGGTCACGCGCAGCGCCGCGACTGTCGCTACGCCCTCCAGCTCTACGCTGAGCGTCCCGGCGCCTCGGCGGTCTCGATCAGGAACGTCCGCGCCAATCACAACTGCCCCCGCCCCGACGTTGCCCAGGCGTCTAGCTGGCCGCGCCTTCGCTCCTATGACCTTGGCGGCGCGACCCGGATCGTCCAGCGCATCGTTTGCGTCGGTGCCCCCTCGCGCGAGTTCTGCTCGGCCCGAGGTCAGAACTTCATTCGCACCTTCGCCGCGGAGGCGACCGTGGTGGACGGGATCGCGCCCTCGGTCGCGGTCGTTCAGGACTCAGCGCTCGCTCAAGGGCGGTGGGTGAACGGAAGGCAGCGCTTCAACTACGAAGCCTCCGACAACGTCGGCGTCAAGAGCGCATCCGCACTCATCGCCGGCGGATCGCACGGCGACGATCCGCGGTCGTGCGACTACTCGCAGCGGGTTCCTTGCCCGAGCGGGCGTGGGTCGATCCAGGTCGATACCTCGGAAACGCCCGAAGGCTCCCAGCCGCTTGCGGTGGTGGCCGAAGACGCGGCTGGCAACCGCGCCGAATCGGGCGCTGTCACGGTGCGGATCGACAACGCCGCGCCCGGTGCGGTGCCGGTCGGCGTCGGAGGCGGCGAATCGTGGCGGAACAGCAATGACTTCGATCTCGCCTGGGTCAATCCCGCCGAACCCGACCGAGCTCCGATCGTCGGCGCCCACTACCGCCTCTGTCGCGAAGGCGGCAGCGAATGCGTCGGTGGCGACCGCGCCGGGGCGGCGATCGCGGCGATCGACAACGTGACCGTTCCCTCGCCCGGAGAGTGGACGCTGCGGCTGTGGCGCGAGGACGAAGCCGGCAACGAGCAGGAAGCCAACGCCTCCGAGCCGGTCCGGCTGCGCTTCGATCCCGAACCGCCCCAGCTCGGCTTCGAGACCCCGAGCGCTGACGATCCGACGCGCATCTCCGTTCTCGTCACCGACCGCATCTCCGGGCTCGGCGGCGGGGGGATCGAAATCAGCCGCGCGGGCTCGGGCACCTGGCAGGCGCTGCCGACGAGCCAGGAAGGCGACCACCTCGTAACGCGGATAGACGACGCGGCCCTGCCGGCCGGCGACTACGAACTGAGAGCAAGCGCGCACGACCTGGCGAACAACCTGGCCGGGACCGATCGGCGCCTCGACGGGCAGCCGATGCGGCTCCAGTTGCCGCTGAGGGTCGCGACCTCGATGAAGGCCGGGGTGATCGGAAAGCGCGCCGTCAAGGGCCGGAAGGGCAAGCGCCGCACCGTCCTCGAGCCCCACGACGAGGTCGCCTTCGGGCGCCGCGTGCAGCTCGGTGGCCGGCTCGTCAGCCGGGCCGGGCACGCGCTGGGCGGCGCCAAGGTCCTCGTCTACTCCCAGCCGACGGAAGGGACCGAGCAGCTAGAAGACACGGTGACGACCGATGCCCGCGGTCGCTTCGTCTACGAGGTGGAGGCGCGTGCCTCACGCCGGTTCCGCTTCGTTTACCAGGGCACGGCGACGATCCTGCCGGTCGAGGACACGGCGACCTTGCTGGTCAAGGCGACCTCCGCGATCTCGGTCGAGCCGAAGCACGTCCTTAACGGTGATTCCGTCACCTTCAGCGGCCGGGTCAAGGGGCGCCCGCTCCCCGAGGCGGGGAAGCTGGTCGAGTTGCAGGTCCGGCTCACCGAGGAATGGCAGACGTTCCGCACGATCCGCAGCGATCCCCACGGCGCTTGGAGCGTTCCCTACCGCTTCCAGCGCACCTGCGGCGTGCAGCGCTACCGCTTCCGCGCCCATGTTCCTGGCGAGGCCAGCTATCCGCTGGAGCCCGGCAACAGCCACGAGCTTGAGGTCCGAGTGAGAGGGCGGCCATGCTCTACGGGATAGGCCGACCACCCAAAGCCGAGGAGGGCTTCCGATGCTGAGAGCGCTGCTGGACCGACTCACCTACGCAAACGTCGTCGCGACGCTGGCCCTTTTCATTGCGATCGGGACCGGCGGCGCCTACGCCGTCTCCAAGATTGACGGCTCGAACATCAGGAACCGCAGCCTGACGGGCAGAGAGTTCAAATCAAACTCGATCGGTGGAAGGGTCGTGAACGAGTCGAGCCTGCGGCCAGTGCCGCGCGCACAGAACGCCGCCCGCCTCGGCGGTCAGCCCGCGTCTCGATTTCTCGATAGCTGCCCGCAGGCTTTCGCGCCCACGATCCCGGTTGGAGACGTGTGTGTGGAGACCCAGGCTCGTCCGCCTCGGTCATACGGAAGCGCCGTCCTCGACTGTGCGCTGACCGACAACCGGGAACGGGCCGGCCGGCGGCTGCCGACCCACCAGGAGCTGATGGCGGCGCTGGCTCAGCCTCAGATTCAACTTGCGCCAGGAGGCGAGTTGACCAGCGAAGTCTATCCCTCCAGCAGCAAACCGGGCGCGGTTGAAGTCCTCTATGTCACCGAAGAAAACGGCAGCGTTGGGCTCACCCCGGACGTAGGTGGCGACAAGAGTTACCGCTGTGTAGCTGACCCCTCGAATTGACCCACATAGCCCTCGACGGGCGAGGAGGAACCGATGGCAAACCTGACTCAGTATCTGACTTCCATCTCTCCCGACCTGCGATCGGGTTCTTCTCCCGGCCGGCGGCTCCTCGCCTTGGTCCTGTGCTCGATGCTGATCCTCGCCAGCATCTCTCCCGGTGTTGCCCTAGCCGGCGAAGCTGACAGCGAAGGGGAAGGGACCTCACCGCAGGTCGAACTGCCAGAGCCCCCTGACTTCGACCCCGGCGGCGAAGAAACCGACCTCGAAGAAGTGCCGGCGACCGGCGGCGGCGAAGAAGACGGCGCCGTAGAAATCGAACCCGAAGTAGACATCGCAGCGCCGCCGCCCGAGGAAGTCACCAGCGCCGCCACCGAAGCCCCGGTCGAAGCGCCATCGCCCCCGCCGGTCACGGTGCCGGAACCCGCAACCTCGGCACCTGAATCCGAGCCCGTACAGCAGGCCGCATCGGAGCCCGCGAGCGCGGAGCCGGTCGCGAATCAGTCGATCATCGCGCCGAAGCAGAAAGCCGCCGACCGTCACTCGGCATCCGCGAGCGTGCCTGCCGAAACCGCGCCGCCGGGTGAACCAGCCCAGCCGGAAAGCCCACCGTCGCCGCAGCTCGTCGCCGCGCCGCCGGCCGACTCGGGCCGCCTCGCCGGCAAGGATTCCTACGTGGTGCGGCCTGGCGACTGCCTATCGCATATCGCCCAAGCCCTGCTGCCGGTGGGCGCCGACGACTTGGAAATCGCGAATGAGGTGGCGCGCCTGTGGCGTCTGAACGAAGACCGCATAGGTACGGGCGATCCCGACTTGATCTACCCCGGCACCGTTCTAAAGCTGCGCTGAGAAGCCCAGCATCTAGGAGCAGACGACTCCGGCCCTTCGGGGCCGGAGTCTGTGTGTGTGCGTGTTCCACATACATATTCGGAATATGGAAGGGGTCCAATTTTCACCTTCGGCGCCCTGTAGTGGTGAGATGTCCGAGAGTCAAAGACAGAGGGCAGGCGCATCAGCACCAAACCAACCGCTGTCCGAGGAGACGGTCGAGATGGTGGCGGCGATGTTGAAGGTGCTGAGTGATCCCACCCGCATTCGCCTGATCGAAGTGCTCAACGAGCGCGGCAGCGCCACGGTCAGCGCGCTCACTTCCCGCCTTTCGGTGAGCCAGCCCAGGGTCTCCAAGCAGCTCGCCGTACTGCACCAAGCCGGCATCGTCAGCCGGCGTCGGCGGGGTATGTGGGTGCATTACGAGCTGGTCGACTTCACCGGCTGGTGGCTCGTCCAGCAGCTCGCTTCCGGGCTCGGGACGAGCTCGGGTAGCACCGCAGTCTGAGAGCCCGAGGGAAGTTCGCCGACGAGCGGCGTCGCTAGACGCCGCTCGTTCCCGTTTTGTGTGACACACACATATAACGAAATGCGTATGTGGTTGTGACCGTTTTGGCACTTCAACGCCCTGTGGTCGTGAGCCAGCAAATCGGCTGGCGCCAAGCACGACAACGGAGGTGGTCTAGAAGTGTCAGTAGGAATTGGTACTCAGCCCAGGCGGCGCGACGGTGACGGCCGCTCGGTCGGCTCGGTGCTCCGGGCTGTGGGCCGGGTGGCGCTGTGGGCGCTGGTCGGGCTCCTGCTCCTGCGGGGTGTCTCGGGCGTGCTGTCCGAGCCCCGCCGGGATGGCTCGCCCGCCGCCAACAGCAGCAACGTCACCGACCCCGCGACCGCCGCCTTTGCAGTCGGGTTTGCGCGGGCCTACCTGACGGACGCCTCGCCGCAGGCGCTGGCTTCATACCTCGCGCCGGGCATCTCGGCGCCGGCTTCCGCCGGGACCGGCACCGTCGCCCAGGTCGAGCAGGCCGAGGTCGCCGCAGTCCGCGACCTCGGCGGTCGCCGGGCGATCGTCACGGTCGCTTGCGAGCTAGGCGACGCCCGCACTCTCTATCTCGCCGTCCCGATCGTCCGCGAAGACGCGGCCGAGGTGGCGGCCCTGGGAGTGCCGGCGGTCGTCGCTGGACCGGCGGGGGTCGGGGCGAGCGTCGAGCCGCCCCGGCCCGTAGCCGGCCCTGACGCGGGGGCGGTCGCCGAGCTCGTCCGGCGCTTTCTGCCGGCCTACCTCTCGGCGACGAAGCCCGGCGATCTCTCCTATCTCCTGGCGCCCGGCGCCACGGTGACGCTCCCCGGCGGCGGCTTCGAGCTCGTCGCCGTCACGAGCGTGAAGCAGGTAGGGAGTGGCGAAGGGTCCGAGCGGACGGTGATCGCCTCCGCGCGGGTCCGCGATCTGACGAGCGGGGCGGTCGTCCCGCTGGCCTACTGGCTGCGTCTCGTCCACCGGGACCGCTGGTACGTCGAGCGAGTCGAAGGGGCGCTCTCGTGAGCCGCCGGTTCGCAGTCGCCCTGGCCCTGGTCGCGGTCCTCGCTGCCGCCCTCTGGCTGGCGCCGGCCGCACTCGCCGCAGGCGGCAACGACGTGGGCCGGAACATCGGCTCGACGCTTCGCCACTACGCGGCCGAGATTTACGGCGGCGTCATCGCGATCGTCGGGTTGATCTTCTTGGTCAACAGGAAGTTCACCGACCTCGCGATGTTCCTTCTCGCCGCGATCATGGTCGGCTGGCTCGTCTTCTCGCCTGACCAGGTCGCCAACGCGGCGCGGGCGATCGGGGATCGGATTCTGCCGTGAGCGAGGGCTACGAGCCGATCCGCTCCTACCAGCGCATCTTCCGCCCCGAGCGCCGCATCTACTCGATCGAGGGTCGGCCGCTGCCGGTGCCGGGCGGGGTGCCTCTGCGCTGGCTCGCCTACGCGACGGCGGCGCTTCTTCTCGTCGTCGCTCTCGGCTCGGGCTCGGTCGCGGTTGCCCTGACGATCGCCGTGGTCGCCGGTCTCGGAGGCGCGAGTGTCGGAGGCCGGGTCGGCGGGGCGGCAGCCGCGCTCGGCGCCCTGGCGGCGACCTGGATCGGCGGTCTGGTGCTCGGGTTGCTCGACTGGCCGCTGCGGCTGCTCGTGATTCCGGCTGCGCTCGCGACCCTGGCGACGCAGGCGACGCCCGACGGGCGCCGCGCGGATCGCTTCGCTCTCTCCTGGCTCGCGGTCCATCTCGCCCCGCTGCGGCGCTCTCTCGGCCGGGCGCTGCCCGCGCTCGGCCGGGCGCGCTTGCTCGGCGGCGAGCTCTGGGTCGCGCCCGACGAGCGCTCGCCCCGGCTACGCCGTGGCCGCGTCCGCGGTCCCGCCATCGCCTTCTTCTCGGCGCCCGTCGCCGTGCGCGGCTCGCGATGGCGACGGCGCCGGCGGGTGGCGCAGGCGCCCGGTCGCCGCCAGTCCAGGGGGGACGTGAGCGCCCGCCGGCTGGCGCTGGGAGAGGGCGAGGTTCTGGAGGTGCGTCCGTGACCCGATTCCCGCTGCGCTACGCGAGGCGGAACGTCCTGATCGGGCCGGGCGGCGAGGCGGCGGCGCTCTACCGCGCCGACACGATCGCCTATCCCTTCCTTCCCCCCGCGGAGAAGTGGGGGCTGCTGCGCCGGCTTGAGCGCTTCGCCCACCTGGCCGGCGCCGACTTCTCGATCTGGCGGGTCCAGCGGGCCTACCCGGCCGAGCGCTACGCGCCCGAGCTCGCCGATCTAGCCGACGAGCGCCACGCCGACGCCGAGGGTTGGCGACGCTATCTGGAGGGCCACGAGGCGCGGCTGCGCGAGCTCCGCTCCCACGTCCCCGAGGTCTACATCGCCGTCTCGCTGGCCGAGGGCGGCGCCGGCCCGAGCGCCCTGCGCTCCTTCGGGCGCGTCCGGCGCCGGGTCGAGGAGCTGGCCGGGGTCGGGGCGCCGCAGCCGATCTCGGGCTTGGAGCTGGAGGCGCTGGCGGCGGTCGAGCAGCGCACCTTCGACCGGCTCAGCGGAGCGATCGCCCTGGAGCGGGCATCGACCGAGGAGCTGCACTGGCTGCTTCGCCGCACCGCCTGTCGCGGCGTCGCCGAGCCGGTCGCCGACCGGCACTGGCAGCCCGACGCCCTGGTCGTCGTCGCGCCCGGCGGGTCGGTCGCATACGAGCCGCTTGAGCAGGAGCTTTGGCGCTGCGCCAACGCGCCCGCGACCGAGCACCCCGGCGAGCCGCCATCGCTGGTGGTCGAGGCCGAGGAGGGCACCGCCTATCAGGCGTTCCTCTGCGCCGGGTCGCTCGCCGAGGAGGCCGAGTTCCCCGGCGCCGCGGAGGTCCTTTTCGCCCCGGCCGAAGACGCCGGCTTCTCGGTCGACGCGGTCCTGCACGCCCAATGGGTCGGCAACCGCGAAGCGCTCGGCCAGGTGCGAAAGCGCATCCTCGATGTCGAGCACGCCTACCGCGACCAGATGGAGGGGGCGAGCGGCCCGGGCGTCCTCGCCGAGGAGGACCGCGAGCTCGCCCGCGAGTACGAGGCGATCTTGCAGTCCTCGGCGCACCCGCCGATGCTGCGGGCCTCGATCTCGCTCGCGGTCGGCGCCGCCGATCGCGAGGAGCTTGAGCGCCGCGTCGGGGCGCTGCGCGAGCGCTTCGGCGACGTGACGCTGCACCGCCCGCGCGGCCTCCAGCACGCGCTCTTTGAGGACCATCTGCCCCGGCCGGGCGGCGGCTCGGTCCCCGACTACGTCCAGCAGATGACGGTGGAGCAGTTCGGCGCCTCGGTGCCGATCGCGACCGCGCAGGTCGGCTCCACGGACGGGGTCTACATCGGCTACTCCCCGGCCGGCGGCGCCCGCCCCGTCTTCTACGACCCGACCGAGGCGCCGCGCGAGGCGCGGGCCTCGGCGGTGCTGCTGGCCGGGACGCTCGGCTCGGGCAAGACGATCGCCGCGCAGTCGATCGCCTTCGCGGCCCAGCGCCGGGGATCGCTGGTCGTTGACTTCGACCCCAAGCCCGACCACGGCCTCGACCGTGTCGCCGAGCTGGAGGGGGAGGTCGAGGTCCTTGAGCTCTCGGGCGACCCCGAGCACCGGGGCAAGCTCGACCCGCTGGCGATCGGGCTGCCCGAGCTGCGAGAGGAGCTTGCCTCCAGCTACCTGCTGGAGCTGCTGCGCGACCCGCCGCCCTCCTGGGAGGTTGCGATCGACCGCGCCGTGCGCGATGCGGTGCGGGCGGGGGAGCGCAGCCTGCGCGGCGTTATCGAGCGGCTGCGCTCGTCCGAGGCCGAGGCCGGCCGCGAGGCCGCGGAGGCGCTGGACGTGCTCTCTGACTTCGGCCTCGCGCGGCTGGGGTTCGGCAGCGGCGAGGCCGAGCCGATCGAGGTCGCCCGCTCGGTAATCACGATCCGCACGCCGGGGCTGAGCCTCCCCGACCCCGGCGCCTCGCGCGAGACCTACACCCGCGCCGAGCGCGTGTCGGTGGCGACGCTCTCCCTGGTCGCCGCCCTGGCGCTGAGGCTGATCGCGGGCGACCGCAGCCGTCACAAGGTGGTCGTGCTGGACGAGGCGTGGTTCCTGCTCGCCTCGACGCAGGGCCGTTCGCTGCTCAACCGGATCATCCGGCTCGGTCGGGCGCTGAACGCGACGGTGCTGGTGGCGACCCAGCGCCTCGCCGACCTCGGCGAGCTGTCCGAGCTGTTCGGCGTCTACTTCCTGTTCGGCCAGGAGACCGACGCCGAGGCGCGGGCGGGAATCGCGCAGATCGGCCTCGACTCCGAAGATGGCGCCGCCCGCGCCCGCCTGCGCGAATACCGGCAGGGCCTCTGCCTGATGCGCGATCTCGACGGGCAGATCGGGGAGCTGGGTTTCGACCTCGTCTTCCCCGAGTTGCTGGCGGCGCTCGACAACACCCCTCGGGCGGTGGCCGCGTGACCCGGCGCGCTCCGCGCAGTCGCCGCCGCGCCGTCGTCGCGACGCTCTGCCTGGCGGCCCTGATCGTGCTTCTCGCCCATCCCCTCGCGGGGGCGGCCAGCGATGTCTGGGGCAACGTCGGGCCCTCGCCTCAGGTCGGCGGCGACGGGATCGCCGGCCGCTACCCGCTAGCCAACTACACGCTCGACCAGCACTTCGACTTCGTCTCGGCTTCGCTGACCGGCGGGGTGGACGTCTCCGGCGTCCCGCCGATGATCGCCTACTTCCTCGCCTCGATCCTCTGGATCGTCACGAGCTTCCTGGCGAACCTGCTCGTCACCCTTTTCAGCTTCGCCTTCGGCCTCGACCTCGTCAACGGCTCCCAGGCGACCGGCGGCGCCGGGGCGCTCGCGCCCGTCTCGCGCGCGATCCACTCGATCTATGCCGGCGTCCTCGGCGAGCCCTGGCTTGTGCTCGCCGTCGCCATAGCCGGCATCTGGGCGATGTGGAAGGCGCTCGTGCAGCGCCGCTACTCCGAGACGGCGGGCTCGCTGGGGCTGTCGCTGATCTACGTCGTCGCGGCGCTGTTCTTCGTCGCCCAACCGGGCTCGACGATCGGCAGCGTCTCGGGGTGGACGAACGAGATGTCAGGGGCGTTCCTGTCGATCTCGTCCAACGGCAACGCGACGAGCGCCCGACAGGCGAAGGAAGACACGGCAAACGAGCTGTTCAACCTGCTCGTCTTCAAGCCCTGGGTCGTCCTCGACTTCGGCGGCCTCGAACATTGCGTTGTCGCCGGCACCGGCTCGAAGGACTCCGATCCCGAGTCGGTCGCGGTGCGGCCTCTGTCCTCCAATCCCGACCGCGACGCCGCGCTTGCCCGCCGGCTCCAGGCCGGGACCGAGATCACCGCCGACGGCAAGGTCTGCGTCAACAACGCGAACAAGTACGCGCCGCGCTTCCTCCGCTACAGCCTCGGCGCCGACGAGCACGACGAACGCGACAAGGAGTACGACGCCCTAAACGACGGCGACGCCTCCAACCTCCCGGACGCGGAGCGATTGGGCTACCGCCTCGGCGTCGCCGACAAGCCCGCGACCGACGCGATGGAGGAGGGCGGCCAGTATCAGCGGCTGCTGCTGGCGCTGGTCCTGTTCGTCGGCGAGCTCGGCGCCTTCCTTCTGCTGGGGGCGCTGTCGATCGGGGTGATCCTCGCCCAGGTCCTACTGCTGCTCCTGCTCGCCTTCAGCCCGGTCGCGCTGATCGCGGCGGTGATCCCCGGTCGCGGGCATGACTTCTTCAAGGGGTGGCTGGAGAAGCTGGCCGGCTACCTGCTGCGCAAGGCCGCCTACTCGCTGATCCTGGCGGTCCTGCTCGCCGTCACCGGCGCCCTGTCGAGCGCGACCGACCAGCTCGGCTGGCTGATGTCCTTCGGCCTCCAGTCCCTTTTCTTCTGGGCCGTCTTCCTCCAGCGGAAGACCCTCGCCGACAGCCTGATCGGGATTGCGACCGGACCGAAGGCGCCGGGGCGGGACGCCTCGCTGAAGCTGCTCTCGATCTATGCGGGCGGTCGCATCGCGGGGCGGCTCTCGCGACCGCTGCGGCGCGGCGCCCGCTCGGTAAGCGGTCGGGCCGACCGCCTGATCGGCGGCGTCGGCGTCGGCGGGGGCGGTGGCTC
>DATFVC010000081.1:0-7336 GCA_035260485.1 Solirubrobacterales bacterium | reverse complement strand
GAACGCCCGCCTCGAGGAGCTGAGGGTCCAGCTCGACCAAGCCTGGGACTACCTGCGCCAGCGCCGCGCCCTGCGCCAGTACGGGGAGGACCCCGACGAGGCCAGCCCTCGCGACGCCGGCACGGTCGAGAACTACGAGGGCTGAGGCCAAACGCTGGGCCGCGCTGGAAGCGATGCGCGCCGCTAGGCTTCAACCGGTTCTCGGCGCCTTGGCGGAGTGGCTACGCAGCGGCCTGCAAAGCCGTTTACACCGGTTCGATTCCGGTAGGCGCCTCTCGCGCTGGCATTGGAAATATGCCTTGCTAAAGCGGTTTGAAGGCCCTTTTTGGCCGCTCCTCAAACCCGGCTGATTCCGGTTGTAACCGGTTATTTCGTGGCATGACTGGCCCACTTGTGGCCCACGGGCGGCATCGGGATGCGCCTGAGAGAGAAGTCTCGACGTGCGTTTACACTTTTCCCTATGGCAACCGCGGTGAAGAAGCTCGACCTAGATATTGGCGAGTTGGTGGAAGTCGGCGGCCGGCGCTACTGAGGTCGTGCCGGACCGGCAGGGTGGCCTGACGCTGGAGCCGCCAATCACGCCTGTCTCGGAGTTGCACGCCAAGCGGGGCACGAAACCGGCCTCCGCCGAGGATTTCGAGCGCATCTCGGCTGGCGTTCCCTACGACGACGAGGGGTAAGGCCACCGTAGGGCTCCGCTCGGCTTGATCGCCGCCGAACCGACGGTTTGAGAATCCGCGCGGGTTGGCCGACCGGCGCCTCGCTACGATGAAGCGGATGCGGGTGCCCGGCTCCAAGTCGATGAAGACTTCTCGTTCTGTGGCCACGGCGGAGCCTTTCAGAGCGATCGACAATTAAAACCAAGCCTCGTCGAAAGAGCGTCAAGAGCCCGATCGAGCCGATCTGGCGTCGGCCGAATCGGCTCATCCATGTATTCCAGGGTGAGGGAGTCGAGGGCAGCGAGATAGTTAGCTAGCGCCGCTCGTAGAACTGTGCGATTGTGCTCGCGTTGACGACGTTTCTCCGCCCAATGATCGCGAACGGTCGTCAGGCGCCAGACGAGCAGGCCGGTTAAAGCGGCGATCAATCCGCCAATCACATAGGGCGACATCTAGCCTCGATCCACCGATAAGCGCCTGAGGAAACCATCCGGGAGCGTCCTCTTGGCTCTTGAGAATGCGGTTTGCGAAGACCCATTCCCCAAGCCAGGAGGACACCCGGAAGGTGAAGGCACAAACGACAGCGCAAACCGTAGAAGTCAGGGCGGACGGCGAGGGTCTCGTCTCCCACGCCGGTTCCTACCTCCTGGTCGAGCTGGCCGATCGGCTCGGGCTCACAGCCGCGCTCGCCGAGGCGATGGCGCCGACCCGCGAGCGCCGCTCCGCTCACGACCCGGGGGTCGTGATCCGCGACCTCGCGATCGCGGTCGCCGACGGCGGAGATCACGTCTCCGACCTCGGCGTGCTGCGCGGCCAGGAGGCCCTATTCGGGCCGGTGGCCTCGGAGACGACGGCCCACCGGGTGGTGAAGTCGATCGGCGTGGATCTCCTGGAAGCGATCCGCGCCGCCCGCGCCGTGGCGCTGGCCAGAGCCTGGGGTGCCGGCGCCCGACCCGAGGAGCTGATCCTCGACATCGACGCCTCACTTCTGCTCGCCCATTCCGAGAAGGAGAGCGCCGCCGGCAACTACAAGGGCGGCTTCGGCTTTCACCCGCTGCTCTGCTACCTGGCCGAGACGGGCGAGCCGTTGGCCGCCGTGCTGCGGCCCGGGAACGCCGCCGCGCATACCGCCGCCGATCACTTCGAGGTCTTGCAGTTGGCGCTCGAACAGCTTCCCGAGGCTGACCTGGGTCGCGAGATCCTGGCCCGCACCGACATCGGCGGGCGCACCCACGCCTTCACCTCCGACTGCCGTTCGGCCGGCATCCGCTTCTCGGTCGGCTACGAGGTCGACGAGCGGGTGCGGGGGGCGATCATGGCGCTGCCCGAAGCGGCTTGGCGAAGCGCGATCGACGGCGACGGCGAGGTTCGCGAGGGCGCCCAGGTCGCCGAGCTGACCGCTCGCGTCGAGCTCTCGTGCTGGCCCGAAGGCACGCGGCTGGTCGTCCGCCGCGAGCGTCCCCATCCCGGCGCCCAGCTCTCGGTCTTCGACTGCGAGTCCGGCTACCGCCACACCGCCTTCATCACCGACCAGGATGACGTCGACGTCGCCGCCCTGGAGCTGCGCCACCGTCGCCGCGCCCGAGTCGAGGACGCGATCCGCGTCGGCAAGGAGACCGGGATGCGCAAGATGCCCTTCGCCGCCTACGAGCACAACCAGGCCTGGCTGGAGGTCTCGCTGCTGGCCCAGGCGCTGCTGCGCTGGGCAGCCCGGCTCTGCCTGGATGGGGAGCTCGCGCTCGCCGAGCCCAAGCGGGTTCGCCAGCGCCTGCTGCACGTCGCCGGCCGGATCGTGCGTTCGGGTCGGCGGGTGGCGCTGCGGTTGCCGCGCAGCTGGCCGTGGGCCGAGGCGCTGGTGGCGGCCTTCGCACGGCTGCGGGCGTTGCCGGCCGCAGCGAACCCGTAGCCACAGGCTCGCTCCCCAGTTTCAGCCTCCTCGTCGCACCTGCCGATCCCGGCCTGCCCGCGGACGGGCGGCGGTGCTTCGATTCCGCCGAGCACCGACCTCGAAAGGAGCGCCAGGGCGGTTCCAAGGAACCGCCCTGGCGCTGTTACCTACCTCAAGTCGCCTGGTTCCACCCTGAGAGGTGAAAACGGTGGATCGAGGTTAGCTGGCTTCGGCCTGTCCTGCTGAAACTGGGCGAATATCTCCCTCATTCCAATCCGGATCACGATTCGGAAGGTCCATCGGGGTCAGGCGAAGCGCGTCGAGAACTGCATCGAAGGCAGCACCGCCCCTCTCCAAGATATACGAGCTAGATGCGACGACATCGTGCAAGACGCCTCCCTCCTCAAAGCCGATTCGATCAGGCACTTCCAGTGGCTTGGTCGGGTCCAGGCTCGTACCGAGGGTTAGGGCCGCCCAGTTCGGATGCGTAAGTTCAGATAGCGGCCCGTAGTAGATATCGACCAGCTCCTCCGCACCGATTCGATCGGCCTCTGGAATCCCTGCCTCCAGTGCCTTGAGTTCGGCACGAGCCGAGCTGATGAGAGCGTCGACCGAGATCGGCTTGACATGGCCGCTCAGAGAACCAATGCCGCCGAGGCCGAGCTTGAAGACCAGAATGTGAACCGCATTCGTGCGTCCCTTCTCCACCCTTGGTACAAGCTCCCTACGAAGATATACGGGGAGGCAGCAGGTCTCGAAGAGGGCGCGCGCTACGGGGGGAGCGGCATGAGGATTATCGCGTTCACTAGGGCGACCAAGCCGTCGATGAGCTGGCAAACTCGCGCGGCGAGGCCTGCCGCTGGAATCGCAACCAACAACTCGACGTTGTTTTGACGCTCCACGTTCGCACGCTCCAGAGCGTGGCCGATACTGGCCAAAGCTGCCTGATGGCGGTTGCTCCAAGCTTCCGATTCCCGCTCGATCACGTCGAACGACTCGAGGAACTCTGCGAAGCGCTCCCGTATGGCTGAGTCGATCTTAGGTAGCGAACGATCCGCTACATCCGGGCGGCTCACAGTGAGCTGCAATCCGTCAGACAACTCGTAGCTCGGGTCGGCTATGGCCGGGCACAGGCTGGGGATTGTCAGTCCCAATAATCGGCGTAAGAACCAACCCAAAGACGGAGTCGTTGAGATCCTGAAGCGGGATATGCAGGGTCTGGGCAACGGACGCCTTGGAAACGTTCTCGCCACGCAAGGCGCGGAAAACCTTCTCCAGAATCTGCGACCTCTCCTGGGGCAACGGGTCTTTCCCAGGGGCAGTCGGCTCATTGGCACGGCCACGGCGATTCAGCTCGATAAATATCGACCGATACTGCCAATCGCTAAGCAGCCCAAGGCGATGCATACGAACAGCAAGGTTGGCGACGGATACGTTCCAGCGGCCCTTCGCCTTTATGAGCTGCGGCATCCGGGCGGCGCGTGGCGCCTCTGCTCGCACACTGCCGGCGGGCATCAGGAAGGCAGCTCCAAACGCCTGAGCCTCGTGCTCGGCCTGTCGGCCGCGCGGCCCGCCATGACCATGAAGCACTAGATGCCCAAGCTCGTGGGCGGCGTCCATACGGCTGTGCTCGGCGGTCTTCTTGGTGTTCAGGAACACATACGGAATGCGCCCTCGCCAGAACGAGAATGCGTCAACGGTCGTTGAGTCCTCGGAAAGAGAGAACACGCGAACGCCGTGCGCCTCCAGTAGATGAACCATGTTCGGGATGCGCTTCTCGCCCAAGCCCCACGCCGATCGCACCGCGTCGGCTGCCATTTCAGGATCAAGGCCGGGGTGCTGAGGAACATCTGGTGCGGGGAGGTTGAAGTGCTCGTCAATCCAGTCGCCGAGAGCTAGCGCGAGGGCCCCTGAGCCGAGTGCTTGATCGCGCTGCCGAGCGGTCAGGCGGCTAAGTGCCCGAAAGCTTGCGCCCTCGGGCGTCGGTTCGTCCAGGTCCGGTCCAAAGAAGAACTCCCTGGGAAAGCCGAGCGCGGATGCGAAGTGACTTACGGTTTGAGGCGTCGGTTCCTGCTGATCCTTCTCGTAGGCGTTGAGGTTGCGAGGCGAGATGCCTACTGCTTTCGCCAATGCGCCCTTAGTGAAGCCTCGCCGACGACGAGCAAGATCGACTCGGTTGTAGTTGAAGTCGCCCACGGCACCTCCTATCGCCGCGCGACAGGAACGTCGATCTGTCCATCCTCGTCTTCATCGTCGTTCGATACGTCGGCCGTCTCAACGAGCGAGATCGCTGGCAGGACGAGCCGAGGCTCAAAGGCCGTTACAAACCCACGCTGGCCTTTGGGCGTCCGCGTGAACTCGACCGGCAAGGAGAGCTCCAGCCGGATTTCTTCGTTCAACTCGTCGTAGTAGACCAACAGCAGCCAGATTTTCATCGTGGCTTCCATGGCTCGGGCGAAGTCGGTGTCGATCTCTCCGAAGCCGAGCTGATGTCGGTTCCCCGTAACCGCCTGGCCCGTCAGTGGGCCGCGGTCAATTCGAGTCGACGGCATCCGGTCAGTCCCCGTCGCGTGATCGCCGGGCGCAACGGTCAGGGCAAAGGTGCGATCGGGGCTGACCAGCAGCTCGAAGCCCTTCGGACGCTCGCGCGTATGACCCTTTGGCACGTAGATATCGCCAAGCCGCCGGAGAGGGGAAGACCAGCGCACGAAGCCTGCTCGTGAAATCACGTCATTGGGCGTGCATTCCAGGGCTTCGGCGTTTGCATCGAGGACTGCATCGCGGAAGTCGTCCGCCTCAAGGCCCATCATGGCTAGTTGGGATGCGACGCTCGGATCGAATTGGAAGGGCGCGGGCTGGGTCAAGATGATGGTCCTTTCGGGTCGGCTTCCGATTATCCTACCACGAGTGAGGTTGGAAAATCGGAAGTGCATATCACCTTGTCTCTCGTCCTCAGGCGTTCACGGCTGCTTTGTCTACCGCGGGTCGAACCCGGTTTGCCCACGCCCTCCCATCGAGCGTTGCCAGGGATAGGTCGAGCGCCGGCGCCTCGTCACCGGGCAGCAGATGCGTGTAGCGGGAAAGCGTGAACGCCGCCGAGTGGTGGCCGAGGGCGCGGCTGAGCTGGAGCAGGTTGGTCCCTCGGCTCAGATGGAGCGAGGCGAACGTGTGACGGAACGTGTGGAAGCCCGCCCACGGAGCGTCTACCTCCTCGACCAACGGCTTGAGCCCGCGGCGACGGAGGTTGCCGGGCTCGATCGGGTTGCCGTCCCGGTTGGTGAACACGAGCGCCGTGGAGTCCTGATCGTCCAGCGCGGCGAGATAGGCGCGCAGGCGGTAGACGAGGGGCGCCGGCAGCCGAATCTCGCGCTTGCCGTACTTCGTCTTCGGCGGCTCGATCCGCCCCTTGACCATCGCGCGACGGACGCAGACCTCGGGCTCGGAGCCGTCGACCTGCAAGTGGAGGCGCTGGAGCGCGATCGCCTCGCTGATCCGCAGGCCGCAGGTCGCCAGGACCTCGAACAGCAGCTTGTGGGGCTCCGGGGCCATCGCGAGAACCGCGGCAAGCTGCTCCCGGCTGAACACCTTGATCTTCTCCTCCTCGTCCGCGAACTCCTCGCGGTGGGGAAGCGCCAGCCCCTGGGATGGGTTGTGGCGGATCAGGCCCTCGCGGTTCGCGGTCCTCAGCGCGGCGCGCAACGGGATCACGATGTTGGCGACAGTCGCGTCGGTCAGCAGCTTGCCCTGCTCGTCGGGGTCGGCCAGCCAGTCCACGAAGCGGGCGAGCTGGAAGGTGGTCACGTCGACCAGCTTCAACTTGGAGGAGAAGTACGGGTGGGCGTACTTGGCGATCAGCCGCTGGTACTCGTCGCGGGTGTTCTCGCGGAAGCCGCGACGGCCCTGACCGCGATAGCGCTCGACCCATTCATCGAGAAAGGCGAGGAAGCCGGTCGTCGTCGGCTCCTGGAGCTCTCCGCGATCGCGGTCGGTGTCGCTCTCGCGCTTGATCCGCCGCGCCGCGTCGTAGGTGCGGGCGCTTCGCTTGCGCTGCTTGCCCGCCACTTCGATCACGGCGACGTATCCGACGATGTTGCCCTCGCCATCGACGCGCTTGTAGACGCCGGGCGTATTCGTCTTCTTGAGCCGCCGCTTGTCGCCGCAGCCTGGACCTGCCGCAGGGTCCAACGTATCCTGAGAAACGCTCATGAGCTAACTCCTCTTGAGCCGGGGGCGGGCCGTTCCAAGCGGCGCCGCCCCGTTTGCATTGTCGGACAAAACATTAACAGGATGATGCGGCCTGTCAGGCTGTTTCTGAGGCTCGCGATCCCAGCTCTCATGGGCCATCCGGCGCGTCGGGATCACGGCGCTCCGCCCGTCTTCGTCACGTAGTCGTCAAGCGTCCGCCGCCGATACAGCGGCGTGCGCCCGTCGTAGCCGTCCGGCGCCAGCAGGCCGGCGCTGGTCAGGTCGTGGACGCGCCTGCGCGAGACGCAGATGTAGCGGCCGGCGGCCTCGGGGTTCAAGTAGCCCTCGTCCTCGGCAGCGCCGTGGAGGCGGTCGGCGACCTGCTCGGCGACGGTCGCGGCCAGCGCCTCCACGAAGCGCTCGTCGGCCCGCAGGACCGGCAACCCGACGGGCCGGCGGCGCTCGCTGGTGGATCGGGCCCCGGCCATCAGCGGAGCTCCTCCCCCAGCCAGTTCACCGGCTTGCCGGGCGCGGCGAGCGTCCGGCAGATCGGAGCGAACGGACCGCGCTCGGCGAGGTCGTCCAGCAGGCAGATCGAGACCTC
>DATFVC010000080.1:0-68088 GCA_035260485.1 Solirubrobacterales bacterium | reverse complement strand
GCAACGGTCATGGCCTGAGTGTAGCGACCCGCTGACGGGGGCCGAGCGGCGTTCCGTGGCACAATCGGCTGTCCCGTCGCCTGGAGATCGTTCGCCCGTGCCCCACGCCGTCACCGACACCGCCATTCGCGCCGACCTGCGCAACGTTGCCATCGTCGCCCACGTCGACCATGGCAAGACGACCCTGGTCGACGCGATGCTGTGGCAGAGCGGCGCCTTCCGCAAGGGACAGGACGTGGCCGAGCGGGTGATGGACTCGATGGACCTGGAGCGCGAGAAGGGGATCACGATCCTCGCCAAGAACACCACCGTCAACTACAACGGGGTCAAGCTCAACATCATCGACACGCCCGGGCACGCCGACTTCGGCGGCGAGGTCGAGCGCGGGCTAACGATGGTCGACGGGGTGCTGCTGCTGGTCGACGCCTCCGAGGGTCCCCTCCCCCAGACCCGCTTCGTCCTGCGCAAGGCGCTGGAGGCGAAGCTGCCGGTGATCCTCGTCGTCAACAAGGTCGACCGTCCCGACGCCCGCATCGCCGAGGTCGTCGACGAGGTCTACGAGCTCTTCCTCGACCTCGATGCCGATTCCGAGCAGATCGACTTCCCGATCGTCTATACCAACGCCAAAGCCGGCTGGGCGGCGCTCGAGGAAGGCGCCGAGGGGACCGACCTCGCCCCGCTGATGGACCTGATGCTGGAGCGCATCCCGGCGCCCGAGTACGACCCGGACCATCCGTTCCAGGCTCATGTCACCAACCTCGATGCCGACCCCTACGTCGGCCGCCTGGCCCTCTGCCGGGTTCGCAACGGGACCGTCCGCAATGGGCAGCAGATCGCTTGGTGCCAGGCCGACGGTAGCGTCGAGCGGGCTGCAATCAGCGAGCTCTACGTGACCGAGGCGCTCGACCGCGTCGACGCCGAGGAAGTTGGGCCGGGAGAGATCATCGCCGTCGCCGGCCTGCCCGACGTGACGATCGGTGAGACGCTGGCCGACCCCGAGGACCCGCGCCCCCTGCCGGTGATAACGGTCGACGAGCCCTCGCTCTCGATGGTGGTCGGGATCAACACGTCGCCGCTGGCCGGGACTGAGGGCAAGAAGCTGACCGCGCGTCAGGTCCGCGACCGGCTCGATGCGGAGCTGGTCGGCAACGTCTCAATCCGGGTCACCGACACCGAACGGCCAGATGCCTGGGAGGTACAGGGGCGCGGCGAGCTGCAGCTGGTCGTGCTGCTGGAGATGATGCGCCGCGAGGGCTTCGAGCTGACCGCCGGCCAGCCGCAAGTGATCGTCCGTGAGATCGACGGCAAGGTCCACGAGCCGGTAGAACGGCTGGCAATCGACGTGCCCGAGGAGCATGTCGGCGCCGTCACCCAGCTGCTGGCAGGGCGCAAGGGCCGCCTCGACCACATGGTCAACCACTCGACCGGCTGGGTCCGGATGGACTACCTGGTCCCGGCCAGGGGTCTGATCGGCCTGCGCACCGAGTTCCTCACCGAGACCCGCGGCTCGGGGATCATGCACCACGTCTTCGACCGCTGGGAGCCCTGGGCCGGTGAGCTGCGCACTCGCCCGACCGGCTCGCTGGTGGCCGACCGGCGCGGCGCCAGCGCCAGCCACGCGCTGATGAATTTGCAGGACCGAGGCACCCTCTTCATCGGCCCCGGCGAGGAAGTCTACGAAGGGATGGTCGTCGGCGAAAACGCCCGCTCAGACGACCTCGACGTCAACGCGATTAAGGAAAAGCATCAGACCAACGTGCGTGCCGCCAGCGCCGACATCCTGGTCCGCCTCGAGCCCCCCAAACGGCTCTCGCTGGAAGCGGCGCTGGAGTTCCTCCGCGACGACGAGTGCGTCGAAGTGACGCCCGAGTCGGTCCGGCTGCGCAAGGTCGAGCTCGACAAAAACAAGCGCCAGAAGACCGCTCGCCAGAGCGCCCGTGTCGCCTAACCACCGCAAACTCCCCGCCGACGGGCCTAAAACGGGACCATATGTCCCGTTTTAGGCCCGTCGGCGGGGAGTTGAGGCGAGGACGGTGCTGATGGTGCTTGCCACGCGAGCGGGTTCGTCGAGGACTTGGCGCCAGGTGCAGCGGATGACTTGCCAGCCAGCGGCGCCGAAGACTTGATCGCGGCGCCGGTCCTCCTCGAAGGCCGAGGCTGTGTCATGGGTCTCCCTGCCATCTGTTTCGACAATCAAGCGCGTGTCGCGCCAAAGGAAGTCGGGGGTCAGCCGCTCATTACCGAGGTCAAGTTTGCAGTTGACCTCTGGTGGCGGGATCATCGCGCGCTCGCACATCGCCAGAAATCGACGCTCAAGGTAGCTGCGGGTTCGCCCGGTCCTGGGGCTCAGCTCGGAGATGATCATCCGCAGGCGGGCCACCCCGCGACGTCCGCGGCTTCGCCCAATCAGCGCCTCGACAGCTGCGAGATCGAAGATGCGCAGCACCTCGGCCTGCGAAATTTCTCTGCGCAGCTCCGAGACGCTGACCATGCCAGCCAGGTCCAGCAGCGTTCGGGCGACGCTGGAGCAGGGGATACCTCGAATCGAAGTTCGATCCGACCCGTGCAGCGAGCCATCGCGATGTGCGGCGATTCCAGCAGGAATACGGCCACGACGATTCGGCGCCGTTACGTCGATCGAGCCTTTCGAGTCGGGGCAGAGCCCCCAAAGCGCCGCAGCGGACCGATGCGACAGAACGGCACCCGGGCCGCAGGCCAATACGGCGGCTATCCGTCGGCCATCGGGAGTCAGCAATCGCCGTCCAACCGAGTAAACACCGGCATGCACCGCGTAGAGCCGGCCCTTTGCGACTCGTTTCCGGACGCCGCTCGCACTCAAGCCTGCATCGCGAAGCTGAGCGAGGGTAGCCACCCCGTGCTGCCTGTCCGCGATCTCCGCAATTACCCGCTCTCGCCCGACCGTCTTGGGCCGATGGGCCGCAAACGGGACTATTTGTCCCGCTTGCGGCCCATCGGCGGCGATGCGGCTTGGTTTGTCGGCTGCGGATAGTGGCGGCGCTTTGCCCATTGGGCAAACGCTCGCGGATGCAGCCACAACTATGGTGCGCTGAATGTGCCAGTTCTGCGACGCGAACGAAGAAAAAGAGGCGGCAAGCAAGCTCCAGGCTTGGCCCCCGGCCCAAGGTGAGTTCGACGCCGACGGGCCTAAGACGGGACATGTGGTCCCGTTTTAGGCCCGTCGGCGGGGAGTTAGACGGTTGCCGCGGCCTGCTCGGACTGGCTTTCCTCGGAGGCTTTCGCCGCCTTCGCTTCGGCCTCCGGGGTGGGCTCGTCGACGTTGCGCGGCAGCAGCACTTCTTTGGCGATGACCAGGCGCTGGATCTGGCTGGTGCCCTCGTAGAGCTGCATGATCTTGGCGTCGCGCATCAGTTTCTCGACCGGGTACTCCTTGATGAAGCCGTAGCCGCCGTAGACCTGGACGGCGTCGACGGTGATCTCCATCGCCGAGTCGGCGGCGAAGCGCTTCGCCTCGGAGGAGACGAGCGTGTTGCGCTTGCCCTGGTCGAGCAGGACGGCGGAGTGCCAGACCAGCAGGCGGCCGGCGTCGACCTTGGTCGCCATGTCGGCGATCATGAACTGGATCGCCTGGTGCATCGCGATCGGCACGCCGAACTGGACCCTTTCCTTCGAGTACTCGGCGGCGTACTCGAACGCGGCGCGGCCGATCCCGACGGCCATCGCCGAGACGCCCGGACGGGTGCGGTCGAGGGTCATCATCGCCAGCTTGAAGCCCTTGTTTTCCTCACCGAGCATGTTCTCGGCCGGGATCTCGACTTCGTCGAAGGAGATGGTCGCGGTGTTGGAGGCCCGCTGGCCCATCTTGTCCTCCTTCTTGTCGACCGTGACCCCGGGAAGGTCGGCGTCGACGACGAAGGCGCTGATCCCACGATGGCCGGCCTCCGGATCGGTCTTGGCGTAGACCGTGAAGTAGTCGGCGTAGCTGCCGTTGGTGATGAAGCACTTGGAGCCGCTGATGACGTACTTGTCGCCCTTCCTGACGGCGCGGGTCTTCATTCCCGAGACGTCGGAGCCCGCGTCGGGCTCGGTCAGACAGAAGGAGGCCAGCTTGGCGCTTTCGGTCAGCATCCCCAGGTACTTCTTCTTGGTCTCCTCGGAGCCGCCGAGGGTGATCGGCGCCGAAGCGAGCCCGTTGGCCATCAGCGAGGTGCCGATGCCGGAGCAGCCCCAGCCCATCTCCTCCTCGATCAGGCAGCCGGAGAGGTAGTCGAGGCCGGGCCCGCCATAGGCCTCGGGTATGTGGGTGTTCATCAACCCGACCTCCCAGGCCTTGTCGATGATCTCCTGGGGCCAGGTGCCCTCTTTGTCAAGCTCCCAGGCGACCTTGCGAATCTCTTTCTCCGCAAAGTTGTGCGCCAGCTCTCGCAGATCCTTCTGCTCGTCGGTCAGGGTGAAGTCAACCACTGCTCGAAGCTCCTTTATCTCGAGTGGGAGTGAACCGATTGACTGGTCAGTCAACCACACCAAAAGGGTAGCGGATGGCCCACCGAGCCGGTCGACGGGCCTAGAACGCGCCTATAGGCGACGTTTTAGGCCCATGGGCGGGGGAAGAGGCTCTAGGCTTGGGGGCGATGGTTCCAGTAGGCGACCTGATCGACATCCAGGCAGGCTTCGCGCTGACCCTGATCACGCTCATCGCCCTGCCGATCGCCCTGATCGCCTTCGCCCGCACCGGGCCGCTCTGGCAAAGCGTCGGCAAAGGCCCCTTCGCGATCGAGCAGGAAATGCCGCCGCCGAGCCGGCTCTCCCAGCCCGAACCGCCGGTCGACCGCAAGTTGCAGGCGACAGAGGCCCGGCAGATGTTGGAAGCGAAGTCCTACCGCCGCCAGCTCCGCGGCGAGGCGCCGCTCAACGTCGAGGCCGAGGTGACAAAGTTGCTCAACGCGCCCGGCGCCGCCGGCCCCGCGATCGACGAGAAGCTGCGTTCCGAGGTCCGCGAGCTGGTCATCGCTCGCAACGAACGCCGCATGCGCCGGGGCGAGGAGCCGCTTGACGTGGAGGTGGAGATCGACCGTCAGCTCACGGATTTGTAGGATCGAGTCGATGACCGCCGACCAGGACAATCTCTACGAGGTCGAGGAGCTGCTCAACCAGCCCGGGACCTACTTCAATCCGCAGACCGAGGTGCTGGTCGTCGTCGACGATTCGACCTCGCTCGACCAGGAGGTCTTCAACCTCGAGGACTACGAGGGGGCCGACTGGGTGCGGATCTCCGACGAGGTTCCGGTCGACGAGGACCGCCGCGACCGGGCGCTGGAGCAGTTCCAGACCCACTACCACCCAGGCTCGAGCGGATCCGTCTCGGCGACCGCGCTCGAACAGGGCGACGAGGAGCTGGACGAGGACGA
Organism: Solirubrobacterales bacterium; assembly: GCA_035260485.1. GTDB lineage: Bacteria > Actinomycetota > Thermoleophilia > Solirubrobacterales > 70-9 > VRUE01. The sequence continues at coordinate 62,701 of DATFVC010000080.1, read as the reverse complement.
GGACGGCCAGGACCCCGGCCGCGAGGACTAGCGCCGCAGATGCTCGAAGCAGGCCAGACCGCCCCCGACTTCACCCTGCCCGACCAGGACGGCGGGGAGCTGACCCTCTCCAGCCTGCGCGGCCAGACCGTCGTCCTCTACTTCTATCCCCGCGCAGACACGCCCGGCTGCACGACCCAGGCCTGCGGCGTGCGCGACCGCGGCGCCGACTACGCCACGGCGGGCGCGCGGGTGATCGGCGTCTCCCCCGACGAGGTCGGCGCCGTGAAGAAGTTCGCCGAGAAGTTCGATCTCGACTTCACCCTGCTGGCCGACGCCGATCACGCCGTCGCCGACGCCTACGGCGCCTGGGTCGAGAAGTCGATGTATGGAAAGAGGTACATGGGCGTGCAGCGGGCGACCTTCCTGATCGACCCCGACGGCAAGGTCGCCAAGGTCTTCCCCAAGGTCTCGCCGAAGACCCACGACGACGTCGTGCTCGAGGCCCTGGCCGCGCTCACCGCGACCTGAGCGCGGGGTCGACAGCCGGCGATTCGTCCGGGGGGCATTGCGCCCGGCGACAATTCGGTCTAGGTTCTTTAGAACAAAGGAGACCAGTACACGACTCAGGGGGGACCCGGATGAGTCTTGATGTCTACCTGCATGGGAAGAGGATCGGCGGGCTGTTCCCCGCCGGCGAGCACACCTACAGTTTCGCCTATGCGCCGGAGACGGTTGAGGAGGTCGGCGCTGGGAAAGTCCTGCTCAGCAACTCGCTGCCGGTGCGAAGCGAGCCCTTCGGCCCCGATGCCAGCCGCGCCTATGTCGAGGGTCTGTTGCCGCAGGGGCGCCGCCGCCACGCGATCGCCCATGAGCTGGGCCTCGACCCCGCCGACGGCTACCGCCTGATCGCGGAGATGGGGCGGGACTGCCTCGGCGCGGTCACCTTCCTGGCCGAGGGGGAGATCGGGGAGCCGTGCCAGGTGAGCGGCCCCGCCTGGCTGAGCGAACTCGAGCTGGAGGAAGTCGTGCAGGCGCCGCCGGGCGCCTTCTTCGATCGTTCCCGCCCGCAACGAATGCGCTTCGCCCTACCCGGCGAGCGGCACAAGCTCGCCCTCGTCCGTGACGAGGAGAGCGATCGCTGGGCGTGGCCGGAGCCAGGCGTCCCCAGCACCCACATCGTCAAGCCCGAAGCGCCCGAGCGCCCAGGGCTGGTCCCCAACGAGCACGCCTGCACCCTCGCCTACCGCGAACTCGGACTGCCGGTCGCCCACACGTCGGTGGAGACGATCGCCGGCCAACCCTGCCTCGTCTCCAAGCGCTTCGACCGTTGGGGCGAGGGGCCCCGCGCAGAGCGCCTGCATCAGGAGAGCTTCGCCCAGGCGCTCGGCGTCACGCCGGACTGCGCCGAGAGGAGGCTGTCAACCGGAACGCCCACCCTCGGCGAGGCGAGCGGCCTGCTGCGGGCGATCGGCGAAGAGAAGGCTGTCGAAACGCTGATGAAGGTCACCTTCTGCGATCTGCTGATCGGCTGCACCGAGCTGCGCGGCGCGAACACCGGCCTGCTTTTCGGCAATGACGGGCCGATGCTGGCGCCGTTTTACGACATCGCCTCAACCGAGATCTACGGTGAGATCCGCCCGCGACCGATCGTGATCGGCGACGACGTGCCGCCGGCCCCGCTCCTGATCGATCTCCGCCACACGATCGAACTGTGCGAGCTCGAGTTCCAGCCTGCGATCATCGAGTCGGTCAAGCTCATGGGCGCCGTCTGCACGGCTCTCGACGTCGTCGCGGCGGACGCCTGGGAAGAGGGCTGGTTCAGGCCGGCGATCGACGAAGCCGTGCAGATCGCCACCGCTCGCGCCCTCGGCTTCCGCGAGGAATCGGTGTACCTGCGACCGCCAGGCGCCTAGCTGCCGATCAGGCCGAGTCGGCGCGCATCTGCGTGCAGCGCTGATCCCAGAGCCCGATGAGCTCCTCGGGGAGCAGTTTGAACAGCGGCTCGTCTTCGTCCGTCTCGATCAGCATTTCCATGTCGTACTCCCAGACGAGGATCTTGAGGTCGAGATCGACCAGCATGCCCAGGTCGACGTCCTCCTGGATGAGGACGTAGTCGTCGCGCGCCTCGATCACGTTGGCGATCTTGTCGGCGGCGAAGACCCGCTGCGCCTCGATGCCGGTCGCGGCGACCCGGCGGCGAAGCTCCCTCTTGCGCTCTTCGTAGTCCTCGATCTCGAAGTCTTCGCTCAACGCGCAGACGATCATCGCGACTTTCATCCCGAAGCGCTCGCGCAGCCCCCCGAGCCCGAGGTCGGTGTACTCGAGCGTGTCGTGCAGCAAGCCCGCCGCCACCAGCTCGTCACCCAGCTCGTGCTCTGCCAGCAGCTCGGCGACGGCCAGTGGGTGCTCGATGAAGGGGACTTCGTCGCCGACGTCGCGAACCGTCCCGTCGTGCAGCTCACGCGCCATCTCGAGCGCCTGGCGAACCAGCTCGGAGCGCTCCGCTATCGCTTCGACCCTGTTCGGAGGGGACATCGCCTTCCCACCGTAGCGCAATTTGCGTACTGCGACATCCGTGCGTACCCGAACGGGGCTCAGATGCGGGCGCGGCGCCCGTGGCCGCCCAGCCCGGCTCAGGCGTAGTAGAAGGCGATGCCGAGGACGAGATAGACGGCGAGCAGCTGGACCCCCTCGAACCAGGTCGACTCGCCGTCCTGGGTGACGTAGTTGGCGATCAGCACGGCGAGCAGGAGGGCGCCGAGCTCGAAGCCGTTGAAGACCAGCGCCAGCGGGTGGGGGCCGAGGAAGATCGAGGCGAGCACCAGCACCGGGGCGACGAAGAGCGCCACCTGGGCGCTGGAGCCGATCGCGATGTTGACCGCGAGATCCATCTTGTCCTTCCTCGCGACGAGGACCGCGACCCAGTGCTCGGCCGCGTTGCCGACGATCGCGACGACGATCACCCCGATGAAGAACTCCGAGAGCCCGGCTGATTGCGAGGCCTCGCTGATCGAGCCGACCAGCACCTCCGACATCACCCCGACCAGCACGCCGGCTATCGCCAGGGCGATTACCGAGGTGCGCACCGACCAGCCCCAGCTGTCCTCTTCGCCGTACTCGGGATTGAAGATGTCACGGTGTGTCTTGAGCGAGAAGAAGAGGCCCAGCACGTAGGTCACGATGAGCACCACCGCGACCGCGAGCGAGAGGTGCTCGACCGTCGAGCCGTAGTCGACGAGCTCGGCGCCGGGCTTCGGCAGACCCTTTCCCTCAACCAGCTCGAAGATCGCCGGCATCAGCAAGGCCGCGGCGGCGAGCAGCAGCATCGAGGTCTGCACGCTCGCCCCCGTCCGGCTGAAGACCTGTTTCTCGCGTCCCAGCCCGCCGGCCAGCATCGCCGCCCCCATCACCAGCAGGATGTTGCCGATGATCGAGCCGATGATCGAGGCCTTGACCACCTCGTGCAGGCCCTGCCCCAATGCGAAGAGGGCGATGATCAGCTCCGGGGCGTTGCCGAAGGTGACGTTGAGCAGACCGCCGATGCCGGGTCCCGACCGGGCCGCCAGCTCCTCGGTGGCCCGCCCCATCAGCGCCGCGGTGGGCACGATGCCGAGCGCCGAGACGACGAAGACGACCGTCGCCGGGCTGCCGGCCAGATCGAGGGCCACGGCAACCGGGATCAGCGGTGTCAGCAGATAGGGCCAGCCGTTCGGCCGGCGCATGAAACTGCCTAGCGAAGCTGCGATGCGCCGAGCCCTTTCAGCAGTTTGCCGAGACCTTCGCCGCCCCCTTCGCCCTGCAGCAGGCCGAGGAGTTCGATCGGGTTGACGCCGAGCTTGACGAAGAGATCATTGATCGGCTTGGAGCTCTTCGGCGCAGCGATTTCCTGTTCTTCGTTGACGCCGGTCAGCTTCAGGTCGAAGTCGACTTCGGCGCTCTTCGGTCCGCTGCCGCCCTTCTTCGGTTCGATCTGCAGCTGCGCGGCGATGCGCCGCACGATGTTGTCGTCGCCGACGTAGATATCGACGTGCGCGCTTTTCAAGGCACTGTTCAGTTCCCTCTTCGCGCTTTCGACTTCCGACTTGGAAGGCAGTGGGCCCGCGGCGGCGAGCTGACTCTTGCAGGCCGGGCTTTCGGCCACTTCCAGCAGGGCGTCGATCGCGCCGGTGACGTCGAGATCGCCGCTGATCTTGGTGGTGCTCGTGCCGCCGACGTCGGCGCTGCCTTCGTTGCGGCCTCCGTTGATGAAGTTGCCCACCTGCAGTTCCCCGACGGATTCCTGGCAGGCGGCCGCTTCACCAGGTTGTCCGTTCGTCCCTTCCGTCTGCGCAGGTTCGAGCGTCGGCTTGACGAAGCTGAAGGTGTTCGGGTCGACTTCGTACTCGGTTCCTTCGTAGTTCACGTAGGCCCGGTCCGGAAACAGCACAACCCCGCCTTCGAAATCGACGTTTTTGCCGTTGATCCGGCCCTTCGCCTTCGCGGTCAGGCCGAATCGGGGCAGGCTCTTGCCTTCCCCCTGGAAGGGCCCGGAGAGGCTGGCGTCGAGGTTGCCGCCCTTGGAACCCTGCGCCTTGACTCCCAGCGAGAGGTCGATGTTGCCGCTTTCGATCCCCTTCAAGGTCGCTTCGTTGATGACGGCCTGCGGGCTCTCGCCACTCTTGCCGCTGCCTCCCCCGCAAGCGGCCAGGCCGGCGCTCGTCGCAACCAGGGCGGTTACGGCGACGAGGACATAGAGGAAACGAAGTCGGCTCAAGGCGAGGCCTCCTGAAGGGATCGGGCTGTGTTGCGAAATGGTAAGGCTAAACGGTCCATCATCGCGTCCGCAGCTGGGGCGGCGTGCTTTCGGTCAGGTTGAGCGCCAGCGGGAAGAGGAAGGCGCCGAGGAAGATCAACGCGATGCCGGCCGCGACGAGCCAGCGCGAGCCCGTGAGGTGACCGGCAATGCCTACGGCGAAGCCGATCAGCACTAGGGCGATGTAGGGGCCGGCGCTGTGCGGGAGCAGCGTGGCGAGGGAGAGGGCGAGGTCGGGCACCGGAGCGGATTATCATCGCCGCATGGCCGAGGCGCAGACACCCGCTTCCGTGGCGGACACGAAGGAGGCTCTCGCCGCCGCCTCCTACCTCGCCGACGAGTCGGCCGCGCTCGTCTCCTTCCTCGCCCAGCGGCTCGGCAAGCCGATCCTGGTCGAGGGCCCGGCGGGGGTCGGCAAGACGGAGCTGGCCAAGGCCCTCTCCCGCGCCAGCGGCCGCGAGCTGATCCGCCTGCAGTGCTACGAGGGACTCGACGAGGCGAAGGCGCTGTATGAGTGGAACTACCGCAAGCAGTTGCTGCGCATCCAGGCCGGCGGTGAGTCCGGCTGGGAGGAGGTCCATGGCGACATCTTCTCCGAGGAGTTCCTGTTGGCGCGGCCGCTGATGCAGGCGATCGCCAGCCCCGAGCCGGTGGTGCTGCTGATCGACGAGATCGACAAGACCGACCAGGAGTTCGAGGCGATGCTGCTCGAGCTGCTCTCCGACTTCCAGATCACGATTCCCGAGCTGGGGCAGGTGGCGGCGACCTCGATGCCGATCGTCGTCCTCACCTCGAACAACTCGCGCGAGTTGACCGAGGCGCTGAAGCGGCGCTGCCTCTATCTCTGGCTCGACTACCCGGATCTGGAGCGCGAGATGGAGATCGTCCGCCTGCACACGCCGGACCTGCCCGAGACCCTGACCCGGCGGCTGGTCGAGGTGGTGCGGATGGTGCGGGCGCTGGATCTGAAGAAGCCGCCGTCGATCGCCGAGACGATCGACTGGGCGCGGACGCTGCTGCTGATGGGCGCCGAGGACATCGACCGCGAGACCTTCGAGCAATCGATGTCGATCATCGTCAAGCACCGCACCGATATCGACCTGGTCGCCGAGCGAGTGGGGATGAAGCTTGCCGAGCCCGTACGGCCCCAAGGCTGACACCGGCCCCCCCGGGCTGGCGGCGAAGCTGCTCGGCTTCTGCGAGGAGCTGCGCAGCGAGGGGGTGGCGGTCGGCACCTCGGAGATCCTCGACGCCTTCGCCGCGCTCGAGCAGGTTCCCTGGGAGTCGCGTGACGACTTCCGCGAGGCGCTGGCGACGACGATCGCCAAGTCGCAGGAGGACCGGCGGTTGTTTGAGCTGCTGTTCGAGCGCTGGTTCTTCCGCGCCGCGGAGGCCGAGGCGATCGAGCGCGAGATCGGCGAGTCCGAGCAGCGCCACGAGGGCGCCGAGCGGCTCGACATCGACGAGCTGCGCGAGCAGATCCGACAGGCGATCGTCGAGGGCAACGACGGCGAGATGCGCGACCTGGCACGGCTTGCGATCGCCGCCTTCGGCCGCCAGGGAGAGGGCTCGGGGGTGGTCGGGGTCGACGTGCAGCGGATCCGCCGCACCCTGGAGCTCTCAGCCGGGACCCAGCCGCAGGCCACCGACGGCGCCGCCGAGCTGCCGCCGATCGACCGCGACCAGCTCAACCGCTTCGAGCGCCACTTGCGCCGCGAGCTCGAACGCGACCTGATCGAGCGCACCGAGACCCTCCCCCCCTCCCGCCCGCTGGCGGAGCTCGACCGGGCGCTGCCGACCAGCCCGACCCAGGACCTGGCCGCCGTGCACCGCGCGGTCTCGCAGATGAAGCGCCGCCTGGCGACGCTCGGCCACGAGCAGCGGGGGCGGCGCAAGGGGCGGGTGGTCGACGTGCGGCGCACGATGCGCGCCTCGCTGGAGACCGGCGGCGTGCCGATGCACCTGCGCTACCGGCCAAAGCGACCTCGGCGGCCGGAGATCTACGTGCTCTGCGACGTCTCGACCTCGGTCACCTCGGCCAGCGTCTTCTTCCTCTCGGTCCTGCACGCCCTGCACGACTCGTTCCGCAAGCTGCGCAGCTTCGTCTTCATCGAGCGAATCTCCGAGGTGACCGAGATCTTCGAGCACGAGCGCGACTTCCGCGAGATCGCCCGGCGGATCTCCAGCGAGGGCGGCGTCGCCGACGTCTCCGGCTACACCGACTACGGTCGCGTCTGGCTCGAGTTCCTGACCGAGATCTCCGATGACCTCGACCCGCGCTCGACCGTGATCGTGCTCGGCGACGCCCGCACCAACGGCCGCGAGCCCCACGCCGAGGTCTTCGCCCAGGTCGCCGAGCGCGCCGGTCGCCTCTTTTGGCTCAATCCCGAGCCGAAGCTCTACTGGAACTACGGCGACTCGGTGATGGCCGCCTACGAGCGCTACTGCGACGGCGCCTTCGAGTGCTGGACCACCCGCCACCTCGAGAACTTCGTCAACGTGGTCGCCGGCGGGGTCCCCGCGGCGGACTGACGGCTGCAGCGCTCGCCGTCGAGCTACGCGGCGAGCACCGGAGCCAGGTCCGCAGCCGAAGTCTCGAGACGCGCGTGTGGCGCGCGAATTTCAAAGAATTGCGCGCCGCCTTTGTGCCGAAACTGCCGCCGCTCGGTCAGCGATCATCTCGTCAACTCGCGAAAGGGGAGCAGAGATGGAGCCTTCGTCCTACCCAGTCACTTTCTCGGTCACCTATCCAGAGCGCCAGCTGAATCGCCTGACGACCTTCTTCCGCATCTTCACGGTGATCCCGATCGCGATCGTCGCCGGCCTGCTGCCCGGCTCGGAACTCGCCGGCAACGCCGGCGGAGAAGCCTACGGCGCTGCGATTGCAGGCGGCAGCCTTGTCGTCCTGCCCACCGTGCTGATGATCTTGTTCAGAAAGAAATACCCGCGCTGGTGGTTCGACTGGAACCTCGAACTGATGCGCTTCGCCAACCGGATCGGCGTCTACGTGGCGCTGATGGACGACGAATACCCCTCGACCGACGAGCAGCAGGCCGTTCGCCTCGACTTCCCCCACCCCGACGTCGAGCGTCTGGAGAGAGGCCTGCCACTGGTCAAGTGGCTGCTCGCCATCCCCCACTACTTCGTGCTCTTCTTCCTCTACATCGGCGTCTTCTTCGCCGTGATCGGCGCCTGGTTCGCGATCCTCTTCACCGGCCGCTACCCGCGCGGCATCTTCAACTTCGTCGAGGGCACGATCCGCTGGAGCAACCGCGTCACCGGCTACGCCTTCACCCTGGTCACCGACCAGTACCCGCCGTTCAGGCTCAGCGCCTGAGTGGGGGGCAACTCATCGATCGACAGCTCCGTCACCCGTATCTCGTTTGCGGCGGCGTTCGCGGTCGTCGAGCACATGGAGCAGTGAGAGGCCGATCCCGAAGGCAGCGGCCACCGTCGCGAATGATCCCATTTCGGAGTGTCGAAACAGGAAGCCCCCCACAAAGAGAATGCATGCAGCGATCGCCAGCGTGATATAGAAATTCTTCGTGATCACAACCATTGAGCACTCCTCATGAATAGGTCGACGCACAGACATAACATTCCGCCGAATCCTCCCCAGAATACATCCCTCAGGGCGTTGCCTTCCATCTCCTTGCGCGTTCGACCGAGGAGCATTCCTGCGGCGGCCGCCACGAAGCCGCCGACCACGACCCCGGCTCCGATCGCCGTGGCCCCTACCTCCAGCACGGTGGTGCAGAAACCGATCTGCGCAATGACCGACACCCGCCGACCCTGAACGACGCCGTCGCGCGTGTGGTGCGCAAGATGTAAGAAGTTCGCGCGGTCTCTGTGCCGAAAGCTATGCGGGCAAGGGACCGCCGGCTAGAGCGACGACAGCGCCTATCAGGCCCGCGGCTAGAAGGGTGAGAACGACTCTCTGGCGGGCCACGAGGAGGGTAATTGCGGCTGCAACTAATACCGCGACCTGCCACGTCTCGCTCAAGGCAAGCGCCAGTGGGATCGCCGAGCCGAGGATGGCGCCGATTGCGCGGGGCCGGCGCCGTCGAGGAAGGCGCGCGCTCTGAGGTCGGAACGCAGGCGGTCGAAGCGCTCGGCGCCGAGCAGGATGAACGAGAACGACGGCGCGAAAGCCACCGTCGAGGCGAGCAGGGCGCCCCAGATCCCGGCCGCTGCGTAGCCGACCACGGCGACCGTGTGCACCACCGGCCCCGGCGTCACCTGCCCGAGCGCGACCGCGTTGAGGAACTGGCCGTCGGTCATCCAGTGGTAGTGGCTGACCGCGTCGGCCTGCATCAGTGGGACGATCACGAAGCCGCCGCCGTAGGAGAGGGCGCCGACCTTGAAGGCGACCCAGGCGATGGCGCCCGCGCCGGCGCCCACCGAGGCCAACGGCACGGACGCCAGGCTGCCGAGCGCGCCACCGGCGGTGCCCAGCCGCCGCACGAGCAGCTCGATCAGGCCGCAGGCGAGGAGGACGAGCACGAGCCAGGCGCCGATCAGGGCCGTGGCGACGATGCCGGCGGCGCCGTAGAGGACCCAGCGCAGTGGATGAGTGTCCCTGGCCCGCTCCCAGCTCGACGGGAGCAGGCCGATTCCCGCTCGCACCGCGACCGCCGCCACGGCGGCGCCGAGGAACGCTCCGCGCACCCCGCGCAGGCGCCAGGCGCAGAAGATCGCGAGCTGGGTCGAGCCCGGCCCCGGCAACAGGTTCGTCGCGGCGATGGCGTCCTCGAACTGCTCGGCGCTGAGCCAGCGGCGGCGGACGACGCAGAGGTCGCGGAAGAGCGCGATGTGGGCCGGAGGCCCGCCGAAGCCGATGCAACCGATCCGGCCCCACTCCCGTAGAACCTCGGCAAGTGACGGCGGGGCGCCCCCGCTCGCCGACCGTTCGGTCAGGAAGCTGCCTCGGTCATCGCGGCTCCCAGACCTCGGGTTCCTCGGTCAGGCGCAGGATCTCCGCCGGAAGCTCGCCGTTGGCCACGTCCGCCAGGGTCACCGACTCCAGCACGGCGCGCATGTTGGCACGCAGCGCCACCCAGACGTCGCGCAGCGGCGCGGCAACGCCGGAATAGGAGAGCTCATCGGGGCGCTCGGAGCGAATGCTCGCGATCGGTCCCTCTACCGTGCGGATCACGTCGGCAAGGGTAATCTCATCTGCCGGACGGGCCAAGCGGTAGCCGCCTTCCGCCCCGCGCTGGCTGCGCACCAGGGTCGCGTGGCGCAGCTCGATCAGGATGTTCTCGAGGAAGCGGAGCGGCACCGCCTGGGCGTTTGCGATCGCTTCCCCCTTCACCGGCCCGCCGCCGGCCGCGGCCAGCTCGACCATCGCGCGGACCGCGTAGTCGACCTTCGCCGTGACGTGCATCGTCGGGCCAGGCACGCTAGTCCCCGCCCATTTCCCCGAGCAGAGTGGGTGCAAGGGACTTCACCTTTGCCCCGTCCGTCAGGCCGAGGTGACTGAGGCCGAACAGGTCCTCGGTCGTGCGCAGCAGGGAGTAGGGATCGAGGCTCGTGGCGTCGGTCGCTCCGGGGGTTAGGAAGCGCGAGACGAGCAGGGCTCCCACATGGAGTGGGTCGTCGGCCGGCGCCGGCGGGGTTTCAGCAGCAACCGTGTTTGCGGCGCCGAAGCTGACGACCAGCAGGCCGTCTTCCTTGTAGGCCGGCGAGGCGAGGATCTGCGGCACCCATTTCGCCAGGAACGCGTCGGCGGCGGCCACGCCTTCGAGCGAGCCCGGCGTGCACTGGCCGGCGGCGCCCGCATCACACGGGGTCGGGGCGATGTAGGAGTAGTTCGCGGTTCCCTCTGCTTTGCGCAGGTCGGCGGGCAGCTGCTCGATCGGAACGTCGTTGGTCGCACAGTCGCCGAGATCGAGCAGCGAGTGGAAGTGGACGAACGGGTTCTGCGCCGCCGAGTAGGAGCCAGGCGGGGGCGCATCGGCGGCATCGGGGTCGGGATGGACGCAGTTGGCAGGCTTGCCGGCTTCGTCGACCATCCCCTCCATGTAGGCGCGCCAGCGGAATTGGCCACTGGCAAGCTGATCGGAGATCGTCAGCGTTTCGACCGGATAGACGCAGCCCGTCCCGGAGACGACGCCGTTGGCGGCGACCTTGGCGGCCGGCGGGAATTCTGTGTAGGTCGAGCAATCGGCCTGGGTCGAGGCGTTCGGCGGCTGGCCGCTGACCGTGGCGATGCCGTTGGGCAGGGCGGCTTCGCCGAGCAGCGTGTAGCCGCTCAGCAGCTCGCCCTTGGGCCGCAGCTGCGTCGCCAGATAGGGCATCTGCGACGTTTCGCCAAAGGCGGTGTCGTAGCCGGGGCTGGTGAGCGAGATGACGAAGACGTGCTTGATCCGGCCCGCTTCCGGCAGCGGGGGGGCCGCGGGTGGCGGTTCGCTGCTCGGGGCGCTTTCGGAGGGAGGAGACGCGGGCGCCGGCGAGGCAAGGGGTGCGCTCCTCGGCACTGCCGAGGAGCGCTTTGCCGGGGCCGGCGTGCTGGCAGGCGCCGCAGCAGGGGCCGGAGAGCTTTCCGCCGCAGCGCTGTGGGCGGCCGGAGCGCTGCCGGCGGCAAGGCTGCGGCCGAGCAGCGCCGCCAGGGCGCCGCTGTCGCCGGCGCCGGTCATCGCGCTGGCGACGATCGCCGAGGTGGCGACCACCGAGGAAGCGACCAGCATCCCGAAGCGCTTGCCGGTCAGCGTCTCCGCTGCCGCAATGGCGCGGTTGAGAGATCCGCGCAGCCGGCTCACTGAAGCAGCTCCAGCATCCGTTCGGCCGCCAGCAACTCGGCGTCGACCCGCTGCAGCTCGGCGGCCTTGCGGGTCAGGACGTCCATCCGCACGTGGTCGCGGATCGCCATCTCATAGAAAGCGCCGCCGAGGTCGGCCTGCATGATCGTGAACTTCTCCAGCAGCCGGTCGCGCTGGGCGGTGAGATCGGCGTTCCCCTCCAGCTCCGGGCTCATGGCTGGTTCCCCCCAGTCGGAGCCGGCGCCGAGCCGGGATCGCCGCCGACGACGATCACGTCGGGCAGGTTCTGCTGCGCTTCGATGTAGGTCGAGCCGGTCTGGTTGACGTTGTTTTCGACCAGCTTCGTGTCTTCTGCGGTCTTCTTTGCGCTGGGCTTGAAGCCGGTCACCTGGTGGACGGTTCCGTTGCTGGTCTTGGCGACGACCTTGCCGCCTCCCTTGGTCGCGGCCTTGGCAGCATGCTTGGACTTGTCCTGCTTTGCTTTGGCCGAGGCGGTCGCCGGCCCACCGGCGGACTGGCTCGCGACGGCGGCGTTCTGGTTGCGCAGCGCGTCGAGCAGGGCCTGGTTTTCGCCCCCGTCCGAGCCGCCGCGGCCGACGACGACGCCGATCGCCACTGCGATCGGCAGCAGGGCGAAGAATCCGACCGCCGCCGCGCGGCTGCCCGGCACGGTTTTGGCCGCCGGCTGTGCCACCGGCCGCCGGGCGCGCTTGCTCATCGCGGCGAAGTAGCGCGAGGCGGGGTTGGCGCCGTTGCCGCGCCGCGCCGCGCATTCGACGCAGTAGCGCTGCTGGGGGTCAAGCGGCGCGCCGCACTCCTCGCAGGGCTCGTAGTGGCCGGTCGGCGCCGTTGCGGTCTGGGCATTCATCGCTTGTGGCCTCCGTGGTCGTGTGACTTCGCTCGCTGCTGTCTCTTCTCGCGGGCTTCGAGGATGCGCTTGGCACGTGCCTGCTGGCGGGCGGCCTTTTCCTGCGTCGTCGTGCAGCCCGCGAGGGCGCCAGCGAGCAACAGCCCGCAGATGGCGAGCACGACGACCCGCGACGTGTAAGCGCTAACCGAAGGCACCGCTCACGTACTCCTGCGTCCGCTGCTCACGGGGTGAGCCGAAGAGGGCGGTCGCGCTGTTGTACTCGACCAGCTCGCCCAGGTACATGAAGGCGACGTGGTCGGCGATCCGGTAGGCCTGTTGGAGGTTGTGGGTGACGATCACGACGGCGACGTCGTCGCGCAGCTTCACGATCAGGTCCTCGATCACCTGGGTCGACTGCGGGTCGAGCGCCGAGCAGGGCTCGTCGAGCAGCAGCACCTCCGGCTCGGCCGCCAGCGCCCGAGCGATGCAGAGCCGCTGCTGCTGACCGCCGGAGAGCTTCAGCGCCGGATGGTCGAGGTTGTCCTTGACCTCCTCGAAGAGGCCGGCACGGTCGAGGGCGCTGTGGACCCTGGGCTCGAGCGTCTTCTTGCGCTGGCGCCGCGACCCCTGCTCGCGCAGGACGTAGGCGATGTTGTCGAAGACGCTCATTGGGAACGGGTTGGGCTGCTGGAAGACCATCGTCACCCGCCGCCGCAGAAGGGTCGGCTCGATCAGAGCGATGTCGACGTCATCGAGCAGGATGCGCCCGCGCAGGGTCGCGGTGCTGGTCAGCTCGGTGAGCCGGTTGAGCGAGCGCAGCAGCGTCGTCTTGCCGCAGCCCGAGGGACCGATCATCGACAGGACCTCGCCCTGGCGGACCGGCAGCGAGACCGACTTCACCGCTTCGCGGTTCGCATAGGAGACCGAGACGTCGTCGATCTCCATGCGGCGGATCGAGAACTGGGGCGCGCTAATCGAGCGACGGGCGCCGGTGAAACCACCCTGCCCGCGGGACGTGCCGTCACTTAGGGGCCCATATGGGTGCTTAAGTGACGGCACGTCCCCTCCGGCGTCGGTGCTGAGGGGCGGCGCCTGTCTCGCAGCGGGTGCATCCTCCAGCGGCAGCCGCCTGATCGGCGGCGGTGGCGTCAAGAGCTCCATGCGCCGACCTTTCGCGCGCGGCGGTGGACGGCGTCGACGGCCGCGTTCAGGGCCAGCACCATCAGCAGCAAGACGAAGGCCGCTGCGTATGCCTTCTGCGGCTGGTTGAGGTTGCCGGTGGGAGAGGCCTCATAGACGAAGTTGGTCAGCGTCGTGCCGGCGCCGCGCAGGTAGTCGAAGGGGAAGGAGGCGCCTTCGACCGGGGCGAAGTTCTGGGTCGCGCCGAGCAGGACGACGATGATCGCCGTGTCGCCGATGATCCTGCCCAGACCCAGCATCGCCCCGGTGGCGATCTGCGGGCGGCTGGCGGGGATCAGGATCCGCCGCGTCGTCGCCGCCTTGGTCTTGCCGACCGCGTAGGAGGCCTCGCGCACGTGGCGGGGGATCGACTGCAGGCCCTCGCGCGTGCTGGCGACGACCAGCGGCAGCGCGACCAGCGAGAGCATCGCCGAGGCGGCGAAGAAGGAGCGGCCGAAGACGACGCCGCCCGAGGCGCGGCTGAGGAAGCCGAGCGCGGTGCTGGAGAAGATCACCGTGCCGAACAGAGCGAGGACGATCGAGGGGATGCCGGCGATCGCCTCGATCGTCGACTCGGTGATCCGGGCGAGGCCGGCTGGCCGGCCGTACTCGACCAGCCAGACCGCGATCGCGATGCCGATCGGCAGGGCCATCGAGATTCCCATCACAGCGACGATCAGGGTGCCGACGAGGGCATCGGAGAAGCCGCCGGTTTCGCTCTGGGCGAACCCCGCCGAGGCGGGCGTGACCAGCATCGACGGGCGCAGGTACTTGATTCCCTGGATCAGCAAGTAGACGACGATCGCGATGGCGATCGCGCAGAAGAGCAGGCCCAGCGCCCAGCAGATCGCCAGGCCGATGCGGTCGCTGAGCCGCCAGGTGGCGCTGCCCTCGACCGCCGCCTTGCCGGAGGGCGCCGGATTCCTGCCGGGCGGGGAGGCAGAGGGTGGCGTCGCGACCGGAGCGCCCATCAGGCCGTCGCTCCGTATTTGCGCATCGCCCGCCGCGTCGCCCAGCCGGTCAGCGAGAGCGCCGCGGCCGAGAAGAGCAGCACGGTGGCGATCGCGAACAGCGTCGCGTTCGCCGGCGGCGAGCTGAGCTGGTCGATGTTCTTGACGATCGTCGGCGCCAGCGGGCGCGAGGGCTCGAAGACGAAGATGGCGCCGTCGGCCGGGTTCGGGGCGAAGCCGACCGAGCCGGAGATCATCGCCAGCATCACCGCCTCGCCGATCGCCCGCGCAGTTGCCAGAACCGTGCCGGCGACGATCGCCGGGCGGGCGGTGCGGACGGCGATCTTCCAGGTCGTGCGCCAGCGGTTGACACCGAGGGCCAAGGACCCCTCCAGCCACCCCGGGCGCACCGAACGCAGACCGTCGGAGAAGATCGAGACCATCAGCGGCGCGATCATCACCGTAAGCACGACGACCGCGGCGAGCACGCTGTAGCCGCTGAGTGAGATCACGCCGGCGACCGAGGCCTTCTGCGACTCGCTGACCAGGTGGTTGCCGATGAACGGGACCAGAACCAGGACGCCGAGCAGGCCATAGATCACCGAGGGGACGCTGGCGAGGAAGCGGACGACCGGCTGCAGGACGTTGCTCATCCACTCGGGCGCGAACTCGACGATGAAGACGGTGACGAAGAGCGCCGAAAAGAGGGCGATCGCGGTCGCGCCACCGGTGATCAGCAGCGTGCTCCAGATCAGCGGCCAAGCGTGGAAGGTGTAGATGTATTCGGCGCCCGCCTGGCCGGAGAGGAAGATCGCGTTGAGCTGGTCGTCGACGTTGCCGCCGGGACCGAACCAGGCGAGGCCGTTGTGGGCGAACGAAGGCCACCCCTTGATGAAGACGATGACGATCATCGCCAGCAGCAGCGCCACGACGGCGCAGACCAGCGCGCCGAGCATCTGCTCGACGCGCCGATCCGACCACCGTGGGCCGTACTCCTGGGGGTAGGAGTCCTCCACTTACTTCTTCTTGTTGAAGGCGGGCACCCCGCCGGCCTTGGCGATCACTTCCCCCGCCACCGCGTCGCGGCGGGCCCAGTCGACGAACTTCTGCACCGCCGGACTTGGGTTGGCGGTCGGCAGGACGATGAAGATGTAGCGCGAGAGCGGGTACTTGAGCGGCTCGACGCTGATCTTCGAGGGAATGCATTTGACGCCGTTGACCTTCAGCGTCTTCTGGCCCTTGCCCTGCCAGGCGAGGCCGTCGTAGCCGATCGCGTTCGGGTCCTGCTTGACCGCGTTGACGACGAGGCCGTCGGCGGTCAGCGCGTTGACGTTGGACGCCGGCGGTTCGTTGTTGAGGACCGCCTGCAGGAAGAAGTTGTAGGTCCCTCCATTGGTATCGCGGCCGACCGGGTCGATCGTGGTGTCGAGACCGGAGCCGGGAATCTGGCTCCAGTTGGTGAGCAGCCCACGGTAGATGTCATGGGTCTGCTGGATGCTGATGTCGCTCAGCTTGTTCTTGGGGTTGACGTCCATGCAGAGGCCGTCGAGGTAGAGCTTGATGTAGGTCGTGCCGGCATCGCTGGGCAGCGGCGTGCGGGCCTGTCCCGCGAACTGGCTGACGCCGCTCTGGACGTCTTTGACGCCGGCGTTGCCGCCGTTGGCGGTGTAGACGAACTTGACCTTGCCTTTGGTCACCTTCGTGTACTGGGCGAAGAGCGCCTGCAGCACGGGCTGCGCGGCGACCGAACCCGACCCGATCAAGGTCTGGGCGCCGGCAGACGCCGGCACGGCGAGCCCCAGGAGGGCGACCGCCGATATGGCGAGGTTCTTGCTTCTCATGCGAATTTGCTTCCTTTCCTGCCGGGTTCCAGAGCTTGTTGAGTGGCTTACTCGACAAGACCCTAGCACCTTCTGTACTTTATTGACCTCTTTACTAAAGAAGGCTTCCCCGGCAAGCCCTGAACACGGAGGTTCCATTGCTCAGCAGAAGACTGTCCAGGCCCCGCGCGGCACTTGTGGTCGCGGTCGCGGCGGCGCTTGCCGCCGTCGTCGCCGCCAACCCCTCGTTCGCCGGGTCCTTCCTCACGAGCCAGAAGGCGTCCCACCTGTACGTCACCAACAAGAAGGGCAACGCGCTCTACCTGAAGAAAAAAGCGGCCGGCAACATCTACCTGACCAAGGCCGACGCCCCGCTGACGCCGATCGTGAGCATCGCAGCCGGCACGGCCCCCTTCTCCGCTTCGGCGACGACGGCGGGCTACATCCCGACCGCGTTCACCTCGTTCGCGACGAAGGGCATCGCGCCGACGGTGGTCACGTTCTCGGGAACGGCGACCTGCACCACGGACAAACCGGCGGCGGAACTCGCCTGCTCGATCCAGATCCTGATCGATGGGCAGACGACGGGGAAAGTCAACTTCGCCCCGGCCACCCCGACCTCCGAAGCCGCCAAAGCCGCAGCATTGGCGCACACGGTGACGCAGACCACGGTGCTGGGCAAAGGCGGTCATACCGTCGCGATCCAGTACGCCGGCGCCGCGAAAGTCATCTTCACGCTGAAAAGCTGGAACCTCGCGGTCCAGGCCTACCCGCAGCCACCAGAAGCGCCAGCAGCCGCCGAAGCCCCGGCGAAAGCCGGCGGCGCGTAAGCACCGGAAGCCCTCGCCGACGGGCCGATAGCGGGAGATATAGGCCCGACATCGGCCCGTCGGCGGCTTTTTACGCTCAGCGGCTGGGGCGAGCCAGGGAGTCGCCGAGGATCAGACGGGCACGGTAATAGAGGGCATCATCGACCGAGGGCTGGCCCGGATCCCGCTGGGCGGCGCGGTTGGCCCGGTTGGGACCGGGGCCGACCGGGGCCTCGTCGCGAATCAGACCGGCGAGCCGGCCTCTCGAGGTGAACTTGGTGGTGCCTTTCGAGCTCATCGCGTTCCTTTCTGAAGTTTGTTGAGTCTTAAGCTCAAGAATAGCACCAACGGAAGAATGGAGCTGCCCCGACAGCGGCGACGAGATGGGACGGGGCGCCACCCGGCAAAGCGCGCCCCGTCCCGTCGCCCCTTCAGGCGGCTGCAGTTACTTCTGCGTCGTCGCCGCCCTGCTTGCCGCGGGGAGTCGAGGCCCCACGGTCGCCGGACGGTGACGAGTCACCGCTGAAGCTCTTGATCTGGCCGGGCCTCAGGTGGACGATCTGACCCTCGCGCAGCTCGAGCTTCTGCAGCTCGGCGCGGGTCAGCTGCGCCCAGACCTCGGTCCCGTCGCCGAGCACGAACTCGACCCGGATCTCGAAGCCGAGGGCGACGATCCGCCGCACCATCGCCTCCTCGGTGCGCTCGCCGGGGTCGAGCACGACCTCCATGTCGTGCGGCCGCACGAAGTGCTCGCCGAGCCGGTTGACCTCGCCGACGAAGCTCATCACGAACTCGTTGGCCGGGTGGTCGTAGAGATCGTCGGCGGTTCCCGACTGCTCGACCCGGCCCTCGTTCATCACCACCAGCTGCCCGGCGACGTCCATCGCCTCCTCCTGGTCGTGGGTGACGAAGATCGTCGTCACGTGCATCTCGTCGTGCAGGCGACGCAGCCAGGCGCGCAGGTCCTTGCGCACCCTGGCGTCGAGCGCGCCGAAGGGCTCGTCGAGCAGCAGCACCTGAGGCTGGACCGCCAGCGCCCGGGCTAGGGCCATGCGCTGGCGCTGCCCGCCCGAGAGCTGTGAGGGGTAGCGCTCCGCCAATCCGTCGAGCTGGACGAGACGCAACAGCTCGTGCACTCGCTCCTGGATCTGCGGCTTGCGCCACTTGCGGATCTTCAACCCGAAGCCGACGTTCTCGTAGACGGTCATGTGCTTGAAGGCGGCGTAGTGCTGGAAGACGAAGCCCACCTCGCGCTTCTGCACCGGCTTGCTGGAGACGTCCTCGTCGTCGATCAGGACGCGGCCGCTGTCGAGCGTCTCGAGCCCGGCGATCGTCCGCAGCAGGGTCGACTTGCCGCTGCCGCTCGGGCCCAGCAGGGCGGTCAACGATCCGTTCGGGACATCGATCGATACGTCTTGAAGCGCCTGAAAGTCACCGAAGCGCTTCGATGCTCCCTCGACTGTGATTCCCATCAGGCGTCCTCCTTTCGTTTGAGCAGGTTCATTGCCAACAGGGTTGAGAGGGCCAGAATCGCGAGCACGATCGAGGCGCCGTAGGCGCCCGGCAGGTTGAAGTTCGCGAACTGCTTCTCGACGAAGAGCGGCAGCGTTTGGGTCTGTCCCGAGATCGAGCCGGAGACGATCGTCACCGCGCCGAACTCGCCGAGCACGCGCGCGGTGGTCAGCACGACCCCGTAGGCGACGCCCCAGCGGATCGCCGGCAGGGTGATGCGCCAGAAGGTCTGCCAGGCGTTGGCGCCCAGCGTCGAGGCGGCCTGCTCCTGGTCGGTGCCGATCTCCTGCAGCACCGGCACCGTCTCGCGGACGACGAAGGGCAGCGAGACGAAGATGCAGGCGAGGACGATTCCCGGAACCGAGAAGAGGACCTTGATCCCCGCTTCGGCGAGCGTCGGCCCGAGCCAGCCGCCGGTCCCGTAGAGGAGGAAGAGCGAGAGGCCGATCACGATCGGCGAGATCGCGAAGGGCAGGTTGATGACGGCGTCGATCACCGCGTTGCCCTTGCGGCGGTGGCGAACGAGCAGCAGCGCGCAGCCGATGCCGAAGACGGTGTTGAGCGGCACCGCGATCGCGACCGTGATCAGCGTCAGCTTGAGGGCGTGGAGCCCGTCGGGCGAGGTGATCGCGTCGATCGGCGGCGCCAGGCCGTGCTCAAAAGTCTTGTAGAAGATCATCGCCAGGGGCGCCAGCAGCAGCAGCGTCAGGTAGCCGAGCCCGAGGACGCGCAGGCCCCAGCGGCTGGCATCGGAGTTAGCCGTCCTCATCGGGATCCTTCTCCACGGTGAAGTCCTCACCGCTCATCGGCATCACGGTCAGGCCGCCACCGCTGCTTCGTTCGTGGCGACTGCCCCAGCGCTGGACCAGCGTCACGATCGCCAGCAGCAGAAGCGAGGCGGCGAGGAGAACCACCGAGACGGCGGAGGCACCGATGTCGTTGCCGGACTCGATCTGCTGACGGATGAAGATCGATGACACCATCGTCTGGGGAAGCCCGCCGGCGAAGAGGAGGACCGAGCCGAACTCGCCGAGTGCGCGAGCGAAGGCGAGGGCGACACCGGCGGCCAGGCCGGGGAGCAGGTTGGGGAAGATGATGCGGCGGAAGATGGTGAAGCCGCCGGCCCCCAGCGATGCCGCGGCCGCCTCCATCTCGCGGTCCATCTCGAGCAGCAGCGGCTGCACCGCCCGCACCACGAACGGCAGCGTGACGAAGAGAAGGGCGACGACAACTGCGGCCCGCGTCGCGGCGAGGTGGACGCCGAGCGGGCTTTCGTTGCCGTAGAGCGCCAGCAGGGTGAGGCTGGCGACGATCGTCGGCAGGGCGAAGGGGAGGTCGATGACCGCGTTGACGAAGCTCTTGCCGGGAAACTCGTCGCGGACGAGGATCCAGGCGATGATCGTGCCGAAGATCGCGTTGATCACGACCACGATCAGCGAGCAGATCACGGTCAGCTCCAGCGAGGAGACCGCCAGGGGCGAGGTGACCGCTTCCCAGAAGCCCCCGATCCCTTTTTCAAGCGACTGGCTGACAACCGCCGCCAGCGGCAGCAGAACGATCGCACTCAGGTAGAGCACGACCGTCCCCCGGCCGAGGCCGGCTCCGACCCCGGGCAGGCGGATGCCCGCCCGGGGTGCTGAGGCTGTCGCCGAATGCGCCTCCATCGGCTAGCCGGAGGTCGAGACTCCGAGTTCGCCCTCGATCTTGGCCACCGAACCGGTTTCTTCGTCGAAGAATTCTTCGTTGACCTTGCCCCAGCCGCCGAACTGGCTGATCTTGAACAGTTCCTTCGGGGTCGGGAACTGCACCGGGTCGACGAGTTTTGGATTGACCGGGCGGTAGCCGTTTTCCGCCCAAATTTCCTGCCCGGCGTTCGACCAGATGTACTTGAGGAAGTCCTGAGCGGCGGGCTCGGGCGCTTCCTTGGTGACGGCGATCGGGGTTTCGATCTGGATCGTCGAAGGCGGGATCACGTGTTCGACTTCTTCGCCTTCTTTTTCGGCCTTGATCGCCTCGTTCTCGTAGCCCAGCAGCACGTCGCCCTCTCCCTGGGTGAAGGCGGCGAGCGCATCGCGGGCGCTGCCTGGCTGCGCCTTGGTCTTTTCGAGCACGGTCTTGACCGCTTCGAGGGCCTCTTCGGGGGATTTGCCCGCGTTGATCTCAGTGCCGTAGACGGCCATGATGTTCCAGCGCGCAGCGCCCGAGCTGAACGGGTTGGGGGTGACGATGCCGACGTCCTTGGTCAGCAGATCGTCGAAGGAATGGATCCCCTTCGGGTTGCCCTTGCGGACGGTGATCACGACGACCGAGTCCTGAGCGATGCCGCCGTAGGGCTGCTTGTCCCAGCTCTTGTCGACCTGCCCTTCTTCGACCAGCCGTTCCATGTCGCCGGCCTGGGCGAAGTGGACGACCGATGCGGGCTGACCCGCCGCGACCGCGCGGCTCTGGTCGCCGGAGGCGCCGAAGGAGTTGCTGAAGCTGACGCCGGAGCCCGCCGGGGTGGCCTGGAAGCCGGGCTCGAGACTTTCCTGGTAGACGGATTCGGGGGTCGAGTAGCCGACCACGTCGAGCGTGCCGCCGCCCGAGGAGCTCGAGCTCGAGTTGCTGCTGCTGCCGCAGCCGGTCACCACGATCGCAACCAGCGCAATCAGGGCGGCCACAAGGCCAAATCCAACGGTCTTCCTACCCTTGCCAGGGTTCGTCATCTAACCCTTCCCTTCTTTCTTGATGAAGTTGGTGAAGAATGAAGGCGGGCACCTTAGCAGAAAGTCGATCAGCAAAGTCAGGAACGTGACGGCAGGCCGCTTGATCGGGCAGATACGACAGCCCCTTTTGCCCTTTGCGCGGAAAGGCGGTTCGAGTCGCGGCTAGGCCGGAACCCCGTCGGCGGCGGAGACATCAGGGTCGACGATCGAGTACTCGACCGCGATGCGCACCCTCCAGGGGCCTTTGACACCGCTCGCGTCTATCCGCGTGATCAAAGATGAGTAGTCCACCAGGGCGTAGTCCCGCCCCGCCGCGTGCAGGTAGGTCGCCGTAACCGTTGCAGCACGGTCCAACTTCGGGTGTTTGGTCTTGTTGGCACGGACAAGCGGGTATTTGACGTGAACCTCAATGCCGTCCTGCTTGGCGGGCTTACGTTTGAGTGGGTGTCGATAGGTCGGGCCACGCTCTTGCAGGTCCTTGAACGTGATCGTTTCCTCTGGTTCGGTGAATCGAATGAATCGGTTCATCGGTGACTTGTTGTACTCCGGAATTCGCGTGTATCCGCTCATACAGAAGACGGTCAGGGGGACATCTTCTGCAAGACCCTTGACGTATGCGGTGTCACGGGTGAACTGCTCCCTCACTTCGTCCGGGAGCAGTTCGAGTCCCAAGGACTCATCGAACACAACCCCCGACGGGCGAGCAAGATCCATAAGCCGAGCGGCGAGGTTGAGTGGCCGGCCAGAGAAGTCGAGCACCTTGCCGTCAGCCGTCAATGACGTGGCCGATCCACGGGCGAGTCCTACACCCAACTCGGCGGGGACATCGAAGTTCACCATCGGGTCGTCGTCGCATAGGCTCGGGAACTCTTTGACGAGCCGCACGCTCGTCTCGACCCCCGCTTTGACCCTTTCTTCCAGGGTCTCGCGGGTGTATCCCTCAAGGATCATGAGGCCATCGCCAGTGGGCTTGAAGAAATCGGCGTTTGGAAAGTAGTCGTCGAGAATCCGCAGGTAGACGCTTTTCAAGAACTCGGCCGTGTCGGTTGACTCCGCTATCCCAGCGAAGGAAGAGAACCCTCGTACGTCGAGGAAGGTCGCGACTACCCATTGCGATTGCCCCTCCGCCAAATGAAGGAGCTTTCTAAACTCTCGGTGCATATTTGGGAATCTATCCGGAACGCGACGCGCACCCGCGCCAGCCCTGGATGCCCCGGCTCCCCGTTTAGCGGGGAGCCCAGGCGTCCGGCGAGGCGGCGAGGTCCTCGACGAAAGTGGGAAGCTCGCCGCTGACCAGGTCGGCGAGGGTGACGTGCTCGAGAACGGCGCGGAGGTTGGCGCGGACGGCGATCCAGACCTCCTGCAGATGCTCGGCGTGGCCGCGGTACTCGATCGCCTCCGGCGGCGAGGATTGGACGTGTGCGATCGGGCCCTCGACGGCACGGACGACGTCGGCGACGGTTATCGCGTCGGCCGGCTTGGCCAGCCAGTAACCGCCCTTGGCGCCGCGGCGGGCGCGGACGATGCCGTGGTGCTTCATCTCCAGGAGGATGTGCTCGAGGAACTGCAGCGGGATGTCCTGCGCCTCGGCCAGTCGCTCGCCCTTGACGGGCTCGTCCCCGGCGGCCGCCAGCTCAGCGGCGGCGCGCACGGCGTAATCGGCCTTGGCTGAGACGCGCATGACACTTAGTTAATCAGTCAGCCGATCGTGTCAGGCGCCAACTCGCGCGAGCGGTCGAGCGCTTGCTTCGCTTCGCGTTCGCGGCGACGGTGGAGGATGCGGGGGGCAGCGAGAATTGAGCCGAGCCCGATTGCCGCGACGAGAGCTGCGATGGGCCAGACGTTTGGATCGCCCTTCTGGATCGTGACGATTCCCGAGCCGACCAGGACCAGGCCGAGGGCGGTGCGGATGAAGCCCTGCGGCGCCCTGCTCGAGAGGGCGGCGCCGATCACGACCCCCGGGATCGAGCCGATCAGGATGTTGGCGGCGAGGGTGAAGTCGACATTGCCGCCGACCCAGTGGGCGATGCCCGCCGCCCAGAGCAGCACGGCGGCGTGGAAGACATCGGTGCCGACGACCTTTTTCGGCGCCAGGCGGTAGACGGCGATCAGCAGGATCGCGATCACGGTTCCCGAGCCGGCCGAGGTGATCCCGATCACGAAGCCGGTGGTGGCGCCGATCAGGACCGCCGCGACTTTGTGGCGCCTTTCGACGTCGAAGCGATCGCGCTCGTCGACCAGGTTGCGCAGGATCAATGCTCGCGCGAGGGTGATGATGCCGACCATCAGCAGGGTGCCGCCGAGGACCGCGTAGACGAGCGAGTCGAGCCGGTCTTCGCCGACATTCCGCTCGATCACGGAGACCAGCGCCACCCCACCCACGGCGGCCGGGACGCTGCCCAGGGCCAGCCATTTGACCAGCTCCATGTTGACCGTCTTCATCCGCAGGTGGCGCCAGCCGCCGACCGTCTTGGTGACGGCCGAGTAGAAGATGTCGGTGCCGATCGCCGTGGTCGGCTGGATCCCGAAGATCAGGATCAGCAACGGCGTCATCAGGGATCCCCCGCCCATGCCCGTCATGCCGACGAGCACGCCGATCCCTAGTCCAAAGATGATTATTGCCGGGTCCATCAAATGCCCCACAGGTGGTTATCGACTTTCCTGACCGTTTTGGTCAGGAGCGGGGAGTGCGCCAGGATACCAAGGTGGCCACGAGAACTGAGGACTTCGCCGGCGCCGGGGCATTGCCTTCCAAGGGGGATTCGCCCGCGGCTGCCGTCTCGATCCGGGGACTCGAGCACAGCTACGGGGAGCTGCAGGCGATCGAGCGCCTCGATCTCGAGGTACAGGCGCACGGCGTGCTCGGCTTGGTCGGACCCTCGGGTTGCGGCAAGTCGACCCTGCTCGAGCTGATAGCCGGCCTGCAGCAGCCGAGCGTGGGAGCGGTCGAAGTGGGCGGCGCCGACAATCCAGCCGAACGCCTGGCCCGCTGCGCCTTCATGCCGCAGCGCGACATGTTGTTGCCCTGGCTCAACGCGATCGACAACGCGGCGCTGGCCCTGCGCAACCGCGGCGTCCGCCGCGGCGCGGCGCGGGCCGAGGCGGGACAGCTGTTCAAGCGCTTCGGCCTGGCCGGCTTCGAGCGCGCGCGGCCGGCCGAGCTCTCGGGCGGGATGCGGCAGCGGGTCGCATTCCTGCGCACCCTTGTCTCCGGCAAGCCAGTGCTGGTGCTCGACGAGCCCTTCGCCTCGCTCGACGCGATAACCCGCGCCGAGATGCAGGGCTGGCTGGCTGGGGCGCTGGCGGCGGATCCGCGCACCGTGGTCCTCGTCACCCACGACGTCGAGGAGGCGCTCTACCTCTCTGACCGCGTCGCTGTGCTCTCGGCCCGACCCGGCCGCGTGGTCGAGGAGCTGAGCCCTCCCGCCCCGCGCGCGTCGGACCGCGACTCCGCGGTCACCGCGCGGTCCTTCGTCGCCGTCCGCGAGCGCGCGCTGGCGGCGCTGCACGAGGGATCGCAGTGAAACGTTGGGCCCTCCCCACCCTCGTTCTCGCGGCGCTGATCGGCCTCTGGCAGATCGCGGCGAGCAGCGGCGCGCTGGCGAGCGTGCTCAACCTCGAAGACTTCCTCGTCCCCTCCCCCGCCGAAATCGCCTCGGCCCTGTGGGAGAGCCGCTCGCTGCTGGCCGAAAACGCCTGGGTCACCCTGCGGGAGATCCTGCTCGGCTTCCTCTGCGGCCTTGCCGCAGGGCTCGGCTTCGCCGTCCTGCTCCGCCTCTCCGGTACGTTGCGCCGCGCCTTCTACCCGCTGATGGTCGCCTCGCAGGCAATCCCGATCCTCGTCATCGCCCCGGTCCTGCTCGTCTGGTTCGGCTTTGGGATCGGCCCGAAGCTGGTGGTCGTAGCGCTGATCTGCTTCTTCCCGATCACCGTCAACGCAACCGACGGCCTGCGTTCGGTTGACCCCGAGGCGACCAAGATGATGCGCACCCTCGACGCCTCCCGTTGGCAGGTTCTGTGGAGGGTCGAAGCGCCTACTGCCCTCCCCTTCGTCTTCAGTGGCGCCAGGATCGCCGCCACCTTTGCGCCAATCGCAGCGATTTTCGGCGAGTGGGTGGGGGCGGACTCGGGACTCGGGGTCCTCATACGGCAGGACAGTGCCCTCCTCGAGACGGCGCGGATGTTCGCCGCAGCTTCCGTCCTGACCGCGATCGCCCTCGCGCTTTTCGGCCTGATAGCGCTCGCAGAGCGCCGCATCGTCACTTGGCGATAGAAAGCAGGGGATGAGGTTCCCCCGACTGCCGGCGATCGCCCTCGCCCTCGCCATGCTCGCCCTCTCCCTGGGGCTGGCCGCCTGCGGCGAGAAGAGCGAGGAAGGCGGGGGCAAAACCGAACCGCTCAGCCTGACGCTCGACTTCTACCCGAACCCAGACCACGCCGGGATCTACATGGCGCAGAAGCTCGGCTACTTCGCCGACGCCGGCCTCGACGTCTCGATCCAAACCCCGTCCGACCCGGCGGCGCCGATCAAGCAAGTCGCCGCGGGACAGACCGACCTCGCGATCTCCTATGAGCCAGAGGTGCTGCTGGCCTCCGAACAGGGACTCGACGTGGTCGCCGTTGGCGCCATCGTCGCCCGCCCGCTGACCTCGCTGATCTGGCTGAAGAAGTCTGGGATCGGCGGCGTCGCCGATCTGCGCGGCAAGACGATCGCCACCGCGGGCATCCCCTACCAGGACGCTTACCTGCAGACGATCCTCGCTCGCGCCAAGCTGACCCCCTCCGACGTCAATACCGTCAACGTCGGCTACGGGCTGCTGCCGGCGTTGGTCGGCGGGCGCGCGCAGGCGATGCTCGGCGGCTTCAGCAACGTCGAGGGTGTCGACCTGCGGCTGCGTGGCAAAGATCCTGTCGTCACCCCGGTCGACAAGCTCGGCGTGCCGAGCTACGACGAGCTGGTGCTCGTCGCCAAGCGCAACCGCCTCGAAGAAAACCCGGAGTCGATCCGCCTCTTCCTGGCAGCGCTGGCGCGCGGCACGGCGGCCGCGATCAAGAGCCCGAACGCGACCACGAAGGCGCTGCTGGAAGCCAACTCCAACCTCGACCCCAAACTGACCCGGGCCGAGGTCGGGGCGACCCTGCCGCTGCTCTCCAAGCGCGGCGCCATGGACCCGGCCAGGTGGAAGGCGTTCATCGCCTGGATGCAGCAGAACGGACTCATCTCCGGGCGTCCGACCACCGCCCAGGTGCTCAGCAACGCTTACCTAGCGGGCAAGATCCCCGATTAGATCGAAGGCGCCCTCGCGCAGCAGGCTTGTCACCTTCTGCGACGTGAGCGGGCGTGAGAAGAGGTGGCCCTGGGCGAAGTCGCAGCCGAGGCGGCGCAGCTCGGAGAGTTGAGCCTCGTTCTCGACCCCCTCGGCGATCGCGTCGAGAGAGAGGGCGCGGGCCATCCCGATCACCGCCTCGACGATCGCCGTACGCTCTTGTTCGATCCCCAGGCCCTCGACGAATGAGCGGTCGATCTTCAGCGCGTCAAAGGGGAAGCGGTTGAGGTAGGCCAGCGAGGAGTAGCCGGTGCCGAAATCGTCGAGGACGAGGCGGACGCCGATCTCGCTCAGGGCCTCCAGCGTCGCGGTGGCGCTGGCCGACTCCTCGACCAGGACGCTCTCGGTCACCTCCAGCCGCAGGTTGACCGGGTCAAGGCCGGTGCGGGCGAGGATCTCGCGCACCGAGTCGGCCAGCTCGCGGTGCGCCACCTGCCGCGCCGAGAGGTTGACGCAGACGTCGAGGGGGCGCTGGTCGGGACGGAGGTCGTGCCAGCCGAGCGCCTGGCGGCTGGCGGTC
This sequence comes from Solirubrobacterales bacterium, assembly GCA_035260485.1. Taxonomy (GTDB): domain Bacteria; phylum Actinomycetota; class Thermoleophilia; order Solirubrobacterales; family 70-9; genus VRUE01. The sequence continues at coordinate 35,494 of DATFVC010000080.1, read as the reverse complement.
TCCTGCACCCAGCGCCCGATCGGCTCGATCAGGCCGCTGTCCTCGGCGATCGAGACGAACTCACCGGGATCGAGCAGGCCGCGCTCGGGGTGGTTCCAGCGCACCAGGGCCTCGAGGCCGACGATCTCACCGCTGCCCAGCGCGATCACCGGCTGGTAGTGCAGCTCCAGCTCGTCGCGGTCGAGCGCGTGGCGCAGCTCGCGCTCGGTCTCCAGGCGGCGCACGGCGCGCGCTCGCATCGCGGCGTCGAAGACCTCGCAGCGTCCCCTCCCCCGTTCCTTCGCCCGGTACATCGCCGCGTCGGCGTCGCGGATCAGCAGCTCGGCGTCGACCGGCTCGCGGCCTGTCGGCCGGGCGATGGCGATCCCGACGCTGGCGGTGACGAAGTGATCGGCGCCGCCCATCGGGTAGGGCTCAGAAAAGGCGCTCGCCACCCGGTCGGCGATCGCCACCGCCTCCTCCTCGTCGGTGAGGCGGTCGACGAGGATGCCGAACTCATCGCCGCCGAAGCGGGCGACGATGTCCCCGGGCCGCAGGTGAGCCCGCAGGCGCGGCGCCACCGCCTGCAACAGCTCGTCGCCGGCGTGGTGGCCGATGCTGTCGTTGATCAGCTTGAAGTGGTCGAGGTCGAGGAAGAGGATGCCGACCGGCGAGCCCGAGGCGATGCTGCGGCGCAGGGCGTCGCGCAGCGAGTCGACGAAGCTGTGCCGGTTGGGCAAGCCGGTCAGCGTGTCGTGCAGGACGCGGTGGCGCAGCGCCTCATCGGCGCTGTGGCGCTCCAGCGCGTCGGCCAGCACGTTTGCCGAGGCCTGCGCGAAGTGGACGTCCTGGGGGGTGAACCGGCTCGGCTGAGTGGAGTGGATGTCGAGCACGCCGAAAGGCCGCTCCTTGCCGGCGATCGGCACCGCGAGGCTGCTGCGCACACCCAGCACCCGCAACGCCGGCGGCATCGAGAAGCGTTTCTCGCTGGTCCAATCGTCGACGATCACGTGCAGGCCCGACTCCAGCGCCGCCCCTGCGTGGGAGTCGCGCGCCGCCGAGGCGCGGCGCTCGGCGCCGCCACCGCGCTCCTCGAGCCCGGCGCGGAGGTGGAGGCGGCGTCCCTCGCGGCCGGCCTCCCAGACGCAGGCCGCCTCGACCCCATCGATCTCAGTCATCAGCGGAACCGCCTGCTTGGCCAACCTCGCCGGGTCGCCGTCCTGCAGCGCATAGCGGCCCAGCCGCGCCACCGCGGCCTGCTGGGCCGCCGCTCTGCGCAGCTCCTGCTCGGCGATCTTGCGCTCAGTGATGTCGTAGAGGACGCCGTGCCAGACCTGGGTCCCCTCGCTGTCGGGCTCGAGCACCGCCTCGTCGAGGATCCAGACGGTGGCGCCGTCGCGGGTGATCATCCGGTAGTCGATTGGTGGAACGACGCTCTCGTCACCGATCGCGCGGGTCTCCTGCTCGAGCGCCCGCTCGCGGTCGTCGGGGTGAAGCCGCTCGGCCCAGAGGTTGGGGTCCGCCATCCACTCCTCCGGGCTGTAGCCAAGGATCTGCTCGACCTGCGGGCTGACATAGCGCCAGCGCCCCCGCTCCCCTCGCTCGCAGGAATATACGATCGCGGGCAGGCGCTCGACCAGGCGGCGGTAATCGTCGCCCGCCGAAGAGATCTCGTCGAGGAACTCGGTGACCCGCTCTTCGGGCCAGCCCTCGCCACCAGAGCCCATCTCACCCACGCGTTCCATGCCTGCGTATCGGCAGCACGGAGTGTTCCTTGATCTACGGGCCTATCCCGCTGGGGGATAGGCCCGCAACAAACCGATGGTCCACAAGCCTGCGAGACCGCGGAAGGGCGCGTACGGCGCGTAGAACTCCTCGACCTCCTCGACCGTGGCACGGCGGCCGAGGCGAGCAAGACGGCCGACCAGCTTCAGGTAGATCAGATCGCCGGCCGGGAGCGAGTCGGGATCGCCGCGTCCGAACAGCCCCAGGCATTGCACGGTCCAGGGGCCGATCTCGGGAATGGCGAGTAGCCGCTTGTCGCCGCCGGGGTCGGCCGGATCGCAGCGGCCGGCGGCGATCTCGCGGGCGGCCGCCCGCAGGGCGATCGCCCGGCCCGGCGAAAGGTCCATCGCGGTGAGTTCTGCCGGCGCGCGGCCGGCGATCGTCGCCGCGGCCGGCACGTCGCGCAGCGCGCCTCGGTCCCGCCCCAGGCGAGAGCCCCAGCGACCGACGATGCGGCGCTGGATGCGGGCCGCCCGCTCGGTCTCGATCAGCTGCTTGACCACGGCCCAGGCAAGCGCCTCCCAGGCAAAGGGTCGACGCCGCAGTCGCAGCCAGGGGCGTCGGCGCAGCAGCGGGCCGAGCAACGGATCGCGGCGGAAGCGGCGGTAGAACTCGCCGAGATCGTCGTCGACGCCGAGCGCGAAGCGCATCCGCTCGACCGCCAGGCGCAGCTGTGCCGGGCCGGCGGGGCGGCTGGACAGCGGCGGGACTGCCCGTGGCGCGGCCACTGCCACGGGGTCGACCGGCTCGGCACGCAGCACGACGCGGTTCCCCGCCGGCTGCCAAGCGCGCACCAGGACCGGGCTCTCCCCGGCCCGCAACAGCCGCGAGACGACGCCGCCGCCGACTCGCATCACCCCATCCTCGCCTCCGTAGGCCGGCAGCCGAAACGGCGACGGCGGCGACATCTCCACTTCCAACCCGCCGCCGACGGGCCTAAAAGGGGACTTGGGGTCCCCTTTTAGGCCCGTCGGCGGGCTGTTCAACGGCCGAGCAGGTGCACGTCAACGAGGAAGGAGCGGCTCGCCACGACCTTTGGCTGGCGGCTCCGGCGCGGCAGCAACTGTCCCTGCGACTTCTTCGCCACGGCGCCCACCGCGCGAACCGCCGCCACGGTCGCGGCCCCCGCGAGGACACCGCCGACAGCCGCTATTGCAGCGGTACGGGCCTCGCTGCGAAGGGCCAGCGCACCGGGAGCGTCATGCGGCAGGACCCGGACTCGAACTGGCTCAAGCTCAAACTCGCTCACTCAGCCGACTGTAGCGATGCGCTCGGCCCCAGCCAGCGGCAAAGCCGGAAACTGCGCCTTTAAGCGCCGTCAATCGCCTTCTCGTAGATGCGGTAGCGCTTGACCACCTTGCCGCCCATCCCCTCCATCGCCCTGTTCATCGCCTCGTTGGTCTCCAGGATCCAGCCCATCTCGCCGCCTTCGATCGCGCCCGGCTTGCCGGCCGTCTCGAGGTGCTTGAGGTAGAGACCGGCGGCGACCCCGGTGTGGTGGTACTCATGCTTGACGCCGAGCGCGAAGACCCGCAGGCGATCGATCTTGCGCTTGCCGAGCAGGAAGTGGAGCCAGCCGAAGGGCAGCAGCCGCCCGCCCATCTTGGCCAGCACCTGGTTGATGTCGGGCAGGGTGAGCGCGGCGCCAATCGCCTCGCCATCCTTTTCGGCGATGTAGGCCCAGTCCTCGTCGATCACCTGCTTGAGGGTTTTGGCGTGGAAGGCGATCTCCGCGTCGGTCGGCGGGACGAACCCCCAGTTGTCGGACCAGGCATCGTTGTAGACGGGAGTGAAAAGACGCATCTCGTGCTCCAGGTTGCCCTTGTCGATGTTGCGGATCGTCACCCCTTCGTCACTCAGCGCCCTCTCGGCCGCGGCGTGAATCGAGGGATCGAAGCTCTCGCCCTCCTTGAGGCTGCCAAGTTCCAGCTCCCACATGAGCAGGTCCATCGCCTTGCCGAAGCCCTGAGCCTCGAGCAGATCTCTGTAGAAGGGTGGGTGCCAGTTCTCGAGGATGTAGGGCCGCAGCTCGTAGCCCTCGATCAAGATCCCGACCTCGTCGTTGGTGGTGAAGTCCATCGGGCCGAGGATGCGGCTACGGCCTCGAGCCGCGGCCCACTCGGTGGCGGCGTCGAGCAGGGCGGCCGCCACAGCCGGATCGTCGACGGTCTCGAAGAAACCGAACATCGCGTCGCTGCCGCCCTGCGTCTGATCCCAGAGCTCGTCGATCTGGGCCGTGATCCGCCCCACCGGCTCGCCGTCGCATTCGGCGATCAGATACTCGGCCTCGCCGTGCTCGAACCAGGGGTTCTTCTCGCGGTTGAGGAACTCCATCCGCTCGTAGATCAGTGGCGCCACCCATTGCGGGCTGTTGCGATGGAGCCGGAAGGGGAGCTTGACGAAGCGCTTGAGCTCGCGCCGGGAGCGGACGGGGCGGATTTCAACGCTTGACACGGGAACCGGAACCTACACTTCGAGCATGAGCGAAACCGCAAAGGCCCCCGTCGACGTCTTCGAGAAGGCCCGCAGCCACGAGCGGCTCGAGCAGCTCGAAGCAGCCAAGCAGCACGACCTGCTTCCCTACTTCCGCCTGATCGAGTCCGAGGCGGGCCCGATCATGGAGGTAGAGGGTCACGAGGTGGTGATGCTCGGCTCCAACAACTACCTGGGGCTCACCGGCGACGAGCGGGTCAAGCAAGGCGCCCGCGAAGCCCTAGAGACCTACGGGACCGCGCTGACGGGCTCGCGCTTCATGAACGGGACGACGCCTCTCCACATCGAGCTCGAGGGCGAGATCGCAGGGTGGATGAACACCGAGGACGCGATCGCCTTCACCACCGGATACCAGGCAAACGTCGGCTGCTTGGGGACGATCCTCGAGCCGGGCGACACGGTGATCTGCGATGCCGGGGACCACGCCTCGATCCTCGACGGCTGCAAGCTCTCCGGGGCGAAGTTGCGCCCCTTCCGCCACAACCGCATGGACAAGCTGGAGAAGATGCTGCAGCGGGCAGGCGAGGACGGCGGCGGCGTGCTGGTGGTCGTCGATGGGGTCTTCTCGATGGAGGGCGACGTCTGCGACCTGCCGCGGATCGTCGAGCTCTGCCGCGGCTACGGGGCGCGGCTGATGGTCGACGAGGCGCACGGCGCCGGCGTGCTCGGCGCACGTGGCGCGGGGGCTAGCGAGCTGTTCGGGCTCGAGGACGAGGTCGACCTGCGGATGGGGACCTTCTCCAAGAGCCTCGCCTCCTGCGGTGGCTTCATTGCTGGCCCCGCCGACGTGATCGAGTACCTGCGGATTGCCTCGCGCTCCTTCATGTTCAGCGCCTCGGCTGTGCCGGCGGCGGTCGGCGCCGCGCTGGCGGCGCTGCGTGTGATCCGCTCCGACGGCCCCAAGCTGTTCGACGCCCTGCTCGGCAACGCCTCTTACCTGCGCGAAGGGCTGCGCGGTCTGGGCCTAAAAGTAGTCGAGCCAGGGACCCTGCCCGACGGCACGATCGCGACCACGCCGGTCGTGCCGGTAATGGTCGGCGACGACTGGCAGGCGGTGCTGTTTTGGAAGGCGCTGTTCGATGCCGGCGTCTACACCAACGTCGCCATCCACCCGGCGGTGCCGCCGGGTGGCGCCTTGCTGCGAACGAGCCTGATGGCGACCCACGAGCGCGAGCACCTCGACCGCGCGCTGGAGACGATCTCCCGCACCATTGAGGACTTTCCTGAGCTTCCTCGTACGTGAGTGGCTATCCATACCCCAGCGGGGGTAGTTTCCGCCTTGTCCAATTCTGGACAAGGCGGATCGCGGCGAGAAAAAGATGCTCTTAGCGAACGGGCCGTCGGCTCTTCGCTGACTGCGGGTTGACGCTCGCCGTCCCAAGCGCATAGCTTGGCCCCTTCGCCAAACGCTTCTGGGTCAGGAGGGAGCGGTGGCGGCAGTTCAACTCAACCGAGCCGGGCAGAGCCGGCCGGTGTAGGAGCCAGTCAACAACCCCTAGAGGGAGGAATCTCAGTGGAAATATCGATCGCCCCTGCTTCGACGACCGCAATCGCGGCCCAGACACCGCAGCACATGCAGGCCTTGGCGCGCGCCAATCGTGTGCGGCTCGCCAGAGCGGAGCTGAAGCGATCGATTGGGCGGGGCGAGGTCGACGTCGCCGAGGTGATCCGGGAATGCCCCTGGGAGACCGAAAGCATGACCCTGGCCGAGCTGCTGACCAGCCAGCGCCGCTGGGGCCGCACCCGCGCTCGCAAGCTTCTGCAAGCGCTTGCCCTCAGTGAGAACAAGCGCCTCGGCACGCTGACCCCCCGCCAGCGCGCGATGCTGACCACCGCGCTCAATCCACGCTCACGCGAAGCGGTCCTCGTCTGAGCAGGACCGTCAGCCTCTGAGGCCGCCGGCTTTGAAGGAGAGGCCGCCGGAGGCCCTCTGGAAAGCGCGGCGCAGAGCCAGGAAGGCGGCGATGAAAGCGACTGCGCCGGCGGCGAGACAGATGGCCAAGATCAGCCCGGCCAGGTAGAAGAGGGCGCCGGTTACCAGCACGAAAACGGTGCCGGCGAGCAGGGTCGTGTGCGAGCGGTAGCCGGCGAAGTGCTCGCGGGCCGAGACCTCGAGGCCGCCGAGGGCGGCGAGCACGACGCCGACGCCGATCGCGGTCGGGCTCTTGCTCACGACCCCAACGACGAGGGTGACGATGCCGGCGAGGACAGTCAGCTCGGCAAGGGGAAACGACCCCCATGGCGCGGGCGGTCGCTCGTCGGCCCTGGGGGCTTTCTTACCTCTCTCGCTCAACGGCCGCAAGCCGCCCGGATAACGGGCATCCAGAGGAAACCCTGACCCGCCACCAGCCCATCAGCATGCCGAGCGGGCCAAGACGGGGGCGGGAATGCCAGTGGCCGCAGCCGGGCTCACCGACGTCGGCGCGTGAGATCCGTAGCCACTTGTGCTCGGCCGGCGCGGTCAGCATCCGCCCCAGCAACTCGCGGTTGCGGGTCTCGAGCTCGCCGCGCTCCTGCAGTTGGCGCCGGGCGTCGCCGATCCGCATCGCCAGCGAGTCGCGGACCGCCTCCAGGTCGCCCAGGCCAAGCGCCCGCGGCTCATTCGAGACAGCCGCGACCCCGGCGTCGATCCGCAGGCGCGGGAAGGCGTCGGCGAAGAGTGAGCCGAGTTGCGCTTCGAGGCGGCCGATCTGACGCCGCAGCTCCGCCCTGGCGAGCCGCTCGTCGCCATCCACGCGAAGCGCAGTGCGTATCTCTCGGTCCAGCAGATCCGGCATAAGCCCGCTCACGAGTGTAGATCAAGCCGAAGACCCGAAGACAGTGGGACTGTTAAGCGGCCACGCGCGTCACACGGCGAGGGTTGTCGCGACCATCCAGAGCGCCTCGTCGACGGCAATCTGAGGAACGCCATCAACCTGGACCGCGGCGATTGCGATGCGACGGGTGCCGCGCCCGACCCCCCGGCCCTCGCCGGTGGCGCCGAAGAGGAGACCGGCGGGGGCACGTTCGTCGGCGATCACCAGGGTCCCGTGCGAGAGCTCCCCCGGCCGTCCCTCCAGCGACTCCCCCGGCGCCGAGTCGCGGATGCAGAGCGCCCCGTCAAGTCGCTCGGCGTCGAAGGCGCGCAGCGCGATCCCGGTCTCCACCGTGGCGATCGTCAGCGCGTCCGCCGGCAGGCCGCGCGTCTTGAAGCCACCATCCTGGAGCCGGTCCAGGGCGAGCTGCTCAACTGGGGTGCGGGTGCGGTCGGGGTCGAGGCCGATCTGGCGGAAGAAGACACGATAGGCCCAGGGGATCGGCCTCTCGCGCATGTGGATCGCGTGCGCCCCGTAGAAGCGGTTGGAGGTCTCGCCGAGACGGCGCTCGACCGGCTCGGGGCTGCGGCCGGGACGGCCGTCGATCTCGATCCAGGAGATCCCCAGGCCGGGGAACTCAGCCGCGACATGGGGCGCCACCCACCCAAGGGTCGAGGAGGGCTCCCAGCCCGGCTCGGAATCGGCCGCGCCCGCCCCCATCTCAATTCCCCTCCGCGGCATGGCTCGCGCGCAGCAATCGCTCGACCCGGGCGCTCAGCTCACCCTCGTCGAGATCGCCGATGCTGGCGCTCTGCAGGACCCCGCCTGGGTAGGCGTAGGCGAAGGTCGGGCAGCCTCCAACCCGGTAGAGGCTGGCCACGGCGCCGTCGCGGTCGTAGCCGACGGGCATCGCCCAGTCTCGTCGCCGGACCAGGTCGCGAACCGTTTCGCGATCGTCGTGCACGTCCACCGAGAGGAAGTTCACGCGTCCACGGTAGCGCGAGTAGACGCGGCTGACGACATCCTGTTGGTCGACGCAGTTGCCGCCCTTGCTGAACCAGAAAGAGATCACCAAGGGCCGGTCGAAAAGGTCGCAGACGCGGATCGCGCCGGGCGCGCGCACCTGGCAGGCGGGGGTGCGGCGGGCTTCGGGTGGGCAGGGCAGCCGCGCCGCAGAGCAGTCGTCCTGGGCGACGTTGGCGTCGCCTTCCAGTTGCCCCGCAGCAGCCGGGACCGCGAACTCGGGCAGAGGCCACCGCGGCGGCTGCTTGTCGAGCCCCAGCGTGTCACCGCCACCTGGAACGCCGTTGAGCAAGGCAACCGCGACGATCGCAACGAAGAGCAGGCCGACGACAATCGAGTAGCGGTCTTTCATCGCACTCCTTTCCCCCAGCCTTCCGCCAAGACAAGCGTCGCAGGCAACGCCACCATGACTCCCAGCAGCGCTACCGCGAGGTCGATCACGGTGACGAAGCCGAAATCGCGCAGCATCCCCACATCGCTGGCGATCAGCACAGCAAAGCCGGCAATCGCAGTCACCCCGGAAGCGAGCACGGCGGCACCGGTACGGGTGTAGGCGGCGCTCAGCGCCGCCGCAAGCTCGCGTCCAGCCCGGCGCTCCTGGCGGAAGCGCGCAGCCAGGATCACACTGAACTCAGTAGCGATCGCGATGGTCAGCGCCCCCAACGCCGCGGACATCGGGTTGAGCGGCACGCGCGTAAGCCAGAGCACTAGCGCCGACCATCCCGTAGCCATCACGATCGGCACCAGCGGGACCAGAGCACGTGAGAGCGAACGGTAGACAGCCAGCAGCACCAGCGTCACCGCGATCAATCCAGCAAGCGTCAGCAGATAGCGACTGTCTGAAAGGTCGCTGGCAGCAGCGGCTGCAATAACTGGCAGTCCCGCCAGCTCCACTTTCACCCCAGGCGGCGGTCCACCTTTGGCCCCTGGCTCCCCGATCTCCCCGCGCACCCGATCGATCAACGCCTGTTGATCCTCCAGCGATTGAGCGCGGATACCGAAGCCGAGCAGTGCCGTCCCCGCAGGCAACCCAGTCTTCGGATCGACAGTCGCCACTTGACGCAGGTCATATGAGGGGATCTGACTCAGCGCGGCGCGGATACTGCTGCGGGTCAGAGCCGTGTTGTCAGTGGCCGCCAGGCCGCCTCCGGTCACGAAATCCGAGAGGGCAGGTCCCGGGCAAACTTCGGCCTCCTGGCAGCTCGGGTTGGCGCCCGAGAACCCACCGGTACGCAAGACCCTTCGCTTGAAGGCAGCCATCCAACGAATCGTCGAGGGGTCCGTCAGATCGGGAGCGCTGACGCTGATGTCAAGCTCCCCGGAGACCCCAGTGGCGTCCTGCAGCTCATTGAGTTCACGCACCGCATCAATGCTTTGCGGCGCCAGCTCCTGGATATCGGTCTGGGTTTCAATCTGGGTCCCGAGGCCCCAGCCCAACACGGCCAGAACGAGGCCAACTCCAAGTACCCTCTGCGGGTGCGCCCGCCCGATCGCAAGAACACGTTGCAAGAGAGGCGGGAGTGTCGGGTCCCCCGGAGACGCGCGGCGTCCTGTTTTTCGCCCGGCCCGCTCAGCGAGAGACCCAAACCGCAAGGCGAAAAACCCAGCGCGCGGAGGGGGACCCGGCGCTCCCACCTCTTTCCGCAGACTGAACGCAGCAAAGCCCGCAACGAACGCCAGCGTGAAGGCAATTGCTATGCCGACGACGAGGAGCAGGCCGAAACTGCGGACCATTGGGGTTGGCGAGAGTTGAAGGGCAAGAAAGCCCGCGCCGGTGGCTAGGCAAGCAGTGGCGATGGCTGGGCCGCCACCGGATGCCGCTAAGCGGGCGGCGTCGGTGCCGGGGCTGGCACCGAGCGCGACTGCCTCGTCATAGCGCGCCTGCAACTGGATCGCGTAATCGACGGCGAGGCCGATAAGGATCGGCAACACAGCAATCGAGGCCATAGTCAGCGAGCCGCCCAGCAGTCCGAAGAGGCCGAAGGTGAGTGCCGCCGCGGCCAGGGCGATCGCCAGTGGCAAGAGCCGGAAGCGGGAGCGGAAGACCAGGAGGAGGACGAGCGCCATGACGACGACAGCCACGCCGAGCAGCACCAGCAGCGCGTCCTTGAGTGCCCGCGTTACCCCATCGATGACAACGGGGACGCCGGAGATGACGAAGCGGCCGCCGTGCAACTGGAAACAGCGCTCGGGCTTGCCCTTGAACTTGCAGACATTGCGAGCGACTGGGTCGTGAACGATCGCCTTGATCGTTTCGATGGCCTGATGGCGTTCAGCCTCACTGAGGTCGGGTCGCAGGCGCAGGATGATCTGCGCCGAGTGGTTGTTCGGGAAGAGATAGGAGAGGCGGGCCTTCGGCGTCCCCCGCGCCTTGTGCAGGTCGAAGACGATCGCGGCCAGAAAGTCGGGATTGGAGAGGCTCGGCGCGCTGGTGATCCCGTACTTCGCGGCGACTTCGAGCAGCAGTTCGCGCAACTGGTCTGGCGGGACGGTGGCCGCAAGCCGCTGGAGCTGGCGCTGGATCTGGATAACGGCCTCGTTGAGGAAGGTCGCCGGGCCGACGACCGAGCGCACCGGGTCCTGTTCGGCCAGCTCGGCACACGGCCCGGGGATCGGCTTCGCCCCCTTCGGCACCTTGCCCGAGAGGCACCCCTCGAGCCGCAGCAGACGCCCCAGATTGGCGGTCAGGACGAGGCGCTGCAGATCCCCCTCAGCAAGAATGACCACCGGTTCTTCACCGAAGTCCCGCTTGACCTGCTGCGTAGCTTGGTAGCTGGCCGTGTCCGAATCGACCAGCGTGTTAGTGGCGGCATCGGTCGGCAGCTGCGTAGCGGCCACCGCAGCTCCGATGGCGAGGGAAACCGCAACCGCGAGCACAACCCGCGCATGCCGTACGGCCCACCCAGCTAGGCGAGAAAGCCAGCTCCCGACGCCCTCGGCGTTCATGGCCTGCCGCGATGGATCGAGAGGAGGCGGCCGGGTGCCCCTCCGCGCGGCTTGTACTTTTTCGTCAATTCAATCTCGGAAGGCCACCAGCGCAACACCGAAAAAGTTGAGCGCGGAGGGGCACCCGACCGCCTCCTCGCTCAGTCCATCGACAGCGGACCCGTGACGTCAGCGTTGAGGAACTGGTGGACGAACTGGTTTTCCGAGTCGAAGAGTTCCTCTTTGGGGCCCGACTCGACGATTTTGCCGTTCCAGAGGACGGCGATGAAGTCGGAGATCCGCCGCGCCGTGTTGAGGTCGTGGCTGATCACCAGGTAGCAGCCGCCGTTCTCGGCGTGCACCTCACGGATCAGCTCGCAAAGCAGCGCCGTGCGCACCGGGTCGAGCCCGGAATCGGGCTCGTCGAACATCACGATCGCCGGTTCCAGCACCAGCGCCCGGGCGAAACCGGCCCGCTTGCGCATTCCGCCCGAGAGCTCGTTCGGCATCTTGTAGATCGCCTCGATCAGGCCGACCTCCTTGAGCCGGCGGTTGACGATCTCGCCGATCTCCTCCTCGCTTTTGTCCGTGTGCTGGCGCAGCGGGAAGGCGGTGTTGTCGTAGATGTTCATCGACCCGAACAGCGCCCCGTCCTGGAACAGCAGGCCGAACTTTTTGCGCACCTCGAAGAGTTCATCGTCGGTCATCGCGGGGATCGATTCGCCGTGCACGAGGACGTCGCCGGAGTCCGGATAGAGCAGTCCTACGATGTGCTTGATCAAGACGCTCTTGCCGGTGCCCGAGGGGCCCAGCACCATCGAGACCTGGTCTTCGGGAAGGCCGAGGTTTAGCCCGTTGAGGATCCGAGCGCGGCCGAACTGCTTGACCAGGTTGATGATCTCGATCGCGTCGGTGCTGCCGTGGTCGCGCTTGCGCCCGGTGTGGAAGCGGTAGGGGTCGGCCTCGGCCGGGTCGACGCCCGGGATGACGAAGTCGCGGCCCATCGTCGCCCCGTCCTCGCTTACATAGGGGCCGCCGGCAGCCGGTTCGGCCGCCGCCTCCTCGGCGAGCGCCTGCCCCTCTTCCTCGTCGCGGATCTGGCTCGGCTCATCCATTGCCATAAAGCGTACTCAGCCTCCTATCGGCGCCCTCGGGTTGGCACCCCAGAAGACCAGCGTGCCGAGCATCCCGATGATGTGAACTAGAACGATGTTGAGGACCATCGACTTGGCGGTCGCGGTGCCCACTCCGACCGGTCCGCCGGAGGCGGTGTAGCCGTAGTAGCAGCCGACCATCACGATCGCCGTCGCCATGAACATTCCCTTGATCAGACTGAAGATCAAGTCCGGCGGGTTCTGGAACAGCCAGAAGATCAGCAGGTAGCCGCCGGAGGAGACGTCGCCGATCTGTTCGACGACAGCCAGGTAGCTGGCGAAGTACATGATCCCGATCCCGACCAGGTACATGAACGGGAAGGCGATCCAGGCGGCGAGGAGGCGGGTCGCGCAGAGGAAGGTCACGGGAGGCACACCCATCACCTCGAGCGCGTCGATCTCGTCGGAGATCCGCATCGCGCCGAGCTCGGCGACGATCCCGGTGCCGACCTTGGCGGACAGCATGTAACCGAAGGCGTAGGGCATGATCTCGCGCAGGTCGCACCAGGCCGAGAAGACGCCGGCATAGGCGGGGGCGCCGTTGGCGCGCAGCAGGTAGGCGCCCTCGATACCGCATTGCAGGCCGAGGATGAAGACGAGCCCCCAGATGATCACGGCCGAGCCGAGAATCAGGATGCCGGCCTGGCGCAGGCTCTCGCCGAAGAAGCGCAGGACGCGGCCCGAGTAGACGAGACCGGCGACGCGCGAGCCGAAGCGGGCGATCTCGCCGAAGGAATCGAGCCAGCCGCGCGGGACTTCGAGCCAGGCGTTCATCGAATCGTCTGCAGGTCGGGATTGGTCGCCAGCAGGGTCTGGGTGAAGACGTAGTTGAAGGCGAAGACGCCCATGAAGGAGATCACCACCGCCTGGTTGACGGCGCGGCCGACCCCGGCGGCGCCCCCGGACGCAGTCATCCCCTTGTAGCAGCAGACGACCGAGATGATCGCCCCGAACAGGGTGCACTTGATCAGTGAGCCCCAGAGGTCGGTGATCGAGGCGTTGGTGAAGAGGGTCGCGAAGAAACCGCCGAGCGGCTGGTTGTAGAGGAGCTCGGTGAGGATGCCGCCGCTGATGCCGAAGATCAGCGCGTAGATGTCGAGCAGGCCGGTGATCAGCATCAGCGCCAGGAAGCGCGGCACGACCAGGTTCTTGATCGGGTCGACGCCGAGCACCTGCAGGGCGTCGAGCTCCTCGCGGATCTTGCGGGCACCGAGGTCGGCGGTGATCGCGGTGCCGGCGACGCCGGCGACGACCACCGCGGTGACGAAGGGGGCGAACTCGCGGATCGAGGCGAGCACGAAGAAGCCGCCGAGCCGGTCCAGCGAACCGAACAGAGTGAGGAAGTTGGCCGCCTGCAGTCCGGGCGCGCCGAAGCCGAAGGCGACGGTCGAGACCAGCAGTGGAAACCAGCAGAGCTGCAGGGCAAAGAGGAACTGGCCGATGAACTCCTCGCCGTAGGGATAGGGAGGCCGGACCGCGGAGACCAGCGTGCGCGCGGTCAGGATCATCATGTCCCCCACCTGCTCGAAGAACGACTTGGCGGGGGCAATCCTCCTGCCTATAGATGCGGCTGCTTCCATCTCTCCTCCGACAAAGCGGGACCGCATCGGGCGGCCCCTGCTCCGTACTTTGAGTCTATGGGATGTGCCAGCGTCGTCCGTTAGCCAAGTGTTGAGATCCCACTAACCCGACCGGACTGCGTTCGAGGGGGCCTGAGGGGCGGAAACCCCGTGGTATGTTCCGGCGGATTTGGGGGGGAATCGCAGATACGGCCGGCATTCCCGAATCGCCGCTGCTGCGGCGATCGCCGTTGCTGTGGCCCTGGCTCTCTCGCTGTCCGCCTGCGGCGAAGAATCGTCCTCTGATGCGAACGAGACCGCCGGCGCCTACCCGGTAAAGGTCGTCACCGCGGAATTCCCGGCCAAGCAGCGGCTCGGTGAGACGACGCTGCTGCGACTCGGTGTGCGCAACACCGGCCGCAAGGCCCTGCCTGCGCTCACCATGACGATCTCGGTCGGCGGCAGGGAAGGCCGCAACTCGTCCCTGCCCTTCGGCTACCGCGATCCGCAGGCGGGCCTTGCCCAGCCGGACCGCCCGATCTGGGCGCTGGCGGCGCGCTACCCGAGAGTGAACGGCTCCTCCGAACGAGCCGGGGCCGAAACGTCGAGCCCCAAGACCTTTGACTTCGGCCCGCTGAAGCCGGGCGCGACGACGGAAGCGGTCTGGAAGCTGAGCGCGGTCAAAGCCGGCAGCTACAGGCTCTTCTTCGAAGTAGGCGCCGGGCTCGGGGGCACGGAGAAGGCACAGACCGCGGCCGGCACCGAAGCTGGAGGCTCCTTCGCCACGCAGATCACCAACGTTCCGCCGGAAACGGAAGTGACGGACAATGGTGAAGTTGTTGAAATCGGCGGGAAGACGGACAAGCGCAGGTAGCGTCGTGGCGATGCTCTTCGCGCTGGCCCTGCCAGCGTGCGGATCGGCTCAGCAGCCCGCCGGTCAGGGCGTCGGCCTCGAGCAGATCGGCCGCTTCGACTCACCCGTATACGTCACCGGCGCTCCCGGCTTTCCGAAGCTGCTGTTCGTGGCCGAGCAGGGGGGCAGGGTGCGGGTCCTGCGCGGGGGGCGCCGACTCAGCCGGCCGTTCCTCGACATCCACGACCTGGTCTCCTCCGGCGGCGAGCGCGGCCTGCTCTCGATCGCCTTCCCGCCCGACTACAAGCACAGCCGCCGCTTCTACGTCTACTACACCGACTCCCAGGGCAACATCAGGATCGACGAGTTCAAACGAAGGGGCGCGACGCGAGCCGCGGGGGGCTCTCGTCGCGCAGTAGTCGAAATACCCCATCCCGTCAACGCCAATCACAACGGCGGCCAGCTGCAATTCCTGGGCAACCTCCTCTATTTCGGCACGGGAGACGGCGGCTCGGGGGGCGACCCGCCGAACAACGCCCAGAACCGCCACAGCCTGCTCGGCAAGCTGCTGCGGATCGACCCGGGGCGGGCTGGCGCCCGCCCGGAGATCTACAGCTATGGCCTGCGCAACCCGTTCCGCTTCTCCTTCGACACGGTGACCGCCAAGCAACCCCGGATCGCGATCGGCGACGTCGGCCAGAACCGCTTCGAGGAGCTCGACTACACCACCCTCGGAGCGGCGCAGGGCGCCAATTTCGGTTGGGACGCCTTCGAGGGCTTCTCTCCCTACCGGGAAGAAAACAGCGGCACGCCAGACCCCGGCGGGACCACCAAACCGATCTTCGCCTACCCCCACAGCCGCGGCGGCAGCTGCTCGAT
This sequence comes from Solirubrobacterales bacterium, assembly GCA_035260485.1. Lineage (GTDB taxonomy): Bacteria > Actinomycetota > Thermoleophilia > Solirubrobacterales > 70-9 > VRUE01. Next base: position 20,049 of record DATFVC010000080.1, on the reverse strand, counting down.
CATCGGCGGCTACGTGGTTCGCGACCGCCGCCTGCCATCGCTCTACAAGCGTTATGTCTACGCCGACCTCTGCGAGGGCGAGCTGCGCAGCCTCGTCCCCCACCTGCGCCGGGCGAATGGAGATCGAAGGCTCGGGCTCAGTGTCTCCGACCCCAGCTCCTTCGGCGAAGACGACCATGGCCACCTCTACGTCTGCTCGCTCGACGGGCCGGTCTACCGGCTGGTCCCGCGCTAGGGTTGGCTGACCAGCCAAACTTGAAGGGAGCGGTCAGGTGGAGAGCGGAACTGCGCACGAGAGCAGCACGGCAGTCAACGGCGCGAGCTCGAACGGAGGTGACGCTGAGCAGATCGACGTCCTCAATCCGGCCACCGGAGCAAAGATCGGGAGCGTCGCGGTGGATTCCCCCGAGAGCGTCGCCAAGACCGTGGCGAGGATGCGCGCCAACCAGGCCGAGTGGGAGGCGCTCGGGATCGAGGGCCGCTACCGCTGGCTGGGCAAGCTGCGCGACTGGCTGCTCGACAACTCCGAGCGGATCGCCGACACGATGCAGGCCGAAACCGGCAAGGTCCGCGCCGACACGGCGACCGAGATCATCTACCTCACCGACCTGATCAACTTCTACGGCGCCAAGGCCGTCAAGTTCATCGGCGACGAAACGGTCCGCCCCCATTCGCCGCTGATGGCCGCGAAAAAACTGATGGTCCAATACCGGCCCTACCCCGTGGTCGGCGTGATCAGTCCCTGGAACTTCCCCCTGGCGCTGGCTCTGGGCGACGCGATCCCCGCTCTCCAGGCGGGCGCCGCGGTGGTCGTCAAGCCCTCCGAGCTCACCCCGCTGGGTATCGACGAGATCATCAAGGCGTGGGGAGAGGAGATCGGCGGCCCCGACGTATTCGCCTGCGTGCACGGCACCGGTGAGACCGGCGGCGCCCTGGTCGACAACGTCGACTTCATCCAGTTCACCGGCTCGGATAGGACTGGCCGTAAGGTGATGGCGCGTGCGGCCGACACCCTGACCCCGGTCAGCCTCGAGCTCGGCGGCAAGGACCCGATGATCGTCCTCTCCGATGCGGACATCGACCGCGCCGCCAACGCCGCGACCTGGGGCTCGATGTTCAACTCGGGCCAGGTCTGCCTCTCGGTGGAGCGCATCTACGTCGAGGAGCCAGTCTACGACGAGTTCGTCGCCAAGCTGACCAAGGAGGTAGGCGCGCTGCGCCAGGGTGCCGATAGCAAGACGCCGGAAAAGGACGTGGGGGCGATGACTTCACCGAACCAGCGGGCGGTCGTCGAAGCTCACGTCGAGGACGCCTTCGGCAAGGGCGCCAAGGCGCTGGTTGGCGGCAAGAGGGTGGACGGACCGGGCGACTACTTCGAACCGACCGTGCTGGTCGACGTCGACCACTCGATGACGGTGATGCGTGACGAGACCTTCGGCCCGGTCGTCGGCGTGATGAAGGTGCGCGACTCCGAGGAGGCGCTGCGCCTGGCGAACGACACCCGCTACGGGCTCGCCGGCTCGGTCTTCGGCGAGAGGGAGCGCGCTGAGAAGATTGCCCGGCGCATCGAGGCCGGCGCGGTCAACGTCAACGACGTGATCGTCAACTACGTCCTGATGGATGTGCCGATGGGCGGCTGGAAGGATTCCGGGATCGGCTTCCGCCACGGCGAGTACGGGATCAAGAAGTACTGCCGCCCCGAGTCGCTGGTGGTTACCCGCTTCGGCGGCAAGCGCGAGCCGACCTGGTACCCGTACACGAAGTCCCGCCGCGGCCTCATCGCCCGCGCCTCCCGCGCCTTCAACGCGCGCGACTGGCGCCGCCGCCTCGGCCTCAGCCACTCTCGCTGAATAGCCTTCACGGCGATGGCGGACTTCGCCGACTACTACCGCGAGATCTACGCCCGGGGGCTCGGTGGCGAGGCCCCCTCGATCCCGGTCGCGGTCGAGGAGCTGGAACGCCTTGCCCGTGAAGCGATGGACGAGAAGGCGGCCAACTACGTCTTCGCCGGAGCGGGCGCCGAGCACACGATGCGCGCCAACCGCGAGGCGCTCGACCGGCGGCGCATCGTGCCGCGGATGCTGCGCGACGTCGCCGCCCGCGACCTCTCAACGGAGGTGCTCGGCACGGCGATGCCGGCGCCTCTGATGCTGGCGCCGATCGGCGTGCAGAAGGTTCTCCACGAGGACGGTGAGCTGGCGACTGCGCGCGCGGCGGCGGCGCTCGGAGTGCCAATGATCGCCAGCACCGCTTCGGCCTACACGCTGGAGGAGATCGCCGCGGCCGGCGGTGAGGCGCCGCGCTGGTTCCAGCTCTACTGGCCCAACGACGTGGACCTGCTGAAGAGCTTCATCGGCCGCGCCGAGACGGCCGGCTACCGGGCGATCGTCGTCACCGTCGATACCTTCATCCCGGGCTGGAAGCCCCGCGATCTGCAACAGGCTTGGCTTCCATTCCTGCAGGGAATGGGCAACGCCAACTACCTCCAGGACCCGGCCTTCCGGGCCGGCCTCGAGCAGACGCCGGAGGAGGACCTCGGCGCCGCCACCGGCCACTATCTCGGCGTCCTCGCCAACCCCTCGCTGACCTGGGACGACCTGGCCCTGCTGCGGGAGCTGACTTCGCTTCCGATCCTGGTCAAGGGCATCCAACATGTAGACGACGCCCGTGAGGCGGCGCGGCGCGGTATCGACGGCATCATCGTCTCCAATCACGGCGGCCGCCAGGTCGACGGCGCCGTCGGCTCGCTCGACGCGCTCGGCCCGATCGCCGAGGCGGTCGGCGGCGATCTGGCGATCCTCTTCGACAGCGGCATCCGCAGCGGCGCCGACGCGATCAAGGCATTGGCGCTCGGCGCCGATGCAGTCTGCATTGGCCGTCCCTACGTCTGGGGGCTCGCCCTCGAGGGACAACAGGGCGTGGAAACCGTGCTGAAGATGATCCTTGCCGAGCTCGACCTGACGATGGCCCTCGGTGGGTACACGCAGCCGGACCAGCTCAGTCCCGACTCGCTGGCATGAGAGTCCATCAAGCTGGCGCCTCGACCTTGGGGAAGAGCGGCGGGACGCGCTCGACCTTCTGGCCCCCAGGTCGGGCACCCAGCTCGCTGAGCTTTCGGGAGTCCTCTGCCAGCGCAGCCAGCAGCTGCTCGCTCGTCTGCGGCAGGTAGGGGACGAGCAGCAGGGTGATGACGCGCAACCCCTCGACGAGGTTGTAGAGGACTTCGTCGAGACGCTCGGGGTCGGCCTCGTCCTTGGCCAGCTCCCATGGGCGAGTCTCCTCGACGTAGCGATTGAGGCGGCGGACCAGCTTCCAGGCCTCCTCCAAGGCCTGGGTCAGCTCGGCCCGATCGAGCAACTCGCTGAAACGCTCGACGATCCCTTCAAAGTCCTCCGCCAGCACCGCATCGACCTGCGCGGTCGGAACGACCCCGTCGCGGTAGCGGTCGACCATCGCCAGCACGCGGCTGGCGAGGTTGCCGAAGTCGTTGGCCAGCTCGGTGTCGTAGCGAGCCTCAAAGCCGGCGGTGGAGATCGAGCCGTCCTGGCCGAAGCTGACCTCGCGGAAGCAGTAGAAGCGCAGCGCGTCGGCGCCGAAGCGCTCGATCGCCTCGAACGGGTCGAGCACGTTGCCGAGCGACTTCGACATCTTTTTCTCGCCCATCAGCAGGTAGCCGTGAATCGCCATCCGCTGCGGGGGCTCCAGGTCCGCCGCCCAGAGCAGCGCCGGCCAGATCACCGCGTGGAACTTGAGGATGTCCTTCGCCATCACGTGCAAGCTCGCCGGCCAGAAGCGCTCGGTCAGATCCTCGCCCTCGCGGGCGAAGGTGAGCGCGGTCACGTAGTTGAGCAGCGCATCGAACCAGACGTACATCCGCTGCTCGGGATCCCAGGGGAGGCGCATCCCCCACTTCAGCTTCGGTCGTGAGAGCGAGACGTCCTCCAGCCCCCCCTTGATGAAGGAGACCGCCTCGTTACGGCGGAACTCGGGCACGACGAAGTCGGGCCGCCCCTCATAGAGCCCTTCGAGCTGCCCCTGGAAGGCGGAGAGGCGGAAGAACCAGTTCTCCTCGCGTTCGCGCTCGAGCGGGATCTCGTGGATCGGGCAGGTCTGGCCGGGACCGAGCTCGCGCTCGGTTTTGAAGTCGGCGCAGCGCGGGCAGTACCAGCCCTCATACGTGCCCTTGTTGACCCAGCCGTTGTCGTAGACGCGCTGCATGATCTCGGCGACCTGGGTCGCGTGGCGCGGATCGGAGGTGCGGATGAAGAAGTCGTTGGTGGCATCGATGATCGGCATCAGCTCTTCGAACTTGGCCGCGTTGCGGTCGGCGAGCTCCTGCGGCGTCACCCCCTCGCGCTCGGCCGCGGTCTCGATCGGCTCGCCGTGCTCGTCGGTTCCGGTGAGGAAGAAGACGTCCTCGCCGCGCTGGCGCATGTGGCGGGCGAGGATGTCGGCCGCGAGCGTCGAGTAGGCGTGGCCGAGATGGGGCTCGGCGTTGACGTAGTAGATCGGCGTGGTGACGTAGTAGGCCATCGGCCAGCGAGGCTAGTCGATCACCTGCGCGGCTCGCGGCCGGTCAGGGCTCGGTAGAGATCGTTGGCGCGGGTGCCGGTCAGGGCCGCGACGACGCTGGCGGCGGCACGTGGGCGGGCGCCGGACTGGACCAGATGGCGGAGCGCGTCGACGGCAAAGCCGACGTCCTTGTCGTGGTCCTCTGAGGAGGCCGGCGCGATCACCAGCACGATCTCCCCTTTGACGTCGCCGCGGAAGCGGCGCGCCAGCTCGGCCAGGGTGGCGCGCGAGACCTCCTCGTGCATCTTCGTCAGCTCGCGGCAGACCGCGGCCGGGCGGTCGGGGGCGATCGCGGCAAGGGCCGCGAGCGAGTCGCCGATCCGGCGCGGCGACTCGAAGGCGACGACGGTCTCGGTTGAGCGCAGCACTCGCTCCATCTCGCCGGAGCGCTTCGGCAGGAAGCCCTCGAAGCGCCAGCGGTCGGTGGGCAGGCCGGAGGCGACCAGCGCCACCGGCACCACCGACGGCCCAGGCAGCACGGTTACCTCCAGATTCCGTTCGATGCAACGCCGGATCAGGCGAAAGCCGGGGTCGGAGATCGCCGGCATGCCGGCGTCGGAGACGAGGGCGACGGTCTCGCCCCGTTCGATCCGCTGCGCCAGCTCGATCGCGCGGGGCGCTTCGTTGCCCTCGTGGATGGAGATCAGCGGCGGCGCCGGGCGGATGCCGAGCTTGTCGAGCAGGCCGCCGCTGCGGCGCGTGTCCTCGCAGGCGACGTAGTCGGCGGCGACGAGAGCGTCGCGCACGCGGATCGTGATGTCGTCGAGGTTTCCGATCGGGGTCGGGCAGACGATCAGCGACCCCGGCATCAGCCCTCCGCTTTCTCCAACTCGATCCGTGCCATCGCGGCGGCGCCGATCATTCCGGCGTCCTCCCCCAACTCGGCGGCGACCACAGGGGTGCGGTTCATCGGCCGCAGCGCCCTCGCCTCCAGCTCGCGGCGTGCCGGCTCGAGCAGCAGCTCGCCCGCGGCGATCACGCCGCCGCCGATCACGATCACTTCCGGCTCGAAGATGTTGGCGAAGCTGGCGAGGGCGACGCCGAGGCGGCCGCCGACCAGGTCGAAGACCTCGATCGCGGTCTCATCTCCCTCCTGGGCCACGACGGTTACAGCCTTGCCGTCGATCTCCTCACCCGCGGCGAGCAGCTTGCCGAGCGCGGAGTCGGGCGCGCTTTCGGCCGCAGCCAGGCCTTCGCGGCCGAGCGCGGTACCGGAGGCCAGCGCCTCCACGCAACCACGGTTGGGGCAGTTCCCCTGGCAACCGGGACCGTCCATCTGGATCGCCATGTGGCCGAGCTCGGCGCCAGCGCCGGTCGAGCCGCGGTAGATCTCACCGCCGAGGATCAGGCCGCCGCCGATCCCGGTGCCGATCGTCAGCATCACGGCATTCTGGGCGCCGCGCGCAGCGCCGAAGAGGTGCTCGGCGAGCGCCGCGACGTTGGCGTCGTTGTCGACGAACGTGGGCAACCCGATCCGCTCGACGACGATGTCGCGGATCGGCAGATCCTCGATCGGCAGGTTGACTGCCGCGACAGCGACGCCCTTCTCGTGGTCGATCGTGGCCGGGATGCCCATCCCGATCGTCTTCACCCCGGCTCGCGCCGAGCGGGCCTCTTCCAGCTCGCGCACCAGCAGCTCGACCAGTTCGCTCTCGCCCTCGCCGGCGGAACCCTCGCGGCTCTCCCAGACGGTCTTGGAGTTGCCGTCGAGGACGCCGAGCAGCATCTTCGTGCCGCCCAGATCGACGCCTATCGCTTCGGCAGAACTCATAGGTGTGCGCGGGCGACCGCGGGCATCGGCATGATTCCGGAGTCTTTCATGGCAAACGACGGCGAGCAGCGGCCCTCCGGGCCGCCCGACTACAAGGTCTACCGAGCCCGCCGGGGCTTCTTCTCGCGCTTCCGCAAACCCGACCTCTCCGGCCTCCGCGAGCGCGACTGGCGGATGCCGAAGCTGCCGGGGAGGTCCGGCGGCTCGGGGCGTGAGCGCGGCCCGCGACCGCCCCGGCCCTGGGCACGGCGAGCGCTGAAATGGATCGGACTGGCGGCGCTCGGCTGGATCCTGCTCAGCTTCCTCGCCTTCGCGGTCTCCGCCCAGCTGCAGGCCTTCAAGCTCTCCGGCGAAGCGAAGTCGAAGCTGCACGGCAACCCGTTCCTGCTGCCCAGCGCGCAGACGATCCTGGTGCTCGGCACCGACGCCCGCCCGCCCGACACCAAAGAGCCCGGCGCGGCGCCTTCGCAGGAGTGCTTCGAACAGCAGGCACACGGGGACGCCCCCCACGGCGAATGCTCGGTCGGCCAGTTCCGCGCCGACACGCTGATGCTGATCCGTGCCGGGGGCGGCGCCTTCCGCAAACTCTCGATCCCGCGCGACAGCTACGCCGAAATCCCCGGCCAGAGCCCGCAGAAGATCAACGCGGCGTACGCGTTCGGCGGCGCCGGAGCGGAGATCGAAGCCGTCGAAGACTTCCTCGGGATCGAAATCGACCACGTCGCGATCGTCGACTTCACCGGTTTCGAAGACCTGATCAACGCGGTCGGCGGCGTCAAGGTCGACGTTCCGCACAAGATCTGCGCCGACATCTCGGGCGGCGCCGGCGGCGGCCAGGGCGGCTTCACCCTGCGGCTCGGCCAGGGCGAGAACACGCTCGACGGCGAAAAGGCCCTGATCTACTCCCGCGTCCGCGAGCCCAGCCCCTGCCCCGGTCCCGGCAAGAGCGCTTACACGCTCGGCTACGAAGACATCCAGCGTGAGAAGGCGCAGCAGGCGGTGATCAGCGGCATCAAGGACCGCCTCACCGATCCCCTCCGTCTCCCCTACAACTTCGTCAAGGGGCCGATCATCGGCTGGGACGCGCCGAAGGCCTTCGTCAGCGACATGGGGTTCCTCACCATGCCGCAGCTGATCCTGGCAGCAGCCATCGGCGGCGAAAGCAAGGCCGACGTGCTCTGCAGCGGTCCCAACTCGGGTTGCCCGCCGGGACCCGGCGGCTCGATCGAAGTGCCGGATTCCGAGCGGCGGCGCGCCGTTAGGAAGCTGCTGGGTTAGGGGCGGCGGGGTCGACTCACCGAGTGCCCACCACCGCCTTCGGCGGTGGAATCTGGTGCCGCTTCGCGGCTGGAGTCACCCTGCCGGGGCCGCTTCGCGAGGCATCGGCGAGGCGACCCCGCCGCCCCCCATCGAGCGCCTACTCGGCTTTGGCGGGAGATTTCGAGTCGCTTGATTTTGACTCTGGGCTCTTCGACTCCGAGGTCTTTGAATCGGCGGAGTCCTGCGAGCCGTCTGACGAGCTGCCGTTGGCGCCGGTCTTCTTTTTCCCGTAGTCGGTGTTGTGGAAGCCGGAGCCCTTGAAGTGGATCGCTACTGGGTGCAGGACGCGCTCGGCGGGGGCGCCGCACTCCTGGCACTCGGTCAGCGCCTCGTCGCTCATTCTCTGGATCACGTCGAAGACGTGGCCGTTGGCGCATTTGTACTCGTAGATAGGCACGGGATGGCGGATTATCGCAGCCGATACGGTTCCGCCCATGGCAAGCACGGACCAAGACCTCCGTGGGGAGGGAACCTCGATGGAGGAGATCGTCGCGCTGTGCAAGCGCCGCGGCTTCGTCTTCCCCTCCTCCGAGATCTACGGTGGTCTCGGCTCGACCTACGACTACGGCCACTACGGCGTGCTGCTGAAGAACAACGTCAAAGCCGAGTGGTGGCGGGCGATGCTGCAGGAGCGCGACGACATCGTCGCGCTCGACTCGGCGATTCTCCAGCACCCACGGGTCTGGGAGGCCTCAGGCCACCTCGAGGGCTTCACCGACCCGCTCGTCCAGTGCCTGGGCAAGTGCAAGAAGCGCTGGCGCGAGGACCATCTGCGCGAGGCGGTCGAAACCGAGGGCGGCGACCCGGAGGCCGAGCTGCGCTGCCCGGAGTGCGGCGGCGAGCTGTCGGAGCCGCGCCAGTTCAACCTGATGTTCGAGACCCATGTCGGCCCGGTGGCGGGCGAGGGCTCGGAGGTCTACCTGCGGCCGGAGACCGCGCAGGGGATCTTCATCAACTTCAAGAACGTGCTCGGATTCGCCCGCAAGAAGCCGCCCTTCGGGATCGCCCAGATCGGCAAGTCCTTCCGCAATGAGATCACCCCCGGCAACTTCATCTTCCGCACCCGCGAGTTCGAGCAGATGGAGATGGAGTTCTTCGTCCCGCCCGCCGAAGCGGAAAAGTGGCACAAGCTCTGGATGGAGGAGCGCGAGCGCTGGTACACCGAGCTCGGCATCCGCCCCGACCTGCTGCGGGTGCGCGCCCACGGCGCCGATGAGCTCTCCCACTACTCCTCGGCGACCAGCGACATCGAGTACCTCTTCCCGATCGGCTGGTCGGAGCTGGAGGGAATCGCCAACCGCGGCGACTTCGACCTCACCCAGCACACCAAGTTCAGCGGCGAGAAGCTCGAGTACTTCGACCAGCAGACGAAAGAGCGCTACGTCCCCCACGTGATCGAGCCGGCCGCCGGTGCCGACCGCGCGACGCTCGCCTTCCTCGTCGACGCCTACGACGTTGAGGAGGTGGAGGGCCGCCAGCGCACCGTGCTGCGCCTCCACCCCCGTCTCGCGCCGGTCAAGGTCGCGATCCTTCCCCTCGTCTCCAAGGAGGGCATGCCGGAGAAGGCCCGCGAGATCTTCGAGCAGGTGCGCCGCCGCGTCCCCGCCGAGTTCGACGAGGGCGGCTCGATCGGCAAGCGCTACCGCCGCCAGGACGAGATCGGCACCCCCTGGGGAATCACCGTCGACCACCAGACGATGGAAGACGACACCGTAACCCTCCGCGACCGCGACTCCCTCGAGCAGACCCGAGTCCCGATCGAGGGCTTGGCCGACGACCTGGCCAACCGCCTGGCGCAGCCCTGGCGCAGCCCGAAGCTGGGCTAGTCAGTCAGACATGGTCAGGAAGCGGGCGACGCCGGCGGCGTCGCTTTCGAGCGCGGCGCTGGTTCTCGCCGGAAGGTGCTGGAGCGGCTCGAGCGACACGACCCCGCCGGCGAAGCCCCACTTGGCCACGGCGCGGCCGTCGACCATGGCGAAGGGGTGGAAGATGCCGTTCCTCGTGACGAGGCTCGTGTGCGAGCCGAGGATCGGCTCGCGCGAGGCCCAGCCAAGCAGGACCGGGTCGAAGGCGCCGAGCAGGCGCGGCGGCGGCTTCTCCGGTTCGGGCCGCCCGGCGACGCGGACCAGGCCATCTTCGTCCTCCTCCAGCTCGGAGCCAATCGCCTTCAGCCCGGCACGGGCATCGCGTAGCGGCAGGCCGGCCCACTTCGCGAGGTCGCGGTCAGTCGCCGGCTGGTGGCCGACCAGGTAGCGGCGGGCCAGCTCGGCCAACGCCTTCTCGCGATCGACTGGCTTCGGCTCCCCCAGCCAGTCACGCACCAGAACGTATGCGTGCTGCTTGCCCACCATCGGCCCTCGCACGACGATCCCGCGCACAGCCGCGAGGAAGAGGAGGTGGATCATCGCCTGGCCCTCAGTCAGCACATCTGCCTCATCGAGGCGCTCACGGAGCTGGACGCGAGTCAGCGGCCCCTCGTCGGCGAGCGCCTTCTCGATTACCCCGACAGCGCGCTCAGCCTCCGCTTCGCTCACCCCCTCCTGCCGCAGGCGTCGGCTGCTGGAGGTGAGCAGAGGCGGCGTGGTCAGCGCCTGCAGCCACGGGTAGTCCTCGCTGCGGACCAGGTGCAGCGTGCCGCGGTTGAGCCAAGTGACGACCAGGCTGCGATCCTCGCTCAGCGCTCGGTCGACGTCGGCGGCAGTCAGGCCATTGGTCCGCGCTCGCACTGCAAGGCGAAAGCCGCGCGGATCCTGACCCTGCACCGCGAACAGGCGCTCGGCCACAGCGACCGGGTCGGGCAACGGGGACCCGGCAAGGCCCTGCGAGGTGAGCCGTTCGGAGAGGATGATCTCGCTAGTTGACAGCGACCAGATCGATCACGTACACGAGGGTATCCTCTGGGCTGCTTTTCGAACGGGTGCCTCGCCGTGGCTCATCTTCTGATTTCCAGTAGGTCGATCACGTACACCAGCGTGTCGCCAAGTTCGCTCCCGATTGGGAAATGCTTGGGAGTGGTGGGGAAGATCAGCGCACGGCGACCGCCGACCCGCATCCCCGGCAATCCCTTTTCCCAATAGGGAAGCTTTGCGGTGTGGGAGCCAAGCGGCACTTCAAAGGCGCTGCCCTTGACCCAACCAGATTCGATTTCTTCGCCCCTCTCGTAGACCCCCGCTACGTAATGGACCACTGCCACGTCGCCATTCTTGGCTTCAGCGCCGGTGCCTTCGATCAAATCCTTGACGATCAGCTTGTGCGACGTCGGGCCCTGCGGCAGCTTCGTCGGTTTCGGCCGCGCGGCAGCCGCGGCGCTTTTGAGTTCGCTCGCCGAGCTGCTGCTTTCCCCGCATCCGGCGACGAGCAGGCTCGCACACACCCCGGCCATCAGCATGAACGCCTTCACTCCGAATACTTTAAACGATCAGGTCAAATCAAAACGACTAAGCCGCTCAACCGGCTTCAAGCAAGTCGATCACGAACACGAGCGTTTCGTTCGGACCGATTGCGGGCGGGGCGCCGGCTTCTCCGTAGGCGAGTTCGGGTGGGATGACCAGCTCGCGGCGGCCGCCGACCCTCATCCCTTTGACGCCCTGGTCCCAGCCTGGGATCACTTCGCCGGCGCCGAGGCTGAAGCTGAACGGTTCGTTGCGACTCCAGGAAGAGTCGAATTCCTTGCCGTTCTTGTAATTGACGCCGACGTACTGAACGGTGACTTTCTCGCCCGACTTCGCTTCCGCGCCGGTCCCTTCTTCAAGTTCCTTGACTTCGAGCTTCTTCGGCGGCGCGCCCTTCGGCACGGTCACCTTGGGCTTGGTCTTTTCGGCTGACGATTCGTTCGTCGTGGCGCCGGTTGAGGCGCTCGATTCGCTAGAGGAATCGCTGCTCCCGCCGCAGCCGGCGAAAGCCAGCACGACGCAAAGCGAAATCAGGACAATCGGCAGCTTCACGGCGCGCAATGCTAGAGAACCTCGCAGCAAGATGCCTCCGACTCTCAGCCCTTGCCCGAGATCAGATCCCAGGCCCGGCTCAGCTTGCTCTGGCCCGCGCCTTTGCCGAGATCGCCGGGATCGACGTCGATCGAGCCCGGATTGGCGCCTGGCTCGGGCAGCTTCTGGGCCGCCGCCGCGTCGATCGTCAGCACCACGCCGCGCTCGTATATCTCCGCAACCTCGGGCGCATCTACGAAGCGACGCCCCCCGGGCAGGACGCTGGTGTCGAGCACGATTCCGTCGAAGATGTCGATGTTGGGGGCAGAGAGCACGTACTCGACCTTGCCCAGCTCCTCCCCGTCATTCGAATACACCGGCACCCCCTTCGGCAGGGTGAGAAAGGAAATGGGCGCCCCGAAGTCGGTCATCGCGCCACCGAGCCTAGCGGGCCACTGCAGCGCGCCACGCCGAACCCCTTGCTCGCCACGCAGATTGCGGGCTATGCTCGCCAGGCTCAGTTAACCGGAAGAGGAGGATTGACGATGGCGATTGGACTCAGGATCAAGTTCGCAGGCGGCACGCAGGAGCAATACGAGGCCGTTAACGCCCAGATGAACGTGGAAGAGGAACCGCCGGCGGGGCTGATCTTTCACTCCGCCGGGCCGATCGACGAGGGCTGGGGGATCATCGACTTCTGGGAATCGAGAGCGCAGTTCGACAGCTTCCTGGCAGGACGCCTGGGCCAGGCGATCCAGGAGCTTGGCGACAAGGCGATGCCAGGACCGCCGGACATCAAAGAGTTCCCCGTCCACAACTTCCTCAAGGTCTGAGCTCCGCAGGCTTGGCGATTTGATGGCGCTGAACCTCGCATCTCTATTGACCGAGAGCGCCGCACGGACGCCGGAGGCCCCGGCGATCCGGCTCGGCGAAGTTGAGCTGAGCTACGCCGAGCTCAACGACCGCAGCGCTCGCCTGGCATCCTTGCTGCGCGAGAAGAGGGTCGAGCCAGGCGAGCGGGTCGGGGTGATGCTGCCCAACGTCCCGGACTTCCCGGTCGCCTACTACGGAGTGCTGCGCGCCGGGGCCATCGTGGTGCCGATGAACGTGCTGCTGAAGCGGCGCGAGATCGGCTTCTATCTGGAGGACCCGGACGCGAAGCTGCTGCTCGCCTGGCACGGCTTCTGCGAGGAGGCACGCGAGGGCGCCGCCGAGGCGGGCGCTGAGCTGATTGAGGTCGAGCCAGCAGCCTTCGCGGCGACCCTGGCCGAGATCGAGCCAAAGCCGGGGGGCACCGTTGAGACCGCCGAGAGCGACACCGCGGTGATCCTCTACACGTCGGGCACCACCGGCAAGCCGAAGGGCGCCGAGCTGACCCATGCCAACCTTTCCCGCAACGCCGACGTCTCCTCCCGCACCACTAGCGAGATCGGCGCCGGCGACGTCGTCCTCGGCGCCCTCCCCCTCTTCCACTCCTTTGGTCAGACGGTCGCGATGAACGCCTCACTCAGCGTCGGCGCCTGCCTCACTCTGGTGCCCAAATTCGACCCCGGCGAGGCGCTGGCAACGATGCAGCGGGACCGGGTCACCCACTTCTACGGCGTGCCGACGATGTTCGGCGCTCTCCTCCATCACCCCGAGCGCGAGCGCTTCGACACCTCCTCGCTGCGCATCTGCATCACCGGCGGCGCCTCGATGCCTGTTGAGGTGCTGCGCGGCTTCGAAGAGGCTTTCGGGGCGAAGGTGATGGAGGGCTACGGCCTTTCGGAGACCTCTCCAGTCGCCTGCTCCAACCATCCCGACAAAGAGCGCAAGCCGGGCTCGATCGGCACCCCGATCGAAGGAGTCGAGATGCAGGTCGTCGACGAGAACGACCAGCCAGTTCCGCAGGGCGAGGTCGGCGAGATCGTGATCCGCGGCCACAACATCATGAAGGGCTACTGGCAGCGCCCCGAGGCGACCGAGGAGGCGATGCGCGGCGGCTGGTTCCACAGCGGCGACATGGCCCGCACCGACGAGGACGGCTACTTCTTCATCGTCGACCGCAAGAAGGACCTGATCATCCGTGGCGGCTACAACGTCTACCCGCGCGAGGTCGAGGAGGTCCTCTACGAGCACCCGAAGATCCGCGAAGCCGCCGTGGTTGGCGTCCCCCACGACGAGTGGGGCGAGGAGATCGGTGCCGCGGTCGTCCTCCACGAGGGCGAGGAGCTGGGTCCGGAGGAGATCAGCGCCTACGTCAAGGAGCGGATCGCCGCTTACAAGTACCCACGCGTAGTCTGGTTCCTCGACGAGTTGCCTAAAGGCCCAACCGGCAAGATCCTTAAGCGGGAGATCGAGACTCCCGCCGTCGTGCAGCAGTCGATCAGATCGATTTGATCAAAGTTACGTGGATTAATGCATAGATAGGCGGGTAAGAAGTTGCCTCCACCCACCAAAGGAGGCAACATGACCATGAAGAGGCTCACGGCCTTTGTGTCCGTGATCGCAATCTGCATAACCGGCGCGGCCTTCTCGCCCGCCGGCGCTTTGGCGCTCGATCCGATCCTGTTTGTCCACGGCTGGTCGGGAAGCGCCTCGAACTGGAACACGATGATCGGCCGCTTCGAAAAAGACGGCTATCCGAAATCCCATTTGAGCGCCTACAGCTACAACACCTCGCAGTCCAACAAAGTCGACGCCGAAAAAGAAGTCAAATCGCACGTCGAAAGCCTGCTCAAAACGACCGGTGCGACGAAGGTCGACATCATCGCCCACTCGATGGGCAGCCTCAACACCCGCTGGTACATCAAGTTCGTCAGCGGGGGGGAAGCGAGTGTCGACGACTGGGTTTCGCTTGGCGGCCCGAACCACGGCACGACCTCGGCAAATGCCTGCTTCAGCACCTCGTGCGTGGAGATGAGGGTGGGCTCGACGTTCCTCTCCGAACTCAATGCGGGGGACGAGACGCCCGGAGTCGTGAACTACGGCACCTGGTGGTCGCCGTGCGACGAATTCATCAACCCCGACTCGAGCGTGCCGCTCAGTGGCGCGACGAACACGGAAACTGCCTGCATCTCGCACCTCAGCCTGTTGTCCGACGAAACCGTCTACAAACAGGTGCGCGAATTCATTAAATAGCCGCATAGTCGATCGGCGGGGCGCCGGGCGGCGTCCCGCCTTCTCTCAAACTGGCTGACTAGCCAGTTTCGCGCTAGTCTGCGAGGGTAACCCCCGCCCCGTACCGAAGGAGAAAAATGAGCGTCGCATCCCAGAGCCTGATGGACAACGTCACCTACGTAGACCTCTACAAGCGCTGGGAGCAGGGCAACTGGAGCGCCTACGACCTCGATTTCTCCGAGGATCGCAAGGGCTGGGAGGCGCTCAGCGACATCCAGCGCCGCTCGGCGATGTGGATCTACTCGATGTTCTATTACGGCGAGGACAGGGTCGCCGACACCCTCGCCCCCTACATCACCGCCGCACCCACCGAGGAGCAGTCCTACTTCCTCGCCACCCAGCAGGTCGACGAGGTCCGTCACTCGGTCTTCTTCCACCGCTTCTTCAAGGAGGTGATCGGGGTCGGCGGGGACTCGATCCAGCAGACCCTCTCCTCCACCATGCCCCAGCTCAACTGGGGCTATCGAGGCATCTTCGACCGCCTCGACCTGATGGCCGAGGAACTGCGCAAGGACCGCTCGCTGCCCAAGTACGCCCAGGCGATCACCCTCTACCACCTGATCGTCGAGGGCAGCCTCGCCCAGCCCGGCCAGCACTTCATCGAGGACTTCTTCGCCTCCGATGAGTCGCTGCCGGGCTTCAGCGCCGGCATGGCCAACGTCTCCCGCGACGAGCAGCGCCACATCGGCTTCGGCGTCAAGGTGCTCTCCGAGCTGCTGGCGGAGTCGGAGGAGTGCAAAGCGGCGGTGGTCGAGCTGCTACGCGAAACGCTCCCTTATGGGCCAGCCGTTTTCTACCCACCCAACATGGACCGCTCCTACACCGAGTGCTACGGCTTCTCGCTCGAGGACATCTTCGCCTTTGGGCTGAAACTGATCCGCCAGCGCTGGCGCACGATCGGCTACCCGACCGAGGAGATGCCGCCCGGTGTCTTCCCCTTCGACCCCGAGGCCTCCGCCGAGGAAGTCGCCGAGCGCCAGGTGAAGCTGATGGAAGCCGGCGTCCTCGGCCCGCCCGACGGACCGACCCCCGACGCCTCGCCCGATACCCAGCGCCTCTACTTCGACGTGGTCAAGCGGGTCGCCGACCCGGCAGCAGCCAACGGCTCACCGCTCGTCTACCAGTACCGCTTCACCGATGCCGATCCCTGGCACCTGACGATCGACAACGGCTCGACCAGGGCCGAGCCGGGCGAGGCCCCCAACCCCACCCTGACTCTCGAGGCGAGCTGGGCGGACTTCGTCGCCATGGGCAAGCCCGAGGCGAAGCCGTTGCAGATGCTCCTCCAGCGCCGCATCCGCCCCCACGGCAAGCTGCGCGAGGTCGCACGGATGCGCAAGGTCTTCAGGTAGCCGCCGGCTAGGAGATCGGCGGGCGCTTGTCCGCCCAGGGCCGCTCAGCCTCGATCTGGGCGGCCAGGGAGAGGAGGGTCGCCTCGTCGCCGGGGCGGCCGACGATCTGGACGGCCAGTGGCATGCCGTCGGCGGCGAAGCCCGCCGGCACCGACATCGCCGGGTTGCCGAGGTGGTTCCAGGGGACG
The DNA here is from genome assembly GCA_035260485.1 of Solirubrobacterales bacterium. GTDB lineage: Bacteria > Actinomycetota > Thermoleophilia > Solirubrobacterales > 70-9 > VRUE01. The sequence continues at coordinate 3,764 of DATFVC010000080.1, read as the reverse complement.
CAGTAGGGATAGAAGCGGCTCATGCCGAGGATCGTCCAGAGGGCTCCCCGACCCTCCCAGCGCCGCACCGGGACCGCCGTTCCACCCATCACCGGCGTCATTAGCACGTCGTGGGTATCGAAGATCGCGTTGACCCGAGCAGCATCCGCCTGCCGGCCGCGCATCGCCCGCTCGAACATGCCGTCCGTGATCAGCCGGCCGAGCTGGGCGAAGCCACGCGTGCGGCGTTCGAGCCGCTCGGGGCGAGGGACGATCGCGACGTCTTCGGCGACCCCACGCAGATAGCGGGGAGTGATGTTGTTGCCGATCCCTCCCCAATCGGGATCGCGCTGCTCGGCCTCATGTCCCAGCGATCGCAGCAGCTCGGCGGTCTCCGCGACGGCCCCTTTGGCGATGTCGGAGACCGTCGGCGGCGCGGCGGCGCGCGGCGGCGCGGTCGAGTAGGCGACTCGCAGCTTGCCCGGCGGAGTGCGGGCCGACTCGACGAAGGGCCGCTGCGGCGGGCCCGGCGCCTCCGGGTCGGCCGAGCCGCCGCTGACCACGTCGAGCCAGAGGGCGGTGTCGAGGACGCTGCGGCTGACGCAGCCGGCAGCCGAGAGCCCGTTCCAGTGCTCGACCAGCGGCGCCAGCGAAACCCTGCCCCGCTGCGGTTTCAGCCCGAAGAGGCCACAGGAGGAGGCGGGAATGCGGATCGAGCCGCCGCCGTCGGAGGCGGAGGCGATCGAGACCAGACCGGCGGCCACCGCTGCGGCGCTGCCCCCGCTCGAGCCCCCGGGACTTCGCTGCGGGTCCCAGGGATTGCGCGTCACCCCCCAGGTGGCGGACTCGGTGAAGCCGCAGATCGCCAGCTCGGGAAGGTGCGTCTTGCCGACCACGATCGCGCCCGCTTCGCGCAGCCGCCGCACCATCTCGCAATCGGCGGGGGCTGGATCCGGGAAGGCATCGGTGCCGTGCGTGCTCAGCTCACCGGCGAGGTCGACTTCGTCCTTGAGCGCGATCGGCACCCCCAGCAGCGGCCGCTCGTCGCCGCCCTTCAGCCGCCCCTCGGCCTGCTCGGCTTCGAGCAGCGCCCGTTCCGCCAACACCACCCTGAAGGAGTTCAGCCGCGGATCGAGCCGCTCGATTCGGTCCAGGTAGAGGCGCACCAGCTCGGAGGGGGAGATCTCCCCGGCCCGCACCATCTCCGCCTGCCTCGCCGCCCCTGCAAAGGCGATCTCCTCGCTCATGGAGAGAAGGGTATTAGGCCTTGGCGGGCTCGGGCTCGCCGCTGCCCGAGCCGCTCTCGAAGGAGAAGTCTGGGAGCAGGTGGTCGAGCCAGGAGGGCATCCACCAGTTCCACTCGCCGAGCAGCTTCATCGCCGCCGGCACCAGGATCAGCCGCACCAGGGTCGCGTCGAGAGCGATCGCAACCGCGCAGCCAAGGCCCAGCTCCTTGATCGAGGGCACGCCGGTGAGAACGAAGACGGAGAAGACGCAGGTCATGATCAACGCCGCCGAGGAGATCGTGCGGGCGCTCGAGGCAAGCCCCTCGGCTACCGCGCGCTCGTTGTCGCCACTCTCCATGTAGCGCTCGCGGATCCGTGACATGAGGAACACCTCGTAGTCCATCGAGAGGCCGAAGACGACGGCGAAGATCAGCGGCACGTTGATCGTGTCCAGCGCTCCCTGGCTTTCGAAGCCGAGCAGTCCGTCGAACCAGCCCCACTGGAAGACGGCGACGAGGACTCCGTAGGCGGCGCCGATCGAGAGCAGGTTCATCAACACCGCCTTCAGCGGCAGCAACAGCGAGCGCAGCATCACCATCAGGACGAGGAAGCTGAGCGCCAGGACGAAGAGAACGATCTTCCACATCGAGCCGCTGATCAGGAGACGCACGTCGTGGCTGCGCGCCGTCTCGCCGCCGACGTTCACCGTTGCCAAGCTGGCCAACCGGGTCGACGGCACGACCGAGTCACGTAGTCGGTTCAGGAGAGCGGCCGCCGCGTCGGACTCGCTCGAAGCGCTTGGCGTCGCCTGAACGAGGACGCTGCCGCTGACGAAGGCGGCAGGCGCCACGGAGCTGACGCCGGGCGTCACTTCGACCCGGCGCACGAAGCCCGCGACCGCAGCATGGTCCACCGGGCCGTCGAAGGCGGCGACGATCTGGACCGGATCGGCGCCGCCACCGAGCTGCTTCGACGCCAGTTCGTTGGCGACCCGCACGTCGCTGTTCTTGGGGAACTGGGCGAGCGCCTGGGTGCCGGTGGTCAACGAGAGCACCGGGATGGCGAGAAAGAGCAGCACAGCGCTGACGCCCAGCACGGAAACCCAGGGATGGGCCATGACGCGCTTGGTCCAGGCAGTCCAGAACGGGGAATCAATTCCGCCATCTCCCCCCGCCCCCGGACGCGAAGCGGAGGAGGTGGCGCCTTGGTGCCCGCGTCCGGGGAAGGCGGGTCTGGGACGGCGGAAGACCGTGTACTTCAGGAAGCGCAGAGCGCGGGCGACGATGCCGCCCGGCATCACCCGGTCGCCGAGCATCGCGATCAGCGCCGGCAGCAAGGTCGTCGCGGTGAGGATCGAGACGGCGACGACCGTCATCGCGCCCAGCGCCATCGAGCGCAGCGCCTGGTTGTCGACCATCCAGAGGCCGGCGAGGGAGACGATCACGGCGATGCCGGAGAAGGTCACCGCCAACCCCGAGGTCGCCAGCGCCTCCGAGCGCGCCTCCTCCTCGCTGCGCCCGGCGCGGCGCTCCTCGCGGTAACGGGCGAGAATGAACAGCGAGTAGTCGATCGCCACCCCGATCCCGATCATCGACGCCATGTTGGTGACGAAGACCGAGGTCTCCATGTTCAAGGAGATGAAGTAGATGAGCGCGCCGGTGATGATGACGCTGACGAAGCCCAGCGCCAGCGGCAGGGCGGCGGCGGCGAGCGAGCCGAAGACGACGAGCAGGATCAGCGCGACGATCGGGAAGCCACCGGCCTCGGCCTTCGCGAGGTCATTCTTCGAAAGCTCCTGCATTCCGGCCCAGATAGTCGGCTGGCCCGCCAGGTAGGTCGTCACGCCGCCCTCGGCGGCGCCTGGTTCGAGGTCGGTGCGAAGAGTCGCGGCGGAGTCGATCAGCAGATCCGAGGACCGGTCGCTGCGCAGCGGCAGCATCGCGACCCCGGTTCGCCGGAGCTGGAGCTCGGCACGGCGCCCGACCCGCGGCGGGAGCGTCACCCGATCGAGGCCGACCACCGCGACGCGGACCCGGTGGACCGCCGCGGCACGCTGGGCCGGGGTCGAGCCGGGGCCGGCCTTCAGCAGCACCACGATGCCGTCGGCACTCCCCGCGAAGTTGCGTTCGAGCGAATCGCTGACCGCCTTCGACTGGCTGCCGGGCACGTCGAATCCACCGCCGGTCAGGTGATCGGTCTGGTGCGAGGCGATCGGCAGGGCGAGGACCAGAACCGCGGCCCAAGCGGCCAGAACCCAGCGGCGGCGACGGCCCAGGAACCCGGCTAGCTTGGTCATCGACTCACGCATTGGCTGGTCAGCCAGCCTCTCGCAGCGAGCCTCAGCGGACTGTGAGGACGATCACGCCTATCCCTTCTATGTAGAAGCTCAGGCGCCGGGTGAACGCGCCCCGGCCTAGCTGTAGTTCCTCACCACGTTGTTCATCCGGGCCTCCTTGAAGGCTGGGGGTGTCTAGACACCCAGCAACAAGGAGGACACCGGATGAAGCTCCACGCTAACGCCCGCACCTGCCCGAAGAGCCGCAAGCTTCTGGTCAGGCG
>DATFVC010000079.1:0-11546 GCA_035260485.1 Solirubrobacterales bacterium | reverse complement strand
GTCCCCGACGAGCCCGAGGCCCGCCTCACCGCCGTGCTGGCGATGGCGGAGGGCTTGCGCGAGGCGGGGCGCTCGCAAATGGTCCAAAAAGATATGCTCCCAGCTTCGTGAGTCCGGATCAGGGTAGGAGAGGGACGTCTGGCAAGGGCGGGGGCGCTGGCGCTAGCGCTGCTGGTCCCCTGGCCGAGCGCCGACTGGGCCTGCTGATCTTCGGCGTCGCCTTCGTCGTTCTCTTCGCCTGGGTGGCAATTGCCGACGGGATCGGCAACCCGAGCGTTCCCTCCGGCAGCGTGGCGCTGGTCGAGGACACGCCCGGCGATATCGGCAATATCACCGAAGCCAAATTCAAGCACGCGCTTGAGCTGGCTGCGGCGCAGGGCGGCGAAAAAACGGTTCCGAAACCCGGTGACGCCAAATACGAAGAACTGAAGAAAACGGCGCTGAGCGCGCTGTTCGAATCGGCCTGGCTGCAGGGAGTGGCCGCCGAATGGGGCATCGAAGCGAGTGACAAGGAAGTCGCTGCCGAACTGAAGAAAGTAAAGAAAGAAAGCTTCAAATCGGAAGCCGAATTCCAGAAATTCCTCAATGAATCGCACTACACGCCCGCCGACGTCAACGAACGGGTAAAGATCCAGATCCTCAGCAAAGCACTCCAGGAACAGCTGAAAGGAAAAGTGCCGACGCCGAGCCAGAGCGAAATCGAGAACTACTACGAAGCGGCGAAGGACACCCAGTTCACGCAGAAACCGACTCGCGACGTGCGGATAATCGTCAACAAAGACCGCAAAAAGGCCGAAGAAGCGCATGACGCGCTGAGCAAGGACGACACGGCGAAGAACTGGACGAAGGTCGCCAAGGAATTCTCGGAAGACCCGACGACCAAAGCAAGCGGCGGCTTGCAGAAAGCGTTGCAGGAAGGCGTCCTCGAAGAACCCCTGAACGCGGCGATCTTCAGCACCCCGGAAGGCCTGGTCGAAGGGCCGATCAAGTCCAAACGCGGCTACACCGTATTCGAGGTCGAGAACTCGACCCTGGGAAGCGTGCAGGATCTGAAAACGGTTGAAAGCCAGATCCAGAGCACGCTTGCGCAGCGGGCCGAACAGGAATACTTCGCCGACTTCGTCTCCGACTTCAGCACCGAGTGGACGCAGCGCACGTTCTGCGCCCCCGGCTATGCGATCGAACGCTGCGCCAACTTCAAGGGCACCGGCCATCCTTCGACGGCGGCGCCGGCCTGCTACGAAGCAAATCCGAAAGGCGGTCTTCCAGAAGCCTGCCCGGCCCCCGTATCCCAGCTGGTCCCGGCTCTTCCCGGCACCGTGACGCCGCTGGAACCGAAGGGCAAACCGCTGGCACAGCGCCCGCACCCCGCGGGAGAAGAAAGCAAAGCTGCGGAAGGCGCTACCGGCCTGCCAGAAGGCGCCGTCCCGCCGCCCGCTGAAGAAGCACCGCCTGAAGAAGCGCCCTCAGAATCCGAATAACCCCGCTGGACGCCGCCACAGCCGTCGATAGACTGGCGCGCTCGTGAGCGCCATCTCCTCTATTCACGCGCGTCAAATCCTCGACTCGCGTGGCAACCCGACGGTCGAGGTCGACGTGGCGCTCGACTCGGGCGCGCGCGGGCGGGCAGCGGTGCCTTCCGGCGCCTCGACCGGCGAGTTCGAGGCGGTCGAGCTGCGCGACGGGGGCGAGCGCTGGGCCGGCAAGGGCGTCTCGCGAGCAGTTGACAATGTCAACGGCGAGATCGCTGCCGCGCTGACCGGGGCGCGAGCAGCAGAACAAAGCGCGCTGGATGAGACGATGATCGAGCTCGACGGCACGCCCAACAAGGGCAGGCTGGGGGCCAACGCGATCCTCGGTGTCTCGCTGGCTGCGGCCAAGGCTGCGGCGCTCGACTCCGGGCAGCCTCTCTACCGCTACCTGGCCGAGCTCTACGGCGGCGGCGAGCCGAGCATTCTGCCGGTGCCGATGATGAACGTGCTCAACGGCGGCGCTCATGCCGACAACTCGGTCGACTTCCAGGAGTTCATGGTGGTGCCGGCGGGGGCTTCCAGCTTCTCCGAGTGCCTGCGAGTCGGCGCCGAGGTCTTTCACGCCTTGAAGAAGAGCCTCGCCTCGCGCGGACTTTCGACCGCGAGCGGCGATGAGGGGGGCTTCGCCCCCGACCTCGACTCCAACGAGGCGGCGCTGCAGGCGGTCCTGGCAGGCGTTGAGGCGGCCGGCTATGAGCCTGGCTCTGATGTCTTCATCGCCCTCGATCCGGCGACCAGCGAGGTGTATGAGAGCGGCGCCTACGTGCTTGAGCACGAGGATCGCTCGCTTTCCCCGGAGGAGATGGCCGCCTACTGGGAGGATGCCTGCGACCGCTATCCGATCGTCTCGATCGAGGACGGTATGGACGAGGAGGACTGGGACGGTTGGAAGCTGCTCACCGAGCGGCTCGGCAAGCGGGTGCAGCTCGTCGGCGACGATCTCTTCGTCACCAACCCGGAGCGCCTGCGGCGCGGGATCGAGCTTGGGGTTGGCAACTCGATCCTGGTCAAGGTCAACCAGATCGGAACCCTCAGCGAGACGCTGCAGGCGATCCGCATTGCCCGTGACGCCGGCTACACGCCGGTGATCTCGCACCGCTCGGGTGAGACCGAAGACACGACGATCGCCGACCTCGCCGTCGCCGTCGGCGCCGGCCAGATCAAGACCGGCGCCCCGTCGCGCTCCGACCGCGTGGCCAAGTACAACCGCCTGCTGCGAATCGAGGAAGAGCTGGGCGACATGGCCCAGTTTCCCCGCCTGCAGGCATTCGTCCAACCCGTGAGCTAGATGCAGGAATGCGGCGTTCGGCCGCGTAGGACCGGGTATGGCAACCCGCGCCCGGCCGGCATCGAGAACCACTTCCAGGCCCAGGCGGCGCCCGGCGGCGAGACGGAAGCCGGCCGCACGGCGCGGCGTCAGTCGCATCCGTTGGGATCGGGTGGGTCGGATCGCGCTGACCCTGGTCCTTGCCGCGGTCCTCTACTCGTATCTGAACCCGGCGATCGACTTCGTCAAGACCTACACCGCGACCACCGCCGCCAAAGCCGACTTCCACGAGATGCTGCGCGAAAACAAGCGTCTCCACAACCGCATCCAGACGGCGGAAGACCCGATTGTCATCAGCCGCAAGGCACGTGCCCAGGGCATGGTCGCCGAAGGCGAGACGCCGATCGTCGTCCACGGCCTCGGCGGCTGACGCCGAGGCCCGGCGGAGATACCGGTGGTTAGCGCCGGCTCCTACATTCTCAGCGCTGCCCTGCTTGCCGTCCTGGTCCTCTCGCTGGGGTTCTCGGCGGTGCGCCTGCGCCAGAAGCTTCTCCCCGCCTGGGACGGAGCGCCTGCTCATCTAGTTGAGGTCATCGCGGCGGTCGCCCTACTCATCTGGCTCTCGGAGCTTCTCGGCGTCGTGAACCTTCTCTATGCCGGAAGCCTGGTGGCTGCGTCTGTGGTGCTTGCCGGTGGGATTGCTTTGGCCTCGGGGGCTGGGGGGAGACAGGGGTGGCCCGGTCGGGTGCTGGGTTTTTCGCCGGGCGGTTCGTCTCTCTCGTCGAGCGGGAGGGGCGAAAAACAGGACGCCGCACCCGACCGGGCCACCCCTGTCTCCCTCTCAGGGACGACCGACGAAGCTGGCAATCAGGCGTGGTATCTCCAATTCGTCGCCATAGCGGTCGTTGCACTTGTGTTCGCGCACTGGGGGCTGACGACTAAGGACGCGCTGGATCGAGGCATCTTCAATTTCGACTCGCTCTGGTACCACCTGCCGTTTGCGGTGGACATTGCTCAGAGCCACTCGGTGACCGGGCTGCACTACACCGAGACCGTGTTTACGAACTGGCTCTACCCGCAGAACGGGGAGCTGTTGCACGCGGACGGGATCCTGCTCATCCACCGCGACACGCTGTCGCTCTTTCTCAACTTCGGCTGGCTGGCTCTCGCCTTTCTCGCCGCTTGGTGCATCGGTAGGCCGTACGGGCGCGGCCCGCTTACGGTCGTCGCAGCTGCCGTAATCCTTGAGTGCCACACCCTGGTCGTTCGAGAGCCAGGAGCTGCCAAGAACGACCTCATGGCAGCTGCGCTCTTGCTGGCGGCGATAGCGATTCTGATCAACGCCGGCTGGGGAGCGCACCTGAGGCCGCGGTGGGGGTGGCCCGGTCGGGTGCGGCGTCCTGTTTTTCGCACGGACCACTCGGCGAGAGAGGAAAGCCGCGAGGCGAAAAGCCCAGCACCCGACCGGGCCACCCCCACCGCGGTCCCGCTGGCGGCGGCGGGGCTTGCCACCGGCATGGCGGTGGGAACGAAGTCCACCGCTCTCGCGATGGCAGCCGCCCTCACCGTGGCTGTCGTCGTGCTGGCGCCGACCGGGCGCCGCTGGGCAGCAACCGGCTGGTGGTTCGCGGCGGCCCTTGCTGGCGGGGGCTACTGGTACCTGCGGAACTTGGTCATCTCTGGCAACCCCCTGCCCCAGCTAGAGCACCTTGGTCCGATCACGCTGCCGCATCCTGAGCGGCTTCAGAACGGACGGCCCGACTTCAGCATCGTCCACTACGCGACCGACACCGGCGTCTGGCGCGACTACTTCGAGCCTGGTCTTCACCAAGCCTTTGGCGCCCTTTGGCCACTGGTCATCGCCGGCGCGATAGCGGGGGGCCTGGCGGCCCTTATCTGGGGCCGCACGCGCGTCCTCCGCTGGATCGGCGGCGTAGCCCTGTTCGGCATGCTCGCCTACGTCTTCACCCCGCTGAGCGCGGCAGGCGCCGAGGGCGCTCCCGTCGGCTTCGCGATCAACATCCGCTACGCAATCCCAGCGCTGCTGGCCGGTCTAACCCTGCTACCCCTCGCTCCGATCATCGCCCGAGGCCGATTCCATGCTCCCACATCCGACGTGCCGGGAGTTAAGCACCCATATGGACCTCTAACTCCCGGCACGTCCGGCTGGGGGGAGTGGGTGTTGCTTGGTGTGCTGTTGGTGGTTCTGGTTGCCACGGACCGCTCGGATGCTGTCCTGCGCGATCCGGACCGGCTCTTTGGCTGGCTCGTGGCGCTGCTGGTTGTGCTGATCCCGGCTGCCCTGCTCTTCGCCCGGCGCCGCAGGGGACCGCGGGCTCCGACTATCGCCGGCTTCGCTGCCCTCGCCCTCGCCATCGTCGCGATCGGGTACCCGGTGCAGCGGGACTACCTGCACGACCGTTTCCTCAACGCGGACCCGGAAACCAGCATCCCCGGCATGCACCTCGACTTCGCCTACCGTTGGGCACGTGGCGTGAGCGATGCTCGCATCGGCCTCGCCGGCACCACCGCCGGCTTCCTCGAGTACGGCTTCTATGGCACCGATCTCTCCAACCGCGTGCGCTACCTCGGCGTCGAGGGTCCTCATGGCGCCTTCAACGCGATCCCGACCTGCGCCGAGTTCCGCGCTGCCGTCAACGCCGCCGATCTCGACTACCTGGTCACTGCGCCCTTCCTCAACTTCATCGAGCCTGGCAAGCCCGTCCGCTCTCCGGAGGCCGGCTGGTTGCGCGGAGAGCCCGCAGTGGCGCCGGTGGCGCGCAGCGGCCCGGTCACCGTCTGGCGCATCCGCGGTCGCTTGGATCCCACCGCCTGCGGTTCGAAGAACGCCCCGCTCCACGAGATCCCCCAGCAGCCCGTCTCCTAGACAGGGACACGAGCTGGCGTCTGCCGGTGATTACCCTGTTGCGATGAGCTATCCACTCGAGAACGCGCTTTTTCAGTGGGAGGAGGGCCTTTGGGCTCTAAGGGCGATCGAGGACCCGCGCGAGCGTCGCCAGGCCGATCGGGTCGTCGCCGCGATCCAGGATGAGTTGCGGCGTCGGATCGGGCCGACCTTCCCGGCGGCCGAGCTGGCGGAGTTGTACGGGCGGGGGACCGACTGGTGCCTGCAGGTGGCGATGGACAGCGTTCCGGGGCTTGCGGCGGACCCTCGTTCGCTCGCAGACGCGGCGTTCTGGCTCTATCTGCGCGGCGCCATCGACTTTTCCGGCGGTCGACAGATGGTCGGCTGATTCGGCCTAGTCGTCTGAGTCGCCGTCGCCGTCCTCGCTCGAGCCGGCCTCGCCGGCTCGGCGGATGACGATCTGATCGGCGTCGATGCGGACAGTCACATCACGCTTCCCGGCCCAGTGCTCAGCGTAGACGGGATTGTCCTTGACCGCCGCATCGAGCCAGAGGCCGTAGCCGTCCCGCTCGCCGTGGTCGAAAGTCGCCTCGAGCTCTTTGCGCCGGCCGCGCCCGCCGCGCCTGCCGCGACGCCGCCTGCGCCGGGGGCGCGAGCCGCCCGTCTCCTCGCCGTCGCCATCGTTCGCGGGCTTACCCTCTTTACGAGCAGGCGCCTTCTCGTCCGAGTCGTCGTCCTCGTCGTCTTCGTCCGTCTCGGGCTCGTCCTCCTCTGCCTCCTCCTCGGCGGCCTCTTCGGCCGTCGCCGCCTCGACCTCGGCCTCGATCTCGTCGCGGAGGTCGACCTCGCCGCCGCCGGTGTCCTCGCCGTCGGGAGTGAGGTCGTGCTGTTTACGAAACTCGCGCAGCTCCGAAGCGGAGACTTCGAGCTGGTGAGCGATCCAGGCATCGGTCCGGCCCTGCCGCACCCAGGCGCGGATCTGGTTGAGCTGTGGCTTCAGCGAGCGTCGTGCCATCGGCGGGCGAGTCTATTCAACCTGGTCGGTGGTCCGCCGCTAGGCCATCAGGAACGAGAGCGCCTCGAACATCGAGACGACGACGACGACGACCGTCGCGGTCAGGCAGACGGCCAGCACGCTGAAACGCACTTTGCCGTGCTGCTCGTTGCGAGTCATGCGGCGCTCCCGCGACCGGTTCGCGGCGCGGCGGCGCAGCTGCTCGCGACGGCGGCGCTCTAAAGTCGTCTCCTGCTCGAAGGCGACCTCGAACTGGTTGATGCTTTGACGCATTCTCATAGAGGCTGGTCCCGGGGACCGCGCGGCGGACCGTAGCAAAGCCGCACGAGTACTTGCAGGGCTCACGATGTGACAATGATCACGATCAGCAGGCGCCCCAGAGCCCCCGGCCGGCGCGAGCGGCAGCCAGCTCGAGACGTCGGAAGCGGGGCGCAAAGCGGTCGTTCGGCGGGATTGTCAGGGAGCGGGCGAGGCCGCGGCGAACCAGGATCGGATTGAAGAAGCGGCCACCGAGAAAGACGTAGGCCAGCAGGCGCCCGTAGACGTCGCGCCGCTCTTCGCCGAAGACAAGCCGCACCCGCTGCCCTGTCAACAGCCGCTTGGTGAAGTGGGATGCACGCGGGCCGAAGCACTGCACCGGCGTGTCCGGCTTGACCGTCTCCGGCGTGTCGACGCCGATCAGCCGCACGTCCTCGACCCGCCCGCCCAGTCGCACTTCGATCGTGTCGCCGTCGATGACCCGGGTCACTCGCACGGCGGCCGTGGCAGGGCCGTTACGCGGGTCGCTCTCCCACGGGCGCAGAACGACAAGCGCGACGGTGGCCAGCAACAGGGCGCTGCCTATCCAGCCTTTTCGTCGCTCGTATCGACCCACCCCCTCTCAAGGTAAGAGGGGGCCGTTCTCTCCCCCCTCGCGCTAGGGAATTCGGCGCACGTTGGAGAGCAGCGTCTCCTTGATCTGGCTGATGATCTCCAAGGCCTCGTTCCACTCGCGCTGCCAGACGTTGCGGCCGAAGATGACGCCGCTGCCGCCCGCCTGCATGATCTCGCGGCAGTGGTTGAGCACCACGTCGTCGTCGACTTTTGAGCCGCCGGAGAGGACGACCAGCGCGCGTCCGGCGGACTCGACGCAGTGCCGGATCGCCTCGGCCTGGTCGACTTCCATCTCGTTGTAGGGGGCCGGCGCGTCCTTGTCCTTCTCCGGGTCGATCTTCGGCATGTTGAGCTTGACCACGTCGGCGCCCATCTCCATCGCCAGCCGCGCCGCGTAGTCGATCGCATAGAAGGAGTTCGGACCGCCCTTGCCTTCGACGGCTTCGCCGCGCGGGTAGGACCAGACGATCAGCGGCATCCCGTAGCGGTCGCAGTCTTCGCGCACCCCGCGCAGCTGGGCCAGGTCCTGGTCCTGGCGCGGCGAGCCGACGTAGAGCGTGTAGCCGACCGCGTCGGCGCCGAGCCGCACGGCGTCCTCGACACTGGCGTTGCAGGCCGAGAACGCCTGCGAGGATGAGGGGATGTCGGTCTTGGCGTTGACCTTGAGGATCAGCGGCACCTGACCTGCATAGTCGGGGTAGTACTTGCTCGCCAAGCCGATTTGGCAGGCGAGGGCCGAGTAGCCGGCCTCGACAGCCAGCCGGAACTGGTAGTCGGGGTCCTTGGAGGCGGGGTTGGGGAAGAAGTCGCGCGGTCCGTGCTCGATCCCCTGGTCGATCGGCAGCAGCAACAGGGTGCCGTTGCCCGGACCGAACTCGAACAGCAGGCGGCGCAGGCGGGTCCGTTTGCCGGGCGCCAGCTCGGCCAGAAGCGATTTTTGCTCGGTCAGGCTCTTCAACTCCACGCTGATTCCTCCTCGAAGACGGGTGCTTCCTCAGTATGTCACCGGCGCCACGCGTTGAGCGCCCGCGACGGGCGGTTATCCTCGATTGATCATGAGCGAGACCGAGCTCAGCGTCATCTGCAAGAACTGCGGCTCCGAGGTCAGTCCGTATGTAACCGAGTGCCCCTACTGTGGGGCGAGGTTGCGCAAGCGGGCGCCGAAGCTCGAGCGGCGCGGAGACGGGCTCGAGCCGAAGCCGCGACGCGGTCCCGCCAGCCGTCTCTTTCGCATCAAGCTGCCTTCTCGCGGCGCTGTTGGCCCGCACCGTCCCTACGCGACGATGGCCGCGATCCTCGGCTCCGCGGCGCTGCTCTTGATCGAGCACGCGAGCGGCGCCTCGCTGGTCACTCTCGGCGGCCTCACCATTCCGGTTCACGGCCAGTGGTGGCGTTTCCTCACGGCCCCGTTCGCCTACGTCGACATCGGCTACCTCTTCGTCGTCGCGATCGGCCTGGCGATCTTCGGGGTTGGGGTCGAGCACCGCCTTGGCAGCACCGCGACGGCGGTGCTGCTGCTTGCCTGTGGCTCGCTGGGGATGCTGGCGGCGAGCGGTATCGCCAGCGCTCAGGGGGACATCGTCGTCATCGCCGGCGGCAACGGGATGGCGCTGGGGGCGGTCGCCGCCTGGTTTGCGATCCGTCGCGCTGAGGCGCACCACGCGATCGACCAGGACTACGACCGGATCGGGGTCGCCGTCGCCGCGGCGGTGCTGCTGGCGCTGCCGATCTTCGAGTCGACCGCAGACGTCTTCGCCGGGCTGGTGGGTGGCGCGGTCGGCGGCCTCGCCGGGCTCGCTGCCGCGGCGCTGCGCCCGTCGGAATAGTCTCAGCGCGTGGCTTCTGACGACGACGCCAAGCGGCTCGAAGCTGCGATCGAGCGGCTCGCAGAGGCAGATCGCTTCGCCGAGGCGGAGACGATCGTCGCCCGTGCGGCGCCGCAATTGCAGCGGCTGCTCGCGGCTGCCCTGGCCGAGGGCGGCTGGTTCGGCGAGTCGCACGAGAGCGAGTCGCTGAAGGCAGCCACCGTTCCCGACCCCGAGGAGCGGATCGCCGCGGTGCGCACGCTGCTGGCCGAGGAGGTGAGGATGGGGATGATGGTTGGAGTTGCCGTCGGCTGGGCACTGAAAGAGGAGATGAGCGAGGGCGAAGGCCCGGAACCAGAAGGAGCGAGCTGAAGATGGAGATCAAGTTCCACGGTCAGTCGTGCTTCGAGCTGAGCGAGGGTGCGACCACGGTGCTGGTCGACCCGTTCCTGAAGCCGAACAACCCGATCGCGGTGGCCACCGCCGAGGAGGTCGATCCGACCCACATCGCGATCAGCCACGGGCATGCCGACCACATTGCCGACGCGGTCCCGGTGGCGAAGCGGACCGGCGCCCACTGCGTCGCGATCGTCGAGCTGGCCAAGTGGCTCGAAGGGCAGGGCGTCGAGGAGGTCAGCGACCCCAATTTCGGCGGTACCGTCGAGTTCGACTGGGGCTACATCTCCCTCGTCCCCGCCTGGCACACCAACACGATCCCCGGCTCTGAAGAGAATCCCTTCAGTGCCGAGCACGGCATTGCGATAGGACCTGCGGCGGGCCTCCTGGTCAAGCTCGGCGAGACGACCGTCTACCACGCCGGCGACACCTGCCTCTTCGGCGACATGAAGCTGATAGGGCAGCGCAGTGACATCGATGTCGCGCTGCTGCCGATCGGCGGCCACTACACGATGGACCGCCATGACGCCGTCGCCGCCGCCGAGTTCGTCGCCGCCCGCACCGTGATCCCGATGCACTACGACACCTTCCCGGCGATCGAGACCGACAGCGGAGCCTTCAAGTCAGAGGTCGAGTCGAAGACCTCCTCGCGGGCGGTGCTGTTGAAGCCGGGTGAGACCCACTCGGTCTGACTTCGCCGCGACGGCGCCCCGAGAAAAACTGGCTGGCTGGCCAGTGTCCCTGCTAGTCTCAGCTCGACCGTCGCAGCCGAGCCGAGGAGAAGAGAAGATGGAGGCCAAAGAGGCAACCGGAACCCAGTCGCGGACCGAGCGGGCCGACTTCCAGGCGACCGCCGACCCGGCTCTGAACGAGGCCGCCGACCGAACGGCCGACATCAAGCTGCTCACCTACGAGGAGCTGTACATGCTCTGGGAGCGCCAGCAGTGGCAGACCCAGGAGCTCGACTTCAGCCGCGACCGCGAGGACTGGCAGGAGCGGATCGACCCCGAAGAGCGCTTCCAGCGGATGTACGGGCTCTCCTCCTTCTTCATCGGCGAGCAGAAAGTCGCCGAGGAGCTGGGGCCGATCATGCGCGCCGTCCCCACCGAGGACCAGAAAATCTTCCTCTGCACGCAGATCGCCGACGAGGCCCGCCACGTGCGCTTCTTCGAGCGCTTCTACCGCGAGGTCGGGGTGCTCGAGGCCGACGGGCTCTCGCAGATGCTCGCGGAGACCTCCGAGCACCTCAACGACAACTTCGGCCGCCTCTTCGACGAGATGCTGAAGCGGCGCACCGACCGCCTCTCGGCCGAGCCCGAGGACACCGAGGTGCTGGTCGAGGCGGTGACCCTCTACCACATGGTGATCGAGGGAATGCTGGCTCTTACCGGCCAGCACTTCATCATGGATTTCAACGAACGCGAAGGCACGCTGCCGGGCTTCGTCGAGGGGTTCCAGAACGTCGCCCGCGACGAGCACCGCCACGTCGCCTTCGGCTCGGTATTCCTGCGTGAGAAGGCGCACGAGGACGAGCGCTACAAACAGGCGATCCAGCGCACCCTCGAGGAAGCGGTGCCGGCCGCCGAGGGCGTCCTATCGCCGCCTTGGGCGCCGGAGGACGAGGACTATGAGCTGTTCGGCTTCTCGATCGCGGAGACCCGCGCGTTCGCGGCCAAGTGCCTGATGCGCCGGCTCAAAGTGATCGGGCTCGGCTAGGCCCCGAGAGAACGCTTCAGCCTTCGGCTGGCGGGGGCGGTGATTCAGCCGGTGGTTCAGCGGGCGGGGGGGGGTC
>DATFVC010000078.1:0-90232 GCA_035260485.1 Solirubrobacterales bacterium | reverse complement strand
CTCGTCGGGGACGCGGACCGAGGCGGTCTTCTCCCGCCACTCGTACAGCGCTCCCTCCACCCGTTCGCGTAGATCGCTCGCCTGCTCGGAATCGAGCTCTACGCCGACGACGCTGAGCCTGCCACCCCGCAGCTCGACGCTCCGCGCCCCGGCCAGGCGCAGCTCGATCCGGGCGCGCTGCAGAGCCAGCAGGTTCTCCGCCTCGGGCGGGGGTGGCCCGAAGCGGTCGCTCAGCTCGTCGCCGATCGCGCGCAGGTCGCCCGGCGCGCGGGCCGCGACGATGCGGCGGTGGACATCGATCTTCGCCGCCTCGAAAGGGATGAAGGCGGCCGGCAGATAGGCGTCGACCGGGACGTCGAAGCGCAACGGCTCCGGCGCCTCCTCGCCCTCCCCCTCGGCGGCAGCCTCGGCGACTGCCTCGTCGATCATCTGGCAGTAGAGCTCGAAGCCGACCGCGGCGACGTGGCCGGACTGCTCGCCGCCTAGCAGGTCACCGGCGCCGCGGATGTCGAGGTCGCGCATCGCGATCTTGAAGCCTGAGCCGAGCTCGGTGTGGTCGGCCAGGGTCGAAAGACGCGCCGCGGCATCCTCGGTCAGGGCCTCGGCGGAGGGATATAGAAGATAGGCAAAGGCGCGCTCGCGCGAGCGCCCTACGCGGCCGCGGATCTGGTAGGCCTGGGCAAGACCAAGTCGGTCGGCTCGCTCGACGATCAAGGTGTTGGCGGTGGGGATGTCAAGGCCCGACTCGATGATCGTCGTCGTCACCAGACAGTCGGCTTCACCGCGCAGGAAGTGCATCATCGTCTCCTCCAGCTCCGCCTCGTCCATCTGGCCGTGAGCCTCGACCACGCGCGCCTTGGGGACGAGCCCGCGCAGCTGCTCGGCCACCTCGGGCAGGGTCTCGATTCGGTTGTGGAGGAAGAAAGCCTGACCACCGCGCTCGAGCTCCCGCTCGATCGCCCGCTGCACGAGGTCCTCGTCGTAGGGACCGACGTAGGTGCGGACGGGGCGCCTGCCCTCGGGCGGCGTCTCGATCACCGAGATGTCGCGCAAGCCTGCCAGGCTCATCTGCAGCGTGCGTGGGATCGGCGTCGCCGAGAGGGCGAGCACGTCGACCTTCAACTTCAGCTGGCGCAGCAGCTCCTTCTGCTTGACCCCGAAGCGCTGCTCCTCGTCGACGATCAACAGGCCGAGATCCTTGGCGCGAACGTCGCGAGAGAGCAACCGGTGGGTGCCGATCAGAACGTCCACCTCGCCCGCTTCGAACCGCTTCAGCACCCCCTTCACCTCGGCCGGCCTGCGCAGGCGCGAAACCCAGTCGAGCGTGAAGGGGAGGTCGGCGAGGCGCTCGCGGAAAGTGCCGAAATGCTGCTGGGCGAGGATCGTCGTCGGCGCCAGCATCATCACCTGCTTGCCGTCGGAGGCGGCCTTGACCGCCGCGCGCAGCGCCACCTCGGTCTTGCCGAAGCCGACATCGCCGCAGACCAGGCGATCCATCGGCTGCCCCGATTCCATGTCGCCTTTGACCGCCTCGATCGTCTCCAGCTGGTCGGCGGTCTCGCGGTAGGGAAAGGTGGTCTCCATCGCGATCTGCCACTCGCCGTCGGGCGGGAAGGGGTGCCCCTTGCGGGTCCGCCGCTCGGCGTAGAGGTTGAGCAGCTCGCCGGCCAGCGCGCCGGCGGCTTTGCGGGCGCGCGCCTTCATGTTCTGCCAGCGCTTGCCGCCCAGCGCCGAGAGCGCAGGTTCGGCGCCTGCGCCGACATAGCGGCTCAACTTCGCCAGCTGGTCGGTAGGCACGTAGACGCGGTCCTCGCCCTTGTATTCGAGGTAGAGGTAGTCGCGACTGACACCGCCGACCTCGCGCGTCTCGAAGCCGGCGAAGCGGGCGACGCCGTGGTCCTCGTGGACGACGTAGTCGCCTACTCGCAGATCGCTGAAGGCGAGCCGGCCGCGGCCTGCGCCCGGAGCGCGGTCCTCGGACCGGCGGCGTCGGTGGACGAGGCGCCGGAAGGGGTAGACGGCAAGGCGAAGCTCGGGGCTGACGAAACCCTCGCGCAAGCGTGCCTCGGCGAAAGACAGCCCCGGCTCGGGCGAAAGGCGACCGCCGTCGAGCAGGACGGCGTCGATCCGTTCGAGGCCGTAGCGCGAGCGCTCCGCCTCGCCGCGGTTGTCGAAGGCGACGACGGTGCGATAGCCGGAGCGGACCAGTTTCTCCAGCTCGCCCTCGGCCTCTTTGACGCTGCGCGCCGGCGACTCGGCGCGCGAGGCGCGGAACGCCACCTCGCCATCCTCGCCGGCCCCGCTTACGGCGAGGACGGCACGAGCGGTCAGTGGCGCCTCCACATCGACGTAGAGATGACGTGCGTCATCGGCGTGCATTGCCGCGGTCGCGTCCTCCCAGTGATCGCGCAGCGCCGGCTCGATCTCCTCGGCGGCTGCGAGGATCACGGCCGCCTCCGCGGGGACGAGATCGAGCGGCGCGCCGAAATGCTCCAGAGGCAGCGCCTCGGCGGCATTCGGCGCCTCCCTCCCCTCCTCGGCCGCCTCCATCGTCGCCAGCTCGGCGAGCTCGCGATGCTCGGCGTCGAGCTCGGCGGCGGGCGCGAGCTCCACCCGCTCCGCGTCGCCCAGCGAGCGCTGGGTGAAGGTCGAGAACCAGCGCATCGACTCGATCTCGTCGCCGAAGAGCTCGATCCGCACGGCGCGCTCCTCGGTCGCCGGATAGACGTCGAGGATGCCGCCGCGGACGGCGAACTGGCCGCGCTCCTCGACCTGCTCTACGCGCTCGTAACCGGCGGCGGCGAGATCGCGGGCGGTGGCGTCAAGCTCGACCTCGCCGCCCTGCTCGAGGACAAAGCCGGCGGGGCGCAGCGATGCATCGGGGACGGCCTCGGCGAGCGCGGTGGCGCTGGCGACGACGATCGCGTCCTCGCCCTCGCGCAGCGAATCGAGGGCATCGATCCGCAACCCGACCAGGTGCGGCGGGGGGCTGATGTGAGAGGCGTAGCCGGTGCCGCGCGAGGGGTAGAAGCGGACACGGCGCGGCGCCAGATAGGCGCTCAGGTCGGCGGCGAGGTCGCGAGCCGAGCGGTCGTCGGCGCTGACCAGCAGCGCCGGACCGCCGGCCAAGCCGCGGTCGTCATCGAGCAGAGTCGCCAGCAGCAGCGGCCGCAGAGTCGCCGAGGCCCCCACTGCCACGGGCTCACCCCCCTTCGCCGCGCGCACCTCGCTCGCGAGCGCGTGCAGGCGCTCGTTATCGGCGGCAATCTCTAGCAGGGGTCTGAGGCTCATCTGGCGGTTCCTGAGCTTGTCATGCGGCGTCCTCGGTCGGCGTCTGCGGTCACGCACAATTGTGCGCTCCCTTGCCTTTCTCCCCTGCGTCCTTGCCTGACAAGCTCAGTACCGCGCCAGAAGAGCCTCCGAGTTACGCTCTCTCAGATGCGACTGCGCCGCCCCTTTGCCGCCGGCTCTACCCTCGGTCTCTTCGCCCACAATGCCTTCGAGACCCGTGCCGGCGTCGGGCTCGTCTTCGAGCCGCAGCTCGGCCGTCGTGGCGCGACCGCGCTTTGGGGTGCCCTCATCCCTCTCGGCCTTTTGGCCGCCGCCCGCGGCGGCAAAGGAGCCGAGCGACTCTCCGCCTTCAACGCCGGCGTCGGCGTCGCCGGCGTCGCCGTTCACTTCAAGGCCTGGCCCTGGTCCCTGCACGGCGGCCTGCCGATGCTCGACGAAGCCGAGGGCCTGCGCGAGGACCAGCTCCCCGCCTACAACTCCGTGCTCTGGGCCTGGGGAATCTCCAGCGCCCTCAGCCTGCTGACCGAGTCGGGCCGCGGCTCACGCCGCTTTGCCCTCGCCGGCATGCTCAATTTCCCGATCCTGCTCGCCTCGGCTCAGCACCACTTTCGCTGGGCGCGCGAGCAGGCGAAGCGCGAGCCCGAGCGCTGGAGCGCGGCGCTGCTGGAGGACTGAGCCGCTTGGCGAAATGGCCGGACAGCGCCCGTGGCGCGCTCAGCCTCAGCTTCGACAACCTCGGCGAGGCGGCCGAAATCGAGCTCGGCGCGTTTCCGGCTGACGCGCCGCTCGGCGAGCACTTCACGGTGACCCGCGTCCTCCGCTCCGTCCTGACCGAGCTGATGCTGCGCAACCTCAGGGCGACCTTCTTCGTCGAGGGCCTTAACGCCGAGCTCTATCCCGTGGAGCTGTTCTCCGCTCACCTTCAGAACCACGAGCTCGCTTATCACGCCTGGCGCCACGAGCAGTGGGGCGACCTCTCCGCCGCCGAGCAGGCGGACAACCTGGCCCGCGGAATCGCGGCTTTCCGCAACCTTGGCGGAGGTACGGGGGTTGAGCTGACCGGCCTGCGACCGCCGGGCGGCCAGCTCGGAGCTGGCGGCCTCGACGTCCCGCGCGAGGCCGGTCTGCGCTACTGCTCGCCAGCAGGAGAGGGCGCGGGGATCGAGGACGGCATCGCCCTGCTGCCCTTCCAGTGGCAGCACGTCGACGCCACCTGCGTCCTGCCGCCGCTTGCCCCCGTGCGCGAGCGGATGACCGGCTCGCCCGACCCAATCGATCCCGACGCTTTCCTCGCCCACCTGGAGGCGGAGATCGATCGACTCTCGCGCGAGGGCGGTTTCGCCACGATCGTCCTCCACCTCTTCATGCTCGACTGGCTCGGCGAGGATCGCCTCGGCGAGCTCTTCGACCGCATCGTCGAGGCCCGTCGGAGCGGTGTCCTCTGGATCGCCCGCTGCGGAGACATCGCCGAGCACGTCCTCTCCCACCCAGAGGCCTTTCAGGATGGCGCCACCCTCGACCCGGCCAGCTGGAGCGACTAATCGCCGTAGGGCAAGCCGGGCCCGGAGCGCTGCCACTCGACCTGGCCCTCGCCCTCGGCGCTGGACCGGCCCTCGACGTCGTCCCACTCGTGCAGCATCCGCTTCAGCCGAGCGACCGCCTCCGGGGGGTGCGCGGCGACCGAGACGGCCAGCTCCAGCGCCGCCTCCTCGGTGGTCGCAGCGGGGGCGACGCGGTTGACCAGGCCCAGACGCAGCGCCTCGTCGGCGCCGACGGTACGCGAGGTGAGCAGCAGGTACTTGGCGGCGGCCAGGCCGCAGAGGGTCACGAGGCGCGCCGGCCCGACCGGGACGCCGAGCGCCGCGCCGGGGAAGCGCAGGCGCAGGTTGGCGCCGCCGACCCGCATGTCGCAGGCGATCGCGATCTCTGCCCCGCCCCCGACCACGTCGCCGTGGCAGGCGGCCACCGTCGGCTTGGGGAAGGCGACGATCGCGTCGTAGAGGTCAGCGAAGAGCTGCATGCGGCTGACCTTGCCCTCCTCGTCGAGCTGCTCCTTGACGTCGGCGCCGGCCGAGAGGCCCATCGGGTCGGAGGAGCTGACGACCAGCACCCGGACGACATCGTCGGCGCGCGCAACAGACAGGTGCTCGAGCATCTCCACCAGCATCTGGGTGTCGATCGCATTGCGCGCATCGGGTCGCTCGAGCCGCAGCAGCGCGACTCCCTGCGCGTCGACCTCGTAGCTGGCTCGTTCAGGGCTCATCGATCGGGGAACCTAGCCGTTCGACAAGGCGCTCGGCCTCGTCGGCGGTGCGGTCGACCAGCGCCTCGACCTCGGCGCGGGGCTCGCGGAAGCGGCCCAGCACGTAGGCGGAGACGATCTCCGGGTCGGTCGAGTCGGGCCGCCCGATACCGGCCCTGACCCGCCAGAAGTCGGCGCTCCCCAGGCCCTGCTTGAGGCTCTTGAGGCCATTGTGTCCCGCCAGGCCGCCGCCGAGGCGGCTCTGCACCTCGCCAAAGGGCAGGTCGATCTCGTCGTGGAGGACGACGACCCGATCCAGCGGCGCCTTGAGCGAGCCACGTGCCGGCCCGGCCGAGTCGCCGGAGGCGTTCATGAAGGTCTGCGGCAGCAGTAGCGCCACCCGCAGCCCGCCTGGCCGCGTGCGCCCTTCGGCGATCAGGCCGCCGAACTTCCTCTTCGCCCGCGGCATGTCCCAGCGACGCGCGAGCTCGGCCCCCACCTCGAAGCCGATGTTGTGTCGGGAGCCGGCGTGCTCGGCGCCGGGGTTGCCAAGGCCGACGATCAGGATGCGGTCGCCCTGCTCGGCCTCGCCGCGACCGCCGCGACGGCGAAAGATCGACAGGGACTAGTCCCCGCCGGAGTCGCCCGAATCGCCGCCCTCGGCCTCGTCGCCGCCCTCCTCGGCGGCGGGGGCCTCGCCCTCCTCGCCGACAAGCTCGGCCTCCTCCTCGACGGCGGGCTCGGGCTCCTCTTCGACGCGAGGGGGCGAAAGGGTGGCGATCGTCACCTCGTCGAGATCGTCGGCGATGAACTTGACGCCCTCGGGCGCGGCGATCGTGGACAGCTGCAGGGTGTCGTTGATCTCCATCGCGGAGACGTCGGCGACCAGCCGCTCGGGGATCTCGGTTGGCAGCGCTTCGACGGTGATCTCACGGGTGACGTGCTCGAGCACGCCGCCGCCTTTGACGCCGGGCGCGACCTCGGCGCCCTCGAGCTCAATCGCAACCTCAGCCTGGATCGTCTCGTCGAGCTTCACTTCCTGCAGGTCGATGTGCTGGAGGTTGCCCCGCACCGGGTGCAGCTGCTGCTCCTTGACGACGACCGGCACCGCTTTGGAGCCCTCCAGCTCGAGATCGAACAGCGCCTGGCCGCCGGCCAACACCGTTCGCACCTCGCGTTCGGCCACCTGGAAGGCACGCGCCTCCAAGCCGCCCCCGTAGACGATGCCGAGCACAAGGCCCTCGCGGCGCAGGCGACGGGAGCTGCGCGAGCCGAACTGCGCGCGTGGAGCGGCCTTCAGCTTTTCGCGGGCGCGAGCCATAGGACGGGAGAGGATAGAGAAAGGCGAGGAATCTGGCGCCCGCGGCTGGAGCCTGTGACAACCTTCGAGCTATGGCCGACGGCTCGAAGATCCCCAAGGGACGCATCCGTCGCTCGGCAAAGCTGGGCTCGATTGCCGGCGTGCAGGGCGCTCGTTACGCCGGCACCAAGGCCGCCAACGTCGCCCGCTCCGAGGAGGAGAGCAAGGAGAAGCTCGAGCAGCGCCATCTCGAGACGGCGATGAAGATGGTCGGGGCGCTCGGCCAGATGAAGGGGGCGGCGATGAAGCTGGGGCAGTTCGCCTCCTTCATCGACACCGATTTCCTGCCCGACGAGTCACGCGAGATCTATCAGGAACAGCTCGCCAAGCTGCGCACCTCGGCGCCGCCGATGCCCTGGGAGAAGGTCGAGAAGGTTCTTGCCGAGGAGTACGAGGGGGAGCCGATCACCGAGCTGTTCGCCGATATCGAGCGGGAGGCCTTCGCCGCCGCCTCGATCGGCCAGGTCCACCGCGCCGAGCTGCTCGACGGGCGCCGCGTCGCGGTCAAGATCCAGTACCCGGGGATCGCCGAGGCGCTCGACGCCGACCTGCGAAATGCCGGCACCATCGTCCGCCTCGCCCGCGCCCTCGCCCCCGGCCTCGACGCCAAGGCGATCGCCGAGGAGCTGCGCGAGCGGGTGATGGAGGAGCTCGACTACGAGTACGAGGCGCAGAACCAACGCTCCTTCTCCCGCGCCTACCGCGACCATCCGTTCATCTACGTGCCGGAAGTGATGACGCGGCTCTCGCGCCGCCGCGTCCTGGTCACCGAGCTGGTCGAGGGACTCGACTTCGAGCAGGTCAAGCAGCTTCCTCATGATTCGCGCAGCCGCTTTGGCGAGATCGTCTTCCGGGGAAGTTTCGGCTCGATCTACCACCTGCGGCACTTCAACGCCGACCCCCATCCCGGCAACTACATCCTGATGGAGGACGGCCGCGTCGCTTTCCTCGACTTCGGCATGACCAAGAAGCTCGACCATGAGCAGATCGTGCTCGAGCAGCGGGTGATCGACGCCGCCTTCCACAACGACCCGGAGCGCTTCCGCAGCGCCCTGCACGAGCTCGGCTTCATCAAGAATCCCTCCAAGCTCGATGCCGAACGACTGATGGAGCACATGATGGCGGTCAGCGGCTGGTTCGTAGAGGACCGCGAGATCGAGATCAGCGCGAAGCGGGTGATGAAGATCATCGAGTCGACGAACGACCCCCGCTCCGAGTACTACGACCTGATGCGCCGCGAGTCGATGCCGGCGGACGAGCTGATGGGGCGGCGGATGGAAATCGGCGTCGTCGCGGTGCTCGGTCAGCTGCGGGCAAAGCGCAACTGGCACCGAATCATGCGCGAGTGGATCTACGCGGATCCGCCGGCGACCGAGCTGGGCGAGCAGGAGTGGGAGTACTTCAAGGGAAGGGGCGTTATGCAGACCCCGATTGTCGAGCGTTCTCTGGAAGGAGATATGGGATGAGCAGGATCAGGCGTGGCTGGGCCTTGACGAAGAAAAGCTGGGGCGTTCTGCGCGAGCATCGCGAGCTGGTCCGCTTCCCGCTCTACGGCGCGGCGGCGACGATCGTCTGCGCGGTGATCGTCGTCGGTCCCGGCCTCTACCTGATCGACGACGGCAAGGCCGCGTTCGGCGGGCCGCTGGCGGTGATCGGCTTCTACCTGCTGGCGCTGATCGGCTTCTATTTCAGCGTCGGCCTTGCCGCGGCCGCCGACATGATCTTTCACGGCCGCGAGGCGACCGTCGGCGACGGGCTCGCGGTGGCGCGCAGCCGCTTCTCGCAGATCGCCGGCTGGGCGGCGATCTCGACCATCGTCGGGCTGATCCTCAGCGCCCTCGAGAACCAGGGCGCGATCGGCCAGATCGTCAGCCGCCTGCTGGCGGTCGGCTGGTCGCTGATCACCTTCCTCGCGGCGCCGGTGATCGCGCTCGAGGGCACCGGGCCGATCGAGACGCTGAAACGCTCGGCGAGCCTGTTCAAATCGCGCTGGGGCCAGCAGGTGACCGGCAACATCGCGATCGGCGGCGCCGTCTTCCTCTTCGGCATCCTGCCCAGCGCCGCGCTGATCGGAATCGGCGTCTTGATCTGGGCCTCGGCGAGCTTCGCCGGCGCGCTCTTGGTCGTCCTCGGTGTCATCGGCCTAACGATTGCCTTGCTGATCAGCAAGGCGCTGAGCGGCATCTTCGGCGTCGCCCTCTACCGCTACGCGCTGGAAGGCGAGGCGATGGGCGGCTTCACCGCCGAGGAGCTCGAGTCGGCCGTGAAGCGCAAGCGCGGCCGCAACGCGCCGCCGACGGCGACGCCTGGCACGGTCTAGGCCGACGACTGTGGACTTGACGCCGCCATAGGGTCGCTAGTCCACACTTGCTCAGTGGATCGAGGCAAAGAGACGGGGGTCGTTGGAGCAGATGCCGTCGACGCCGGCGGCTACAAGTTTGTTCATGCGGCGCGGGTCGTCGACGGTCCAGGCGATCAGCTCTACCCCGGCAAGATCGGTGATGCGGGCGAGGCGGCGGCTGACCAGCGGGTGATACACCCACATCGCCTCGACCCCTATCCGTGGCAGCTCGCGCGCGGCGAGGCCGGGCAGCCGTTCGCGCATCCAGACTAGGGTGGCGAGCATCGGCGCCTTCGCCCAGCGCTTCGACGCCCAGTCCTTCGTCACTTTGGGGTAGGTCCAGCCGCGCCGCAGCTCCGGCTCCAGCTCGCGGATCCGGGCCAGGGTCGAGAGCTCCATCGTCGAGACCATCGCCCGCTCGAGCAGCCCGCGCTCGCGCACCGCAGCGACGATCTCTTCCTCCCGCCCCGGCAGCTTGATGTCGAGGTCGATCTCGACCTTGTCTAGTGGCGACTCGAGGAACGCGTCCAAGCCTTCGGCGAGAGTGAGAGGTTCGCGATTCGCCGCGTCGTGCCAATCGTGAGCGACTACGAGCTGTGCGCGCTCGCCATCCGGCAGGCGAGGATGACCCTCACGGGTCCAGAGCACGTCGAGCTCGATCGTGTCGACGCCCGCCTCGACCGCGGCGGCGAAGCTCTCCAGCGTGTTGCCGGGGGCGATCAGGTCGGCGCCCTTGTGGCCGACCAGGCGCAACCGGCTGGGTCCCTCGATGGCCAGGGCGCTAGAACAGCTGGTTCTCGCCGGCGAAGATCTCCGAGACGGAGTCGTCGGTGAAGATGCGGCGGATCGAGTCGGCGAAGGTGCCAGCGGTCGAGAGAACGAGGATGTTGTCGGGGGCGCCGGGGCGCAGCGGGATCGTGTCGGTGACGACGATCCGCTCGATCGCCGAGCCCGCCAGCCGTTCGAAGGCGGGCCCGGAGAAGACGCCGTGCGTGGCGCAGGCGATCACCCGTGCGGCGCCCTCGTCGAGCACGGTCTGGGCGGCCGCGCAGAGCGTCCCGGCAGTATCGATCATGTCATCGACCAGGACCGCCGTCTTGCCTTTCACGTCACCGACCACGTAGCCGATCTCGGCAACCTGCTGGGCCGGGCGCTCCTTCTCCATCACCGCCCAGTGGGTGCCGATGCGACGAGCGAAGTTACGCGCGGTCTTGACCCGACCGGCGTCGGGGGAGACGATCACCAGCTCCTCGCTCAGTTCCTGGTCGGCAAACCATTGCGTCAGCATCGGCATCGCCGTCATGTGGTCCACCGGGACGTGGAAGAAGCCCTGCACCTGGCCGGCATGCAAGTCCATGGTGAGGACGCGGTCGACCCCGACCCCCTCCAGGCACTTGGCGACGATGCGGGCGGAGATCGGCTCGCGCGGGGCCGACTTCTTGTCCTGGCGCGCGTAGCCGTACCAGGGCAGGACGGCGATGATGCGGTGGGCGGAGGCGCCCTGCGCGGCGTCGATCATCGTCAGCAGCTCGACCAGGGCGTCGTTCGGGGTCATCTCGCTCTGCTCGTTGGCGCAGGTCGACTGGACGATGAAGACGTCGGCGCCGCGGATCGACTCCTCATAGCGGCAGTAGACCTCGCCGTTGGCGAAGGTCTTCAGCGTCACCTGGCCGAGGTCGAGATCGAGCTTGCCGGCGACTTTGGCGGCCAGCTCCATCGAGCTGCGGCCGCCGAAGACCATCATCCGCTTCGAGTAGTCGTGCGGGATGGCGGTGGGAGCCACCTCGGGACGTTGCTCGATCGTGCTCACGAATCCTCCTCATAGGTCTGCGCGGCCTTGCGCTCCGCGTAGTCCTCGATGTTCCTTTGGTCGTTCTCGCTCACCGCTAGCGCCCCCTCCGGGACGTCCCTCTTGATCACCGCTCCAGCGCCAGTGTAGGCGGCGTCCCCGACTTGTACCGGGGCAATCAGCATCGTGTCAACGCCGAGCCGCACATCTTTGCCGATCGTCGTCCGGTGCTTGCGGAAACCGTCGTAGTTGGCGGTGATCGTGCCGGCGCCGAGATTGCTGCCGGCGCCAACCTCGGCGTCGCCGATGTAGGCCAGGTGCGGGACCTTGGCTCCCTCGCCGATGTGCGAATTCTTGATCTCGACGAAGGCGCCGGCCTTGGCGCCCTGCTCCAGGCGGGCGCCGGGGCGCAGGTAGGCGAAGGGGCCGACATTGCAGCCGTCGAGCACATCGCACTCGACCAGATAGGAGTGCGGGACGTTGACGCCCTCGCCAAGCTTGGTGTCGATCATCGTGCTCAGCGGGCCGACGACCGAGCCGGCGCCGATCGCGGTGGCGCCACGCAGGCTGGTGCCGGGCTCGATGCGAGCGTCGGCGGCGATCTCCACGCCGGCGTCGACCCAGGTCGTGCCTGGATCGACGACGGTGACGCCGGCGAGCATGTGGCGCTCGAGGATGCGGCGGCGCGTCTCGGCCTCGACCGCGGCGAGGTCGGCGCGGTTGTTGATGCCCATCGTCACCGCGAGGTCATCGGCGAGATGGGCGGCGACGGAGTGGCCGGCCTCGCGCAGTGCCGGGAAGACGTCGGGCAGGTAGTACTCGCCCTGTGCGTTGTCGTTGGAGAGCTCGCCGAGAGCCGCGGCGAGCGGCGCCGCGTCGAAGAGGTAGGTACCGGCGTTTATCTCGCGGATCGCCAGCTGCTCGGGATCGGCGTCACCGGCCGCTTTCGCCTCGACCACGCGCTCGACCTCCCCTCTGGAGCCACGCACGACGCGCCCATAGGCGCCGGGGTCGTCGAGCTCGATCGTCAGCATCGTCGCCGCCGCACCGGAGGAGGCGTGGGCCTCGATCAGGCTCGAGATCGTCTCGGGGGAGATCAGCGGATGATCGCCGGAGAGGACCAGCACAGTCTCGGCCTCTTCGATCAGCGGCAGCGCAGCGCGCACCGCGCCGCCGGTGCCGTCCGGTTGGGGTTGCACGACGGTCTCGACTTCGTCAGGGAAGCCGGTGGAGATGTCACGGCCAGGCGAGACGATCGCGGCTACCCGACCAGCGCCGGCCTCGCGCGCAGCGAGGATCGGCCAGGCGACCATCGCCCGCCCGCAGACGGGATGGAGCATCTTCGGCAACGAGGAACGCATGCGCGTGCCCTCGCCCGCCGCCATTACCAAGACCAGAGGCGAACTCACCCGCGAATCGTAGTGGCGGAAGGAGGAGGATGGGGCATCCCTCCGTTTGCTGGGTTTTCGCCACCAGACCGGTGCGGCTCTCGCTGACCGGTGGGGCGAAAAGAGGACGCCGCGCGCGTCAAGGTCCCCTCCTCCAATTCTTCAGCTCGAGCGAATCGCGGCAGGCGTAGGAGGGCGTGGGGTTTCCCTCCCGACTCGCGGCGTCCTGTTTTTCGCAGTACCAGCTCGGCGAGAGATCGTGAGTCCGAGGCGAAAAACCCAGCAGTCGGGAGGGGGACCCCCACGCCCTCCTATTCAGGCCGAACGAGCGAGGTCTTTACCGACCAGCGCGACGCTGGTCAGAGTCCAGCCGGCGAAGATGAGGTCTATGCCTACCAGGAGGCCGATTGCCCAGTCGGCGGAGCTGGGGAACTTGGCTAGTACGAGGATGCCGATGAGGAGGCCGGCAACGCCGCTGAGGCCGACCAGGCCGGCGCCCTGCTGGCCGCGGCCGGCGAAGGCAACGACGATTCGGGTGATCCCCATGAAGAGGAAGTAGATGCCCAGCACCAGGGTCAGAGTCAGCGTGCCGTTGTGCGGTTCGACGATCAGCCAGAGACCGACGATGACCGTGAGGAAGGCCCACAGCAGGCGCAGGATGACCGACCCGATCGAGTGCGCCGTAAACGCGCCGGCGACAAGGAAAGCGCCGGCGATCACCAAGATCCAGCCGATGAAGATCGCCGTCCCGACCGAGGCCACCGCGGGCACGACGATCGCCACACAGCCGATGAAGATCGCCAGCACGCCGACTGCCATCAGCGCCTTCCAGCTGCGCGCCAACCCCTCACGCACCTCCGGGTCCAACGAGACTCCACCCACTTCCATAGAACGACCCTAAGCCCCCACCCGGACGCGATCAAGCCTTACTTTCAGCCGCTTCCCGCTCCCTCTGCCGCTCATAGAGGCGCACCCACTTGCGCACGGCGTTGTCAGAGACTCCGTACTTGCGGCCAACAGCCACATAGCTGGTCGCCTCGATCTCCTTTATAAGCTGCTCGTACGGCGGCCGCTCGGCTTGGCGCGAAGTTGGTGCAGGAACACCACGGCAGCCTGCTCGCGCGCCACAACTGGATCGGTCCCACCGCACTCCGCAAGGCCGAGAACAATACCGCTGCTTGGCATATCCGGGTACAAATACCTTCTTGCAGTAAAGGCATTCCCTCCTTGTCCGCTCGATTCGGTTTCGCCGTCCACAATGCGTGTCGAGCGTCGCGGCACAGTTGGGGCAGACCATCTGCAGGTTCTCGAGGCGATGGTCGTTCCGGACCCCGTTGATGTGATCCAGGATCATCGACATCGGTCGACCTTGCCAGATCTCGCCCTGCCCACATAGCTCGCATTGTGGCTCCTTCAGGCCCTCGGCAAGAAGTCGGCGCTTGACATCCTTACGGGGGTAAGTCGATTCTCTGACGAGTACTTCGGAGAGCGGTCTCTTCTTTCGTTTCAGGTTGTCAACGCGCCCAACTTCCGGGTCGAAGTGGTCGGTTGAAACCCGCCAGATCACCGCGTATTTCTTGAGAATCCGCCAAGCGCCGCCAGTCGAACAGAGGCCAAGCCGACGCAAGCTCTCCGCCCAGGATTTCGAAGCAGCAATCGCTGCTCTCGCCTCTGTCTCCGTGTAGCTTGGCCCTTTGGGTGGCATCGAACATATGTTCCCAATCAAGCCAGACAACGTTGTTGGAGAAAATCAGAATCGGAATGCTTCTGTCGATGTCTCGACTGGCCTGGACCAAGAACAAGGTGACCATGTGTTCTTGCTGCCACGATTCGTTACTTCTTCCCCAAAAAGCGATCCTCGCAATCAGGCCTTCATAACAACGTCAAGGGCAAGGGTCGTAATCAGCCATACAGCAACCTCCGAAACTCGCCTTGATGGTGGCCACATCCTCACTTCGGGATAGTCCGAACCGGAACACGGTGAATTGGCGAACTGGGGAGCCCGGGTTCGAACCGGGGATGCGGCATCCAAAGTGCCGAGTGTTGCCCACTACACCACTCCCCAAGGGATTGCCTCTAAAGCTTAGGCGCAGCGGGCGCTGTTAGCCAACCGGCTCGCGCTCGGGGGGAAGCTGGCCGCCTCGGTCGGTGCCGGCGATCAGCTCGTCGGGGGACTTCCGCTCAGGGATGAAGCCGGACTTCATGCCGAAGTAGACGGCCTGGGGGTGGTGGGCGACGATCGCCACCGTCGACTGCTCGGGCGTCACGGCGTAGCCATTGGAAAGAGTCATGCCGATCTCCTCCAGGCCGAGCAGGCGCCAGACCTTCTCGTGCTCGGACTGGTCCGGGCAAGCCGGGTAGCCCCAGGAGTAGCGGCGGCCCTGATCGGGGTCGATGCCGAGCCCGCGGCGCACCTCCGCGTGCAGCCACTCGGCCAGGCCCTCTGCCGACTGCACGCCGAGCCCGTGCACGAAGAGCTGTTCGGCGAACTCGCCTTCGCGCTCCAGCCGCTCGATCAGCTCCGTGACCTCGGGCCCGACGGTGACGCCCTGCAGCGCGACCACGTCGCGTTCGCCGGAATCCAGCGGCCGGTAGAAGTCGGCGAGGCAGATCCGGTCGTGCTTGGGCTGGCGCGGGAAGACGAGCCGCTCCAGCTCGTGCGCGGGATCCTCGGGGTCGAAGACGATCAGCTCGTTGCCCTCCGCGTTGCAAGGGAAGTAACCGAGCCTTGCCCGCGGATGGAGGTAGTCCTGCTCGCGCCACATCCGCTCCAGGCGCGGCGCGAAGCCCTCCTCCTCGCCGTTGCCCTCGACCAGCTCTCGCCAGGCTTCCCCCTTCACGCCTTTGCCGCCCCAATGCAGCTTGAAGAGCACGTGGCGGTCGAGATAGGGGTAGACCTCGTCGAGGTCGATCTCGACCTCGCGCACTCCGTTGAAGGGTGACTTGGGGATCGGGTTGTCGGTGGCAGCGGCGGAGCGCACGCTCGCGTCGCTGGTCGGCGGCCCGTCGTCGACGACGACGGGCTTCTCGCGCAGCTGCTTGGCCTCGGCGTGGATCCGCTCGACCAGCGTCTCACGCGCCCCCTCGTCGATCAGCGCGTCCATCGTGTCGAGCCCCTGGAAAGCGTCCTTGCAATAGAAGACTCCCGGCTCATAGACGTCGTCGGACTCCTTGCCGTGCGGGTAGAGCGTGCGGCGGCCGAAGTCGCGGTTGATCGCAGCGCCGCCGATCAGCACCGGGAACTCGAGGCCGCGCTGGTGCAGCTCCTGCACGCAGATCGGCATCTGCTTCGAGGTCGAGACCAGCAGCGCGGAGAGGCCGATCGCGTCGGCCTCGTTCTCGACCGCGGCCTCGATGATCGCCTCGACCGGGACCTGCTTGCCGAGGTCGACCACGGTGTAGCCGTTGTTGGTGAGGATCGTGTTGACCAGCGACTTGCCGATGTCGTGGACGTCGCCGAACACGGTCGCGATCACGACCTTGCCCTTGGTGTGGCCGTCGATCCGGTCGAGGTAGTTCTCCAGCCGCGCCACGGCACGCTTCATCACTTCGGCCGACTGCAGGACGAAGGGCAGGATCAGTTCACCGGCGCCGAATTTGTCGCCGACCTCCTTCATCGCCGGCAGCAGCACCTCGTTCAGCGTCGGAACCGCGCCGATCTTCTCGTTGGATCGGTCGATCCACTCCTCCACCCCGTCCTTCTTGCGGCGCAGGATGTGCCAGTGCAGGGCCTCCTCGGGCTCCATGCCCTCAGTCGGATCGCCGACCTCCTCTGCCGCCTCCTCGCCCTTCGACTCGAAATGGGCGATGAAGAGCTCCAGAGCATCCTCGCGCCGGTTGAAGACGAGATCGTCGGTCAGCTCGCGCTCGGAGTCGGAGATCTCCGCGTAGGGGGTGATGTGGTTGGGGTTGACCATCGCCAGGTCGAGCCCGGCATCGACGCAGTGGTGGAGGAAGACCGAGTTGAGCACCGCGCGGGCCGGCTGGCCGACACCGAAGGAGACGTTGGAGACGCCGAGCGAGGTCTTCACGCCCGGCAGCTCGGCCTTGATCCGCCGGATCCCCTCGATCGTCTCCACGGCGGACGGCTTCCACTCGTCGTCGCCCGTGGTCAGGGTGAAGGTGAGCGCGTCGAAGATCAGCGCCTCGGGGTCGAGGCCGTGCTCCTCGCAGGCGAGGTCGCGGATCCGCTTGGCGATCTCGACCTTGCGCTCGGCCGTCTTCGCCATCCCGACCTCGTCGATCGTCAGCGCGATCAGCGCCGCCCCGTGCGCCTTCGCCAAGGGCACGACGACGTCGGCCTTGTCGCGGCCGGCCTCGAGGTTGATCGAGTTGACGATCGCCCGCCCGGGGATCTTCTCCAGCGCCGCCTCGATCACCTCGGGCTCGGTCGAGTCGACCTGGATCGGCGCCGGCTGGGTCAGCGAGATCCGCTCGACCACGGCCACCATCTGCTCGTCCTCGTCGGCGCGCTCGGTCAGCGCCACGCAGACGTCGAGAACGTGGGCGCCGCCTTCGACCTGGTCTTCGGCGACCTGGACGAGGCCGTCGTAGTCGTCGGCGAGCAGCAGCTCCTTCGCCTTGCGCGAGCCCTGCGAGTTGACGCG
The DNA here is from genome assembly GCA_035260485.1 of Solirubrobacterales bacterium. GTDB lineage: Bacteria > Actinomycetota > Thermoleophilia > Solirubrobacterales > 70-9 > VRUE01. The sequence continues at coordinate 73,214 of DATFVC010000078.1, read as the reverse complement.
CTCGCCGACCAGGGTCGGGCGCGGCTCCTGCACGAGCGGGGTCGCGGTCATCATCGAGGAGAGCTGGGGGGCGCCGGGCGCGGGGCGCTCGCCAGGCACGCGGCTGCCGACCCGCTCGCGGATTGCCGCGATGTGCTCAGGCGTCGTACCGCAGCAGCCACCGACGATCCCGACGCCGTAGCGCTCGACGAACTCGCCCAGCGTCGCCGCCAGCGGCTCGGGCCCTTCGGGGAAGATCGTCTCGCCGTCGGGGCCCTGCAGGGGCAGGCCGGCGTTGGGGATGCAGTGGACGGGAAGCGGGCTGTTCTCGCCCAGGTAGCGGATCGCGTCGCGCATGTCCTCGGGCCCGGTCGAGCAGTTGAGCCCGATCACGTCGACGTCGAGCCCGCTCAGCGTCGTCAGCACCGCCGCGATGTCGGTGCCGAGCAGCATCTTGCCGCCCTGCGGCAGCAACGAGACGCTGGCCTGAATCGGCAGCGTGCGACCGGTCTCGGCGAATGCCTCGCGGGCACCGAAGATCGCCGCCTTGACCTCGAGGATGTCCTGCGCGGTCTCGATGATGATCAGGTCGGCGCCGCCCTCCACCAGACCAAGGGCCTGCTCGGCGAAGACCTCGACCAGCCTGCGGAAGGAGATGTCGCCCAGGGTGGGGTCATCGGAGGCGGGCAGGAAGCCGGTCGGCCCGATCGAGCCGGCGACAAAGCGGTCCTCGCCCGCCGCCCAGCGGGCGATCTGCGCCGCCTTCACGTTGATCTCGTGCGTGTGCTCGCCCAGCCCCCACTCCTCGAGCTTCAGCCGCGAGCCCTGGAAGCTGTCGGTCTCGACCACCTCGGCGCCGGCTTCCAGCATCGAGGCATGGACGCCCTCGATCACGTCGGGGCGGTTCAGGACGAGGGCCTCATGGCATTTTCCCGCGAGGCCGCCGTAGTCGGCCTGGGTCAGGTCGAATTGCTCCAGGGTCGCGCCCATGCCGCCGTCGAAGACGACGACGCGCTCCTTAGTCGCGGCTATGTAGTCACGCTCAGCCATGGTCAAAAGAGGTTAGATGGTTCGCCATCCCACGCGGATAGGCTGGAAACCCAGCAATGATCGATTCCCACACGCATCTGTTCCTCTGCGAGCGGCCCGAGGCCGAGCTGGTTGCGGACGCGCGCGCGGCCGGCGTCAGCCGGATCCTGAACGTCGGCCTCGGCGGCGAGGAGAACGGGGCGGCGATCGGCGCTGCGGAGCGCCATGAGGCGGTGTTCGCCAGCGTCGGCTGCCACCCGACCGAGGCAACGGGATTCGACGATGCGCGGGCCGAGGAGATCGCGCGGCTGGCTGCCCACGAGAAGGTGCGCGCGATCGGCGAGACCGGCATCGACTACTACCGCGAGACGGCGAGCCCGGCCGACCAGCGCCGCGCCTTCGAGGCGCAGGTCGGGATCGCCCGCGAGCTCGGCCTGCCGATCGTCATCCACGCCCGCGACAAAGACGGCGAGACGGCGGCGATCGACGAGATCTTCGAGCTGCTCGACGCCCGCGCCGGCGACACGCCGGTGATCCTGCACTGCTTCTCCGCCCCCTGGCGCGCCACCGACGCGGCCGAGCGCGGCTGGTACTGCTCCTTCGCCGGCCACACGACCTATCCAGGCTCCGGCGACCTTCGCGAGGCCGCCGCCCAGCTGCCCGCCGAGCTGATCCTGGTCGAGACCGACGCCCCCTACCTGGCGCCTCAGACCGTGCGGGGCAGGCCCAACGAGCCCGCCTACGTCGTCGACACGGCCGGTGTCGTCGCCGCGACACGCGGCATCCCCTACGAGGAGCTGGAGGGGATCGTCGAGGCCAATGCCCGCGCCCTCTTCGGCTGGTAGGGACCGAGAGCGTGGTCAGGCTCGGCCAGAACTTCCTCACCGACACGAACCTGCTCGAGGCGATCGTGCGCGATGCGGAGCTCGCGCCGAACGACGTGGTGCTGGAGGTTGGCGCGGGTGAAGGACCGCTGACCGAGCGTCTTGCCGCGGCCGCCGCGCACGTCCACACGATCGAGATCGACCGCGGGCTGGAGCCGGTGCTGGCGCCGATCGCAGCGCTCGCCAACGTCGACCTGCACTGGGGCGACGCATTGCGGCTCGACCTGGCCGGCCTCGACCCGGCGCCAACCGTCATCGTCTCCAACCTTCCCTACTCGATCGCCACGCCGCTGATCATCCGCACGATCGAAGAGCTGCCCTCGGTGCAGCGCTGGACCGTGATGGTGCAGCGCGAGATCGCCGACCGCCTGCGTGCCGAAGCCGGCCGTCGCGAGTACGGCGCCCCGAGCGTGCTCGTGCAGCTCGCTTGCGAGACGAAAATGCTGCGCTCCGTCGACCCCTCCGTCTTCCGGCCCAGACCCCGAGTGGGCTCGGCGGTGATCAGCCTCCACCGCACCGGGCCCGGAGCAGACCCGGCCACCCGCGACCTCGTCCGCGCCGCCTTCGCCCACCGTCGCAAGACGCTGGCCCGCTCGCTTGCGCACGCCCGGCCCGGCAGCCTGGGCAGGACCCGCGCCTTGCTCCCTGAGCTGGGGTTGCGCTTGGAGACGCGCGCCGAGGCGGTCACGCCGCTGGAGTTCGTCGAGCTCGCGCACGGCTTGCCGTGGAAAGCAAGCGATAGCGGCTGAGCCTGCCCCGATGCGCATCGAAGCCCCTGCCAAGCTCAACCTCTGCCTTTTCCTCGGCCCGCGCCGGGACGACGGCCTGCACACGCTTTGTTCGCTGTTCGAGCCGCTCGCCTTGGCCGACGCAATCGAGGTCTCCGAGGCCGGCCACGACGAGGTCGTCTGTTCGGAGGTCGAGGGAGAGAACCTCGCCGCGCGAGCGTTGGCGGCGCTGCGCGAGCGGGGCTGGGATCGCCCGCCATTGCGGGTCGAGATCGAGAAGCGGATCCCGGTCGCCGCCGGGCTCGGCGGTGGCAGCGCTGATGCCGCCGCGGTGTTGCGCCTGGCGCGAGACCCGGCCACGGGAGCCGCCGGCTGGATTCCGGACCTCGGTGGGATCGCGGCGGAACTCGGCGCCGACGTGCCCTCGCAGCTGGTCCCGGCGCTGGCACTGGTGCGAGGGGCCGGCGAGCGGGTCGAGCGCCTGCCGGCCCCACCCTCCCATGCGGTTCTCCTACTACCCGCTGGCGGCGGTCTGAGCACCGCCGAGGTCTTCGCCGAGGCCGACCGGCTCGGGTCCGGCCGCAGTGAGGAGGAACTGGACTCGCTGGCGCTCCAGTTATGTGAGGCGGCCGGCGCCGGGGCTTCGCCGCTCGAGTACGCGGGCCTCCTGGCCAATGACCTCGAGCCAGCCGCTCGCTCGCTGCGGCCGGACGTCGGCGCGGCGCTGGGCGCCCTGCGCGAGGCCGGCGCGCCGCTGGCGCTTCTGACCGGCTCCGGGCCGACCGCCTTCGGCCTCTTCCCCGATCTTGCCGCGGCGGAGCGCGCGGCTGTGGAGCTCGACCGCGACGATGCGATCGTCTGCGAGGCGGGGAGAGCACCATGAAACTGCAGCTTCCAGAGGACCGCCAACGACGGCGTCTGATGATCGTCGCGATCGTGGCGGCGGTTGCTGCCGGCTACTACCTGATCAGCCGGATCATCCCGCACGGCGATCTCCAGCGGCTGCTGGGGGATGTCTCCCACACGCTCGGCGCCTGGACCTACCTCCTGGTCGGCGTCTTCGCCTTCGCCGAGACCGGCGCCTTCGTCGGCCTCGTCGTCCCGGGCGAGAGCGTGATGCTGCTCGGCGGCGCCGTCGCCGGGCAGGGGGCGATCAACATCTATCTCCTGATCGCGATCGCCTGGTTCGCCGCCTGGGCCGGCGACACGACCAGCTTCTTCCTCGGCGGCCGGCTTGGCCGCGAGTTCGTCATGCGCAACGGCCCCCGCGTCGGGATCAGTCACGAGCGCTTCGAGAAAGTCGAGGACTACTTCTCCCGCCACGGTGGCAAGACGATCTTCATCGGCCGCTTCATCAGCCTGGTGCGGGCCTTCGCTCCCTTCATCGCCGGCAGCTCGGGTATGCGCTACCGCGCCTTCGTCCCCTACAGCATCCTCGGCACCGGGCTCTGGGCCAGCGCCCACATCCTGGTCGGCTACTTCTTCTCGCGCAGCATCGACACCGCCGCCAAGTACGCGGGGCGCGGAGCCTTCCTGCTCGCCACGCTGATCGTCATCGTCGTCGGCGCGGTGGTGCTGGTGCGCCGCTTCCGCGTCGAAGAGAACCGTCGCGCTGCGGTGCGCTGGATGGAGGGCCGATGGGCGACCCGCTGGCTCGTGGTCCTGGCGCGGCGCTTCCAGCCCCAGCTCAGCTTCCTCTGGGAACGGGTGACCCCGGGGGGCACTTTTGGGCTCGAATTCACCTCGCTGATGGCGACCTTCGCAGTCGCCGCCTTCGTCCTCGTCGCCTACACGGTGATCGTCAACGGCGACCCCGGCCCCACCCCCGGCGACCTCACCGCGATGGAAATCGCCGAAAAACTGCGCGCCTCCTGGCTCGTCGACGTCGCCAAGGCGGTGACGGCGTTCGGCTCGAGCGCGATCGTCCTGCCGCTGGCCGCAATAGCCGCGGCGGCGCTCGCCGCTCGCCGCCGCTGGGTCGAGCTCGGCGTCCTCCTCGCTGGCATGGCGATCGTCCTCACCGGCGTCCACGAGCTCAAGGACGCCATCGACCGGCCCCGCCCCGGCGATGGGCTGGTAGGCGTCTCGGGATCGTCCTTTCCCAGCGCCCACGCCGCCTACTCGACCTTCTACGTCTGGCTCGCGGTGACGATCGTGATGCGGCTGCGAGTGGGAATGGCACGCGGAGCGCTGGTTGTCGTCGCCGGGATCGCCCTGACCGCCCTGGTCGGCCTCTCACGCGTCTACCTCGGCGTCCACTACATGAGCGACGTCAGCGCCGGCTGGGCACTGGGCGCGGCGGCCTTCTCTCTCTGCGCGGCGGTAGCCCTAGTCATCAGCACGGTGAGGCAGAATGGTGCCCGTGCTGCCGTTCGCCCTGCAGAAGATCGAAAATGAGTACCTGCTCTTCGGCGGCGCCGGGCTGATCAGCCTGGTCGCCTTCGTCGGCCTGATCTTCGTCCCCGCGATCGGCTCCTACGGCCGGCTCTGGGAGAAGGCGGCAGCCGGCTTCCTCTCGCTGATCGTGCTGGTCGCCCTCGTCCTCACGGGCGTAGTGGTGGGACTTGCGATCGTCTACTACTACAACGACATAGTCGAAATCCTCGGCTGAAGGGCCTATCCGGCAGGGTTCCACTTAACTTTTTTGAAGATAGCTGTCAGCTGCCCGAGAGCGCCGCTGCAAAAAAAGTACAAGACGTTCCACCCCTGCCGGATAGGCCCTGAGCGGAGCGCCTGGGGATAATGGGACAATGTCCACCAGTGCAAAAGGGGCGGAAACCCCTGCAAAAGCTGCTGATCAGGGGACCCTGGATGCGCTTGCGAAAGCTGTTGAATCGGGAGCTGGGCTGCCCGCTGTTGCGCGGGCGGCGGCGCGGGTGCTGGACGCCAGCGTCGCTCTGATCGAGCGCTCCGGCGCGGTGCTGGCGGTGGCGGGCGCCTCGCCAGACCAGGAGGAGAAGCTGCTGGCCGGCGGTGAGCGGGTGACGAGGGTCGAGCTGCGGGTCGCCGACGCCACGGTGGGTGAGTTGCGCTACCGGGCAAAGACCGCCCCCGACCCCGCGATTGCGCGCATGGTGACGACGCTGCTGGCGCTTGAGCTGGAGCGCTCCCGCGCTCCCGACTGGCAAAGCGAGGAGGTCGCCGGCGTCTTCGTCTCCGCTGTGCTGGCGCGCGAGGTGACTGATCGCGGCGACATCGTCGCCCGTGCCGCCGAGCTGGGCGCCGATCTCGAGAAGGGCGCCGGGGCGTTCGTCCTCCGCGCCGCGCCGCGCGCCGCGCAGACGGGCGAGTGGCGGGTGCGGGTGCTGACCCTGGCGATGCGGACGCTGCGCTCGCTCGCCCCGGGCGCGCTGGCGACAGTGGAGGAGGGTGAGGTGGCGACCGAGATCGCGGTGATCGTGCCGGCGGAGGGCGAGGAGCGTCTGCAGCGCGCCGCCGCTGGCCTGGCGCGCGAGCTGGAGGACGCGCTGGCCGGCTTTCACCTGACGATCGGCGTCAGCCGCCAGGTCGCCGATCCCGTCGACCTCTACAGAGCCGGGAACGAGGCGCGGCTGGCGGTCAACGTCGGCGAGGCCGAGGGCCGGCCGCTGCTCGCCTTCGAGGACACCGGCGCCTACCGCCTGCTGCTGCCGGCGATGAGCGAGGACCCGGCTGAGCTCGAGCGCTTCTTCGCCGAGACGATCGAGCCGCTCGCCGCCTACGACGACCAGTACGAGACCGAGCTGGTGGCGACCGTCGAGGCCTACCTCGCCAACGACGGCAACGTCGCCGCCACCGCTAAACAGCTCTTCACCCACCGCCACACGATCCGCTACCGGCTCGAGCGCGTGCGCGAGCTCTGTGGCCACGACGTCTCCGCCACCGAGGGCCGCGAGAAGCTCGGCCTCGGCCTCAAGGCTATGCGCGTCCTAGGTATCGCCTCCCCCAGCGGCCCAGCGCTCGAACCGGGCGCCGAGGGCGGCAAAGTCCCCCGCAGCTCCGAGGATTGATCTGCTGCCAGAGCACTTTGGATCACCGGCACACGATCTGACTGCCTCGAAGTTCATAGACTGCTGCTGATGAGGATGTCGGGGAGGAAGGCAACCGTGCTTTTTTGGGCCTGTGTGGTCGTCGGGCTCGCGCAATTCGCCCTGCTCTGCCTCCTGGTGCCGGACCTGCAGAAGGACTGGCTGAAAGGCGCAGGGCTCGCCCTCAGCGCCGGAATCGCGGCCTCTGCGACCTGGTGGGCGTTCTTCTCCAGGTACGCGGAGTCAGAAGGGCGTCGGTTCCTAGAGTCGCAGTTGAACGGCCATCGTGAACTGCTGATCGGCGAGTTGGACGCCACGGCACGACGCTGGCGCGACTCCTCGCTTCCTCGCGACCTCTATCCCGCTGCAGAGGGATTCGACCTGCGGTTCAACCGCGATCTGAGCAGAGACCTCGCACACTCGAAAAAGTATTTCTTCAAAGGGCCCTCGGGAATTTACCTGCCGGCCCGCATTCTCATGCGGACGGACACCGAACCAACGTGCAGGCTCGAAGACGTGCGGCTCTACATCATCGACCCCCTCAGTGACTTGGCAATGGAGCAGGCAGTACACGATCGCCGGGGCAAGGCAACCCATCGGGGCAAGCCTGACGAGCGGATCCGCGAGGAGATCATCACAAGCCTCTTCATGACCGTGGTCGCCCTCTGGCACGTGCGCGACAGCGTGCGTAGCTCGATCCGAATCTGGCACGAGAGCACGGCGGTCATCAACCGAATCGAGCTGTTCGACAACGCCGTCTACGACTCGAACATCGAAGGGCCAGGGCCCGAGGACTTCCCGACGACCGGCTGTTGGAGCTCGGGGCAGCCAGCCTACATCCGCATCGGCGAGGAATTCCACCGGCAAGACCATGTGTCTGCCTCGATCACGATTTCCCCGAACACTCCACAGGAGGACTTCGACAAACACCTCGACCGACTCCGCTTCGATCACACCCAGGTCGACGATCTCTGGGCAAAATATCGCTCCAAGTACCTGAGGCGCCTAGAATTGGGCATCCCCAGGGCACTAGCGCTGAAGGAGGTCGAAGCGACCAGAGCGCTCGAGGAGGCGCCCAATGCCTAGGAGCAATGCGGTGGAGCTGGATACGGCCATTACGGAGATCGGCTCCTTGCGTTGGGAGGATTCCCCCGGCGCCCAGCGGAGATCGTCATCGATCTTCGCGGCAATCAACGTCAGCCGCCTATTGGACGAATTGAAGTCCGGGCTGGATGACATCGCCGATATCGATAAATCAGTCGAGAAGACGACCCACTACAAGTGGCTCCTCGGCGAAGACCCCTCGAAGCGATTTCAAGTCTGGCTTCACGAGTACAAGCCGAAGACGCATCGGCGCGAAGGGCATGCTTCTGTGGCGCACAACCACCGCTTCTGGCTGACCTCGCTGATCCTACGGGGTGGTTTCACCGACACTCGTTACGTGCGTTCTCACAAAGACGATCCAGAATCCGGATCGATTCAGCCGATCGATTCCAGGAGGATGCGCCCCGGCGACACGATGGTGTTGGCGCCAGAAGAGATCCATGCGCTGAGCGAGCTGCGGGACGGCACTCTCTCCCTGATCGTCCAGGGCAGGCCGGTGCGAAGCTTCAGCGAAGTGTTCGAGAATGGCGAGGTGCGTCGCTACTCAGATCTCGGCGCCAAGCTCACCGACCTCCAGGCCTCGCTTTGAAGCCGGTTAAGCGCGAATGCTCTCCCGCGCGGCGTCACGCGGCGCGGGCTTGGGCTTGAGTTGAACCGGCGTGGAGGAAAGCGCCTGCATTCGCAAGTCGCTCCAGGTGAGGCCCTCGCGGACGAGGGCCGGTAGGCCAAGTGCGACCGCAGTGGCGATCTCGACCGCCTGCAGGATCACGCCGTAGGCGAGGGCGTCGGCAGTGCTGACCCCAAAGCCGGTATGCAGGACGCTGATCACCGCAAGCTGGAAGACGCCGATGTTCGACGGGGTGGCGGGCACGACCGCGGTCACGTTGACCGCGAACAGCACCGCGGCGGCAGCGCCGATGCCGGCGTGGCTGAGGCCCAGCGCCGCAAGCAACGCCCAGCAGGCGGCCAGCTGGATCGCCCAGGCGCCGAGCTGCGCGGCGCTGGCGACGATGCCGAGGCGCGGCTGCCGGAACACCGCCAGGCCTGCCCGCACCTGCAGCAGGGCGCGGTGCAGCGCCGCGCCGATCCGGGCGAGGCGCCCGTTGCCGTTGCGACGCATCAGCACCGGGCCGACCAGAACGACGACCAGAAGTGCCAACGGCACGAAGCTGAAGAGAAACAGCTTCTCGGTGCTGGAATGGAAGAGGTCGGTGGTGGAGACAATGATCGTGCCGAGCAGGGCCAGGGCGACGATGTTGAGCACGGTCTGGGAGACGAGCGTGCCCAGCAGCACCGGGAAGGTCTCGCGCATTCGCCCGACCCGCCGCGCCAGGGTCATCGCCCGGGCAGGCTCACCGAGCCGCGCCGGCAGCGTCGCCGACATCAGCACGCCGATCATCGTCGCCGAGGTGACGTCGCGGCGCCGCACCGGCCGGTTGGGCAGCGCCGCGCGCACGATTCCGTACCAGGAGGCGGCGCGGAAGAAGAGTGAGAGGGCCATCAGCGCGCAGGCGACCAGAACCCAGGTGAGATCGGAGCGGACGATGCTGGAAAGCACGTTGTCAACGCCGATCTTCTGGGCGGCCAGGGCGGTGAGGCCGATGCCAAGCGCCCCGGCGATACCGAGGCCGACGCGGCGGGCGATGCGGCGCTTGCGGTTCCCGCCCTGGGCGAGGGGTGGATCGAGCGAGGGCAGCCGCCGCGGCGGGCTGGGCGGGGCGCCGTCGGCGGGGCGGACCCCGACCCAGTGGGCGGCCCGCTCAGCGGCGCTCGCCGGCGCCGGCGCCTCGATCGCCCGCTCATAAACCTCGACGACGCGGTCGGCGACATTGGGCCACGCATAACGCTGCGCGCTCTGGCGGGCGGCGGCGCCCATCGCCACCAGGCGCTCGGGCTCATGCCAAAGCCGCTGCAGCTCCTCGGCAAGCGCCTGAGCGTCGGCGGGGGGCACGAGGATCCCGTCGACCCCGTCTGTGATCACATCGCTGTATCCAGCGATGCGCGATGCGATCGGCGGAGTGCCGGAGGCGAACGCCTCGAGCAGGATCATGCCGAAGCTCTCGCCAGCCAGCGACGGCGCACAGAGAACGTCGGCGTCGCCAACCTCATCCCAAAGCCGCTCTCCGGACACTTTGCCGAGAGCGTCCACCCGCGAGCGCGCCTCAGGATCGAGGCCGTAGCGGCGGAGTTCCTCCGAATCGATTCCGATGATCGAGAGCCGGGCCGGCACATGCTCGATCAGCGCGGCGAAGGCCGCGAGGAGAATCGGGACACCCTTACGCTCGTCGGTTCGGCCGATGCAGACGATCCGCATCTCCTCACCCGACTTGTGCGGCCGGTAGACCGCCGCATCGATGTCGACCCCGTTGGGAACGATCTCGTAACGCCCGCCGAACCACCGGCGGCCGGTCCACGCGGCTGCCTCGGAGACGGCGATCCGCGCCGAGAGCCGGTTGAAGACCCGTCGCGCGCCCAGCATCGAGCCGATGTGGTTGGGGATCGCCTTGGTCGAGTAGGCGTGGAAGGTGCCAACGGCCGGCGCGGGGGCTCCGAGTGCCGCGTTCCAACCGACCAGCGGCGCGACGGGCTCATGGATGTGAATCACGTCGTAGTTGCCCTGGCGAAGCTCGCGGCGGGGGGCGACAACGCCTCCGGCCGGAAAGGGAGCGAGGTTGGAAACCGCGCCGTTGGCCCCGAAGCCCGCCGTCCGCCCCAATGGCACCAGGTAGTCCGGGACCTCCCGCGACTGAGGCTGGCCACGGTGAAGGATGCGGCTGAGCCGATCGGGGGGATCGAAGGGGGCGAGCACGCGCACGTGATGCCCGCGACCGAGGAGCTCCTCGGCAAGGGCCTCTACGTGCCGGTTCACGCCGCCCTGATAGCTCCAGGAATATGGCGAGACGAGAGCGATTCGCACGACGCACTAAGCCTAGTCGATGCCCCGGGCCGGATCTGGGCGGTCGCTCTCGGCCCAGGCGAAGGTGGTGAAGACGAGTAGATAGGCGGCGCCGATCTCGAGCAGCAGGGCCCCGGAGTCGTTGGCAAGGGTGCCGACCAGGGTCGCCGCGAGGGCCCCGATCAGGCCTGCTCGCATCGCCGGCCGCCCCTGCAGCCAGGTCATGACCAGGTCGCGCCGCACGACCGCCAAGGTCCCGGCGGCGACGATCAGGGGCATGAAAGCGAAGACGATCGGACGGGTGAAGCTGTGCGAGGAGAGCTGCAGGCGGCGCTGGGCGACGTCGGCGAGGTCGCCCAGCCCGCCGGCGTCGAGGACCGTGCGGGTCAGGTGTGCGTTGGCGCCGCTGAGGAGGTCGGCGAGCGCCAGCAAGGCAAGCGCCGCGAGCGGCGTTGCGACGACGAGCAGGACGGTTCGCCGGCGGCGAGCAGCGATCGCCGCGGCGGCGGCGGCGCCCCCGAGCGGCAAGACGATCGCGGCGCCGACGTCGGCGCCGAAGCGCCCCGCAGCGAAGACGAAGGCAGCGAGCAGTCCGGCAGCGAGAAAAGCAGTCGCCGCCCGACGACCGCGTAGACGTGGCCAGAAGCCGCTCAGCGCCGTGCCGGTCCCAGCAACGACCAATACCGCCAACAGCGCCTCCAGCTCGTTGCCGATCCCATAGAAGCGCACGCCGAGACCTGGATTGGGGCCGAGCAGCGAGAGTGAGGTGAGCGGCGAGCCGGCGATCACGTCGATCGCGTAAGCGAGGACAGTCAGACCGCTGGCGACGGCAAGCGCCCGGTAGTCGGAGAGGACGAGCAGGGTCAAAAGCGCCAGCAACGGCGCGCCGGCGATCGTCAGCAGCTGTTCGACCCCCTGGCTGGATTCCAGCGCAGCTCCCAGCAGGAGCAACAGCGGCAGGTAGACGGTGCTCAGCCCGACCAACTTGACACCGAAGCGCGACGCCCTCCCCCGCGTAACCCCGATCGCCAGCCCTAGGGCAACGAGCCAGATCGCTAGCCCCATGCCGATCACGGGCCCGCGCCGCTCGGAGATCACAGCCAGCCGGTCGCCCAGCGATTCGACCGCCGTTGCATCGACAAGCCCATCAGCACGGATCGCCTGCCCCGACATCTCGGACGGAATTGGGATGTCGAAGCGGTCCAAGATCGTCGGCGCGATGTCGGTCGAGAGCACGTACCCGTCCGTTCTGGTGCTGTCGGAGGTCAGGTTGCCGTCGAACCCACGACCAGCGATGCCGATCGTCAGAGCACGATTCTTCGCCGGCGGAGGGCGCTCAATTGCGATTAGCAGGTCGTTGCCATGCAGATTTCCGACGAAGGACGACAGCTGCGCGAAGGTCGAACTACGAACTTCAAAGGCTTGAGCGGGGTGCGGGTGGGGGGCTCCACTTAACTTTTTCGGTGAGGCGTCTGCGGCGGGGCCCAATTCCGGTGACGAAAAAGCACAAGACGTTCCGCCCCCCACCCGCACCCCGGTACCAGCGCTTTCAAGGGTTGAAGACAGCAGACCCGGCACGATGTCGGCGGGAGCGGATTCAGCCCGTTCATCCACAGCTCGCCAAAAAGCGGGGCCGCAGTCCCTGGAACTCGGGAGCTTCGTGGCATAGAGCGAATCGAAGACCCGGTTGCCCTGCGTGACGTCCAGATAAGTCTGCTCCGCGGGCACCGACCCTAATCCAGCTGACAGGAGCCCCGGCGCCATTCCGAGCCCAGCAAGCTTCTCGACCGTCGTACCCGGCGGCAGCCAGACGACCACCACCCGGGTCGATCCCGCTTGTCCAGCGCCTTCTGAACCCGTGGACGGGACTCGGGCAGGGGTTGGAGCGTCTTGTACTTTTTCGTCACCGGATCCGGGCGTCGCCGCAAGCGCGACACCGAAAAAGTTAAGCGGAACCCCCTGCCCGAGTCCCGTCCCCACCGCCAGGCAGGCGCTCACGAGCGTTATCGTCACCCCGATGGCCGACCGCACTTTCGCCAAGTTCACCTTCCTGAAGATCGACCCTGAGTGGCGCCGCCGCGATGCCTCGCTTCGGGCCGCCGACAAGCAGGAGTTTCTCGCGGCCTGCGACGATTTCGCCCTCGACCGCTCGCTGCGCGCCTACTCAACCATAGGCACGCGCGGCGACGTCGACTTGGTCCTGCTCAGCCAGAGCCCCAACCTGGAGGACTTGCACACCTTCCACGTGGTGCTCGGGCAGAGCGGCCTGGCGAAGTGGACGGAGACGCCTTACTCCTTCCTCTCGATGACCAAACGTTCGCCCTACTCCGAAGAGCAGGCGAGGCCGGAGATCTGCGTATCGGAGCGCAAGTATCTGTTCCTATACCCGATGGTCAAGCAGCGCCGCTGGTATGGGCTGCCGGCGGAGGAGCGCCAGCGGATCATGAAGAGCCACATCGAGGTCGGCCGCCGCCACCCGGAGATCACGATCAACACCTCCTACTCGTTCGGTCTCGACGACCAGGAGTTCGTCGTCGCCTTCGAGGGCGACGACCCGGGCGAGTTCCTCGATCTCGTGCAGGAGCTGCGGCCGACCGAGTCGAGCGCCTACACGGAGCGCGAGACGCCGATCTTCACCTGCGTGGCGATGTCGGTGCGCAGGGCGCTCGACGCACTCGACGGCACGACCGTCGCCGCCGCGAGCGCTTCCGCCGCAGGCTGAAGAAGTCGCCTAGATCTTCAGCGGTACGGGATATGACCGATAATCGGCCGAATGACCGTTGAGACCCTCAGCTACGCGATCGATGACGAGGATCGCCTGATCAAGGTCGACGAGGGCTACTACCGCTTCGCCGCGGAGAACGGCTGGGAGGGCGCAGGGGCCAGCCTTGGGCGTTCGCTCTGGGACTTCGTCGCCGGCCACGAGGTGAAAAAGCTGCAGCGGCTGCTGCTGCGGCGGGTGCGCGGAGGCGTGCGCGGGGTCGAACTGCCCTTCCGCTGCGACGGCCCGGACGTAACTCGCGAAATGGACATCAGGATCGCCGCCGACAACACGGGACGGGTGGTGCTGTTCTCGGCCCGACTGCGCTCCGAGGAGGAGCGGGAGGAGCCACAGCCGCTGCTCGACCCGCACGCAGAACACGATGATGAGGACTTCCTGCCGATGTGCGCCTGGTGCGACCGCTTCCTGGTCGAAGGCGAGTGGATCGAGGTCGAGGAGGCAGCGAAGCGGCTGGAGCTCTTCCGGCGCAGTCAGATGCCGACGCTCGACCACGGCATCTGCCCTCAGTGCAGCGGCGCCCTGCTCGCCGCGTAGGCGCGCGACGCGCTCCGTTCCCTATCCTTCCCGCCTCGTGTTAGACGATTTATGGACTAACGCTCCGACCCAATACCTGATAGCGAAATGACCCAGATCGGAACCGAAGAGAACCCCGTCCGCGTCGCGATCGTCGGCGCCGGCCCGTCCGGCTTCTACGCCGCCGAGCACATCCTCAAAGACGCGGACACGCACGCCCGAGTCGACCTTTTCGACCGCCTCCCCACCCCGTTCGGCCTGGTCCGTGGCGGCGTCGCCCCCGACCATCCGAAGATCAAGTCGGTGATCCGGGTCTACGAGAAAACGGCCGCGCGCGAGGGCTTCCGCTTCTTCGGCAACGTCAAGGTCGGCCACGACATCGAGGTCGAGGACCTCGAGCGGCTCTATCACGCGATCGTCTTCACGGTCGGCTGCGAGACCGACCGCAGGCTCGGCATTCCCGGCGAGGAGCTGCCCGGCAGCCACGCCGCCACCGCCTTCGTCGGCTGGTACAACGCCCACCCCGACTACTGCGAGGAGGAGTTCGACCTCTCCTGCGAGCGGGCGGTGGTGATCGGCAACGGCAACGTGGCGATGGACGTGGCGCGGATGCTCGCCCTGACCGACCACGAGCTGCGCCAGACCGACACCGCCGACCACGCGATCGAGCTGCTCGACCGCAAGCAGATCCGCGAGATCGTCGTGCTTGGCCGCCGTGGCCCGGCACAGGCGGCCTTCACCAACCCGGAGATCAAGGAGCTGGGCGAGATGGAGGACGCCGACGTGATCGTCGATCCGGCCGAGGTCGAGCTCGACCCGGCAAGCGCCGCGTTCCTCGAATCCGACGAGGCCGACAAGACGACCCGCGTCAACGTCGAGACGCTGCGCGAGTTCTCCCAGCGCGAGCCCGAGGGCAAGCGGCAGCGGATCGTGCTGCGCTTCCTCGCCTCGCCGGTCGAGATCGAGGGCGACGGCAAGGTCGAGAAGATAGTTATCGGCCGCAACGAGCTGGTCGAGGAAGGCGGCAGCCTGCGCGCCAAGGACAGCGGTGAGCGCGAAGAGCTCGAGTGCGGCCTGGTGCTGCGCTCGGTCGGCTACACCGGCATCCCGATCGAGGGCGTCCCCTTCGACGAGAAGCGCGGCCTGATCCTCAACGAGGGAGGCCGGGTGCTCGATTCGCACGACTCCGGCCACAAGGTCGGCCACTACACCGCGGGCTGGATCAAGCGCGGTCCCTCCGGCGTGATCGGCACCAACAAGAAAGACGCCCTGGAGACCGTCCGGCACCTGCTCGCCGATGTCGAGTCGCAAGCGCTCCTCAACCCCGCGAACCCGGAGCCCGCGGCGGTCGAGGATCTGCTCGCCGAGCGCGGTGTCCGCTACGTGACGTTCGAGGACTGGCAGGCGATCGACCAGGCAGAGGTCGGCCGCGGCGAGCCCCACGGCCGCCCGCGAGTCAAGTTCGTCCGCGTCGAGGAGATGCTAGAGACGCTGGGCGAGAAGATCTCCGGCTAGCTCTCTGGCCTGGCCAGGCGAACGTACGCAAAGCGGACCTCCTCCCGTCCCATGAGATCGATCCTACGCCGCGGCAGCCCCATACAATCGCGCCATGGCAGACTTGGCGGAGCTCGAGGGGATGATCGCGGCAGCGCTGCCCGGCGCCTTGGTCGAGGTGGTCGACGAGACCGGCGCCGGCGACCATCTGCGAGCTACGGTGACGGCGGTTCAGTTCGAGGGGCTCTCGCGACTCGACCAGCACCGGCTGGTCAAGGCAGCGGTCAAGGAGCGCTTCGAGGACGGGCAGATCCACGCCCTCTCGGTCAAGACCGAGGTTCCCGGGTAGCTAGTCTGTGGCCATGGCCAATCCACAGCTGAAGGAGAAAGTCGAGGAGCTGATCGCCGGCAACCCGGTGCTGCTCTTTATGAAAGGGACGCCTGAGATGCCGCGCTGCGGCTTCTCGATGCGGGTGGTGCAGGTGCTCGACACGATGGACGTCGAGTACGGCGCCGTCGACGTCCTCCCGATCCTGCAGCCGCTGCGCGAGGTGACCACCGAGATCTCAGACTGGCAGACCTTCCCGCAGCTCTACGTCAACGGCGAGCTGATCGGCGGCGCCGACATCGTCGAGGAGATGTTCGAGTCCGGCGAGCTGGCAGAGGCGCTCGGAGTCGAACAGCCTGAGGTGCCCGCGGCTCCGGCCGCGCCGCCAGCGCAGTCACCGCCGCTTCAGATCGACGGCAGCTAGACCGCGGCCGTCTCGGCCGCGTCCTCTTTCACCTGGAAGGAGGAACCGCAGCCGCAGGCCGCAACCACGTTTGGGTTGTTGACCTGGAAGCCCGCGCCCTGCAGGCCTTCGACGTAGTCGACCTCGGAGCCGAAGACGAACTGCATGCTGACCTTGTCGACGACGACGGCGACGCCGTCGACCTCGAAGACGTGGTCGTCGTCCTTGGCGCGATCGAAGGCGAGCGCGTACTGAAAGCCGGAACAGCCGCCGCCGCGAACCGCGACCCGCAGCGCCTGGTCCTCGGACTCGCCCTGCCCGCCGAGCAGCTCGCCGATCTTCTCGGCCGCCTTGCCGGTAAGGGTGATCGCTTCTTGGGGGGTCCCAGTCACTTCACAAAGTGTAGCGGCCCGTCTGCGAGAATCCGGGAGCCCCGTGAGCCCGAGTTCGCAAACCGCGGTCATATGCGACACGACCGCCTACCTCCCCTCTGAGCTGACCGCCGAACGCGGCATCGAGACGATCAGTCTCTACGTCTCGATCGACGGCGATCAGCAGCGTGAGGCGGAGATCGATGACTACGGCGCCTTCTTCGAGCGCCTGCGGGCCTCTGAGGGAGGAGCGACGACCTCGCAGCCCTCGATCGGCGACTTCCTCTCGGTCTATGAGCCGCTCCTCGACGCGGGTCGCGAAATCGTCTCGGTCCACATCTCCGCCGGCATCTCCGGCACCTTCGAAGCGGCCAACCAGGCCCGCGAGCACCTCATCGCCGAAGGCAAGGGCGGCGAGCACATCCGCGTCTTCGACTCCCGCTCGGCAGCCGGGGGCATGGGATTGTGTGCCCTGGCCGCCTCCGCGGCGGCGATCGCGGGCGACGACGGAGAGGCCACGCTGACCCGCGCTCAGCAGGCTCGCGAGGAGCTGAAGATGTGGTTCGCGATCGACACCCTCGAGTACCTGCGGCGCGGGGGCCGGATCGGCGGCGCCAGCGCCTTCATCGGATCGGCGCTGAAGATCAAGCCGATTCTGACGCTCGAGGAGGAGATCACGCCGGTCGAGCGCGTCCGCACTCGCGCTCGCTCGATCGAGCGGCTGCGGGACTACGCCCGCGAGCGCCACGAGTCCGGACTCGACGGCTGGGTCGTCCAGTACATCCGCGACGACGAGACGGCCGCCGGGCTGGTCGACGACGGCCGCGAGATCTTCGGCTGCGAGCCGGCCTTCGTCTCTGAGATCGGCGCCGTCCTCGGCGCCCACGTCGGCCCAGGGTTGCTCGGCATTGGCAGCGTCAGCAAGTCCGTGCTGAGTTGAGTCGAGCGCCGCGCAGCTACTAGCGACGGCGGCGAAGAGCCAAAATTCCGCCCAGAGCAAAGCCGGCTACCGCGGCGCCGACGATCAGCTGGCTGCGGTGCTCGCGCACCTGGCGGCGCCAATCGGTCAGCTCGGCGACACGCCCGCGCAGAGCTTCCACCGAGTGACCCAAGTCCTGCCG
The DNA here is from genome assembly GCA_035260485.1 of Solirubrobacterales bacterium. Lineage (GTDB taxonomy): Bacteria > Actinomycetota > Thermoleophilia > Solirubrobacterales > 70-9 > VRUE01. Next base: position 55,575 of record DATFVC010000078.1, on the reverse strand, counting down.
CTGCGCGTCGATGTCGCGACGGATATCGGCCGACGAGCGACCGGGCAGGCCGGCGGTGGAGGGACGAACAGGCTCAGGATGGGCGCTCATCGCCCTCACCTTCCAGCATCGTCTTGGTCAGCTTCGCCTCCTCGATCGCCTGCTCGGGCACGGGCGGCGCGCCCGCCTGAACCGAGCGATAGGCGAAGAGGCCGGCGGCAGCGGCAATCAAGAGGAAGATCGCCGCCTCGATGAAGAAGCCGGGCCAGGTCTTACCGTCGAAGAGCTCTTCGTTGAGCAGCCAGGCCACCCCCTCCATGACCAGAATCAGGGCGAGGAAGGCGAAGGCGCCGGCGGCGACGCCGACCACCGAGCCGCGCAGGATCTTGCCGGCCTTCTCGCTTATCTCCGTCTTGGCGAGCTCGATCTCCTCGCGGATCAGCGTCGAGGCGCGTTCGGAAACGTCGAAGACGAGCTCGGCGACGGAGCGGTCGTCGGAGCCCTGAGGGGGAGTCGAGGTCGGGCCGGCCACTGACGCCTCTACTCCGGGGGATCCTCATCGAAAAGGCGCCGCCAGACGATCGCGGCGAGTTTCGTGGCGGCGATGCTGGCGAGGGCGCCGCTCGCGGCCAACAGACCGCTCCAGACGAGTCGTTTGACGATGTCGTTGTCCATGGCTAGTCGGTCCCCTCTCGGGGGTCGCAGTAAACCAGCTTGGCGCCGAGCGGGTGGGAAGCCCCGCCCAGGCCGCTCACCGCGGCTCCAGGCCGTCGCAGATCGTCGCCGTGACAAGAGTTCTTGCCTGCTCGAAGTCGGCGTCGGAAGCGGGGATAAGTTCGAAGATCCACCCCGAGAGCAGTTGCTCGATCGCACCGTAGAAGGACATCGAGGCGAAGCTCGGGTCGATGTCGCGACGGAAGTCGCCCGACTCCTGCCCCTCGGCGACGATCTTGGCGATCGAGTCATAGGCGCGCCGGATCTCCGGCAGGTGAGTGCGGCCAAAGGAGTTGGCGGCACGGGTGACCTCGACGATGATCACCTTCATCAGCTCCGGGTCGTGGCGGTAGGAGCCGACGATGAAGCCGGCGACCGCCTCGAGCTTGGCGCGCGGACTCGCCTCGCTGCGGTCGGCCTCCTCGATCGCCGCCAACAGCAGCGACCAGCGCTCGCTGAAGAGCTCGTTGAGGACCTCGTCCTTCGACTTGAAGTAGTGGTAGACGAGGCCGTAGGCAACGCCAGCCTCGTCGGCGATGTCGGCGACGCGAGTCGAGTGAAAGCCCTGGCGGGCGAAAACGCGGATCGCCGCGTCGAGGATCTGGCGGCGCTTGTCGATCGCCGGCGCTTTCGAGCTTGCCATCAGATGTGCGCCTCCAGCAGTTGGGGCCAGACATAGGCCTGCGGGCGACGGTTGGCGAGCGACGGCAGCTGCTCCCGGATCCGCTCCTGGGTGACGAGGTCGAGCTCGGCGGCGACGAAACACTCCTCGTCGGGCGCGGTGGCGAGAACGATTCCCCAGGGATCGACAATCGCCGAGCGGCCGTGGGAGCTGTAGTGGGGCGGCGCCTCACCGACCTGGTTGGGGGCGATGACGAAGACCTGGTTCTCGACCGCGCGGGCGCGCAGCAGCACCTGCCAGTGGTCCCGCCCGGTGGCGGAAGTGAAGGCCGAAGGAACGGCGATCAGGCGGACACCGCGCACAGCGAGGATCCGGTACAGCTCCGGGAAGCGCAGGTCGTAACAGACGCTGAGGCCAAGCTCGATTCCATCGACCGGTGCCGAGACGATCTCGTCACCGGCCTGCTCATGGTCGGACTCGCGGTAGGTGACTCCGCCGGCTTCGACGTCGAACATGTGAATCTTGCGGTAGACGGCGAGGTCGCTGCCATCGGGTCCGATCAGGACCGAGGTGTTGAAGGCCTTCTCCCCGCCCCGCTCGACGATGCTGCCGGCCAGCAAGTGGATGCCCAGCTCGCGCGCCCAGGAGCGGGCGGCGCTGAGACTGGGGCCGTCGAGCGCCTCGGCTGCCGCCGCCATCTCCTCGCCCGAAGCGAGCAGATTCCACTTCTCCGGCAGCGCCACCAGCTCGGCGCCATCGGCGGCTGCGGCACGCACCAAACGCTCGGCGGCGGCAAGGTTCCGCGCCTTGTTCCCGTTCGAGTTGAGCTGTACCGCAGCTACACGCACTTTGCGCCCTTCCATGCTGGCTGACTGACCAGTCAATCGGTTTGATTGGGGCCAGTATAGGTGTCTTCGGGGCTACGATTCGGATTACGTGAGCAGTACGGATCGCATCGAGCCCGACGGTGAGCGCAAGCAGGTCACCGTGCTCTTCGCCGACGTCATGGGCTCGATGGACATGGCCGAGCAGCACGATCCGGAGCAGTGGCGCCGGATCATGCAGGGCTTCTTCTCGATCCTTGCCGACGAGGTGCGCCGCTTCGAGGGCACCGTCGACAAATTCACCGGCGACGGGATCATGGCCGTCTTCGGCGCCCCGGTCGCCCACGAGGACCACGCCCGCCGAGCCTGCTTCGCCGCTCTGCGAATGCTCGACGACATCGCCGAGTACGCCGCCGAGCTGCGCCGCAAGCACGGGCTCAACTTCTCCGTCCGGATCGGGATCAACTCCGGCGAGGTGATCGCGGGCGCGATCGGCGAGGAGGATGGCGGGTACACGGCGGTCGGCCACACGGTCGGCCTCGCGCAACGGATGGAGGCGCTGGCCGAGCCGGGCAAGGCCTACCTGACCGAGGCGGCGGCGGAGCTGGCCCACGGCTTCTTCGAGCTGGAGGATCTGGGCGAGTTCGAGATCAAGGGGGCGAGCCTCCCGGTGCGGGTCTTCGAGCTGGCCGGGATCGGCACGGCGCGCTCCCGCCTCGATCTCTCGCGCGAGCGCGGCTTCACCCGCTTCGTTGGGCGCAGCGAGGAGATGGAGGCGCTGGAGGCGGGGCTGGAGCGGGCCAAGTCCGGTGAGGGCGCCGTGGTCGGGATCGTCGCCGAGCCCGGCGTGGGCAAGAGCCGCCTCTGCCACGAGTTCGCCGAGCGGGCGCGAAGCACCGGCGTCGAGGTCTTCGAAGCGCAGGCACAGGCGCACGGACGGGAGATCCCCTTCATGTCGGTGCTGCAGATGCTGCGCTCCTACTTCGGCATCGCCGACGCCGACCCGGAGCGGATCGTGCGCGAGAAGATCGCCGGGCGGGCGCTGCTGCTCGACCCGGAGTTCGCCGACGAGCTGCCGGTTCTCTTCGACTTCCTCGGCGTGCCCGACCCCGAGCGGCCGGCACCCCAGCTCAGCGCCGAGGCGCGCCAGCGGGCGCTGCGAGGCGTCGTCTGCCGCCTCGTCCGCGCCCCCAACCGCCGCGAGCCGATCGTCACCGTGATCGAGGACCTGCACTGGATGGACGGGGGCAGCGCCGCCATGCTCGGCGACCTCTTCGGCGCGGTCGAGGGCACCCAGACCCTCGTCGTCGTCAACTTCCGGCCCGAGTACACGCCCGAGTGGGCCGGCCCCCCGGACTACCACCAGATCTCGCTGGCGCCACTCGGCGCCGGTGACACCCGCGAGCTGCTGCGCGATCTGGCCGGCGAGGACCCCTCGCTCGACGGGCTCGCCGACCTGATCCACGAGCGGACCGCCGGCAACCCTTTCTTCGTCGAGGAGATCGTGCGAGCGCTAGCCGAGTCCGGAAATCTGGAGGGCGAACGCGGCGCTTACCGGCTGGCGCGACCGGTCGAGGACACGGGCGTCCCGGCCAGCGTGCAGACGGTGCTGGCAGCCCGGATCGATCGCCTGCGGCCGCAGTCGAAGCTGCTCCTGCAGGAGGCTTCGGTGGCCGGCAAGGAGGTTCGCGCACGAGCACTCCGCCTCACCGCGGGCCTGGCGCAGGAGGAGATGGACCCGCTGCTGTGCGAGCTGACCGATGCCGGCTTCCTCTACGAAGCTGAGATATATCCCGAACGGGTCTTCGCCTTCCGCCATCCCCTTACCCGCGAGGTCGCCTACGGCTCGCAGCTGGCGGAGCAGCGGGCAGCCACCCACGCCGCGACCGCACGGGCGTTGATCGAGCTCAACCCCGACCGCCACGACGAGCTGGCGGCGCTGATCGCCAGTCACATGGAATCCGGCGAGGAGGCCCTCGAGGCGGCACGCTGGTCCGCCCGCGCCGCCTACTGGGCGGGAAGCAGCCGCCCTGGCGACGCTCTGCGGCTCTGGCGGCGGGTGATGGAGCTCGTCGAGCCGCTCGAGGAGGACGAGGAAACGACGGCGATGGCGGTGATGTCGCGGCTGCTGCAGCTCGATTTCGCCTGGCGGCTGGGGATGGACAGTGAGGAAGAAGCGCGCCTGGCGGCGGAGGCCGAGGAGATTGCCACCCGAACCGGCAACCTGGGCTCCCTCGCCCTGCTCAAGATGGCGACCGCGGTCCGCCCCGGCATGATCCACGAGGCGAAGGCCTGGCTGGCCGCAGCCGAGGAGACCAACCGCCTCGCCGAGGAATCCGGCGACCTGCACCTGCGGGTGGCGCTGCGGGGAGGGAGTGCCTACGCCTACCTCTGCGCCGGAGACTTCGGCGGCTTTGAAGGGGAGCTCGACAAGGTGCTCGAGATGACCGGCGGCGACCGCACGGTGGGAGCCGGGATCGTGATCGCCAGCCCGGTCGCCTGGGCGACGATGGGCAAGGGGTTGGCGCTGCGCGAGCGCGGCCGCATCGACGAGGCCGAGGAGCTCTTCAACACGGCACTGCGGATCGCCACCGAGGACGGTGATCCCGAGACCGCGAGCTGGACCCGCAGCAACCTCTCGCTGATGCTGGCGATGCGAGGCGACGTGGCCGCCGGGGTTGCCATGGCGCGGCGCAACTGCGAGCTGACCGAGCGCCTCGGCGACGTCTTCTCGCGCAGCCTGGCCCTCTCCAACCTCGGCGCCGCCCAGCTCGCCGCCGAGGAATACGCCGAGGCGCTGGAGTCGATCGAGGAGTCCGAGCGGGTCTACCGCGAAGCGATGGACAACGGCGGTGAGATGGAGGCCTGGCGAGCGGCGATCCGGGCCGAAGCGCTGATCGGAGTCGAGCGCGTCGAAGAGGCGGTCGAGCTGGCGCAATGGGCGAGCGACATCGCCCGCGAGCGGGGAATGCTGTGGTCGCTGCCGCTGGCCCTGCAGGTCCTCGCCAGGGCCCGGGCAGAGGCGGGGATCGAGGGAGCGGACGAGGTGCTCGCGGAGGCAGCCGAGGTCGCGCAGCGCACTGGGGCTGTCCTCAGCCTCGAAGCGATCGAAGAAGCCCGCGAGGAGATCGGCGCCGGCACGACGTAGCTACAAGCCGGTGGCGCGGATGAGGATTCGGTCGAAGAGGCGGGTCGGGATCACGTGCTCGAGACGCGCCTGGACCTTTGCGTCGAGTCCCACCAGGTAGCGGGTGCGCGGCCGACTCGAGGTCAGCGCGTGCTCGATGACGCCGGCGACCCTCTCTGGCGGGATCCCCCGCTCGGCGGTTTTCCTCATCACCTTGCGGTAGCGGGCGATCGCCTTCCCGTAGAGCTCTTCGCGAGCCGGCGATCGCTCGCCGATCTCATCAGCCGCCCGCTCGCCGCGATCCCAGATCGACGTGGCGATGGACCCCGGCTCGACCACCGAGACCGAGATGCCCCAGCCGCGAAGCTCTCGCCGGAAGACATCGCCAATCGCCTCGATCCCGAACTTCGCCGCGTGATAGGCCCCGGTGAAGGGAAAGGCGATCCGCCCGCCGATCGAGCTGAGAAAGACCATCCGGCCCCCGGCCGCGCGGATCTGCGGCAGCAGGGCCTGCGTCACCGCGACCTGCCCGGTCAGGTTGATCTCGATCTGGCGCTTGAAATCCTCGATCGGCAGCGTCTCCAGCGGGCTCGGCATGGCGACGCCGGCGTTGTTCACGAGGCCATCGAGTCCGGACTCCCCCACCTCCGCGCCGATCCGCTCCGCGGCGGCGAAGATCTGGTCGGCATCGGTGACGTCGAGTATCAGCGGCGCAAGCCGATCCGAGCCAGCCCTGCGCAGAGATGCGGCATCCTCCTCCTTGCGCACTCCGGCAAAGACCCGCCAGCCGGCGTTGTCGAGGTGCAACGCCGTCGCTCGACCAATCCCCGTCGACGCCCCCGTGATCAGAACCGAACGCATGGCGGTCAGGCTAACATCGCCTCGATGGCCGAGACAGCCTTCGTCACCGGCGGATCGGGATTCATCGGCGGTCGGCTGGTCGAGCGGCTCGTCGCCGAAGGCCGCCCGGTTCGAGCGCTGGCCCGCTCTGAGACCTCCGCTGAGCGCGTCGCGGAGCTGGGCGCGGAGCCGGTCCGCGGCGACATCGGCGACCGCGCCTCGCTCGATGCCGCCGCCGCCGGATCCGGCGTCGCCTTCCATCTGGCGGCTCACCTCCGCGAGTGGGGGCCGTGGGCGGATTTCGAACGCGGCAACGTCGAAGGCACCCGCAACGTGCTCGCCGCCTGTGCCAACGCGGGGGTGCGGCGCTTCGTCCATTGCGGCACCGAGGCCGCGCTGATGGCCGGCAAGCCACTCGTACACGTCGACGAGACGGCGCCTCTGCGTCCTGACTCGAGGGCGCCCTACCCGGCGACCAAGGCGAGGGCCGAGCGGGAAGTTCGCGATGCCAGCCGCGACGGCTTCGAGACGATCGTGCTGCGGCCGCGCTTCGTCTGGGGCAAGGGCGACACGACGCTGCTGCCAGAGCTGGTCGAGACGGTCGAAAAGGGCCGCTTTGCCTGGGTCGGCGGCGGCCGCAACATGACCGACACGACCCACGTCGACAACGTCATCGAGGGCCTGCTGCTGGCAGCCGAACGCGGACATCCCGGCGAGGCCTACTTCGTCACCGATGGCGAGCCGGTCCTCTTCCGCGAGTTCGTCACCTCGCTGCTGCAAACGCAGGGGGTCGAGCCGCCGAACCGCAGCCTCCCCGCCTGGACCGCGGCCCCGATGGCGCGCGTCTGCGAGGCGGCCTGGAAGGTACTGCCGCTGCCAGGAGAGCCGCCAATGACCACCTTCCGCTCCTGGCTCCTGACTCAGGAGTGCACGATCGACATCTCCAAGGCGCGCGCCGAGCTGGGCTACGCCCCGATCGTCTCCCACGAGCAGGGCCTCGCCGAGCTGGCCCACGACGTGCCGGGACTTGAGCACCCATAGGGACGCCTAAGTCCCGGCACGTCCCTGGCTCAGCCGCGGCCGGCGCGATGGCGCTCCAGCTCCGCTACGAGGAGCTTGGTGTGGAGGGCGGCGATCAGGTCCTGGAGGGGTTGGGAGCCGGATTCGAGCATCTCGACCACGCGCTCGGGGGGGACCTCGCCGGCTAGGCGGTCCATCACCATCTCGACCTCTTGGCTGACCAGCTCTTCGAGCGCGGTCTTGTAACGCAGGGTGTCGTAGACGGTGAAGCCGATCTGCTCGTCGTAGCCGCCGGCGCGGAAGCGGCCGATCGCCTCGATGATCTTGATGTCAGAGGGCGAGTAGCCGCGGCTGTTGGGACTGAGCACCTCGATCTGCTCGAGACGGTCGAGGACGTCCTTGGGAACGCCGTAGCGCTCGCGCACCTCGGCAGCGCTGGTCCGGGTCCGCTCGCCCCCAAGAGCCCGCTCGAGGATGCGGTCCTCGAGCTCGACCATGGCCCGAGCCCGTTCGGGATCCTCGTCGAGCACGGATTTGATCGCCTTCAGCGGCATGAAGCGCTCCTCCTGCAGCTGCTTGATCAGCCTGATCCGGTCGACGAACTCAGGCGGGTAGTAGGCCATGTTGCGGCTCGTCTTCACGGGCTCCGGCAGCAGTCCCTCGCGCAGGTAGTGCTTGATCGTCCCCACCGGGACGCCGGAGGCCTCGGCCAGCTCCCCCATCCGCAGCAGCGCCCGCTCGGTGCTGGCGCTCATGCGCGGAAGGTCGTAGCGGAGTCGGGGCTGGGGCCGGCGGCGGCGCCGGACTCCACCATCGACGCGATCTCCTCGTTGGAGTAGCCGGCCTCGCGCAGCACCTCGTCGGTGTGCTCGCCGAAGGCGGGCGCCGGCCGGGTCGGATCGCCAGGGGTACGGCTCATCTTCACCGGGACCCCGAGCTGGCGCACAATCCCCAACCCGGGCTGCTCGATCGCGCTCACCATCTCGCGGGCACGGACCAGCTCGGAGTCGAGCGCCTCGCCGACGTCGAGGACCGGCTCGATGCAGCAGTCATGCTCGTCGTTGAAGGCCTGCCACTCGTCGCGGGTGCGCGAGTGGAAGACCTCGGCGACTTCGCGCCAGGCGCCGGAGCCGGGCGCCTCGAACTGCTTCTCGATCAGGTCGGGGCGATCGACGCCATCGCAGAAGGCGGCCCAGAACTTCGGCTCGAGGGCGCCGCAGGTGACCCAGCCGTCGGCGGCCTCGTAGGGGAAGTAGCAGAGCAGCCCGCCGGCGAGCTGCTGCTCGCCGCGCTGCGGCACCTCGCCGTCGCAGAAGTAGCGACCGGCGACCAGCGCCAGCCAGGAGAGCGCCCCATCGGCCATCGAGATATCGACCATCTGACCCTCGCCGGAGCGGCGGCGCTCGTGCAGCGCCGCTAGCACGCCAAAGGCCGCCATCAGGGCGCCGCCGCCGAGGTCGGCGATCTGGCCGCCCGACTGCACCGGCGGCCCGTCCTTGGCCCCGGTCAGGCCGAGCAGCCCGACCAGGCCGAGGTAGTTCATGTCGTGGCCGGCGCGCTGCGCGTAGGGGCTGTCCTGGCCGTAGCCGGTGATCGCGCAGAAGACGATCGCCGGGTTGGCCTCGCGCATGCGCTCGTAGCCGACCCCGAGCCGATCGAGAACGCCTGGACGGAAGCCGTCGAGGACGACGTCGTAGCGCTCGACCAGCCGCAGCATGGCCTCGCGCCCGGCCTCGCTCTTGAGGTCGAGGCGGATCGAGCGCTTGCCACGGTTGAGCGACAGATATAGGGCGGAGCGGGTGCCCAGCTCCTGCTGCTCCTCGGAGCCGTAGTAGGGCGGCGCCCAGCGGATGTAGTCGCCCATGCCGGTGTCCTCGACCTTCAGCACCTCGGCGCCGAGGTCGGCGAGCAGCAGCGAGCAGAAGCCGCCAGGCAGGAGCCGGGTCAGGTCGAGGACCTTGACGTCGCTAAGCGGCAGATCGCTCACGCTTGGGAACCCCCAGCAGCTCGCGAGCCTCGGCAACGGTGGCGGCGCGGCGGCCGACGTCCTCGGCCATCTGGCGTGCCTTGGCGATCAGCTCGCCGTTTGACTTCGCCATCTCTCCGTTCGGCAGGTAAAGGTTGTCCTCGACCCCGGCGCGGACGTTGCCGCCGAGCACCAGGGCGGCGCCGAGCAGCTTCCACTGGTCGCGGGAGATGCCGATCGTCTGCCACTGGTTCTCGCCCTCGGCGCCGCCGGGAATCTGCTCTGACATGAAGGCGACGTTGCGCGGCGTCGGGCGGATGCCGCCGTTGACCCCCATAACCAGGGAGATCTGCAGCGGGGTCCGATCCAGCAGGCCCATGTCGATCAGCGGGTCGAGGTTGGCGACGTGGCCGGCGTCGAAGCACTCGTGCTCGGGCTTGATCCCAAGCTCCTTCATCGCGGTGAGGAACTCGATGATCGTGTCGAAGCTGTTCTCGAAGACCGCCTTGAAGACGAAGTCCTTGCGCCGCGACGAGTACTTGGCGTAGTTCATCGAGCTCATATTGAGGGCGGCCACGTCGGGCTTGCACTCGCGCAGGTATTCGAGTCGCTTCTCAATCGGGATGCCGATTGCGCCGGTCGAGTAGTTGACGATGACGTCGCCGACCTCGGCCAAGATCGCCTCGGTGATCGCCATGAAGTCCTCGACCTCGTAGGAGGGCGTGCCGTCGGGTTTGCGGGCGTGGATGTGGATCTGAGAGGCGCCCTCGTCTACCGCTCGCCGTGCCTCGGCCGCGTACTCCTCCGGCGTGTAGGGAATCGCCGGGCACTGATCGCGGTTGGCGATCACACCGCTGATCGAGCAGCTGATGACAGCGGGATCGTCGAACGAGCTCACTTCTCTCCCCACTCTGGCGAGTTACCCCCCGTAGAAGGCCGGAAAGTCGCCAGGCAGCTCATACCGGCATCACCCCATGGCGTTTGGCGGGCTTCGTCACGTGTTTGTTCTTCGCCATGCGCAGCGCCTTGACGATCGTCGGCCGCGTCTCGCGCGGGTCGATGATGTCGTCGATCACCGCGTTACCCGCGGCGATGTAGGGGTCGATCTGCTCGCGGACCGCGTTCAGCATCGCCTCGCGGGTGGCCTCCGGATCATCGGAGGCCTCGATCGCCGAGCGGCCGATGATGTTGACCGCGCCCTCGGCCCCCATCACCGAGATCTCGGCCCCGGGCCAGGCAACGATCAAGTCCGGCTCATACGCCTTGCCGCACATCACGTAGTAACCGGCGCCGTAGGCCTTGCGCACGATCACCGTCACCTTCGGCACCGTGGCGCGGCTGACCGCGTAGAGCATCTTCGCCCCGTGGCGGATGATCCCGGCGTGCTCGACTTTCGCGCCGACCATGAAACCGGGCACGTCCTGGAGGAAGACGAGCGGCACGTTGAAGGCGTCGCAGAGGTTGATGAAGCGTGCCGCCTTGTCGGCCGAATCGTTGTCGAGGATGCCGGCCAGCTGCTTGGGCTGGTTGGCGACGATGCCGACCGGCTGGCCGCCGAAGCGGGCGAAGCAGGTGATCAGCGTCTTGGCGAACTTCGGCTTGATGTCGAACCACTCGCCGTCGTCGACGATCTCGCCGATCACGTCGTACATGTCGTAGGGCTGGCGCGATGACTCGGGGACGATCTCCAGCAGCTTCTCCGACATGCGGTCATCGGGGTCGGCGGTCTCGATCACGGGCGGCTTCTGCTCGCAGTTGGTTGGGAAGTAGGAGAGGTACTTCTTAACCGCTTCGATGCACTCGGGGTCGTCCTTGACCTCGAGATCCCCCACTCCGGATTTGCGGCAATGGACCTTGGCGCCGCCCAGCTCCTCCATCGTGATGTCCTCGCCGGTGACGGCTTTGGTCAGGTGCGGGCCGGCCAGCGCCATCGCGCCCTGGCCGGAGACCATCGGCACGAAGTCGGAGAGGGCCGGAATGTAGGCGGTTCCGGCGGCGCAGGGGCCCATCATCGCCGCGACCATCGGGATCACACCCGACATTTCGACCTCCTCGCGGAAGAGATGGCCGGAGCCGGCGAAGAGCGAGCCCGCCGCCTCCTGGATGCGGGCGCCGGCGGAGTCGAGCAGCCAGACGAAGGGCATCCGCTTGGAGAGGGCCATCTCACGCAGGCGGGTCACCTTGAGCTCGCCGGTCATCCCCATCGAGCCGGCCATCACGGTGAAGTCGTAGGCGGCGACGCAGCAGGGGCGGCCATCGATGTCGCCCCAACCGGTGACTACGCCGTCGGCGGGGGCCACCTTGCCGTCCATCGCCCGCTGGGCGAAATGGGGGCGGCCGTGGATCCCCATCTCGACGAAGGTGCCCTCGTCGACCAGCAGGTCGATCCGCTCGCGGGCGGTCAGCTTGCCGCGCTCGTGCTGCTTGGCGATCTTCTCCTCGCCGCCACCCAGCTTCGCCTTCTCGCGACGCTCGTGCAGCTGCTCGGTCAGGTCCTCCAGAGGGGCGGTCCCCGGAAGGAGGTTCTTCTGCTGCTGGCTCTCCTCGGCTGCCACTTCTACCGTCCCTTCCAGTTGGGCTCGCGTTTCTCGAAGAAGGCGGTGACGCCCTCGACGATGTCCTCGGTCGAGAAGGTGAGCGAGAGCTGCGAGCGCAAGTAGTCGAGCGCGTCGTCGAGCACCATGTCCTGCTGGCGGTACATCGCGTCGTGGCCAAGCCGCATCAGCACCGGGCTCTTCGAAGCGAGCTTGCCCGCCCACTCGGCGACGGCGGCGTCGAACCCATCCGCCGGGACAACTTTGTTGGCGAGCCCGAACTCGACCGCCTGCTCGGCGCTCAGCCGCTCGCCCAGCAGCATCATCTCGTTGACTTTCTTGCGCGGGACGTTGCGGTAGATGATCGCCATGATCATGTACGGGAAGGCGCCGACGTTGATCTCCGGCGTGCCGAAGGTGGCGCCCTCTTTGGCGATCAACAAGTCGCAGGAGAGGGCGAGGCCCATCCCCCCAGCCAGCACATGGCCGTTGGCGGCGCAGAGCGAGGGCTTGCCAAGGCGCGGCATCAAGCGGAAGAACTCAAGGAAGAGATCGGAGGCGAAGTGTTTGGCGACCAGCGGCACGTCGGCGGCGAAACCGCCCAGGTCCGCTCCCGCACAAAAGGCCTTGTCGCCGGCGCCGGTGAGAACAACCGCCCGCGCCTCCTCGTCGTCGCGAGCGCGCTTCATCGCGTCGACGAGCTCGGCCAGCATCTGACCGGAGAGCATGTTGCGCTTCTCCGGGTTGTTCAGGGTCACCGTGGCGACGCCCTCGGCAACCTCGTACTTGACGACCTCGTAGTCCATTCAGCCGGGACCATAGCCGACCCATGCGAGAAGTGGAAAGTGCTACTGTCCACGACGCAGCGTGTCCGAGTTTTTGGGTCCATATAGACCCCTCGAGCTCGGATACGTCGCCTGGCGGCCAGCGCCGCTCGCTCGCAACTTCGAATGGAGGAGAGACCAGTGGAGAGCGCGACGACCAACGGCTCCAAAGTCATCAAGCCCGACCACGAGGCGGGCCGCAAGCACTTCATCTTCAGCCAGGAGCACGAAGATCTGCGCGAGTCGATGCAGGCGTGGGTCAGGAAGGAGCTCTGGCCCCACCGCAACGAGTGGGAGGACACCTACTGGCCCTCCGAGGCGATGAAGCGGGCGGGCGAGCTCGGCTTCCTCGGCCTCTGCTTCCCGGAGGAGTACGGCGGCCAGGGCGGCGACTACTACTACTCGCTGGTCCGCGCCGAATGCATGAGCTACTCGGGCTCGGGCGGCACCAACATGGGCTTCGCTGTGCAGAGCGACATGGTGCTGCCGCCAATCCACCTGCTGGGCTCAGAGGAGCAGAAGCAGCGCTACCTCACCCCCGGGCTGAAAGGCGAGAAGATCGGCTGCCTGGGGATCACCGAGCCGGGCGCGGGCTCCGACGTCGCCGGCATCCGCACCGCCGCGATCCGCGACGGCGACGAATACGTGATCAACGGCTCCAAGACCTTCATCACCAACGGGCCGCGCGCCGACTTCATCGTCCTCGTCGCCAAGACCGACCCCGACGAGCGCCACGCCGGGATCACCCTGTTCGTCGTCGATCTGCGCGATGAGAAGGGCGAGAAGGTCCCCGGCTTCAGCGTCTCCGCCGAGCTCGAGAAGATGGGGATGCACGCTTCGGACACGGGTGAGCTGGCTTTCGAAGACGTCCGCGTCCCGGCCAGCGCCGTCCTCGGCGAGGAGGGCAAGGGCTTCTACCACATCGCCTGGGAGCTCCAGGGCGAGCGGCTGGTCGCCGCCGCCGGCTGCCATGCCGGGGCCGAAAGGATGATCGAGAAGACGCTCGAGTACGCCAAGGAGCGCGAAGCCTTCGGCCGCCCGATCGGCAAGTTCCAGGCGATCCGCCACAAGTTCGCCGAGATGGCGACCAAGGCCGAGGCAGCGAAGCAGTTCACCTACGCGACCGCCTGGCGCTTCGCCAACGGCGAGTACCCGGTGCGGGAGATCACGATGGCGAAGCTGTTCGCCTCGCGGATGGCCTGCGAGGTCGCCGACGATTGCATCCAGATCCTCGGCGGCTACGGATACATGAAGGAGTACGAGATCGAGCGCGCTTACCGCGACGTTCGCCTCAACCGGATCGGCGCCGGCACCGACGAGGTAATGCTCGACGTGATCGGCCGCTCCTACGGGCTGTAGGGGCCAGGAGGCCGGCCGGCCTCCTGGCTGAACCAAGCCCCGCGGGGCCCGAGGGATCAAACCCCCGGGCCCCGATGCGGCCTCCCATTCGGATCGAACCCGCTGCCTAGCGGCGATCCTTGAGGATCACTTCGTAGGTGGGGTTGTCGCCGTGTTGCTGGGTGTAGAACCAGCGCCAGTGCGGGTTGTCGAGGTTCGGCACGCCGGCGCCGAGGATGCCTTCGGCCCCGGTGTCTCCGTCGGAGACGTGGAGGCCGGTGATCTCGTTGTCGCCGTCGTTCTTGCCGAAACCGCCGTTTGCGGCGTCGATCGTCGCCGAGGGATCACGCCCCTCGGCCAGCCAGCGGACCGGCTGGTTCGCGGGATTCGAGTAGTCGCTGTTGACGTCCCACACGTAGCCGGAGTCGAGCGCGTTGCGCTGACCGTGGAGGGTGTCTCCCGCGTCCTCGACGAGGGAGATCTTGTCCCGCGAGAGGAAGGCGACGTTGTCGAAACCGCTGTGCGCTTGGTCGCCGAGGTAGAACATCGTCAGCTTGCCGGTGCCGGCGCTCGGGCCGCTCTGCGTCAGCTTCATGACCGAGCCCCAGCCCCCGGCGGCGCCGTTCTCCGGACTGGTTGCGTTGGTGTCCCCGGTCTCGTCGAAGAAGAACGTCTTGAACTTCGAACCGGGCTGGAAGAGGCCGTTCTCGGGCCGCTTGAACGGCGTCGCGTTGGCCGCCTTGGCGAGATCGATCGCGACGAACGGGGCGTTGCCATCAACGGCGGTGTCGTGGATCGTCACCCAGCGGGTGTCGAACGTGTTGCCGTAGGTGTGCAGCGCCAGCTGGTCGGGGCTGTTGAGCGCCGCCTGGCTGGCGAACGTGATCGGTTCGTTTTTGCCGTTCAGCACCTGCAGCGCCTGCAGCTTGCCGTGCTGGAGGTCACCCGGTTTGGTGGGTACGTAGCGGTAGACGAAGCTGTTCGGACGCTTCGCCGTGGTTCCGGGCTTGCTCGCGCCACCAACGTCCTCGAGGATCCAGATGTTGCCGTCCGAGTCGTTCTGGATGCCCTCGTAGCCGCCCCGGCCGAGCGCTCCCGACACGTCGACGACGGCCGAGGGGAAGCCGGCGTCGCCGCGTAGGTCGGCGCGCCCTGGTTCTCGGTCGTGAAGAGGAGGCGTTTCGCCCAGGGATCCCAGGTCGATCCGTCGATCGTCGTCAGCGGTTTGCCACCGATGTCGGTGGTCGCCAGCAGCGTCACCCGGTGCTCGGCGTCGGCGTCGAGGTTGATGCGGGTGATGTATCCGGCTCCACCGGCGCCCCCCTCGTGGCCTTGGAAGAGGAAGTGAGTGCCATAGTCGTAGCCCGGGTCGGCACCGTCGAGACCGTGCTTGAAGACGAGGTAGGTGTTCTTGTCCGGCTCGGTCTTTTTCGCCTCGGTGGCTGGGTTGGCCGGGATCGGCACCATCTGCGGCTCGCCGATCAGATTGAGGACATCGTTGTCATAGCCGTAATAGGAGGTCAGGGCCGAGGGGTTCTCGAGCCGCGTCGCCCCCCTTGCAACTGCGATCTGCGCCAGCTCCGGCGAGAGCTTGCTCGCCGGCGCGTAGCCGTCTGACCTCGTGTTGGCCGTCGGCACGCTGGTGAGCGTGAGCCAGCTCGGCGGCGATGCCATGCCGGCGGCGGGAACCGCAGCGCCGATGCACAATGCCCCGGCGACCAGCAGCGAAAGCGTCTGCTTGCGTCGTATCACCTGCTTCTCCTTTCGGTTTTTCGCGTTCGCCGCATCGGCGACCGCGCTACAGCCGACGCTAAGCAGGGAGCAAGGGGTGGCGGTTAACGACCTGCTGAAGACCCGTGACCATTCAGTTGACGACCCGTATCGATTCGGTGAACCGTTAGCGTCTGGGCGATGACGGTGATCAAGGACAGCGGGGCGCGGGCTACGATGCCCCCCTTCGACTCCGAGCACGAGGAGCTGCGCGAGACGGTCAGCCGCTTCGTCAGCAAGGAGATCGCGCCAAACGTGGACGAGTGGGAGGCGGCACGCGAATTTCCCCGCGAGCTCTACGGCCGCTGCGCCGAGCTCGGCTTCCTAGGGCTGAAGTTCCCCGAGGCGTACGGCGGCCAGGGCGGCACCCACCTGCACGATGCGGTCTGGGTCGAGGAGCTTGCCCGCTCGGGCGGCTCAGGGGGCGTCGCCGCCGGACTCAACGCCCACACCTCGATCGCGATGCCGCCGATCTTCAACTTCGGCACCGAGGAGCAGAAGCAGCGCTGGCTGGTCCCCGGGATCGCCGGCGAGAAGATCGGCGCGCTCGGCATCACCGAGCCGGGCGCCGGCTCCGATGTCGCCGGCATCTCCACCTTCGCCGAGCGGGTCGAGGGGGGCTACGTCGTCAACGGCTCCAAGACCTTCATCACCAACGGCGTCCGCGCCGACTTCCTCGTCTGCGCCTGCAAGACGACGAAGGAGGGTGGCCACGGCGGCATCTCCTTCCTCGTCCTCGAGCGGGAGATGCCGGGCTACGAGGTCGCGCGGAAGCTGGAGAAGATGGGTTGGCACTCCTCCGACACTGGCGAGCTGGCTTTCACCGACGTCGAGGTGCCGGAGGAGAACCTGCTCGGCGAGGAAAACGAGGGCTTCAAGCTGATCATGTTCAACTTCGCCTGGGAGCGGCTGCTGATGGCGATCGGCGCCGTCGGCGCAATGCAGAGACTGATCGACGTCACCGTCGCCTACGCCCTCGACCGCGAAGCCTTCGGCCGCCCGATCGGCAAGTTCCAGGCGATCCGCCACCAGATCGCCGAGATGGCGACCAAGGCCGAGGCCTCGCGCGCCCTCACCTACAACGCCCTGCGCCTTTTCCACGAAGGCCACGATTGCATCAAAGACGTGACCATGGCCAAGCTCGTCACCCAGCGCGCCGTCCTCGAGATAGCCGACGAGTCCCTCCAGATCCACGGCGGCTACGGTTACATGCGCGAGTACGGCATAGAGCGAGCCGTCCGCGACGCCCGCCTGGGCCCGATCGGGGGCGGCACCGACGAGGTTATGAAGGAGATCCTCGGCAAATTGATGGGGCTGTAGGGGCGATCAGGAAGTTCAGCCAGCGGTGTCCAGCACGTCCATGCGAACGACGAAGCCGTCCTCGAACCGGTAGCGGTGGAGGACGTGGGTGTCGGATTGGCGCTCGTTCGTCTTCGCGTCACGAACTACTTGGTGCACGGTCACTGTGACGGTGCCATCGGGCTCGTGGTCGAAGCGCTCGGGCTCGACCGTGCTCGAGATCGACTCGAACTGGCGGGTCCAGTAGGCGGCGACTGCCTTGCGCCCGACCACCCGGCCGCCCTCCCACGCGTTCGGCCAGTCGACTTCGGGGTGCATGAGCTCGAGCGCCGCCTCGACGTCGCGGGCGTTGAACGCTGCGTAGGTGGCACGGAGGGTATCCTCGGCGCTCCTCACCGTGCTCGCCACCTGCCCTCGATCCAGGCAGCGATCTGGGACCAGAAGCGGATCAGCAGGATGATCGCGACGATGGCGACGATCGCGATCCATCCTCCTCGGGAGGCTTCCCGGAAGAGGAGATGGCGGCCGAGCGCGAGGGGCATCGCTAGCGATGGTAGGGCCGAGGCTCTGACGGGTAGCTCGCTCACTGTCATCGTCGGCCCACGGTCGGCGACTGGCGTCCGAGGGGATCGAGTGGTTCGACGGGGCACCTCCCCTTCGCCCACGGCGAGCCGCTGATCGGCGACGGTCCCGAGGCGCTGCGCTCGCTTGCCGCAGGTTGAACGCTCCGCCGCGCTAGGTTCCGCTGGAACGACCCACGGCAAAAGGAGGCGCAGATGCTGTCCTGGCTGGCCAAGAGGATGATCGCCCGCAACATGGCGAAGGCGAGCGCCGGCGACCTTGGGCCGACGCTGCGGCTGGACGCCAACGATGTCCGCTTCCGCTTCCCTGGCGACAGCTCGTGGGGTGGCGAGTTCAACGGCAAGTCCGAGCTGGAGCCGTGGCTGCAGCGGTTCGCCGACGTCGGCCTCCAGATCTCCCCGGATGAGGTCGTGCTCAAGGGCTTTCCCTGGAAGCAGACGATCTGCATCCGCGGCCGCGACCACCTCGACTCGCCGCAGGGCGAGCGGGTCTACGAGAACCGGTATGTGATCTGGGGCCGGCTCTCCTGGGGCTTACTGCGCGATTACGAGGTCTACGAGGACACGCAGAAATCGAAGGCGCTCGACGAGTACCTGGCGTCGATCGGCGAGCCGCTGAGCCGGCGGGCGATCGGAGGTGAGGACTGAAACGCCGGGCTGCGGCCTTGGCTGTGCTGGCGATCTTGCTCTGCGCGGTCGCCGATCTGCCCGTATCTTCGACCGGCGCCACCCCGCCACGGCAGCTTCGACCACCGATCACGCGCTGGCTGATCCCCTTCCCGCCGAAGCGCAAGCGCCAGATGGCCGCCTACTCGGAGCGCCACTACGGCGAACACACCTGGCGGCTGCGGCATCCCCACGTGATCGTCGAGCACTTCGCCGAAGCCAGCACCGCGGCGGCCGTCTTCAACACCTTCGCGCCCGACGTCGCCGATCCGGAGCTGCACGAGCTGCCCAACGTCTGCGCTCACTTCGTCGTCTCCTCCACCGGGCGCATCTTCCAGCTCGTCAACCTGAGGACCCGCTGCCGCCACACCGTCGGGCTCAACTGGACCGCGATCGGGATCGAGCACACCGGCTTCAGCGATGCTGAGGTGCTCGGCGACCGGCGTCAGCTGCGCGCCTCGCTGGCGCTGACGCGCTACCTGCGCTGTCGTTTTGACATCAAGCTGCGCGACGTGATCGGCCATAGCGAGAGCCTGAGCTCGCCCTACCACCGGGAGCGCGTCGCCAGCCTGCGCAATCAGACCCACGGCGATTGGAGCCACAGCTCGATGGAGGTCTATCGCCGCAAGCTGGGAAGACTCGGCGGCTGCTGATGCCACACCGAAACGCCCACCTCAACCTGATCGACAGCTCGCGGCAGCTGTTCGAGCTCGACCCCGGGGCGGAGATCGAGACCGGCGCAGGCTGGGTCTTCGGCGCCGGGCGCTCGCCGCACCCGGTGATCTCAAACGCCGCCTTCCGCGTCGACGACGATCTCGATCCCGCCGAGCTGCTCGCGCGGGCAAAGGCCTTCTTCGCCACCCGTGCCCGCGGCTTCGCCGTCTGGGCGCGGGCCGGGGCCGCCGAGGATCGCGACCTGGTCGAAGCCGCCGCGGAGGCCGGACTGAAACAGGTCTACGAGATGCCCGAGATGGTGCTCGACCGGAGGGCGGAGGCGCATCCGATTCCGCCTGGGGTCGAGCTGCGGCAGGTGGCCTCGGCAAGCGACGCCGACGACTACTGGCGGGTCGCAACCGGCGCCTACGCCAGCATCGGCTTCCCGCCCGAGATCTTCGCCTTCTACGAGAACCACGACGGCCTCGCCGCCGACAACGCAGCGGCCTTCATCGCCGATCTCGACGGCCGGCCGGCCGGCATAGCGATGACCATCGTCAGCCACGGCGTAGCCGGCATCTACTGGGTCGGCGCCACCGAGGAGGCACGCGGCCGTGGTCTGGGATGGACGATGACCACAACCGCCGTCAACGCCGGCTTCGACATGGGGGCCGAGATCGCCTCGCTGCAGGCCTCGCCCATGGGTGAGAGCCTCTACCGGCGGATGGGATTCGAGACGATCTTCAGCTACCGCCTGCTCATGCAGACGCCGTCAGGGAAGGGCAAACGATGAAGCAGCGGGTCAACGTGATCACCTTGGGAGTTGTCGACCTGGACCGGGCGCGGCGCTTCTACGCGGCGCTGGGCTGGACGACGGGAGCAAACCCCGAGGACGATGTCGTCTTCTTCCAAGCCGGCGAGATGGTGGTCGCGCTCTGGGACCGGGCGCGTCTGGCGGAGGACAGCTGCGTGGAGGACTCGCCCGGTTGGGGCGGGGTGGCGCTCGCCGTCAACTTCGCCTCCCGCGAGGAGGTCGACGCTGTCACCGAGCAGGCACGCGCCGCGGGGGCGCGGATCGGTCGCGATCCGGCCGAGACCTTCTGGGGCGGCTATAGCGCCGTCTTCGTCGACCCTGACGGTCACCCCTGGGAGGTCGCCCACAACCCACACTGGACCGTCACCGGAGATGGCGGCGTCAAGCTCGCTTCCGCCGATTGAAAACGCCCCCTACGATCCTCGCGTGATCTACCTGCTGCGACACGGCGAGGCGGAGCGGGGCGACGGCGACGATGCCGCACGCCGGCTGACCGACAAGGGCAAGCGGCAGTCCGAGATTGCCGGGCGAGCGCTGGCGGCGCTCGGAGTGGCGCTCGATGCCTGCCTGACGAGCCCGAAGGTGCGCGCCGCCGATACGGCACAACTTGCCTGTCCGGCGCTCGGGATCGAGCCCGAGGTGGCCGACGAGCTCAGCGGCGGTGGATTCGATGCTTTCGGCCTCGCAGCCGGCCGCGGTGAGACGATGCTGGTCGGCCACGAGCCAGCCCTCTCTAACGAGATCGCGCGCCTCGCCGGCGCCAAAGTAAAGCTGAAGAAGGGGGGCCTGGCGATCATCGACGGGAACACCCTTGTGGCGCTGCTGCGGCCGGACGATCTGGCCACGATTGCCGCCTCTCGAGACTGACTACCCCGGGGAGAGTCCGCTCTGCAGGGCGGGTGGTGCCCCGACCGCTCATGGGAGGTGAAGCGGCCGGGACACGTCTTTGGCCTCAGGCGCACCCGCTACGCGGCTTATTGTCTATCAGACGCTCCGCCTCGGATACCCGCCCGCTCGCAGGGCAGGCGCGCCGGTCAAGATCTCTCCCGTATTCACGGGCCGCTTCGGTATTAGCAATGTCACTAATACACAACATTTAACGTCACCCATACAAGTCACAGACGGTTGGGTGCGACAGTTGTCAGGGTTTTTGCGTCCGACTGGCCGGTCAACCAGGATGCGCCGTTCCTTGTAGCCTCCCGGCCGACTTCACGACCTAGAAGGAGAGCGCAATTCGATGGGACTTCTTGATGGGAAAACGGCGATCGTCACCGGCTCCGCCCGGGGTATCGGCCGCGCCACCGCGGAGCTGTTCGCCAATGAGGGCGCCAAGGTGCTGATCAACGACCTCGACGCCGACGTCGCCGAGCAGGCAGCCGGTGAGATCGCCGGAGAAACGGCCGTCCACGCGGGCGACCTGACCAAGCCAGACGCAGCCGACCAGCTGGTCGCCGCCGCCGTCGACGCCTTCGGCGCGGTCGACATCGTCGTCAACAATGCCGGCTACACCTGGGACGGCGTCGTGCACCGGATGACCGACGAGCAGTTCCAGGCGATGCTCGACATCCACACGATCGTCCCTTTCCGGATGACCCGGGCGCTCGCCCCGCACTGGCGCGAGGCCGCCAAGGCCGAGCGGGGCGAAGGCAAAGAGGTCTTCCGCAAGCTGGTCAACGTCTCGTCGATCTCCGGCACGATGGGCAACGCCGGACAGGCCAACTACTCCGCCGCCAAGGCCGGCGTGGTCGGTTTGACCAAGACCCTCGCCAAGGAGTGGGGCCAGTTCAAGATCAACGTCAACGCGGTCGCCTTCGGCTTCGTCGAGACCCGCCTCACCGCCGCCAAGGAGGCGGGCGGCGAGATGACCGCCCCGGGCGGCGAGAAGATCGAGCTCGGCATCCCCGAGCAGATGCGGGCGATGGCCTCGGCGATCATCCCACTCGGCCGCCCCGCCTCGCCCGAGGAGGCCGCCGGCCCGGTCCTCTTCCTCTGCTCCGAGCACGCCAACTACGTGCACGGCCAGATCCTCAATGTCACCGGCGGTCAATTCGGAGGCATGTACACGTAAGGGGCGCGACTCATGGACTACCTGGACCTCGCAGATCGGACTTGGCCGTTTCTCCGCCGCGCAATGGGATTACACACGTGGCTCTACCGGGCCAGCGGAGGGCGTCTCGGTCACACCGTCCCCGGGGTCGGCGGGCGGATGCTGCTGCTCGACCACGTGGGCGCCAAGAGCGGCGCCAAGCGCACCTCCCCGCTTCTCTACATCAAGGATGGCGACGACGTGGTGGTCGTCGCCTCCAAAGGCGGCTACCCCAAGCACCCGGCCTGGTACCACAACCTGATGGCCAACCCCGATACGACCGTCCAGGTCGGCGCCGAGAGGCGGCCGGTCCACGCCCGGGTCGCGAACCCCGAGGAGCGCGAGCGCCTCTGGCCGGTAGTGGTCAAGTCCTACCACGGCTACGCCGACTACCAGGCACGCAGCAAAGGCCGCGAAATCCCGCTGGTCATCCTCGAGCCGCGCAAATAAGCCGCCGACGGGCCTGAACGTCTTCTATATCGACGTTTCAGGCCCGTCGGCGGGGTTGTTACTTCGGGCGGCGCTCCTCTGCCACTGGCTTGCCGCCCTCGCCCACAATCGCTTCGGGCGGCCATGGTCCGGCCCAGTTGTCGCGGGCGCCGTCGATCGTGATCGTCGTGCCGGAGAAGAAATCGCCCGCCGGCGAGGCCAGGTAGGCGACAAGCCAGGCCATCTCCTCGGCACGGCCGGCACGGCCGATCGGGATCGAGCGCTCGAGGTTGTCGACGACCACCTGCGGATACTTGGTCAGCAGCGTCTCGGTGGCGAACTGGCCGGCGGCGAGAGCGCAGGTCTTGATCCCAAAACGAGCCCACTCGACGGCGAGCGTCCGCATCATGTTCTCGACCGCGGCCCGCGCCGCGCCCGAGTGGACCATGCCCGGCATGCCATTGTGGGGCGAGAGGGTGACGCTGAGCACCTTGCCGCCGCCCTGCGGGATGAATGCCTTGGTCGCCGCCGCGTGGGTCATCAGCCAAGTCCCTTGCACGTTCAGCTCGATCACCGTGCGGAAGCCCTTCGGCGTGATCGCCTCGGCCGGGCTGAGGAACTGGCCGCCGGCGTTGTTGACGAGAACATCGAGCCGCTCATGCCGGTCCAGCAGGCCGTCGAAAAGGCGATCGACCGCCTCCTCGTCGCGGATGTCCAGTGCCTCATGCTCGAAGGAGCCGACGAGGCCCTCAGCCTGGCCGGCGGTCTCTTTCAGCGGCTCCTCCCGGCGCCCGCAGCCGACAACCACGGCGCCGAGGCGAACCAGCTCCAGCGCCGTCTCCCGGCCCAAGCCACTACCAGCGCCGGAGACCAGGCAGACCTGCCCATCGAGCAGACCGGGCTTGAAGATGCGCGAATGGGTGCTGTCACTCATCGGCGAGCAAGCATATTGCTGACCTCGACCCAGGTAATGTGACCCGGAGATGAAGGTGCACGTGGAGGCGAAACCGCTGCACGAGCCGCTTGCCGGCGGGACCCCGGGCGCGACGGTGACCGTCGAACCGCTTATTGCCGGGCACGTCACCTGGCCGCGCACGATGATGGAACGCCCGGGTGGACGCTTGGAGACGCTGAAGCTGGTGCGAGCACTGATCACCGGTGAGCCGGCGATGACCGTCCCGTGTCCAGCCTTCCTGATCCGCCACCCGAGCGCCGGCGCGGTCCTTGTCGACACCGGCCTGCACCCCTCGATCGCCACCGATGGACAAGAGAACTTCGGCCGGATGGGCGCCCGTGTCGGCAATCCGTCACTGCAGCCGGGCGCCGACGTAGCCGCTCAGCTGCGCGCCCGCAATTTCGACCCAGGGGAGATCCCGGTAGTTGTGATGACCCACATGCACATCGACCACACCTCGGCGATCTCCGAGTTCCCCAATTCGACCTTCGTCGTCAGCGAGGTCGAGTGGGAGGCGGCGACGGTCGGGTCGAAACCGCTGATGAACGGCTACCGACGCGCCCACTTCGACTACGCCTTCGACTACCGCACGATCGACTTCGACCGCGCCGGTATCGACTCCTACTCGAGCTTCGCCCGCTGTTTCGACCTCTTCGGCGACGGCTCGATCCGGCTCGCCTACACGCCCGGCCACAGCGCCGGTCACATGTCGGTGATTGCCCACCTCGCCGAGCGCGACTTCGTGATTGGTGGCGACGCCACCTACACCGAGGGCCAGCTCGAGGGCAGCGCCCCGCTCGCTCCACGCCCCTTCGATGCCCACAACTACCGGCGCTCGCTCCAGGAGCTGAAGTTGTTCCGCAGCGAATTCCCGAACGCGATCGTTACGCCGGGGCACGATCCGAGCTTCTACGAGAAGCTCGGCGAGCGTTACCAGTAGCAAGCCCCTCATACATCTTCCGCACCCTGCCGAAGACCTCAGTCGCCGCCTCGAGCTGGCGCTCGCGACTCGGTGAGTCCTCGACCCCAAAGGCGATCGACTCGCCGAACTGAACTGTGACCCGGGGGAAGCGGAGGCGCTTCCAGCGCCGCACCTTGGCCGATCCGTGGATCGCGACCGGGACCACCGGCACGCCGGTCTCCAGCGCGATGCGGCCGATCCCCGGTTTGGGCTCACCCAGCTCCTCGCTGCGCGAACGGCCACCCTCGACATAGACAAGCAGCATGCCCCCCTGATCGAGAATCGTGAAGGCGGTCTTGAAGGCCTCCTCGTCGTGATGGCCGCGGCGCACCGGGAAGACACCGCCGTGCTTGTAGATGTAGGTGAGGACAGGCGGGCCGAACATCTGCGATTTCGCCATGAAGCGAATTTGGCGACGCAGGTAGAGGCCAATGAAGAAGTGATCCATCTGACTGAAGTGGTTCGGGGCGAGGATCAGCGGGCCTGACTTGGGCACGTTCTTGACCCCGATCGCGCGCACGCGGTAGATCAGCAGGCTCGGCAGCGAGACGATGGCGCGGACCAGCGGGTAGGTCCAGCCGACACCCTTGCGCGCCGCGACGTGGAACTGGTCGAAGTACTCCGCCGGGCGTTCGTCCTTGTAGACCTGTGGCTTGATGTCGGGCATGGGTGGGGTGGTGGCAGGGCCGGCCGTCGCTCTGCGTACCCCTGGTAGGGGCGGCGGTTACGCGCGATCGCGGGCGACGTGTCCTCAGGCCTGGATTGCGAACAAGGCGAAGGTGGCGACCATGCCAAGGAGAGCAGCGATGATGCCTCCACAGAAGAGGATGAGCGTGCGCTGCAGCGAGTCGAACCGGGCGTCGACTTTGTCTTCAAGCCGCTCGAAGCGCCTGTCGATGGCATCGAAACGCTTGTCTACCCAATCGAAACGCTTGTCGACCGCATCGAAGCGCTTGTCTACCGACAAGAAGCCGTCATCGACCTTGCGGTTGAGGTCGTCGAGCCTGTCGTCTGACCACGCTTCTCTCATCGCCTCCATATTTGCATGCTCGCAGACAAAATGTCGCAAGTGTGGGTCGAACGAAAATTCTCTGCAACGGTTCTGTGGCCCATTTCGAAACGCCGCCGCGCTCATACAGCCCAGCCGCGCGAGCGCTCGACCGCACGGCGCCACTCGACAAGCAACGCCTCGCGCTTCTCGGCGCCCATTCGCGGCTCGTAGCGGGCCTCCTCCCGCCACATCTCGGCGACCAGCGCGGCGCTCCAGCGACCGGTCGCAATCCCTGCCAGGTAGGCGGTGCCGAGCGCCGTCGTCTCGGCGATCTCAGGCACGATCACCGGCGCCCCCAGGACATCGGCCTGGAACTGCATCAGCCAGCGGTTCGCGACGGCGCCTCCGTCGGCTTTCAACTCGGTCAGCCGCTTGCCAGAGGCCGTCTCCTCGGCCCGCACCGCGTCGACAGTCTGGTAGGCGATCGCCTCCAGCGCGGCCCTCGCAAGGTGAGCGCGGCCGCTGCCTCGGGTCAGGCCGACGATCGTGCCGCGCGCGTAAGGATCCCAGTGGGGCGAGCCGAGGCCGGTCAGCGCCGGGACGAAGTAGACACCGTCGTTGCGGTCGAGCGAGGCTGCCAGCGCCTCGCTCTCCCCCGCCTCCTCGATGATTCCCAAGCCATCCCGCAGCCATTGCACGGCGGCGCCGGTGACGAAGATCGAGGCTTCGAGCGCGTAGGCGGGCCCCTCGCCCAGAGCGCAGGCGACCGTGGTCAGCAGGCCCTCGCTCGGCTCGGGCGCCACGGCGCCGGTGTTGAGCAGGAGGAAGCTGCCGGTCCCATAAGTGTTCTTGGCGGCGCCAGAGCCGTGGCAGGCCTGGCCGAACAGGGCCGCCTGCTGGTCGCCCGCGATCCCGGCCACCGGCGTCTCACCGCCGAACTCGGAGGTCGTGCCGTAGACGTGAGCGGAGGGCAGCGCCTCCGGCAGCCGCGCGGGATCGACGCCGAGCATCGCGCAGAGCTCCTCGTCCCAGGCCAGGCGGCGGATGTCGAACAGCATCGTTCGCGAGGCGTTCGTGTAGTCGGTCGCGTGGCGGCCGGTCAGCTTGAAGAGGAGCCAGGAATCGATCGTGCCGAAGACCGCCCGCTCGGCTCCCTCGACGTTGCGCAGCAGCCACTCGATCTTGGTGGCTGAGAAGTAGGGGTCGAGGATCAGTCCGGTCCGTTCCCGCACCAGCCCCTCCCATCCCTCCTCGCGCAGCTCCTCGCAGCGCGCGGCGGTGCGCCGGTCCTGCCAGACGAGCGCCCGGTGGACCGGCTCGCCCGTTGCCGGGTCCCAGGCCACCACCGTCTCGCGCTGGTTGGCGATTCCGATCGCGTCCAGATCCGCTCCCTCAATGCCGGCGCCGGCGATCGCCTCGGCGGCAACCCTCCGCGTCACCTCCCAGATTTCGGCCGCGTCGTGCTCGACCCAGCCTGGCTGCGGGAAGTGCTGCTCGAACTCCGAGTAGGCGCGACCCACGACCTGTCCCCCGGCATCGAAGACGAGGCAGGTCGTCCCGGTGGTTCCCTGGTCGATCGCGAGGATCATCGTTGTCTCAAGACATCGGCGGGTGTACGGTCAATTGGGGCAGGGTCAAACCCTATGGAAGGAACTCCAATGGCAGCAGCTGAAGTCAAGAAGTTCGACTCTCCCGATGAGGTCCGCCAGTTCGAAGGCAGGGGGCTGGCAGAGGTGGTGCAGCTCGCTGGGCACGCGGTTGCGAAGGGAACGTTCGAGCCGGGCTGGAAATGGTCGGAGAACGTGAAGCCGATCGCCGGCACCGACTCCTGCCAAGTGGCCCATTTCGCCTATGTGCTCTCCGGCAGCATGCGTGTCTACATGGACGACGGCTCGGAAGTCGAGGTCAATGCCGGCGATGTCGTCGCGATTCCGCCTGGCCACGATGCGGAGGTCCCCGGCCCCGAGGCCTGTGTGATGGTCGACTTCGGCGAGATCGGCGACTACGCGAAGCGCGGTTGAGCCCTCAGCTCACCCGATCACGCGAAAGGTAAACGCGGGCGAAGTCCACGAGCTGACGGGCGCGGTGGGCGAAGCCGGCCGGTGAGCGGCCGGTGGCGCGGTGGGAGAGGTCGAGCTCGTACTCGCGCAGGCGGTAGCCGGCCTGGACCGCGTCGATCGTCATGCCCACCTCCATCCCGTAGCCGCGGGCGAAGGGGAGCACCGCGCGCAGCACCTCCGCGCGCAGCGCGCGCTGGCCGGAGATCGGCGCGCTCGTCTCGAGGCCGCAGCGACGGTGGATCGCCCAGCGGGCGAAGCCGAGCGAGACACCGAAACCGCCCCCGACCCGGCGGCTGAATGCGGCGACGGCAAGGTCGCACTCGCCACGGTCCACCGCATCGACAAGCGGCACGAGCTCCGCGGCGGAGGCGCCGAGGTCGCCGTCGCAGAGGAGGACCAGCCCGGGCGCGGGCTCGCCGCTCAGCGCCGCCTCGGCGGCGGCGCCGACGTTGGCTCCCTTGCCGTGGGGGCGACCGCGGCTGACCACCTGGGCGCCGGCGGCCATCGCCGCCTCCGCCGTGCCGTCGGTGGAGGCGTCGTCGCCGACCCAAAGAGCCGCCCTCGGCAGCGCCTTGCGCAGCGCTGCCAGCGTCTCCCCGATTCGGTCGGCCTCGTTGCGCGCGGCGACGATGACCGCGAGCGCTGCGTGTTGTCGATCGAGGGACACGACGGGGCATTCTGCCTTCCGGTGCGCCTTTTGTCCCCTATATGCACATAAAGCGCACCGGAGCAATGGATATTGTCCCGGCCCATGGCGGACATTGAGGCGCACATCACTGGCAACGTGTGGAAAATCGAGGTCGCGGTCGGCGACGAAGTCGAAGACGGCGACACGGTTGTCATCCTGGAGTCGATGAAGATGGAGATTCCGGTCGAGGTCGAGGACGACGGGACCGTGAAGGAGATCCGCTGCGAGGAGGGCCAGGCGGTCAGCGAAGGCGACGTCCTCGTCGTGTTGGAGTGAACGAGCAGCTCGCCGGCGGCAAGCTCCTCCTCGACTCTCCGGCCGAGGCGGTCGTTCGCATCCGCATCTCCAATCCCGAGCGCCGCAACGCCCTCGACCACGAGATCCTCGACACACTGGCCGAGACGCTTCCCCGGATCGACCACGGGATCGAGACCCGCTGCGTGCTGATCACCGGCGCTCCGCCCGCCTTCTCGGCCGGCTACGACCTCACAGCGATCCCAGCTGAGACCTTCGAACGAGACGCCGAGGCTCTGGTCGCCCACCCCTTTCACGATGCGATGGAGGCGCTCGCCGCCCACCCTTGGCCGACCGTCGCGGCGATCAACGGCCACTGCCTCGGTGGCGGCCTGGAGCTGGCGGTTACCTGCGACCTGCGCATCTGCGCCACCGGCGCCAAGCTGGGCATGCCCCCGGCCAAGCTCGGCCTCGTCTACAGCCACACCGGCCTGCGCAAGTTCCTCGACACGCTGGGCCTGGCGCGGACCAAGGAGCTGTTCCTGACCGGGCGGAACTTTACGGCGGAGCGCGCCGAGCAGATCGGCCTGGTCCACGAGGTGGTCGACGACGACGCCTTCGAGGCAGCGGCGGTGGAGCTGGCCGCCGGAATCGCCGCCAATGCGCCGCTCTCGATGCGAGGAAACAAGAGCGCAATCGAAGTGCTCAACTCGAATCCGGTCCTCAGCGAGCAGCAGGAGGCCGGCCTGATCGCGCTGCGCGAATCGTGCTTCGCATCCGAGGACCTGCGCGAGGGCATCGAAGCCTTCGCCGAGAAGCGCAAGCCGCGCTGGAGGGGACAGTGAGCGCCAAAGGTTCCAAAGCCCGCGCAGCGCTCGCCGCCGCCGACCCGGCGATGGCGGCGCTGATCGAACGGATCGGCGAGATCGACCTGGAGACGCGGCTGCGGCGGCGCAGCGAGGAGCGGCCGGCCGACGCGTACGGCGCCTTGCTGCGCGCGATCGTCGGCCAGCAGCTGTCGACCAAAGCGGCGCGGACGATCTACCGCCGGGTCTGCGACCTCTTCGGCGGCACGGCGCCTTCCCCCGAGCAGCTGCTGGAGGTGAGTGAGAAGGACCTGCGCACCTGCGGTCTCTCCGGCCGCAAGGTCGAGTACGTCCGCGACCTCGCCGCCCATGTGCTCAGCGGCGAGCTGGAGCTGGACCGGCTCAGCGATCTCTCTGATGAGGAGGCGATCGCGGAGATCGTCGCGGTGCGCGGCCTCGGCCAGTGGACCGCCGAGATGTTCCTGCTCTTCCACCTCGAGCGTCCCGACATCCTCTCCGGCGGCGACCTCGGCATCCGCAAGGCGGTCCAGGTCGAGTATGGGCTGGAGGAGATGCCGGCGCCACAGCGAGTGCTGGAGATCGGCGAGGCCTGGCGGCCCAACCGCAGCCTCGCCTCGCTCTATCTGTGGGAGTCGCTGGCGGCTGTCCCCGGGGCATAGGTCGCCCGTGTCTCAATACAACTCCGCCCGAGCCGACATTGGAAGGATGCGCTTTCGATTCTTCCTCGGCCTGGCCGCGGTTGCCGCGATCGCGATCGGATCCGTGCTGGGCGCCCTCGTCGTCCACACCCACGAAAGCCACGCGTTCGAACGCCGCCAGCGCGACGAGGCGCTCCGCTCTGCACACCAAGCCGAGTCCCTGGCGGCGCTCTCGGTCGGTCAGCTCGCCAGCGCCGCGGCCTTCTACCAAGTGGAGGGAAGGTTCACCCAACACGAGTTCGGCGTGATGGCCGACTCGCTGCTGAGCGCGGGCGCGCTGAGCGGTACCGGCCTCGTCCTTGCGGTGTCGGCCTCACGCCGGGCGCGGTTCGAGCAGACGCACGGCTATCCGATCGTCGAACGCACCCCGATCGGATTCCGCCGGGCGCCCTCGCGCCCGCGCTACTACCCCCTCGCCTTCGCGGCCTCCGCCAGCAGGCTCGAACCGCCGCTGGGCTACGACCTGGGGGCCGACCCCGCGCGCTCTGCCTACCTGCTGCGCGCGCGCGACACCGGCAAGCCGACGGCGACCAAGGTCATGCACCTTCCGATCGGCGGCACCGGGATCAACGTCTTTCGCCCCGTCTACCGCGACGGCGCGCCAACCGCGACCGCGGCCCAGCGCCGTGCCGCGCTGGTCGGGTTCGCGGTCGGCGCCTTCCACGTTTCCGACCTGACGGCAGCAGCGATCTCGGCCCTTCCCAACGGCGTCGACGCGCAGCTGATCGAGAGCAGCCGGACCGTGGCCGGACCGGGGCTGCCCCGCGACGAAGCGGCCGCCGCCGCCCTGCGGATCGCCGATCGCAGCTGGCTGCTGGTCGTGCGCGACCCGAACCGGCCCGACGTCGGCCTGCCGCTGCTGATCGCCGTCTTCGGAATCTCGCTGGCGGCTCTGCTGGGAACGCTGGTTCTGATCTGGAGCCGCAACGAGCGCGTGCAGGAGCTGACCCTGCAGGCCGGCCAGGATCCGCTGACGGGGTTGAAGAACCGGCGCCGCTTCGAGCAGGACATGCGCACCGAGATCGCCCGCTGCCGTCGCGACGGCAGCGAAGGGGCGCTGCTGATGCTCGACCTCGACAACTTCAAGCAGGTCAACGACACGCTTGGCCACCCCATCGGCGACCGGGTGATAGCCGGCATCGCCGGCGTCCTGCGAGCGCGGATGCGGCAGACCGACGTGGTCGCCCGGCTCGGCGGGGACGAGTTCGCGATCGTCCTGCCGCGCTGCTCGGTCGACGAAGCGCGTGGCGTGGGCGCCGCGATCGCAACGGCGATCCGCGAGCACGCCCCCAACGAGGAGGCGGTGCCGCCGATCACCGTCAGCGTCGGCATCGCGATGTTCGGCCCCGACCTCGTCGCCGATCTCGAATCGCTTGAGGAGGAGGCGGACGCGGCGCTGTATGAGGCGAAGCGGGCCGGGCGCGACGCGCTGAGGGTCGCTGGCGAGAGCACCCACCCAGTCAGCAGCCTCAGCGACCGCCGCGCCTGAACCCAGCCGTCCGGCCCGACTCCTAGCCTTGCGCCCGAATGCGGCCCCTGATCTCTTTCGAGGAAGCGCTGGCGCTAGGCGAGCTGAGCGACCACGGGGAGATCGGCGATCTGATCGAGCGCGCTTGGAAGGTGCGCGAGGAGAACTTCGGCGACTCGACCGACATGTGCTCGCTGGTCAACGCCAAGTCGGGCGGCTGCGCCGAGGACTGCGGCTTCTGCGCCCAGTCACGCTACGCCGAGGCCGACACGCCGATGCACGCGATGATGGAGCCCGAGCAGATCCTCGAGCACGCGCGAGCGGCGGAGGCGGCGGGCGCACACCGCTTCTGCATGGTCACCCAGGGCCAGGGCCTCTCCAAGCGCGACTTCGAGAAGATCGTCGAGGGGGCGAAGCTGGTCGCCGAGCACACCAACCTGAAGCGCTGCGCCTCGATCGGCCACATGTCAGGCGAGCGCGCCAAGCGGCTGCGCGAGGCGGGCATTCAGCGCGTCCACCACAACGTCGAGTCCTCGCGCTCCTATTACCCGGAGGTCTCGACCACGGTCCGCTACGAGGGAAGGCTGCGGACGATCGACGCGGTCAAGGAGGCGGGGTTGGAGACCTGCGTCGGCGGCATCCTCAACCTCGGCGAGTCGCCGCGGCAACGGGTCGAGATGGCATTCGAGCTCTCCGAGCTGGAGCCGACCTCGGTGCCGATCAACCTGCTCAACCCTCGCGACGGGACCAAGTTCGGCGACCGCCCGCTGATGGACCCCTGGGACGTGATCAAGTGGGTTGCGATCTTCCGCCTGATCATCCCCGGGGCTCTCTTCCGCCTCTGCGGCGGCAGGGTCGAGAACCTCGGCGACCTGCAGCCGCTGGCGGTAAAGGCCGGCCTCAACGGCGTGATGATGGGCAACTTCCTCACCACCCTCGGCGCCGAGCCCGAGGACGACCGGGCGATGTTCGAGGAGCTCGGCCTGAACGTTGCGCGCCAGCCCGACAACGGCGCCAACCCACGCCCCGACAACCGCTCCGGCTGGCTCGAGGGCGAGGCGCCGGAAACGCCGATCGACGAGCTGATCGACAGCCAGGAGGAAGCGAACTTCTGGGACCCGTCTACTCAGCTGCGCGTCGTCAAGAAGACGAAGAAGCCTCCGCCCTACCCGGCCAGCCAAACAGCGGCATGACCGAGGTCGCAGAGCGGCTGGAGGAGCTTCGCGGCAGCGGGCTCCACCGCCGCCTGCGGCTGATCGGCAGCGCCCAGGGACCGCGCGTCCTGCTCGACGGGCGCCAGGTGTTGCTGCTCTGCTCGAACAACTACCTCGGCCTGGCCGACCACCCACGGGTCCGCGAGGCAGCGGCCGAGGCCGCGATGCGCTGGGGGGCCGGCGCCGGAGCGTCACGACTGATCTCGGGCAACATGGATCCGCACCGCCTGCTGGAGGAGCGGCTTGCCGCCTTCAAGGGATATGAGGCGGCGCTTCTGTTCGGGTCCGGCTACCTGGCGAACATCGGCGCGATCTCCGCCCTGGCCCGGTCCGGCGAGGTCGTCTTCTCCGACGAGCTCAACCATGCCAGCATCGTCGACGGCTGCCGGCTCTCACGCGCCGAGACCTTCGTCTACCGCCACGGCGACGTCGAGCACCTCGCCTGGGGGCTGTGTGAGGCCGGGGGGCGCGGCTCGCTGATCGTCACCGACGGTGTCTTCTCGATGGACGGCGACACCGCGCCGCTCGAGGATCTGACCACGCTCGCCCGCCGCCACGGCTGCCGGCTGATGGTCGACGAGGCGCACGCAACCGGCGCCCTCGGCCCCGGCGGTCGCGGCTCGGTCGCAGCCGCCGGCCTGAGCGGGGAGGTCGACCTGGTACTGGGAACGCTGGGCAAGGCGCTCGGCTCCTACGGCGCCTACGTCTGCGCCGGCGCCGAGCTGAGCGAGTACCTGCTCAACACGGCCCGCTCCTTCATCTTCTCCACCGCATTGCCGCCGCCGGTGCTCGCCGCCGCGCTCGCGGCGCTGGAGATGCTCGAAGCCGAGCCGGAGCGGGTTAAGCGCTTGAGCGCCAACGCGGCGGTGCTGCGCGAGGGACTTGTCGCCGAAGGTCTGGAGGCAGGCGGCGGGCAGAGTCAGATCGTGCCGCTCGAAGTGGGTGACGCGGCCCTGACGATGGAGCTGTGTGAGCGGCTGCTGGAGCGCGGCGTCTTCGCCCAGGGGATCCGCCCCCCCACCGTGCCACGGGGCTCATCGCGACTGCGCTTCAGCGTCATGGCGACGCACGAGCGGGCGGACTTGCGCGAGGCGGCCAGACTGGCGGGTCAAGCTGCACGGGAGGTCGGGGTCAGCGCCTCCACCCTTCTGGCGGCCTGACCCCAGACGTGCCGGGACTTAAGCACCCTATAGGGCCCCTAAGTCCCGGCACGTCTGGGGTTTTCGTCACTGGGACCGGCACCGAGGTGGGTAAGACCGTGGTCGCCGCCGCAATCGCCCACACGCTCTCCGGTGAAGGCAAGCGGGTAGCCATCTTTAAGCCGGCAGTCACCGGCCTCAACGAAGAAGGCGAGCCCGATCACGCGTTGCTGCGCCGCGCGGCGGAATCGGATCAGACCGACGATGAGATCGCGCCCTACCGCTACGGGGCGCCGATGTCGCCGCACCTGGCTGCCGAGCTGGCGGGCGAGGAGATCTCGCCGGCGCGCCTGCTCCGCACGGCTCGAGCCGCGGCCGCCGACGCCGACACGCTCGTCTGCGAGGGCGTCGGCGGATTGCTGGTGCCGCTCACGGCCCGCTACTTCATCCGCGACCTGGCCGTGGACCTCGGCTTGCCGCTCGTGGTCGTCGCCTCGCCCGGACTCGGCACGATCAGCCACACGCTGCTGACGGTCGAGGCCGCGCGCTCCGCCAGCCTCGAAGTCCACGCTGTCGTATTGACCCCCTGGTCCGACGAGCCGAGCCCGATCGAGCTCTCCAACCGCGAAGCGATTGCCGAGCTGGGCAACGTCGAGGTCGAGACGCTGCCCCGCCTCGACCTCTCGTCGCCTAGCTCCTGGCCCCGGCTAGCTCAGCCTCTTGAGCCGCCAGCTCGGAGCCACCCGGGTTGACCGCCTCGGCACTGACCCGTTTCGGCTTGGCGCGGATCGAGGCGGCAGCGATCACGGCGCCGGCCAGCGCCACCGCAGCGGAGACCATCATCGCGTTGCTGAGCCCGTCGACGAACTGCTGCGGGCCAGCGGTCTCGAAGCTGCTGCCGGCTGCGCCCTGGAAGATCGCCCCGGAGACCGCGATGCCGAGACTGCCGCCGACCATGCGGAACATCGAGAGGACGCCGGAGGCGATGCCGGCTTTCTCCACCGCGACGGCGTTCATCGCAGCGCTGGTCATCGGCGACATCGTCAACGCGATGCCGATGCCCAGCAGCATGAAGCCGGGCAGCAGGTCGAGGTAGGTCGAATCGACCGCGATCCCGGTGAAGCTGTAGAGCGAGGCGGTCAGGATCGCCAATCCGGCGACGATCAGCCAGCGCGGGCCGAAGCGATCGGCGAGCCGCCCGGCAACCGGCGCCACGCCGACGATCATCAGGGTCGAGGGCAGGAAGCGCACCCCAGCCTCGAGCGGCGAGTAGTGGAGGATGTCCTGCATGTAGAGGGCGAGGAAGAAGAAGACGCCCATCATCGCGAAGGTGATGATCAAAGCGACGACAACCGCGCCGAGGAAGTTGCGGTCGGCGAAGAAGCGGAACTCGACCATCGGCGCCTTCACCCGCAGCTCGGTGAAGACAAAGGTGACAGCTCCCAGCACCGCGCCGGACAGCAACCCGATGATCTCGACCGAGCCCCAGCCCCAGCTATTGCCCTCGACCAGAGCGAGCACCAGAGCCGTGAGGCTGGCGGTCAGAGTCGCGACGCCGAGGTAGTCGACCTCGCGGCCGACTGTGGTGTCGCGCGACTCGCGCACGGCGAACAGGGTGGCGGTGACGGCGCCGATCGCGACCGGGATGTTGAGGTAGAAGATCGCCCGCCAGCTGACGTGCTCGGTGAGAAAGCCGCCGAGAACGGGGCCCACCGCGAGCGCCAGCGCCGAGACGCCGGCCCAGGTGCCCATCGCTTTGCCGCGCTCGTGGGCGGGGAAGGCGTCGGTGATGATCGAGAGGGTGCCGGGCATCATCAGCGCCGCGCCGACCCCCTGCAGGATCCGGCTGGCGACGAGGTCGGTAGCTCCCTGCGCAAGGCCGGCGGTCGCTGAAGACAGGGCGAAGATGACGACGCCGAAGAGGAACATGCGGCGGCGCCCGAAGATGTCGCCGAGCCGGCCGCCGGTCGCCAGCAGCACGGCGAAGGAGAGCGTGTAGCCGTTGATCGTCCACTCGAGGCCGGAGATCGAGGCGCCGAGGTCGCGCTGGATCGACGGTAGCGCCACGTTCACGACCGTGTTGTCGAGCATGATCATGAACAGCGCGAAGCACATCGCTCCAAGCGTCCACCACTTGCGGTTGTCGTCGGTGATCAGGTGGCGGTAACGGGTCAAGCTGGTCCAACTCCCTTCAGGTGCTCATAGGTCTCGGCGATGTCCTCGCGGTCCATCAGCGAGTCGATCGCGGCGTCGAGCTTGCGGCGCTGGCCGGCGCTGAGGCTGGAGGCGAACGCCTCCATCCCGGCCTGGCGGACGACGAGCAGGGTGTCGACCAGCTGCTTGCCCTCGGCGGTGATGGCGACGCGCCGCACGCGGCGATCATCGGGGTCCTCCAGCCGGGTGACGAGCTTCTTCTTGACGAGGGCATCGACGGCACGGCTCATCGAGGGGACCGAGGCACCGAAGGTCTCCGCCAGCTCACCCACCTGACGTGGCTCCGCTGCCTCGCCGAGGCCGCCCAGCTCGAGCAGCGCCTTGCACTGCGTCATCGAGAGGCCGGACTCCTCTATCACCCGCAGCTGGTTGCCGCGGTCGTAGAGGAAGACATGGCGCAGCAGGGCGCTGAGCCGCGCCGCGGTCTCCTGCGCCTCGCCACTTACCTCGGGCGCGATCGCCTCCTCGACGATCGCCGCAATCTCGCTCGCTTGCATGTAAAACAATACTTGCACAAGCGCAACTATTTCTCCAGTGAAATATTTGCTCGTGTGATGCACATCACGCTTCATGCCGCAACCTGCGTCCATCGCGCTTGGGAGTCCGGCCGGAGGCGGCTCTAGATTGGGTGGTGTGGCGATGTCGGTGGATCCCGGGAAGCTCGATCGCGACCATCTCTGGCACCCGTTCACCCAGCAGCAGGCTTGGTCTGAGGAAGGGCCGCTGCTGATCGAGCGGGCTGAGGGAACGCATCTGATCGACAGCGACGGGCGGCGATACATCGACGGCGTCTCATCGCTGTGGTGCAACGTGCACGGCCATCGCCACAGCGGGATCGACGAGGCTTTGCGCGAGCAGTTGGACCGGGTCGCCCACTCGACGATGCTCGGCCTCTCCCACCCCGGCGCCGCCGAGCTGGCGGCGAGGCTGGTCGAGCTGGCGCCGCCGGGCCTCTCGCGCGTCTTCTACTCGGAGTCCGGCTCGACCGCGACCGAGATCGCGCTGAAGATGGCCTTCCAGTTCCAGCAGCAGCGCGGCGGCCAGCACGCACGGCGCACCTCCTTCGTTCACCTGCGCGACGCCTACCACGGCGACACGATCGGCTCGGTCTCGGTGGGCGGCATCGATCTCTTCCACGCCACCTACCGGCCGCTTTTGTTCGAAACCCACGCCGCAGAGCCAGGCGACGTCGGTGACCTCGAGCGCGTCCTCTCCTGCCACGAGGAGGAGATCGCTGCCCTGATCGTCGAGCCGTTGGTCCAGGGCGCGGCTGGGATGCTGGTCCACCCTCCCGGCTTCCTGCGTGCCGCTCGCGGGCTCTGCGACCGCTTCGGCGTGCTGCTGATCTGCGACGAGGTGGCGACCGGCTTCGGCCGCACCGGGACGATGTTCGCCTGTCAGCAGGAGGGCGTCGCGCCCGACCTGCTCTGCCTCGCCAAGGGACTGACCGGCGGTTACCTGCCGCTGGCGGCGACGCTGACCACGGAGCGGATCTACGAGGGCTTCCTCGGCGCGCCGGAGGACCAGCGGACCTTCTTCCACGGCCACACCTACACCGGCAACCCGCTCGCCTGCGCTGCCGCGCTCGCCAGCCTCGAGGCCTTTGAGCGGGAGCGGACGCTGGAGCGGCTGCAGCCGAAGATCGAGCTGCTGGGCGAGCAACTCGACGCCGTCGCTGCGATGCCCGAGGTGGCGGAGGTGCGCCAATGCGGCTTCATGGTCGGAATCGACCTCGGCGAGCACGACCCTGCGCTGCGCCTCGGCCACCGGATCACCCTGGAGGCACGCAAACGCGGCGCCATCGTCCGCCCGCTCAGCGATGTAGTTGTGCTGATGCCACCACTCTCGATCTCCGAAGTGGAGTTGCGGCATCTGGTCGAGATCACCGGCGAGTCGATCCGGGCTGCTTGTGCATCGGTAGAGCCGACAGCAGCCCCGCTCGCTCGGGCGGCATAAGCGCACGGGTCCGCAGAACACCCCCCACGCCACGCCACCCGCGCGATATACGCTGACCAAATGACCGAACGGCAGCGTGGTCCCGCAGAGGCGCCCAATCTCGGCGAGCCGGCAGTGCCAAAGCCATCAGCTTCAGTCGTATTACTGAGACGCGGCGGGAAGCACTCAGACCGGGCGCTGGAGGTGCTTCTTCTCAAGCGGACCGAGGAAGCTAAGTTCATGCCCGGTGTCTGGGTGTTCCCGGGTGGCGGTGTCGACCCTGAGGACGGGACCGGAGAGGCGGGATACAGGGCCTGCGCGGTACGGGAGCTGGAGGAGGAGGCCGGAATCGCGTTGGCGGCCGACGAGGAGCTGGTGTTGTTCTCACGCTGGGTCACCCCCGAGGTCGTCTCGCGGCGCTTCGATGCCTGGTTCTTCCTGGCTCTCGCCCCCGCCCACACACCGCCCGAGCCGGATGGGGTGGAGACGACGGAGGCCGGCTGGTTTGAGCCCGGGGCTGCGTTGGAGGCGCAGGCATCTGGAGATCTGGCGCTTGCCTTCCCGACGATCAGCCAGCTCGAGTCACTGCTTCCCTTCAGCACCTCTGCCGAGGCGATCGAGGCGCATCGCGGCCGCACGGTAGAGCCGATCCTGCCGAAGGTGATCGGTACCCGGGACGAGCACAGGGTCGTGCTTCCCGGCGATCCCGACTACCCCGCCTGAAACGCCGCTCAGAACTGCTTCGCGTTCTTGGCGGTCACATTGGCCGTCGAGCAAGCGTTCCATGCCTGGTCGAAGACAGACGCCGACGGGGTCCAGACCGGTTTGGTCTTGCCGGTTTCGGTTTTGGGGTTCCCCGCCGATTCGGCGCCAAGGACGATCGTCACCGTCGAGCCGCTCAACGACATGCTCGAGAGGGTCGAGCGCAGCCACCACGCCGCACCCATGCCGCTTCCCCGGACGGTCAGTGGGGCGGTGATGGTTCCGGCGAGTGCGCTCACGCTCACCCATCGGCGCCACTGGTGCCGCCTATACCCCCAATGGACCCATGTCCAATGGACGTTTGTACAGGAGCTAGCCGTCGGGGAACGGCGCGAGGCCGGCGTGCCAGGGGCCAGGCGAGTAAGTGTGGATGCCGCTCTCGTCCATCTCGCCCTGCAACCGTTTGAAGAGCTGGCCGGCGTTTTTCAGCGCCTCTTTGAGCTCCGCCTCGCTGCGCTCCCGCAGGTGCCAGAGGAACCAGAGCTGGCGATCGTTGACGCCGAAGTCGATCTCGCCGGTCATCGTCGTCGTCCAGGAGAGGAAGCCGGGGCTGAACAGCTCGCGCAGGGCGACCGGGTCGTACTCGCGCGGCACCGTCGCCAGGAAGCGCTTGTTGAAGTCGATTGACTCGAACTCGACCTTGCGGGCAAAGCGTTGGGTGACGACCTCACGTCCCTCGATCGACTCGACGTTGAAGGCGGGCACGACCTGCGCGAGATCCGGCATGTGGGCCTTGGCAAGCAGCGCCATCGGCAGCACGGCCTTGCCGAACAGGCCGCCGACCTCCTTTTCATCAGCGTCGCAGGAGGAGCCCCAGAAGCCCTCGGCCAACTGCCCGGTGAGGCGGTTGCTCCCGCCAACGCAGAGCGCCACCGGTCCGTCCTTCGGATTGATCCCGCCAACCGGTTCGTACGTCAGCTCATGGCGCTCGCCATAGCGCCGCACGACCTCGGCCCATTCCGCAGCTTCCTGCTTGGCGCTCACACCGCGATCCTACGACCACGGGGCCGACGGGCCTAAGACGCGTCTATAGCGGACGTTTTAGGCCCGTCGGGGGGGAGTTAGGGGTAGGATGCGGACTCATGGTCATTGCTCTCATAGTCGTCGTCGCGATCGTCGTCATCGCGGTCCTCTACTACATCGCCAAGCGCAACTCGATCATCGCCTCGCGCAACCGGGTCGACGAGTCGTGGAGCGGGATCGACGTGCAGCTGAAGCGCCGTCACGATCTCGTCCCCAACTTGGTCGAGACCGTGAAGGGCTACGCCGCTCACGAGAGCGAGACCTTCGAGAAAACGACGAAAGCGCGGGCCGAGGCGATGTCGGCGCAGAGCGTCGGCGACACCGCCAAAGCCGAGCAGAAACTGACCGCGGCGCTGACCGACCTGCGCGCCGTCGCCGAGAACTACCCCACCCTGCGTGCCACCGAGAACTTCCAGCAGCTGAGCCGCAACCTCTCCGAGCTCGAGGACGAAATCCAGGCCTCACGGCGGATCTACAACTCGAACGTGCAGTCCTACAACACGTCGATCCAGCAGTTCCCTGGCTCGATC
Organism: Solirubrobacterales bacterium; assembly: GCA_035260485.1. Taxonomy (GTDB): domain Bacteria; phylum Actinomycetota; class Thermoleophilia; order Solirubrobacterales; family 70-9; genus VRUE01. Next base: position 15,789 of record DATFVC010000078.1, on the reverse strand, counting down.
ATTGCCAACCAGGGCGACTTCACCGCACGCGAGTACTTCGAGATCGAGGACAAAGCCGAGCGCGAGCCGGTCTCGGTCAGCTTCGATAAATAAGCCGAGTCTTCTAACCTTCGGGCATGACTGCGACTACCGAAACGACGCTCTGGATCTGCGAGAGCTGCGGGTTCATCTATGACCCGGCGGTGGGCGATCCGGACGGCGGCATCCCACCCGGAACCGCATTCCAGGACATCCCCACCGACTGGTTCTGCCCCGTCTGCGGAGCTCGGACCTCCGACTTCCGCCCCCTCGAGCCGGGCGAGGCTTAGGCCGACGGGACAAGCCGCGGTGACCTGCGACTACGACTGGATCGTCGTCGGCTCGGGTTTCGGCGGGTCGGTCTCAGCCCTGCGCCTGGCCGAAAAGGGCTACAGCGTCGCCGTCCTGGAGTGCGGCAAGCGCTTCCGCGACGAGGACTTTCCCAGCTCGACCTGGGACAGCCGTCGCTACTTCTGGGCGCCGCGGATGGGGATGAAGGGCATTTTCAGGCTCAGCACCTTCAGTGACATCGTCGTGGTCAGCGGCTGCGGCGTCGGCGGCGGCAGCCTCGGCTACGCAAACACGCTCTACGTGCCACCCTCGCCGTTCTTCGAGGACCCGCAGTGGGCCGACCTCGAGGACTGGGAGCAGACGCTCGCCCCCCACTACGAGACCGCTCAGCGGATGCTCGGCGTCGTCGTCCACGACAAGGACGACCCCGCCGACCAGCTGCTGCGCGAGCTGGGCGAGGAGCTGGGCGTCGCCGATACCTACCGCAAGACCCCGATCGGGGTCTATCTCGACAACCCGGGGCAGACCGTCCCCGATCCTTTCTTCGAAGGTGAGGGGCCGGAGCGGACCGGCTGCATGCAGTGCGGTCGCTGCATGGTCGGCTGCCCGCATGGCGCCAAGAACACTTTGGTCAAGAACTACCTCTGGCTCGCCGAGCACCGCGGCGTCGAGGTGCAGGCCGAGCGCACCGTCACCGACATCCGTCCGCTCGGCGCCGCCGACGGCAGCGATGGCTACGCGGTCAGCAGCGAGCGCTCGGGGCTGCTGCGCGGTCGCAAGCGCCGCACCGTGACGGCGCGCGGCGTCGTCATCGCCGCCGGGCCGCTCGGCACCAACAAGCTGCTGCAGCGCTGCCGCCTGGGTGGATCGCTGCCACGGGTCTCCTCGCGCCTGGGCGAGCTGGTCCGCACCAACAGCGAGAGCATCCTCGCGGTCAGGGTTCCCAAGGACTACCCCGACGACCTGACCAGGCGCGTCGCGATCACCTCGAGCATCTACCCCGACCCCCACACCCACATCGAGACCGTCACCTACGGCGAGGCGGGCGACTCGATGAGCACGCTCAACACGCTGCTGGTCGGCGACGGCACCCGGGTGACGCGGCCGCTGAAGCTGCTCGGGCAGATCCTCCGCCATCCGGTCAACTTCGCCAAGGTGCTGTGGCCCCTGGGGACCTCGCGCCGCACGATCATCCTCCTCGTCATGCAGACGCTCGACAACGCGATCGCGCTGCGGCCGAAGCTGAAGCGCTCCGGCGAGGTGCGACTGCAGACCGAGCAGGATCCCGAGCGGCCCAACCCGACCTTCATCCCGGTCGCCAACCAGGCGGCCGAATGGCTGGCAAAGCGGACCGGCGGGATCGCCCAGAGCTCGCTCTCGGAGGCGCTGCTCAACATCCCGACCACGGCCCACATCCTCGGCGGCGCCGCAATCGGTCACGGGCCCGAGGACGGCGTAGTCGACTCGCGCCAGCGCGTCTTCGGCTACGAGAACCTGATGGTCTGCGACGGTGCCGCGATCCCGGCCAACGTCGGCGTCAACCCGAGCCTGACGATCACCGCCCTGGCCGAGCACGCGATGAGCCAGGTGCCGCCGAAAGAAGGGGCCGAGCCGCGTCCCCTTCCGGAGGCGGCTCGGCCCGCGGTCAACGCTTAGAGCCAGCTACTCGGCGAAGCGCTCGGCCACGTAGTCCCAGTTGACGACGTTCCAGAACGCGTCGATGTATTCCGGGCGCTTGTTCTGGTACTTGAGGTAGTAGGCGTGCTCCCAGACGTCGCAGCCGAGCAGCGGAATGCTGCCGTCGGTGACCGGCGAGTCCTGGTTCGGCGTCGAGACGACAGCGAGCCCGGAGTTGTCCTTGACCAGCCAGGCCCAGCCGGAGCCGAAGCGGGCGATGCCGGCGTTTTTGAACTCGTCCTTGAAGGAGTCGAAGGAGCCGAAGGTCTCGTCGATCGCGCCGGCCAGGTCGCCGCTCGGGGCGCCGCCACCATCGGGGCTCAGCATCTGCCAGAACAGCGAGTGGTTGAAGTGACCGCCGGCGTTGTTGCGAACCGGCGCCTGCACGTCGCCGGGGATGCTGCTGAGGTTGCGCAGCACGTCCTCGACGTCGCGATCGGCCCACTCGGTCCCCTCCAAAGCGCCGTTCGCTTTGTCCACGTAGGCCTGATGGTGCTTGTCGTGGTGGATCCGCATCGTCGCCTCGTCGATGTGAGGCTCTAGCGCGTCGTAGTCGTAGGGAAGGTCGGGAACCGAGAAAGCCATCTGGAAGCTCCTTGTTTCGATTTGGAAGTCCTGCGGGAGCCTAGCTGCTTGGTAGCTTGTCCTCGGAGTGGCTGCACGGCCTGCGTCGAGGCTCGAGGGTGGCATCGGTTCGGGAACCGACCCGGCATTGAGCGATGGAATCGAAGCAGCAAAAAGACAGCGGCGCGGCGCCCTTGGGACCAGGGGCCGAGGAGCAGCTTGCTAGCGACACAGAGCTGTGGCGCCGCTTCGCCCGTGACCGCGAGCCGGCCATCCGGGAGGAGCTGGTGCGGCGCCACATGCCCTTCGCCAAGCGGCTGGCGCTGCGCTATCGGGGCGCCAGCGAGTCCTTCGACGATCTGCTCCAGGTCGCCAACCTCGGCCTGCTGAACGCGATCGATCGCTTCGACCCCGAGCGCGGCATCCCGTTCACCGCCTTCGCCTCGCCGACCATCCTCGGCGAGCTCAAACGCCACTTCCGCGACCGGGTCTGGACCGTGCGAGTGCCGCGCGGGCTGCACGATCGCATGGCCGAAGTCGACAAAGCGATCACCGAGCTGACCAAGGAGCTGCAGCGCTCTCCCTCGGTTGGCGAAATCGCCGACCGGCTCGAAGTGGAACAGACCGATGTGCTCGAGGTGATGGAGGCCAACCACAACCGCCGCCCGCTCTCACTCGACCGCCCGGCCGGACCGGAGGATTCCGAGGACTCGCTGCCGACCGAGTGGATCGGTGAGGAGGACGAAGCCTACGAGCTGGTCGAGGGGCGGATCGCGCTGGACGCGGCGCTGCCCTCCCTGGATGAGCGGGAGCGGCTGGTGCTGCGCTTGCGCTTCGCCGAGGACATGACGCAGTCACAGATCGCCGAGCGCATCGGCCACTCCCAGATGCACGTCTCGCGAATCCTGCGCCGCGCCCTGTCTCGCATCAGGGAGCAGATCAGGGAGCAGCGGCAAAGCGAATGAGCAGGTACTCACCGTCGTCGGACTCCTCGACGGTGAGCTCGTCCGCCAGCATCTCGACCGAGCCACCAGCATCGGGAACCTCCAAGTCCTTGCGGATGCGTGCAGCCGCGCCCGCCTCCATCGGCCCCACGCGCAAGTCGATGCTCCCAGCGTGCTCGTCGAGCCCCAGCCGAACGCGGCCGTCGGCAAAGTGCTCGGGCGCTGCGCTCGCGATCGCGTCGGTGACCAGAACCGCGTCGGATACCCGGTCGACGGAGAGGTCGCGGCGCGCAGCCAGCGCCCCGACGACCCGAGCCAGCACGGGAGCGAGCAGCTCAGAGCGGTCGATGACCACCTCCGTGCGGTCGTCGGGGTAAGACCTCAACTCGACCGGGTCGCCGCTTCCATTGGCGCCGCCCCCCTTCAGCGGCACTCTCATCGTCACTTCGGTGCCCCGGTCGAGGCCCCTCGAGATCGAAAAGCTGCTGGAGAGAGCCGCGATCAACGAGAGGCCAAGGCGCAGGCTGTCGCGTACGGAGTCGGCCTGCGGCTTGATGCCGGCGCCTTCGTCGCGAACGATCACGGTCAGCCCATCCGCGTCCGGCTTCGCCTCGACGTTGAGCGGCCCCGGCTGTCCCTGGTAGGCATGGACGACAACGTTCATGCAGGCCTCGGTGACGACGGTCTTCAGATCGGCGAGGCCCGGCTCGTCCATGCCGATCTCCTCTGCCAGGCCGGCGAGTGCGTGACGGATGACGACGACATTCTCGGATTTCGCGGGCAACACCATCTGCAGCCCCCTGGGCTTGTCTTGGATCGCAGAAGTGTCTGAGCTGGACGCCATTCCTAGCCGCCGAGGGAATGCCCCCTGCGGGAACGAGCATAGTCCTCGGCCTTTCGGATTCCTTCGCTACCCCCAGCGTTCCAGGCACAAACCATCGGCTCTGCCGGAGGTCCCAAAATGGCTGCCAGCGCTGCGGTAGGATCGGACAGTGAGCCTAGTTTCTTTCCAGGTGGAGAGCGAGGAGCTCGACGACGGCATCCATGCCATCACGATCCGCGGCGAGCTGGACATGAACACGGCGCCGGAGCTCGAGCGGAAGCTCGAAGAGGCGCTCGTGAACTCCGGCGCCTCGATCATGCTCGACCTCTCCGAGTGTGAATTCATCGACTCGACCGGGATCGCCCTGATCGTGCGCGCCTGGCAGCAGCTGGACGGCGATGGGAACGGGGGCAATGGCCGGCTGGTGCTCTGCTGCGTCAACCACCAGGTGCGCCGCCTGTTGAAGATCACCGGGGTCGAGAGCTCGATATCAATGCATGATCAGCGCGACGCGGCCCTGGCCGAGCTGCGCGGCTGAGCGACCTAGCTTCAGCTCAAACTCGATTGCGGCTCGCCGGCGGCGAAGCGAGCAACTGCCTGCTCGGGGTCTGGGAAGGCCTCGCCGCGAACGAAACGGTCGCTGCGCACTTCCCAGATCCAGGCGACCGGAACGTCGCGAATGCCCAGCTCGCGGCTGCGTGCGTATACCCGGCCGCGGACCAGCAAGCACTCGCCGCGCCGCTCCAGCCCACTCGGCGTTATCAGCAGCTCTTCCCAGACCTGTGCCACGTCGGCCATGTACTCCTGCAATCCAGCCGGGCCGACGTAAGGGGCCTCGCGGCCGATCGCCTCGGCGGTGGCTAACGGGAAAAATTCCATTTCCTCGTCGCAGATCGCGGCGATGCCGGCCTCGTCGCGGCGATTGAAGCTGTCGTAGAGGCTCTCTACCAGCCCCATCTGCCGATCGTCGAGCGCCATGTCGGCGGAGGGAGGCAGCGGCTCACTCGAGATGCGTTCGATCGCGAGGATCGCGACGTCGTCGTCGAGCGACCCACCCGTGAAGGAGTGCAGGGCTCCCTCGAGGCGCTGCGTGGCGAGCGCGGGGTTGGACGCGCTACTCAGCTCCTCGCGCAGGCGATCCTCGCCGAATCGCCCCTCCGGGCCCTGCGCCTCGGCAATCCCGTCGGTGACGATTACCAGCTGCCGGCCGGGCTGGACCTCGCTGCGTGAGATCGCCCACTCGGCGTCGGGGAAGGCGCCGAGCACCGGGTCGGAGGGGGCAACCTCGCTCACCTCCTCGCCCTCGACCAACAGGGGAGGCGGATGGCCGGCGACTGCCAGCCGCACCGGCTGAAGTGGGTCATCGCCGAGCACGACTGCAGCGACGCTGCAGAGCGCCGCGTCGCCACGCGCCAGCAGAGCGCGGTTGACGGTGTCGAGCGCGGCGACGGGGTCGCCGGTGAGGACGGCGGCGGTACGCAGCGTGTAACGGGCCAGAGCGGCGATCGAGGCAGCGTGGGCGCCGCGGCCGGTGACGTCGCCGATCACCAGCATCCACCCACCCGGCACCTTGAAGGCGTCGTAGAAATCACCGCCGACCTCATTGTGGGCGCCGGCCGGCCGGTACGTCGCAGCAACCGACCAGCCGGGGATGTGCGGCAGCGGCGACGGCAGCAATCCTCGCTGCAGCGTCTCGGCGATCTCAGCCCGCGCTCGCTCCGCCCGCTCGAGATCGGCGAAGAGGCCACAGTTGTCGAGCGCCAAGGCGACCCTGCCGGAGAGGATCCAGGCAAAGCGGGCGTGCTCGCGCCGGTAGCGCCTCCCCGACCAACCGACGCCGAGGGTAAGCGCCCCGGTAACCCTGCCCCGCGCGTTCAGTGCCACCGTGACCGCCGAGCGTGGACCGAGCCGGCGCAGCAGTTCCAGATCCCGAGTCCCGTCTGCGAGCTCGCGCAGGTCGTCGTCGGTCATCTTCTCGTAGAAGCGCGGCTCCAAGGAGGCGGCGCCGCTGCCGGCGACCATGTGGCCGGGCACCGAAGGTCGCCGACCAGCCATGCCCTCCTCGACTCCGAGCCAGGCGCCCGGCGCGAGTCGTACCGCTGCCCGTTCGACCTGGCCATCGTCCGCGATCAGGTCGATCATGCAGAAGTCGGCGAAGTCCGGCACGAGTACGGCGCAGATTGCGTCGAAGGTCTCCTCAAGCGACCCACCGGCATCGGAGACCGCAGCCATGGCGGCGAGGATCTGGAAGTGGCGCCGCGCCTTGCGCTCGCGGACAACCAGAACAGCCAACAGGGCGGCCAGCCCGACGAATACTGCAAACGCTATCTCTGCGGTGCCGATCCAGCCCATTCCTGCTCTCTCACTTCGCCGCCGTTACCGAAAAGACAGTAACGAAGGTAACCCCCCTGAGCCTAAAAGTCCACGACCTGGCTGGCCGACCGGGGTAAGACGCCTGGGCGAGAGACCCAGGACAGGTTTTCTTTACCGATGAGTCGGGTACGCGCGATGCCATGATCGACACCAAGTCGATTCCGCAGCGGGGAGAGCGATGGCTCAGCTGCCCCCCCATTTCTGTTGATTGCGCACGTGTTGTGGGTCGATGAGGAGGTGGATCCGCCCGTGGTCAGCTATGAGCTGCAGGACAACGAGGCGCGGCTTTCCGACCGGCCCTGCTGCATCTCGCTCCGCTTGACCTCCTCATACTGGTGAGGCACGAATGCAACCGCCTCAGATTTGGTCCGCAGCTGATCGAAGCTCCTTTCGCGCTTACCGCGCCTCAGCCGGCCCGAACGCCTCTCCGCCGCAGGTGGCGGTTGGTCTTCTCACCCGAGCGGGAACCAAACTTGCGGTGAAAGCCGCTGGGATTCGGGCCAGCGATTTCTAGTGCGACGCCCAGGTACCCGCTTGCCACGCAGACCGAACTTCACCGAGCAGGCCGGGGGGCAGAGGCGGCGGGCGAGGATCGCCCGGCTGTGGCCGCTCTGCTCAGGCGATTCCCTCGAACATCAATCAATCGCCGCTATCCACCTTTTGCCGTCCTGCGCTCCAGGTTTGATTTGACTCGACATGGGTAGCGGACCGGTCCCATGGATATGAACCGGCAGCTCTTTGGACAGCTGTTCATCTTGGGCGAGATCCATCCGCGTGGCTCGCCGAAAGGACCGTCGCAACTGCAGGCTGATTCCCTGATCACGGGGACGGATCCCAGCGTCGAGGTCACCGTGCGATTCGTCCAAGCGGTCGAACGACAAGTCCTCGACGCGGCCGGAGAGCCGATCGAGGAGCTAGTCGTCACCGGACGCCGGTACTCATCCGGCGATGAGACGGTGGAGCGAGAGGTGCGGCTTTCTCCGCTGCCCAATCGTACAGCCGCGCTCAGGACCGCCGGCAACGAGCGGGCGGAGCTGACCCAGAACGGAGCTCTGGCCGGGGCCTTGGAGTGGCGATGGGAGCCGCTGCACGGCACCGTGGAAGCCTGGACCGAGGAGATCCGGCCAGGGCTGTGTCGGGTCAGAGTCGAGGTCGCCAACCGGCTCGAATGGGATCGCGCCTCGCCCGAGCAGAACCTGATGCGAACGCTGCGCTCGACTCAGGTCGCCATGCACAGCCCCGACAGCGTGTTCTCATCCTTCGGCGACCCCCCGCCCCACCGCAACCGCTCCAGCCAGCCGGCTCTGAGATAATCGCCCTCTTCGGGGCGTGGCGCAGCCTGGTAGCGCGCACCGTTCGGGTCGGTGAGGTCCCCGGTTCAAATCCGGGCGCCCCGATTGGATCAACGGCCCCGCATGGCTCCGCATAGCCACGCGGGGCCGACGATCTTTCTGGCTGCGCGGGGCGATGCGGGGCAATGCGCGGCGATTTGTGATGCAAGCGTGATGCAGCTTTCGGCGCATGAGTGATGCACGTGGCGGGGAGCGCTATTGCCGGTCCGGTCGATCAAACCATCGCTGCCACGCCTCGCTCATAAGATTGGGCGCTGGGTCGTCGGTCTGTTCAGGTAGTCGTTCGGCCGCTGCTTTGCCGAAGCTCAGAAAGACCTCCCGCTGCATATCGACGGTAGCGACCGTCACATCGAACATCTTTTGCGATTCCGCGTTTGCGGAATGCGCCAGCAACGCGCCCGCAGCGTCGGCCACGGCGACGATGTAGCGGGCGGCGTCATGTGGAGTCGGCCTGGCGTCGTCGTCGCCGGAATCCGCGCCGGGGGATTGTAGCTTGGGATGGACGAGCGCGCTCCGCTTTGACAACAGCTCTTGAAGGGTTTGGGTCGGCTCGCTTCCCCGCTCTAGAAGGCTGCCGACCCCGACTAGACGAGGCCCAAGCAGGTACTTATCCAGAGTCGGGAGCTTGTCGGCCGCCTTGAAGTCCTCGGGGGGAAGGTGCCACTGGAGATATTGGTTTGCGTAAGCCTCAGCCGCGAAGATCGCAAATAGGACCGCCGAGCGGGTGCATTGCTTTTGTCGCCCTTCCGCCAAACGCCGGCCGATTGCGCCCCTGATTGCATTTCGGCGTCCGTCCGATGCCGGCAGGATCGCCGCGTACAGGCGATCGGGGGAATCGCTGGCGCGAAGTTCATCGACCGCCTGGTCAAGATAGGAACCCCCGAGCGTGGTCTGTTCCAGCCGCCGCGCTTCGCCCTCGACACGGTCCCGCTGTTCGTCAGCGGTCGGCATCAGCTCGGGAAATGACCGTGTAGGCGCTTGTGGGCGCGTTCGTAGACGCTGCGCGTTCGCTCGTCGCTGGGATGCCGCTCGCCAAAGGCAAGAAAGCCCCACGCCAAGCTCCGATCCGGCTTTAGGGTGAGCTGGAACACGAAGCCGTAGGGCGCTGCCGATGCGCCCTGTTTGCCGAGCGGGACATAGAGCTTGTGGCATCCGGGCAGCTTGGTTCCGTCTGTGGCGCCCTCCGGTCGGCAGCGTTTCCAGTCCAATTTCGCGGTGCCGGCTTCGATCGCTTTTCGAGCGCTCAATGCCTGAGCGCGGGCGCGGGATGAAGGGTGGTAGCGCTCGACCTCCTGCTCCCACTCGATCGAGCCAAACTCGATCGACACTGGCGGCAGATTTCGTTTGGGCGAAGTCACGCGGGCAGAATAAGCTCGCGCGGATTCTGAAACCGCTGGGGGTTCGACGGGCGAATCATCCGCCCGCAGAATCCGGCGCCCTCAGCCCTCGTCGTCGTAAGGGACGCCCGCCGAAAGCCGCTCAAAGTCCTCTGCGGAAGCGGGTTTCGTCCCCCGCTGCGCGTGCAACTCCGCGACAGGCGTAATCGGCGATTCGAGCGTAAGGCCGCCCTGGCGGTCCCGCACAACCTCGTACTGCCGGCCGCCGGGGATTTCAACGACCTCGCCAATCTCCAAGTCAAGTCTCTTAACCGCAGTCGTCGCCATAGCGTCATTTTAGACAGGCGGACCCCCGGAGGGCTGAGGCGGGCCGAAAGCGCAAGGAACGCAGAGAATCCGGCAGGAGCGCGCCAAGCTGAGGCGGCCTTGCTCGACCCAAACCTCGGCGTTGCATCGAGCGCAATGCTGTCGCCGGATGAGTTCTAGGCGCTGCTAGATGGCTGCTCGGCGCTGAGCGACTACGGCTCGACCTTTCGCGCCCTCATGCTGTTTGGGGCGTTCACGCTGATGAGGCCGGGGGAGCTTTACGTGCTCAAGTGGACCGACATTGATTTCGACGCTATGCGGATTCGCAAGTCAAAGCGGCTTTTCCGCGGCGACGTTGACGATCCAAAGTACGGGAAAGCGACGATCGCATTGACGCCGCCCGCTCGGGATGCAATCGCGGGCCTGCCGCGGGATAGCGAGTACGTGTTCCTCTCCAAGACTGGCAAGCGGCTTTCGCAGACCACCCTTTCGGGCTATTGGGCGCAGGTAAAGGCGCGCGCCGGACTCGATTTCGACTTCTACCACGCCACCAAGCACTACGGCGTTCATTTCCTCTGGACTAAGCTCGAATTGCCGCGGCGAGCCATCGCTGCGCAGGCCGGTTGGAGCATCAGCACCATCGACAAGATGCTGTCGATCTACGGTCACGGCGAGGTAGGCGCCCTAGAGGAGGTAGACGCGGCATTTGCGAAGGCAAAGACTCCGAGCCTGGCGTCTATCAACGGCCAGAGCGCCCCGGTCGCAGCATGATTGGAAGCGGAGCGAGCGACTCCGAGGCTGTCCGCACCGCTCTGCGAGAGTCCGCGGCTCGACGCAGAACCCGTTCGTCGATTGCCGAAGAGGTAGAGCGACTGGCAGCCGACGAGGCCGATCGGACGGAGATGCGGATCGTCCGCGAGCAGATGGCAGAGCTCGCGCCCGAAACCTTCGACTGACATGGTGAGAGGCGAGGTCTTTCGGCTGCCATCTCCGCGAGGTGCGCGGGGGAGGGAGCGGCGAGGCGCTCGCTACGCAGTCGTAGTGCAGGCCGACGAGTTCATGGCGTTGAGCACCACGCTTGTCTCGCCGACGTCGACCAGCGCTCGTCCCGCCACCTTCCGACCGACTGTCACCCTCAACCGGATCGAGACTCGGGTCCTCGTCGAGCAGACGACGGTTGTGGATCCGCAGCGACTTGGGCGATCCGCCGGTCGCCTCGACGCCGCCGAGCTTCGCGCCATTGACGATGCTCTCGCCTTGGTCCTGGACCTATGAACCGGATCGTCACGGCCTATCAATCCCGAAAATGGCTAGGTCTGCCCTTGAGGCTTGACTCTCGTAGTCGCCGCATGCCGAGTCGTTCCGCAACGTGAATCGACGCAGAGTTATCGGGCTGAATAACCGAGATCAGCTCTGCCGCGTCAAGGTGTGCCACGCCCACCCGATCGCTGCCTGACCTGCCTCGGTGGCGTATCCCTCGCCCCATGCCTGTCTGGCCAGCCTCCAGCCGACCTCTAGACCAGGCCATCCAGGAGGGTTCCAGAGTCCAGCCTGGCCCAACCAGGCGCCATCAAATTGCGATCTTAAACCGACACCTGTCTTCAAAGAATTGGCCCCCTCGTCGCATCGCGATGGCGATACGGTCGAGTGATGCTCGATCACGTGACGATCCGGGTTGTCGATTACCAAGCGTCGGAGCGGTTTTATCGCACGACCCTTGGGGCGCTCGGAATCGAGCCACCCGAGCCACAGTGGGCAGGGTGGAATGGGGTGACTTCATGGTCGCATCTGCGGACGCCGCGAACCCGCCAACGCGCGGCCTGCATGTCACCGTCTATCAAGATCGGGACCTTGCCGGCCGGCGAGTAGGCGAGCTTCGCTCAAGCGAGTCGGGCTGGCGAAGGGGAATCTGAACCTCCTCGAACCCGATGCGATATTGGCGCATCAGGAGCCACGCCCTCATCGACCAAGACGAGTAGTTCTTATTCCCGATCACCAGTTCAACCCGCTCAGGGTCCTGGCTACCAGATCGTCAACGACCGTGGGCGGTCATGGTCGCGGATGGCCCGATCCTTGGTCACGAGGCTGAAGCCGTGCTCGATTGCGGTCGCGTAGATCAGTCGGTCGGCGGGGTCGCCTGGGAACGAGGAGGGAAGGGCGGCTGCGGTATCGGCGATAGCCGGGGTCACGCCGATCGTTCGAAGCTGCCCGGCGAGGCCCTGTAGCCAGGATCGGATCGGAATGTTGACGGCGATCCGCTCGTGCTTCGCCAGCCAAGCCAGCTCGTACCAAGAGATCGCCGCCACGACATGTTCATCCGCCTCCTCAAGGGCGTTGCGCGCCGGTTTGCTGACCCGTTTAGGCTCGGCCGACCACCAGTGGACCACGTGGGTATCCAGCAGAACCGCAGCCACACTACGAAGCGTTCCAAGCCTCGCCGGTGGAGAACAACTGCTCCTCCTCGACTGCGGTCATTGCCACACCCTTGAACGAGCCCTTAAGAGAGCGTGCGCCAGATGCGGGTACGAGACGGGCGACCGGACGGCCATGCCTGGTGATCTCGATCTCCTCGCCGGCTGCGGCGTCGTCCAAGAGGCGAAGGATCGTCGCCTTTGCGTCAGTAGCGGTCACTTGTTTGGCCATATGGGCAGTATAGCGGTCAGATAAACCGGGTGTGCGCTCGCCGTGGTCTTGGGCCTCTGAATGACAGGTTCTTCATGGCCTGTCGATCCCGAAGACTCGATCGCGGCCTTGCCGGCCTCGGTCGCGTATCCCTTGGCCCCAGCCATGTCTGGCGAGCTTCCAGGCCGGGCGCCCCGATTAGAGATCGGCGCCGGCGCCGATCTCGATCTCGCGCGCGACTCGCGAGTCGAGGTCGTAGATGACTCCGATCGTTTCGATGCCGGGCGGAAGAAGGGGTGAGCTCCTGATCGACTGGACGTCCTGCCTCAGCGTTTCCAGAGAGTCGGCGATCGTGAGGAAGTCTATCTCGGGCTCCGCGCCAGGAGGGAGCAGACCGCGAAGCTCCTCATCCGTGCGCTCGGCCATGGCGCATTGCGTGTGATGGACAACCACAATGCGCTCGACCTCCATTGAGCAGGAGACGACGAGAGAGCGCAGCACATCCGCCGTGACGCGCCCCCCGGCGTTGCGGATGATGTGCACGGACGCAGGCCAGAGGTCGAGGAATCCAGCCGCGTCGAGGCGTGCATCCATGCAAGAGACGATGGCGGTGCGCCGATCCCCCGGATTCATCGTGACGGCATCCTAGAACGACCCAGAGCCGCAATGGAAGTGGGCGCTTCGAGACCGTGCAGCGCCTCGGCCAGGAGACGAATGCCGTGGTCTATCGCCGGCTCGGACAGAGAGGCGAAACCGAGCACCAGTCCGGGTGGGCCCGCAGGGTTGAAGCGGTGCAGCGATAAACCGTCGAGGCCGACGCCGCGTTTGGCCGCGGCAGCCACCAGGCCAGCCTCGTCGACCTCCTCCGGCAGCTCGACCAGCTCGTAGAGGCCGGCGGCGCCCGCCGAGGAGCGGGTCTGGGGCAGCCGGTGGGCAAGAGCCTCGAGCAGTGCCTCGCGCCGCCGCTGGTAGCGCAGGCGCGTGCGGCGAATGTGGCGATCGAGCTCGCCGCGTTCGATGAAGTCGTGCAAGGCGAGCTGCCCAACTACCTCCGAACCGCCGTCCTCGACCGCCTTCGCCTGGATCAGTGCCCAGGCCAGCCAGGCCGGCAGCAGCGCCCAGCCGAGGCGCATGCCAGGCGTCAGGCGCTTGCTCGCCGAGCCGATGTAAGCGACCCGGTCCGGCGCCAAACCCTGGAGCGCGCCCAGGCCGCTGCCGTCGTAGCGGTACTCGGCGTCGAAGTCGTCCTCGACGATCAGCCGCTCGCCGTCTTCGGCCCACTCGATCAGGGCGGCGCGACGCTCCCGGCTGAGGACGACGCCGGTCGGGAACTGGTGCGCCGGCGTCACAACCACCGCGCTCACTGCGGCGGCGCGGAGCGCGTCGACCCGGATTCCCTCGGCGTCGACCGGGATCGGCGCCACCCCGAGACCCGCCTGCTCGACGATCAGGCGATGTGGGTGCCAGCCCGGATCCTCGAGCGCGACCCGCTCGACGCCGCGAGCCGCCAGCCAACGGCAGAGCAGCGAGAACGCCTGCCCAAAGCCGGTGCAGATCAGCATCTGCTCCGGCTCGGCGGCGGCGCCACGTACCCGGCCCAAGTAGCCGGCGAGCGCCTGTCGCAGGCCCGGCACGCCGCGCGGGTCGGGGTAGCCGACGGCATCGATCGGCGCCTGACGCCACGCCGCCCGCAGCGAGCGCAGCCAGCGGTCACGCGGGAAGCCGGCGAGATCGGGCAGCCCGGGGTGGAAGTGGTAGGGGAAGCTGGGCAGCATCGAGCGCGCCGGAGGCCGCGCGCCTGACGTGCGTACGGTCCGCGCAACCCTCACCGGCGCGCCCTGCCTCATCAGCAGGTAGCCCTCGGCCGTGAGCTGGCTGTAGGCCTCGGTGACGACGCCGCGGGAGATTCCCAGCTCCTGCGCCAGCGACCGGCTGGACGGCAGTCGCGCCCCAGCGGCGAGACGACCGAGCTGGATGCTCTCCCGGATCGCTTGCTCGACCTGCTCGTGCAGGGGAAGCTCGGCGTTGCGCTGGATCTCGACCAGCATGCCAGGACCGCCAACTGGACCACTTGAGCGTGTCATTACTGGAACTGTATATCGGGCCAGTACGTCCGTAGAGTAAACGGCTCCAACTGGCAGAGGAGGACGTCATGGAGCGGCAACACGGCAGCAAGACCACGATTACCGTAGTCGGCGGAGGGCTCGCCGGCCTCACCGCGGCGATCGCCTGCGCGGAAGGCGGCGCCAAGGTGCGACTGCTAGAGGCGCACGAGGCCCTCGGCGGCCGCGCGCGCAGCACTGCTGGCCCTTACAAGGCCAACCTCGGCCCTCACGTCATCTACAAGGACGGCGGTTTCTGGGACTGGCTGACTGACCGCGACCTGCTGCCCCCGTACGCCGGCCCGCCACTCTCGGGAATCCGCTTTCGCTGGCAGGGCGCCGCACGCCGGATTCCCCCGCTGGCTACCGTGCCCTCCGTGTTGCGGCTGCGCGGGCGCGAGGCCCCAGTCGACGTCGACTTCCGCAGCTGGGCCGCCGCCCACAGCGACGAGCGCACCGCGGAGATGCTCTCCGCAGCCGCCGGCGTCTACACGTTCCACCACGACCCGGGGGAGCTGTCCGCCGCCTTCGTCTGGAAGCACTCGGTCAGGGTCTTGCTCAGCCTGCCACCCACCGCCCGTTACCTGATCGGCGGCTGGAGCGCGCTGGTGCGCTCGCTCGAAGAACGGGTGCGGCAGCTTGGCGTGGAGATCGAGACCGGGCACTGCGCCGAGGCGGTGCCGGAGGCTCCTGCCATTCTCGCCATTGAGCTCGATCGAGCCCGCGCGCTGCTCGGCGACGACTCGCTCGAGTGGCCCAGCGGCAACACGGTCTGCATCGATCTCGGCCTCAGCCATCGCCGCGGCGATCCGTTCGTTGTCTCCGACCTCGATGAGGCCGGCTGGGTCGAGCGCTTCAGCGCCCCCGACCCATCGCTGGCCCCCGAGGGCGAGGAGCTGGTCCAGGCGCAAATGCCGGTCCGGCCCGGTGAGAGCACCGAGCAGGCGGCACTGCGTCTCGACCGACTCCTCGACGTCTCGCTGCCAGGCTGGCGCGAACGCGAAACCTGGCGGCGGCGGCAGGCGATGGTCGCCCGCACCGGTCCGCTCGATTACCCCGGCAGGAGCTGGCGCGACCGCCCCGCGATCGACCGCGGAAGGGGCGTCTTCCTCGCCGGCGACATGGTCGCCGCACCGGGCCTCCTCTCCGAGGTCTCCTGGGCGAGCTCGATCGAGGCGAGTCGCCTTGCGCTGGAGGCAGCGAAGAGCAGCGCCCCGCAGCTGAGGCGCGTGGCCTAGATGTCCCGCCCACACACCTTGTGAACAGCTGAAAGGCATCCGGGCCCTCCAAGACGCTTGTGGTTGACGCCCCAAGCAAGGAGGACCCGGATGGACATTCACGGTAACGCTGCTCTCGGACCAGCGGGACGGCTGGCGCTAG
>DATFVC010000077.1:0-36646 GCA_035260485.1 Solirubrobacterales bacterium | reverse complement strand
CCCGCCGATGACGGTTTGCGGCGCCCTGCCGACACGGATACCGGAGGTGGCGTTCGGGACCGGCGCAGTTGCGGTCGCGTTGAGGCCGATGTAGTTGCCGGCGATGGTCGTGGCTATCGCGGGGGTCTCCAAACCACCGTCGCCTTCCAGATCGATGCCGATACCACTCGATGCGCCGCTGGCCCCGGAGATCACGTTGCAGCCCCCGTCGCACGCCGGGGTCGCCACGGCTTCCAAGCTCACCCTGGTTCCGATCGAGTTGCCGATCGCTTCGGATTCTTCGCCCGGGGCCGAGGTGACCTCGATCTCCTTTTCGCCGCTGACTTGCTGGGGGCTTCCGTCTTTCTCGATCCCGAAGTAGTTGCCCAGGACCCTGACGTGGCTGGCGCCGTGGATGTCGAGTCCGTCGCCGGTGTTGTTGGCGAAGACGTTTCCCCTTTCGGGCCCTTCGCTACCGATGAGGCCTTTGTCCGACCGCGGGTCGATGAAAATCCCGGTCGTATTGCCGCCCGCGCTGCCGTCGAGCTTGACGCCGAACCAGCTGGCCTGCGCCTTGAAATGTGGGGAGCTTTCGACGCTGACGCCGGTCTGGGCATCCGTCACGGCGAGCCCCCAGATTTCGGCTTCTTCGGTGTGGTCGACGATCAAAGCGGGATGACCCGCGTCGGGACCGTCGATGCCGACACAGGGGCCGCTTACTCCGGCCGCAGTAGGGCATCCGCGTCCGTTGATGGAAATGGGGTCTTTAATCGCGGGAAGGCTGCTGCCGAGGACGATCGTGCCTGCGAGCTGTCCATCGAAGACGGTTTCGTCGAAGACGATTTCGTCGAATTCGCCTTTCAAGCTGTTCGCTTCTTCCATAGCGGCTCGAAGCGTGCATTTGCCGGCGGCAGTCAGGCAGCTGACATCGCCAAGACTCGAGTCGACTTCGTCGGCGGTGCTGTCTACCGTGAATTGTTCGGCGTTGGCGACGGTCGGCACGACAAGCGCGCAGGCGAGCACGACCAGAGCCGCGGCAAGGGCCCAGCATCGACGCCTCCCAACCACTTCGTCGCCCAGCACGCCGCGACTCTAACCGCCGGCAATTTGATACGCAAGTGTTTTTGTCTAGTCGAGACGAAATGAGTAAACACAGCAGTTCCCAGTGGGCCTGCGTCAGTCCCCTGGGAGGAGCTCGTCGAGTGCGCTGCCGCTGAGCACCGACTTCGGTCGTTCTGCGACCACATCCGAGCCTGGGCGTGCTTGCTCGTCACGCCGCTTGATCAACAGCCACTGGGCCTTCTCGCCGGCGCGGGTGCGCTGCAGGGCGAAGCCGCCGCGCAGCTTGTCCCCGTGGAGGACGAAGACGGCGTGGCCGCGGTCTAGGGCCTCCGGCCAGGCGACCCGACCGCCCTGCTCGTAGTGGCCGCGATCCCAGACGATCACGGCCCCGTCTCCAATCGCGCCCTCGAAGTCGTTGTGGGCAACGGCGTGGTCGGCGACCTCCACGGCGAGGCGCTTGACGGCAGGATCCATAGAGGGGCCCTTCGGAACCGCCCAGGAGCGCATCACCCCGTCTACCTCCAGGCGCAGGTCAAAGTGACGAGCAGTGGCAGCATGCTCTTGGACGACGAAGACCCCGGCGCTCACACCCCGGATCGCGAACTGCTCGTGGCCCTCGACCTTCACGCGCTCGATCGCCACCTCCGTAATCCCTGCACCCGGCGGCCCCTTGCGCAGGAACGCCACCAGGTCGTCGACCGCCGACTCGGGGCCCTCCGCGTGGACGAGCACGCTGCCGTCCTCCCCATTGCGTACCCAGCCCATAACTCCGAGCTGGCGCGCGCGCCGCAGCGTCGCGTCGCGATATCCGATGCCCTGCACCTCCCCACGCACAACCGCACGCACCGCCATCGCGTCCGAGTCTGTCCGCTCAGTCGAAAGCATCGGCATCGAGGTGTGATTATCCGCGGGATGCCCTACGCCGATGCCCTGAGGCCGACCGTTCCAGCCGGCATATCGTCGATTCGCTCGATCATCTGCCGGCGGGCCCACTGCGTGTATTCCACGCTTGTTCGATCTGTCGCATGAGTGCTGGGTAGACAACCCAATGCCGGAACGGCTTGATCAGCGCCATGTATCCCATCCCAAGCGGACCGCGGGGCTTGACGTAAACGGCCATCTGTCCTTGATAGAAGCCTTCGCCCTGATCGACCCAAGCCAGGTGCATCACGCCGTGGACGGTGCGGTTAGACAGCTCCGCGGCAAATTCGACATCGGTGCGATAGAGGGGCACGAAAGGCAGGGAGCCAAAATCCAGATCCGCCGCCGTGTTGCGCAGATCGTCTGGCAGCCGATCGGTCAGTGAAGTTTCGTTCGTACCCGGAATCGGCAGTTTGCCTGCGGCGTCATTCCCGCCGCCGTCGATCGGGGTCGAAATCCTGCCGAGGCCGAACAACCTGCCGAGGAGATCGCGAACACGCCAGAGGACGCGAACCGGGAGCGGCCCTGAGTTGGCCGGATCGGAGGAAGCCATCAGCTCGAGCAGCGCCTGGAAATCCTCGGCGCCGCCCTGCGTGGGAAGGGCCCAGACGTCCTCCAGGATGAAGTCCGGCACGATCTCGCGGATCCGCCAGGAGCGAGATTCGTGTGCTGCGCTCGGAAGCCTCATGCCGATTCTCGATCCATACGATGTCGTATGGATGCTAGGCGGGTCGCAAAACCCCGAGAAGGCGCAGGTGAGCCATCGGGAGCGTCCGGTGCTCGTCTACGACGGGGACTGCGCGTTCTGTACGAGGTGTGCAGGCGCTCTGGAGAGGATCGAGCCGGATGCAGAGATCGTCGCCTGGCAGCTCACTGATCTGGCCGAGCTGGGGATAACCGAGGAGCAGGCGGCCGATGCCGTGCAATGGGTTCAGATCGACGGCACGATCCGCTCGGGACACGAGGCGATCGCCGCGGTGCTGAACGCCGCCGGAGGGATCTGGAAGATCATCGGCCGGACGCTTCTGCTGCCGGGGATCTCGTGGATGGCGGCGAAGGTCTACCGACTGGTCGCGGACAACCGGTACCGGCTGCCCGGAGGCACGCCTGCCTGCGCGGTCACCGATGAGGATCAAGGCCGCCCGGCAGCGTAGCCCGAGCCTTCTTTCTGGCCCAGCGGCCGGATAAACAGGTCCAGGGCGCTTGACGACGAGACGAGCTTGCGCTGAGTCGATTCCAGCGCGAAAGCGGCGTTCACCGGCAGGGCCAATTGGGAGGTTGAAAGTTGAGGAAGCTCGGTCTCATTCTACTGGTGCTCGAACTTGCCACCGCGTCGGCCCTCGGGCTGAGCGCATGCGGTAGCGCCTCGAGCGGCAATGAAGGGGGCACGTTGAACGGCACCTTCGCCTCGTTTCCCGACTATCTCGATCCTGCGCTCACCTACACCTTCGAAGGCTGGACCGCGATGTATGACACCTACATCTCGCTGCTCACATACGCCCACGCAGATGGGAAAGCGGGCAGCAAGGTGGTCCCGGGTCTCGCCATCCACAGGTCGTCGCGGCGTTGATAGGGGTCGCCACCACCGAGGCGTTCTGAAGGGTGTAGGGAGAGGCGCCTAGATCGGCGACACGACCGCGGACGATTTCGAGGAGGAGCTGAAGGCGCCGGTGCCGGCGCTGGTCAACTTCTGGGACCCCCTGGTGCGGGCCCTGCAAGTGGGTCTCGCCGGCGGTCGCCGAGCAGCCTAGGGGTTAGTCAGCGTGACGGCCGCCTCTGGGGTGGCAACGCGAAAGTTGAAGCTCTCCTCCAGGTAAAGACGGACCGTGTTGGCGTCGTGGTCGAGATATCCGATCGCAAGGTCTTCGCCACACTCGAAGAGAAAGTCGCCCCCGCGCATGCTGAGCACGCCGGCGCCACGCACGCCGGGTGCCCAGACGATGGGACCGCCGAGGACTTTGCGCAGGTGCTCGAGCAGGGGATAGCCGCCATGCTCGCTGGTCTCGAGGACGCGGGTGTAGACCTCGGGACCGAGCGCAAGGCCGTAGGGCCCGCCGATTCCGGCCTCGAGCAGCGCCTCGATTGCCTTGGCTACGTGGCGGGGGTAGCGCTCGCAGTCCTCGCCGAGCTCGATCGCATCGTGCGGCGAGGACTCGAGGATGCCCGCGATTCCGGCGTTCCCCCAGCCGTGGAAGACGGCAGCGTTCTCGGCGACCGCGATCCGGTGCGCAGCTTCGTCGAGCGCCTCCAGATCCGGGTCGTCGGCGCCGCGGTCGGCGTCCTCCAACTCGGAGCGGACAAGCGAGAAGGACGCGCGCAGCTCGACCAGCGCCAGGACCTGCCGCTGCGCCCCCGTGACCCCCTCTCCGGGCGGGTCCGCGACCTCCCGCGCGCGGCCGAGGCTCGTGGCCGAATGCTCCCACCCATGGGGTCCAGCAAAGTCGACGAGCCTACGTGCGGCGAGGGCGGGCTCGAGCCGCTCGCGGGCCTCGGAGTCGAGCAGCTCCCAACCGCTCGCCGTGATCGGCGCGTGCTCGCGCAGCAGGTGGCTCACGCGCCGCTCCCCCGCAGGCTGCCGATGCCGAGCGACTCGCCGCCGGCGAGCGGCTCGCCGCGCGACGCCGCATCCTCGGTCGCCTCCTCCTCGGCCTCCTCGCCGTGCTCGACGATGTCGCCCTCCTGGAAGAGGATCCCCTGCGCGATCTCGCGCCAGAGCGGCGTGCGGCGCAGCAGGAACTCCAGATCCATGCAGAAGTGCTTGAACTCCTCGCCTTGGGCGTCGTGCATGATCGCCCGCGCCTCGCCGTCGGACTCGACTGCCATGCGCTGCTCGTACCAGCCGATCGCCTCCGCCTCCTCGGTCAGCGAGGCGCAGAGCCTGGCGAAGGTCCGGGTCGCCTGCGGAAGCTCGTCTGCCGGCTCGTGGTACTGGTCGAAGCCCACGGCTGACATCTTGGCAGGCCAGGGCGGGAGGAGGCTTGTGCCTGGGGGGTGAACCCGACGGTCATCTTCGCCGGGTCCCGTCGCCGCCGACTCTCGCGCCCACGCACGACGCGACCTGCCGATGGTGGTGCTTGCTCCAGTCGCTCGGCGCGATACCTGACACATGGGTCTAAGGTGCGGTAATCCGTCGCGGAGATCCGTTCCCGCCGCACGAGAGGAGGCACGCCATGCAACAGAAGATCATCCCGAACCTGTGGTTCGACACCGAGGCCGAGGAGGCCGCTGGGTTCTACACCTCGGTGTTCAAGAACTCGCGGATCGTGAACGTCGCCCACTACACCGAGGCCGGGCCACGACCTGCCGGCACGGTGATGACCGTCGAGTTCGAGCTGGACGGTCAGCGGTTCATCGGCATCAACGGCGGCCCCCAGTTCACGTTCGACGAGGCAGTTTCCTTCGAGATCGAATGCGAGACCCAGGACGAGATCGACTGCTACTGGGGACGATTGTCAGAGGGCGGGGAGGAAGGACAGTGCGGCTGGCTCAAGGACCGCTACGGCCTCTCCTGGCAGGTCGTCCCGACCGGGATGGAAGAGTTGTTCGCCGATCCGGATCAGGTGCGCGCCGAACGCGCGATGAAGGCGATGCTTGGGATGGGCAAGATCGACATCGCCGCGTTGCGCAGCGCAGCCGACGCCCCGGCGACCTGATAGGCGGCATGCTGAGCGCTCCACACCTGTTGGCGGTCTACGGGGTAGTTGGCTTGGCCGTCATCCTCTTCCTCGAGACGGGGCTGGTGCTCGGCCTGGTCCTTCCCGGTGAGACGCTGACGATCCTCGCCGGCGCCTACAGCCACGTCGGCCATGCCGGTGCGCCCCATCCGCAACTGGGGCTCGTGATCGCCGCCGCGGCGCTGGGCGCCGTCGTCGGGGGCCAGGTCGGCTATCTCCTCGGTCGGCTCATGGGCGCACCTCTGCTCGAACGTCCCGACGGCCGCATCTTCAAGCGGCGCCAGCTCGAGCGCACGCGCCAATACTTCGCCCGCTTCGGAGCGCGCACGATCGTAATCGCCCGCTTTGTCCCCTTCGTGCGCACGCTCGCCAGCCCCGTGGCGGGGATCGCGATGATGCCCGCGAAGACGTTCAGCGTGTTCAACCTGCTCGGCGGGATCCTCTGGGCCGTCACCGTTTCGCTCACCGGCTATGCGCTGGGCGGCCTGCTCGACGTAAACCGCCATGCGCTGGCGATCACGCTGGGCATCCTCGCGCTCTCACTCCTGCCACTGCTCCTCCATCGCTTGCACCGGCTCGTCGCGGCTGACTTTTAACCCAGGCTGGCCGCAGGGCCTCGTCAGCCAGGCCATTACGCAGCTCCGTGCGCCAGGCGCCGCTGCGATCTGCGGGATCGATCCCCAGGGCGCCGAGCGGTGGGTAGGTCAGGGCTGGAGAATTTCGACGGCGCGGACGGCGGCGTACGTCGGCTCTACGACCTCCCCAGTCAGCCGAACCAGGCCGGAGCGCTTGAGTGCTCCGATTGCGTTCAGGATCGCAGCACGACCTGTATCGCTCGGGTCCTCCAACCTCACGATCAGCTCCTCAGGTGTCAGATGGTCCGGGTGGAGGGTGGCGATCTGCAGGAGAACCACGTTTTCGACCTGCAAGTCCAGCTCTTGTGGCGACCTGCTACTCGACCGGCACATCGTCCAGATCCCGGAACTCGAATTCGCCGGGGTAAAAGCCGACATCAAACGACATGAGGCGCTAACGCCTCTTTGCCGCTGAGGCTTTCTTGCCGTCCTCGGGACTTCTGGTCGACAAGAAGCACGCCAAGAAGACGGTCGCCGAGGTTGCGTTCGTCGCCTTGTCGTTCCCCCTTGGCAGTCGGTTGCTTGCGTTGGCCTGTAACTCCAAGACGGACTGAAGGAAGTCTCGCGCGAGCTGCCCGAATTCCTCCACGCCGAGGGCGTCGAGGATGAGAGGGGTCCAGCTCAGCTCTCCGGGCGACTCATCGAAGACCCCCGCCTCCATCGAGGCTGACGCATCGTCGAAGAATTCCTGCAGGATGCTCACCGAGATACCTCTCCGCACGGCTGGCGGAAGGTGGTCCCAGGCGTTGGGCGGGATCAACGTCGGCGCCGCTGCCCTGTAGAAGTGCTCGATCGCCCCGCGACGTGGAACCTTGTGATCCTCCACGATCAGACGGCATTCCCGCAGCACGCTTACGTGGTAGCTGACGTGGCTCAGCCCTTCATCCAGCTCCTCGGATATTTCTTTCGGGCTGGCGATGCGTTCGCAGAGAATCGCGAAGATTCGGACGCGTTCCTCCTTTGACAGCGCGTGCATCCGCCTGTAGTTGACCAGATCAATTGAGGGTCGTTTCGGCCCCCTTTTGCCCGGTTTCCCTGCCTTCTCGCCCGCTCTCCCTTTTGCGGATTTGCTCCCTTTCTTGCCGCTTGCCTTCTTGCGCGCCATTCGGAGCCTGCCTCCTCTGTGCCGAGCCCTGGGCAGGCGGCCACGCGGCCCGCCGCCCAGGGAATCCGGTCCGCTTGGCCCCGTCCATGGGAGGTGCAACGGGGTCGAGCAGTTTTGCCATCCTGAGTGCTAGGACAAGCATTAGTCATTCAGCGGCGATTTTCATCGTCATTAATTCCACAATTTTCGCCCTTCAATGGGGTCGCCACGGGAAAGCTTGACGGGCAGGAGAGCGGAGCAAGCCGGGACCGGCTCGCGGCCGGGACCGGCTCGCTCAGATGGATCAGCCGTTCTTGTGAACCGATGCAAACGGAGACACGCGGTCGTGAAGATTGACCTTCAAAAGGAACACCTCCCTCCCCAAGCTCAGAGATGGCCGCAGGCAGGCGGCCCCCGATCTATGCTAAGAAAGTTTCGAGTATAAGAAGGGTTGCAGGCAAAAGAAGAATTTCCAAGAAAGCGCTGCAAATAAGCGGCAAAAAATCAGCGGAAATCGACTAGAGTGCCTCTGCGGTACCAAAAAAGCGACAAGGAGACTCTCGATGGGACCTTCGGAATGGCGCGGCATGAGGAAGCGGGGCGAGCTGGCCCAGGCGAGAAAGCAGATCGACGAAGCCCTCATCAAGGCAATGGCGAACGCTTTGCGCAATCAGGTACTTGCAATTCTCGGTGAACGTAAAGGCAGCGCGGTCGGACTCTCAGAGGAACTCGGCATCGACTACTGGCAGGTGAGCTACGAGATGGATGTGCTGAGAAAAGCCAAGCTCATCAAGCGAGTCGGCGAACGAGGACGACGCGGAGCGACCGAGGTGTTTTACGAAGCGACCGCTCGCGCATATTTGGACCCATCTGAGTGGCCAAAGGTGGCCGACCCGGTAAAGGCGGGCCTTCGGGCTTCTCTGTTTCAGAACTTGCTGGTAGACGCCGCGACGGCGATCTCCGAGGAGGTCTATGACTCGCTTGAGGGAGCGCATATGAGCTGGTCGCCGGTGATCGTGGATGGGCAAGGCTGGAGGGAACTCACGGCCATACTCCTACGGGCAATGGAAGCAGTGCTGAAGGTTCACGAGGACAGCGCAGAACGGCTGATCGCCGACAACGCGGAGGGAATTTCATGCACTGTGTCAATGCTTGGCTATCCGTCGGCAGTCAAGAAGCGAAAGGTGGGCCTGCCGATCGACGCAAAGGAACTCGTTGATCTGACGATTCCCGATAAGGCAAGCGAAGATGCACCAGGGCAAGAGCCGGAAGACGAAAGCTAATTAGAAGACCAGGGTGAGGATGCTCGCCGGACCTGCCTGCGACCTCACCCACCCTGTCCAGGACGTTCGGCTCGCTCGGGGTCGCAGCCAAAGACCAGGACATCACCGGGTCTGGGTTACGAATCTGTCTCGGTTCCAATGGAGGCGGACCGCCCCCGACGAGTCGTAGAGGGAGTATCCGAGATGGCCTTCATCTGACTTTCATCGCGGTCCTCTAGACCCCTTCGATGATCGAACTCGTCCCTGCGGGGCGAATGAGCGACGGCGCCGGGAGAAAGGTCAGATTCGCCTTCGTCGTGACGCTCGCGGCGCTTGCCGGCGTTGGGGCTCTGCTCTGGGCGAGCGCGTCCCCCGAGCGGCGGCTGACGGCACAGCGTGGCCCTGGTCCAGGTGTCGACGCTCTGGTCCACCGGCGAGTGGCTTTGGGTCGATCGGTCCACGGACGTCCCATCTTTGCGGTCGCGCTGGGCGATCCCGATGCCCCGCGCAAACTGCTGGTGGTGGGAGCGATCCACGGCAACGAGACCGCGGGGATCGCGATAGCACGAGACCTCGAATCCAGCGCCCCTCCGCGGCAATCGCTGCTCTGGGTCATTCGAGATCTAAATCCCGACGGCGTCGCGGCAAGCACCCGACAGAATGCCCACGGGGTCGACCTGAATCGGAACTTTCCCTGGCGCTGGCGCCACCTCGAACATCGGGGCGGTTTGCAGTACTCGGGCCCCCGGGCGCTCTCCGAGCCCGAATCGCGCCTCGCTCGCGCTCTGATCTTGCGAATCCGCCCGCGGATCACGATCTGGTTCCACCAGCCGCTTGGGGTCGTCGACGAATCGGGTGGAGACATTCGCGTCGAGCGCCGCTTCGCTCGAATCGTGGGCCTTCCGCCGACCCGCCTGAGGCGCTATCCGGGCAGCGCCGCCAGCTGGCAGGACCGGCGCCTTCGCGGAAGCACGGCATTCGTCGTCGAGCTGCCGCCCGGGAAGCCCTCTCCGTCCCTTCTTACCCGGAGCACCGGCGCGATTCGCCGACTGGGCGGGGCTCCAACCGCGCCGCGGCAAAGGCATTTCTAACGTGGCCGTAGCGATGCGGCGGGGCTTGGGTCGAACCCTCACCACGTAGAAGCGGAAGATCGCCGGCGTTGGTTCGCCCGCCGCCGAGGCGGAATTGCCGCTTTTCAGGTACTTCACAAAGGGTGGACGCCGGATTCGAACCGGCGACCGCCTGGACCACAATCGGGTAGCTTGGACTGCGCGCTAACGTCCACTCTGTCCAAGAATTGCAGGGATTTTCAACTCAAAGCCGTACAGCTCGTTTCTGTGCAGAAGTGCGCCGATATGCGGGGATATGCGGCGATTCGGGCACTTCTGGCGAAAGTGCCTGGAACCGCCCGACCATCTCCAACCGCATGAGCCAGCCGCCCGGGCTCAGGTCGCAGTCGCCAAAAGTCTACGTCGCTCGACTGAGCCGGCCGCTGGTGCTTCCTTGCACAGCACGCGATCCAGCTTAAGCCCGAGAT
Source organism: Solirubrobacterales bacterium (assembly GCA_035260485.1). Lineage (GTDB taxonomy): Bacteria > Actinomycetota > Thermoleophilia > Solirubrobacterales > 70-9 > VRUE01. Next base: position 26,492 of record DATFVC010000077.1, on the reverse strand, counting down.
CACCATGCCATCGTTCAGGCACCACACTCGGGAAACCCGCGACCCGGCAACACTACCTGACATACGGCTTTTAGGACGCGCTCCAGGTAGCCCCGCCGACCTCATGGGCCGTGCTCATAACCCGAAGGCCCGTAAGCGTAGAACCTGATCGCATAGCCGCGTCCGCTTTTCCAGCGCCGCTCGAGCACCTGGCCTCTGGGTCTGACCACCATCTCACCCTTGTCCTCCTGGGCGATTAGCTCTTGCTCGGGACCCGGATCCTCGGAAGCGCTCTCATCCAGTCCACCCGCGAGCGGATCGACGGCGAATTCACGCGCCTGATGCTGCGCCGCACGGTTGAGCGCCCGGTGGGCTGCGGTTCGCACCAGGCATAGACCTTGCCCGGCTCCGTTATCCCCTCCGCTTCGTCCAAGAAGCTCTTGCAGGCATAGCGTCCTCTATCTCGTCGGCCGAGCGGCAGCTGAACGCGCAGAGCCCGCGCAGACGAAGCTCTGCAAGAGCACCGCGGCGTCGTCCGGGGCGATCGTGGAGGCACGAGTTGGGTCCATCACTACAACGGGGCATCGAGCGGCGAGAGTGGACCCCTCTCTCGTTGCCGCTACATCGCTCACTGCGCCTCCGAGAACTTGTGGAGCGGTTTCGAGAGCGTTCAACTCCGACTACCCGAAGCCCTTACCCAGTTTTAGGATCATGTAACCTGGGATACGAGGCAATCACGTCAGCTCAAGGACTGGCTATCGCCCTCGCTTCAGTCGCGAGGGTGGGCGAACCGCGGACAATTGGCGCCGGGGCAGGCGCAGAACAATTGGGCTCGCCCGATGAGCGATCCCGGCTAGCTAAGGGCCGCAATCCCCCAGCGCGAAACGCTCGTGGAGGCAGATGTAGAGGGATGCTCGCGAGAGCTGGTCGGGTTGAATGACCACGCACGGCGACCGATTGAGCCGAGGAGATGGACCTACCTAGTCGGGCACATCGGCCTACGGGCAGTTTCATGTCCGCAGTGTGGGTTCATCCGGTGACCGCTTGGATCTTGAGCTTCGACCCCAGACTCCTAGGAGGCGGATGAACAACGATACGATCACAGTGGCACCACAACCAAGGGCCGGGATTGCTCCCGGCCCTGGTCCAGCACAACGCTGAGGGACGATCTGTTAGTTGATCGAGCCTGTCGCTGTGATGCCGACCTGGTGGCCCAGTTGGTCGAATCCGCGTACTGTTGCCGAGCCGATCAGCTTACCAACGTGGAATGTGCCGAGCAGGGTGCAAATCCCTTTTTGGAACTCGGCGGGGAGTCCTTCTACGCTGGACGTCAGTGTGATTGCGTGTTTGTTATTGTCGATGATTGTCGTGTATCCAAAGCCCTTCAATCCGGTGATCGGGGGGATTACAATTTCGCATTCGGGATGTGTGACAACAAGGTTTTTGCCACTTGGACATACCAAATCGACTGTGTGTTCTGTTTTTGCCGATTCTTTGTTTGGCTGTGTGACTGTGTAGGTGCAGCCATTCACGTCAATCGGCACATTGGTGGTGCTGCCTGTTGTATGGCATTCGGCGTAGGTGGGCGTCAGCGTAATGTCGGTTACTGTCGTCGCCACCGGTCCTTTGTAAGACGCTTCGTCGCAGACGATCCCGGTGAGACCCGCAATTGACAGCTCAAGCCGATGACTCGTGCCAAGCGCCTCTGATACTCTGATCGTGCACGGTGACACTTCGCAAGTAAAGTGCCCGGTGGCCTGCGATTCCGCCGAGGCGTTAATCCCCCCGGTGGCCCCAGCGGCCAGTGCGGTAATGACACCGGGGCCGAGTGCTTTCAGCTTAATGTCCATCTCCTCTTCCTTTCATCCAGGTTGCGGCATCGCCAGCCTGGCGACGCCGGTCTCCTCCAAACGAGACAGGTCTAGGAGTAGCCGCTTGGCGCTGCATGGTCAAGTAATTCGTACCATTGATGACAAGATGCTGAGAAGTTGGGACCGACCGACCGAGATCTACCTGCAATCGCCGTATGAGCGCTTGGCGCGCGTGCCGATCCGCTCACTGCCGAAGGCGCGCGGGAAGCGGCCCTAGCGCCGGCCGTGTCTCCGTGCCGCCCCTGCCCGCCGCAGCCCCGCGCCTGCACCACCGGGCGCAGGCCGAGCTGCCGCCGTTGTGGGCATCGAGCTCGACGTTGGCGTTGGAGGAGGCCGCGCAGAGGTTGCGGCTGTTGACGATCAGGCCCTTCTTGGCTCCCTGCATGTGCAAGATCACCTTGCTGAGCGGGGCGTCGGTGGGTTTTCGAAGCTCGCCCTGATGCCGCCCTTTACTGAGTCGATCCGTGCTGCGGCCTCGACGTCGACCAGGCCGTGCAGGTCCGGGAGGCTTGGCGGGCGGGTCGGAGGATGGTGGCCACGAGGAGTTCTGAGAGCTCTCGCGCAGCTTCTCCTCGAGGCGCTCGATCCGCACCTCCAAGCGGGTGACCTGGCGCTCATAGCGCGCCGTCAGCTCGACCAGGAACTCGACGCAAGCCTCACGGCCGGCGTCGTAGACCGGCTTCGGCCTCGGCGCGCTCCACACCAAGAGGTTCGCCGGGAGGCGCCTATGTCCCCCTGGCCGGCCGAACGCTTACCCGAAAGGTCTGATTTGCAGGGCGTTTGTGCCGCTTCTCCAAAGATAAATTGGGGTCAGATAGCCGTGGATATCGATCGATTCAGGCACTCCTGACAACGAGTGCCTGAAACCCACTCGCTGGAGACCTACACTCGCACAACCTCGATCAGATCCGCCTCAGCGGCTGCATCGAAGTCCGCATCTTGCGTGCAGACCGCGGCGCCGTTGGCCATCGCGGTCGCAGCGATCCAAGAGTCCATGACCTTCATCGCCCTCCCGACCGGTCCGGATGAACAACGTGCTTAGGAACTACACCTAGCCATGCCGGGCTCCCCGGGATGTTTGCGCACCGCCGGGGCACTTTTATTTGCCGCAGCGAAGCTAGCGGGCTCAGCGCCTAAATCGAAGGAAATCGGTGACCATCCCCTGCAATCCGCCGCTATCTGGGCCATTTCAGCCACTAGTGGCTGAAATGGAGCGGTGTACCTCCTCGATCAGCTTGATCGAGAGTCCCCGCAAACGGCTCTGCAATGCAGATTCTACGAGGGGTGGACGACCGGATTCGAACCGGCGACCGCCTGGACCACAACCAGGAGCTCTACCAGCTGAGCTACGTCCACCGCGTGGCTTCAATCTAGCGTGCCTGCTCGAGGTTTCGGCGGGCGGCTAAGGGGCCGGTAGCCGGTGACCAGGCCGGCGCTCATCTCGCGCAGGCTAACCGCGCTACCGTTGCGCGATGGCTCAGCGACGCGGGATCGCTTTCTTCCGGCCGAAGACTCACCCGAAAATGACAACCGGCGCTCAGGCGCGGGGTGCCGTCGCGATCGGCGCGCTGGCCGTCGGAGCGGCGGCGGTGGGCGGATTTGCGATCGGGCGACTCAGCGTCGGGCGCCTCGCGATCGGTCGCGCGGCGATCGGCAGGTTGAAGATCGGCGAGCTCGAGGTCGGGAAGCTGCAGGTACACGAGGGCACGCCTCCCACATGAGGCGAGCCGCCCTCGTCGCTTTTGCCTTCGTAGCGCTCATCGCCTGGCCCGCTTCGGCTCACGCGGTCGGCCCCTACCCCGACCTCGGAAGCTGTCAGGTCTTTCCCGACCCGCCACCCTCGCTCTCCCCCAGCGCACCCTCGCTGGCCAACGAGGCCGCTTGGAACCAGGACATCTCAAAGGCGCCCGTCGCCCCCAACTCCGCCGCGACCATCGCCTACATCAACGCCCATGGCGGCGACCACCTCCATCCCGACTTCGGCTCGCCGCGCGCCTACGGCTTCCCCTACGCCGTGGTCGGCGTCGGGCAGCCGAAGTTGCCGATCCACTACACGGCCTACGGCGACGAGAGCGACCCGGGTCCGTTCCCGATCCCGGGCGGCGCCCCGGTCGAGGGCGGCACGCATAGCGACGGTGACCGGCACGTAATTGCCGTCGACCGCTCCAGCTGCACGCTCTACGAGCTCTACCGCGGCTTCTTCCAGCGCAGCGGCCGACCCCACTGGAATGCCGACTCCGGCGCCAGCTGGGACCTGCGCTCGACCGGGCTGCGACCCGACTCGTGGACCTCGGCCGATGCCGCCGGGCTGCCTATCTTTCCCGGCCTGGTCCGCTACGACGAAGTCGCGGCCGGCCGGCTCGACCACGCGATCCGGGTCACCTTCGACAGCACGCGCGATGCCTGGATCCACCCTGCCTCGCACTGCGCCGGCGACACCGGCGACCCGAACGCGCCGGCGATGGGAACGCGGCTGAGGCTGAAGCCCGGCTACGGTCTAGGAGGCTTCAGCGGCGGCGCGAAGACGATCGCCGAAGCGCTGAAGCGCTTCGGCATGATCGTCGCCGACAACGGCTCCAATTGGTACTTCAGCGGCAGCAGCGACCGGCGCTGGAACGACGAAGACCTGAACCAGCTGAAGCGGATTCCCGGCAGCGCCTTCCAGGTCGTGCGCAGCGTCGCCCGCCCCCACGCTTGCTGAGGCTCAGCCACCGCTGAGCACGACATGGCGGAATTCGGCCCGAAGCCGCGATTCCAATTCCGCCGCTGCGGCCGAGTTGTCGACCTCGCCTTCGCCCTCGCCGCTGACCAGCACCACCTCGCTCGCCGTGAAGCTCTGGAGCTGATCCTCAACCGCTTGCACCACGTCCTCATCGCCTACCCGTGCCTCGGCGACGATGCCGGCCTTGGCGAGTGCTGCCACGGTGGCGACGAGGTTCTGCTGCGCCTCATGGCGCGCGCCCTCGACGTCGGAGGCCCAGCGATCCAGGAAGCCGAGCTTCGCCGGCGAGAGCACGAGCACGCCGGCATCGTCTCGGTCGCCCTCAAGCCCAGCCGCAGCGGCGATCTGACGCACGGAGGCCGGCTCCTCCACCGCGCAGGTGACGACGAGCAGCACTTGGCGCGGGCCATCCCCAACGGACGCTGAGCCGATCGGTCCGCGCGGGCGCTGGCGCGCCGCGACGACGACGAGCGCCACCGCGGCCAAAGCTCCGACCGCGACGCCGGCGCCGCCTCCGCCCAGCGCGAAAGCCCCGACGATCGGCACCGCGATTGCGGCGACGATCACCGGCAGCTTCCACGGAGCCATCGGCTTCGATTGTGTCTGAAGCCGGGCTAGACGCGCCTTCTGCTGCCACCCAGCATGGGCATCAACAGCATCGCCAACCCGATCAGGATCACAACGATCCCGAGGATGTAGTTGACGAGCAGGGCGAGCACAATCCCAATGAGAATCACGACTATTGAACTTGGGGTCATAGCCGCCTACCTACCCAGCCCCCGATGCCCGGAAACGTCTGAGGTCGGCAGCTGCCGGTAGAAGATCAGGTCGACCCATGGGTCGACCGGCCTGCATGCTGTTGAGCTAGGCTTCTCCGGCCGTGAGTCTCTTTAGCAACGTCCTTCGAGTCCACGAGAAGCTCTACAAGGCAACCGATGGGCGGATCGGGCATCGCCTGCTCGGCGTGCCGACCCTGCTGCTGAGAACCACTGGCCGCCGCTCCGGCGTGATTCGGACGAATGGCCTCGTTTACGCTCGCGACGGCGCCGACTATCTCGTCGTCGCCTCCAAGGGCGGCTCCGACCAGCCTCCGGCCTGGCTGCTCAACCTCAAGGCGAAGCCGGAGGTGGAGATCCAGGTCGGGCGCGAGCGGCAGAAGGCCAACTCCAGGGTGGTCGAGCCCTCGGACCCAGACTACGCGCGGCTCTGGAAGATCGTCAACGAGAACAACGGCGATCGCTACACGGCTTACCAGAGCGAAACCTCCCGCCCGATCCCGGTCGTCGTAATCACGCCGGCCTGAGAGCAGGTCGCCCTCAAGCCGCTGCTGCCGCGCCTTGGCGATAGTCAGCGCCCGGCGGCAAGACGCAATACCCCCGGCTGGATTCGAACCAGCGACCCACGGCTTAGAAGGCCGTCGCTCTGTCCACTGAGCTACGGGGGCAGGGGCACCTAGATTACGGCTCTACGAAGCGCGCGAAGTGGTGTGCGGCGATGAGAAGGCCTGCGTTCAGGTAAAGGCGGTGGGCATCGGCTCGGTCAAAGCCGACGCCGGAGTGTCGAGATGAACCTGCTCGCAGCCGAGCCGCCCGGCCTCGGCGACCAGCCAGTCAAGCAGCTGCCGCCCATGCCCGCGCCGCCGGGCCCGCGGCAGCGTCGAGAGGTCGTCCACGTCTCCGGCGAGAGAAGCTCACGAATCACGCGCGCATCCTGACATCTCCCGTAGGATCGCCGTCGATGCCAAGCATTGATGTGGGAGGCGCCGAGCTTCATTACCTGCGCGCTGGAGCGGGCGAGCCGATGCTGCTGATCCAGGGGATGAGCGCGACCCACATGACCTGGGGCCGGCCGTTCCTCTCACCGCTCGAGGAGAGCTTCAACTGCGTCGTCTTCGACAACCGCGGGATGGGGCTTTCGGGGCGAGCGGAGCTGCCGTTCACGATCGCCGACCTTGCCGCCGACACGATCGGCCTGCTCGACGGGCTCGAGATCGAGCGCGCCCACGTCGTCGGCATCTCGATGGGCGGGATGGTCGCGCAGGAGCTCGCGCTGGCCCACCCGGAACGAGTCCGGACCCTGACCCTGGGGGCCACCTATTGCGGCGGGCCGGAGGGTACCCTGATGGCGCCCGAGGATCTGAAGATGCTTGCCGCGGCGATGGCGTCCGGGGAGCGTGAGCAGGTCTTCCGAGCAATGTGGGAGATCAACATCTCCCCCTCCTTCCGTGAGGACGAATCTCGCTTCGCTGAGTTCTGCGAGATGGCGACCGCCCTACCGGCCCCCAGGGAAGTGATCCTGCAGCAGATGCGAGCCTGCGGCGCCCACGACACCAGCGCCCGGCTCGCCGGGGTCGAGGTTCCCACTCAGGTCATTCACGGCACCGCGGACAGGCTCCTCGGTGTCGGCAACGGGCGCCAGATCGCCTCCCTGCTCTCGGTCGAACCGCAGCTGCTGGAGGACGTCGGCCACATGTTCTGGTGGGAGCAGCCGCAGCGCTCCGCGGAGCTGGTCCGCGAGCACGCCCTGGCGCCCAATCTAAGTAGACGTGCCGTGAGTTAGCGGTCCATATGGGTGCCTAAGTGACGGCACGTAGCCCGGCGGTCAGCCTGGGCCGACATCGGCGCACTTGGGGTCGAGCTTGCCTTTGACCTTGAAGACGTAGTCGGGCTCGGGGGTGATTTCGGGCTCTTCGATCACCAGTTCCAGCGCCGGGTCGTTCTTCAGCCAGGCGTAGATCGGGTACCAATATTCCGCCTCGGGGGAATCCTGGGTGTACTGGCTGATGATCAGGAAGTCGTAGTTTCCGGCGTTGATCCGGCGGCGGAACTGAGCGCAGCTCGTCGCCAGCCGGTAACTGCCGTCCGGGCCAGGCACGCCGATGTACTGGACATAGTTGTCGAGGTTGGCGCCGAAGAAGCCGTACTGACCGAAGAAGATCTCCCCCGAGCCCGCGATGCCGATCCTCGCACCGTGGCGGTGCTGGGCGAACGTGTAGGCCTTGCGCGGCCCGCCTTCCTGCAGGAACGGGGTCGTGCGGGTGTAGTGCTGGTTGTAGTACTGGACCTCTTGGGCGCGGCCGAGCACGATGGCGAGCAGCAGCACGCCGGCGGCAGCCATAGCAACATAGGTGCGGCTGACCAGCCGCCTTCCCCGCAGCAAGCCCAGCGCCGCGGGCGCCCAAACCAGCGCCAGGGTCAGGAAGAGCGTGCCGACTATGTAACCGGGATACCAGCGCGGCGTGGTCAAGACCGTGATCGCATAGAGCCCCAGCAAGAAGAGCAGCGTCTGCCAGGCCCGCGAGTCGGGGGCGCGCAGCGGGCGGGCGATCGGCAGCAGCGTCATCGCCAGCACCAACCCGGGAACGAGATAGCGGGTATTGGTGAAGAAGCCCGTCGGCGACCCCTCCTGCCCGGCCGCCGTCAACGGCGTGAAGACGTAGACGAGCGCGGTCAGCAGCGCCGCAGCGCCGATCACCTGCAGGATCCGGTTACGCGAACGCACCGCGATGAAGACAGCCGCAGCGACGGCGACAATCAGGATCAGCGGCCATAACGGGCCGAAAGCGTCGTCGAGGCGCGGGAAGAACCAGCGCCGGTAGATGGTCGGATCGGTCAGGTAGTGGGAGACGGCGAAGCGGGGCCGGGGGTCGAGCGGCATCTGGTCGGGCCTTGGCAGGTGGAGTGGGCCGAAGCCGGTCGACGGGATCGGGTTGCCGCCGGTCTTGATCGCCGCCCGCACGTACCAATAGCCACCGACGACGAAAGTGGAGAGTCCGAGAACCCAGGCGGTGGTCAGGCGTCGGCCCTTGCCGCTGAAGACGACGACTCCGAGCCAGATCGCCACGACCGGGACGAGGAAGGTGAGCTTGACCGAGGCCGCCAGCCCGGCGGCTATCCCGGCGAGGACCAGGGGGCCTTTGTCGAGCAGCGGCGCGTCGCGGTCCGGCGTGTCCTGGACAGCGCCGCTGTCGGGGGCGCGCCGCTGGTGGCCGTTGATCAGGAAGGCGGCAAAGGCGATCAGGAAGGCGAGGCCCATGATGTCGTTGCGGCCCTCGCCCGGCTGCGTTTCGATCATTACCCCCGCATCGAGCACGATCGCTCCCGCGACCAGCGTCGCCGGCCCGACCTTGTAGGGGCGGCCGACGCACCAGGCGGCAAGCAGCGCAATGGCTAGCCAAAACAGGTTGATCAGTGGCGAGAGCCAGTCGGTCTTGAAGACGACGATCGCCGCGCCGTGGATCAGCTCCGAGCTCTGGGGGTAGAACCAGGCCACCAGTCGCAGCGGGTCGGTGAAGTGCAGGTGCACGGTCGACGCTTCCTGTGCGATCCGGGCCGCGAACGGCATGTGGTACCAGGTCGTGTCACCGCCGAACATGCCGAAGTCGAGGCTGAGCTGCGAGGGGAAGGTCCACTCGGCGACGGTGAAGGAGGCGACGCCCAAGGCGAGCAGGAAGGCGATTGTCTGCACTCGTGGCGCGGCGATTTCGCGCCCCTCGCGCGGCGCCATCCGCCGGCCGAGCCAGGCGGCGCCGAGGCCGATGGCGATGCAGACGACGATGATCCAGCCGAGGCGCAAGATGCTGAGCGTGCCGAGCAGCTCGAGCGCGACGAGCAACAGGGCGACGGCGATCGTCGCGTCGCCGAGGCGGGCGAGGGCGCCAGAGAACTCCGGCGCGATCCAACGTCGCAGCCAGTAGCCGCCGAGGCCGAGCGCCGAAACGATGCCGATCGTCGCCAGGCAGCCAACGATGTAGGAGCCAAAGGAGGGGGTCACCGGCGCGGAATGCTATTCGGCGCGCCGGGCGCGCGAAGGCTGTCTAAGAGGCGGCGGCCGGGATGCGGCAGGAGACGCCGGTGCCGGCGAGACCGCAGTAGCCGTTCGGCACCTTGTGCAGGTACTGCTGGTGGTAGTCCTCGGCGTAGTAGAAGGGGCCGGCGGGCTCGACCTCGGTCGTGACCGGCTCGTGTCCCGCGGCGCGGAGCGCCTCGTCGTAGGCCTGCCGCGCCATCTCCGCCGTTGCTTTCTGGCCATCGCTGGCGAAGTAGATGCCGGAGCGGTATTGAGTGCCGATGTCGTTGCCCTGGCGCATCCCCTGGGTCGGGTCGTGCTCCTCGAAGAAGACCTTGAGCAGGTCGGCGTAGGCGATCTGCTTGGGATCGAAGGCGACGAGGACCGCCTCGGCGTGGCCGGTCTTGCCCGAGCAGACCTCCTCGTAGGTCGGGTTCGGAGTCCTCCCGCCCATGTAGCCAACCGCCGTCGTGTAGACGCCGTCGAGAACCCAGAACAGCCGCTCCGCCCCCCAAAAGCAGCCCAGCGCGAAGTAGGCGGTCTCGATCCCGTCCGGGAAAGGCGGCTTAAGCGGCGTGTCGAGCACGGCGTGGCGCTCGGGCACCTCGAAGGCGGGCTCGCTGCGTCCCGGCAATGCGTCCTCCGGAGCCGGCTTCTGCGCCTTCTGACGATTCCAGAGCATCGACACACGGTAGCGTTCCGGCATCGGCTGCCTCGTCCTTCTTTTCGCCCTGGTCTCGCCACGGCTGGCGCTGTTCCTCCTGTTCCTGTTCAGCGACCTGCTCAGCCGTGCCTTCGACAGCTGGATCGTCCCCCTCCTCGGCTTCTTCCTGCTGCCCTGGACGACCCTCGCCTATGCCGCGATGTGGGCGTCCTCGGATGGCGTCAACGGCTTCGAGTGGTTCATCGTCGTCCTCGCCTTCCTGATCGACATCGGCGCCTTCGCCGGCGGCGGCCGGCGCCGCGCACAAACCCGCTGACAGATCGCTAGTCGCCCTCGTTCAGCGGGTAGGCGAGCCTGATGTGGTCCTTGGCGAGAACGATGAAGTCGCGCCGTTTCGCCTCGCCGCCGCCAAGCGGTGAGATCTCGACGTCGAGAAGCGGGATGAAGGCCACGTCGGCACGGTTGACCGCGTCTGAGAAGCGGCTCTGGTAGCCCTCAGGAGGCAGGGTCACATCGCCGACGATCAGGTGCCGATCGGTTTCGAACACGACCCGTTCGCGGCGCCGCGGGCTGCCAGATTGGCCCTCCATGCGGCGCTTATCGACGTTTCCAGGCATTTCACGACCCGGATAAGCGTCCAGACATCTGTCTGGCATGAATCGAGCTGTAGTCCAATCGGGGCGCCCGGATTCGAACCGGGGACCTCGGCCACCCAAAGGCCGCGCGCTACCAGGCTGCGCCACGCCCCGCTTCGGTCAGTGTAAAGCGGTACCGGCAAACCGGGTGAGAGTGCATTTACCCGCGCATGGCACGGGTAAATGCACTCTCGTCGGCTGCGTGGCGAGAAACCGCTAGCTTTCGCGCCGATGGCCGACGTGCGCCCGATATACGCGACCCATTACGACCTCGGGGTGGTCGGGTCGCTGCAGGACGTCGCCGCGCCGCCGTACGACGTGATCGACGCCGGCATGCGGACCGAGCTGCTCGAGCGCTCTCCATACAACGCGGTTGCGATCGACTTGCCGAAACCGTACGGCGAGACCGGGCCACAGCAGACGGAGGACGATCCCTACGAGCGGGCCGCGGTGATGATGGACGAGTGGCGTGACGCAGGGGCGCTGGTTGCCGACTCCGAGCCGGCGATCTGGGCGATGACGCAGGACTACACCGGCCCCGACGGCGGCCCCCGCACCCGCCACGGCATCCTCGCCCGAGTCCGGGTCGAGGACTTCTCCGCCGGCCAGGTCCTCCCTCACGAGCGCACCTTGCCGGGGCCGAAGAAAGACCGCCTCGACCTCACCCGCGCCACGCGCCACAACCTCTCGCCGATCTTCTCGCTCAGCACCAAGGACCCCTGGCCGCTGGTCGTGCCGGCGATCGAGTCCGAGAGGCCGTGGGGCGAAGCGACCGACGAAGGCGGCGCCGTCACCAAGCTCTGGCGGATCGGCGACGCGGCGATCCACGCCCAGGTCACCGAGCTGCTCGCAGGCGCGCAGTTGCTGATCGCCGATGGCCACCACCGCTACGAGACGGCGATCGCTTACCGCGACGAGGTCGGTGGCGAGGGCGACCACAACTTCACCCTGATGGCGCTGACCGGCCTCGACGATCCCGGCCTCACCGTCTTCCCCACCCACCGCCTGCTCTCCGGCTTTCGCGACGACCCCGAGCGCCAGCGGCGCCTCGGTGAGGGACTGCGCGAGCTGTTCGAGGCGGAGGAGGTGCCGCTCGAGCAGCTCGACCCGCTCGGCGAGGACGGCGTCGGCGTCTTTGGCCTCTACGATTCCTTCCACAAGCGGGGCTTCCGACTGCGGCTGAAGGACGCCGCGATCATCGCGCTCGACGAGCTTCTCGCCGGCAAGCCCGAGGCTTACCGCCGCCTCGACGCGGCGATCCTCGAGACCCTGGTGCTGAAGAGAATCGCCGGGCTGAGCGAAGACGACATCCTCGCCAAGCGCGGGCTCGGCTACTCGAAGAGCGTGAACGACTCGCTCGCCCTGCTCGAGGACGGCGCCTACGACGTCGCCTTCATCCTCCGCCCGATCCCGGTCGACCAGGTCCGCGCGATCTGCGAGAGCGACGAGAACATGCCGCCGAAGTCGACCTACTTCTTCCCCAAGGTCTTGACCGGCCTGGTCTTCAATCCGGTCGGCTGACCCAAAGCGCCCTTAGGATGGCGCATGGTGAAGATCTACACGAAGAAGGGCGACGACGGCACCACCTCGCTCTGGTACGGAGGACGCGTCCCCAAGCACCACGGCCGCACCGAGGCATACGGCGCGCTCGATGAAGCCTGCTCCCAGCTCGGTGTCGCCCGCGCTCTCTGTGATTCCGACCATGCCGAGCTCGCCGCCGACCTCCTCCGCCTCCAGGACGACATCTTCGTCGCCGGGGCGGAGCTGGCGACCTCGCCGGAGGCGGCCGAGCGACTTGAGGACGGCGTCAGCCGCACCACCGAGGAGATGGTCGAGGAGCTGGAGCAGGCGATCGACCGCTACATGGACCAAGTCGAGTTGCCGCCGCAGTTCGTGATCCCAGGCGGCAACCAGCTCTCGGCACAGCTCGACGTCGCCCGCACCACGATCCGCCGCGCCGAGCGGCGGATCAGCGAGCTCAACGCTGCAGGCGAGCTGGCCGGCGAGACCGTCATCCACTTCGTCAACCGCGCCTCCGACCTCGCCTATGCGATGGCCCGCTTCGCGGATGTCGACGACCCGGTCTTGTTCGAGGGCCGGCACAAGGCGACGTAGGCGAGGTGCGAGTCGTCGCCCGCCGCCACGAAGGGTACGTCCACGACGTCGAGATCGAGGGCGGCCACACGGTGGTCGTCGACGAGCCCGCCTTCGTCGAGGGCGGGACCGACGCCGGCCCTTCCCCGACCCGCCTCGTCGCCGCCGGGCTCGCCGGCTGCGTCGCGGTGACGATGGAGATGTACGCGGCGCGCAAGGGGTGGGACATCGGCGACGTCGAGGTCGACGTGGACGTCGACTACGAGGACTTCGCGCCGCGCTCGTTCGCGGTGACGCTGCGGTTGCCGGCCGGGCTGAGCGAGGAGCAGAAGGAGCGGCTGACCGCGGTCGCCCGCAAGTGCCCCGTCCACAGAGTGCTGGCCGGCGAGACCCCAGTCACCGTCTCCGACCGGGTCGAGGAGCTGCCCCGTGCATGACTACGTGATCGTCGGCGCCGGCTCCGCCGGCTGCGTGCTCGCCGCCCGGCTCAGCGAAGATCCCTCGGCCAGCGTGCTCCTGGTCGAGGCGGGCGGCAGCGATCGCCACCCCAACGTGAAGATCCCGGCCGCTTTCGCCAAGCAGTTCAAGACCAAGCGCGACTGGGATCTCGGCACCGAGCCCGAGCCGCATTGCGACGGCCGCTCCCTCTACATGCCCCGCGGCAAGGGGCTGGGCGGCTCCAGCTCGATGAACGCGATGCTCTATGTCCGTGGACACCCGCTCGACTACGAGCGGTGGGCCGCAAATGGCGCTCCGGGGTGGGGATGGGACGACATTCAGCCCTACTTCCTTCGAGCCGAGGACAACGCCCGGGGGGCATCCGAGCACCACGCGGTCGGCGGCCCGCTGCGGGTCGAGGACGAGCGCTCGCCGCGGCCGCTCACCGGCAGCTTCCTCGCCTCCTGCGAGGAAGCTGGAATACCGCAAATCGCTGACTACAACGGGCACGAGCAGGACGGCGCCGCGCTCGCTCAGGTCACCCAGCGCAACGGTCGCCGCTGGAGCACCGCCGACGCCTACCTGCGCTCGGCGCGGCGGCGCCCGAACCTCGACGTCGTCAGCGGCGCCCAGGTGCTTGGGGTAGAGATGCAGGGAGCCCGCGCCGCCGGGGTCCGCTACCGCAGGGGCGGGCGCGAGCAGGTTGCCGGAGCTCAGCACGAGACGATCCTCGCCGCCGGCGCCCTCGCCTCCCCGCAGCTGCTGATGCTCTCCGGCATCGGTCCGGCGGAGCAGTTGCACGGGCAGGGGATCTCGGTGATCGCCGACCTTCCCGGCGTCGGCGAGAACCTCCAGGACCACCCCTACCTGGTCTCCGTGTGGGACGTTCCCGGCGGCGGCTCACTCGCCGACGCCGAGAGCCCGAAGGCGTTGCTCGAGTACCTGCTGCGGCGCAGCGGCCCACTCACCTCATCGGTGGCGGAGGCGCTGGCCTTCGTGCGAAGCAAGCCGGGCCTCGCCCAGCCGGACCTTCAGTTTCACTTTGCGCCGGCCTATTTCGTCGACAACGGATTCGAGGAGTACGACGGCCACGCGATCACGATGGGACCGGCTCTGGTCGCCCCCCGCAGCCGCGGCTGGCTGCGCCTCCGCTCGGCCGACCCGACCGACAAGCCGCGCATCCAGACCAACAGCCTGGCCGAGCCGGAGGACGTCGCCGCCCTGGTCGCGGGCACTCGGCTGACGCGAGCGATCGCCGCCGCGGAGCCTTTCGCTTCGACGCTCGGCCGGGAGCTGTACCCAGGGCCAGACATCAACAGCGACGACGACCTCGCCGACGACCTGCGCCGCCGCGTCGAGCTGCTCTACCACCCGGTCGGTACCTGCCGCATGGGATCGGACGAGGACGCCGTTGTAGACCCCGAGCTGCGGGTGCAGGGCGTGGACGGGCTGCGAGTCGTCGACGCCTCGGTCATGCCCACCATCCCGAGCGGCAACACCAATGCGCCGACGATCGCGGTCGCCGAGCGTGGAGCCGATCTGATCGCTGGAAAGCGACCGCTTGGCGGCAGCCCCACCGACGCCGCGGCGGCAACCTCTTAGCGGGCGTGGACCTCGGCCTGAAAGAACGCGCCTGCGTCGTCACCGGCGCCAGCCGGGGCATCGGTCGCGAGACCGCGCGGCTGCTCTGCGCCGAGGGCGCCAGCGTGCTGCTGGTGGGCCGCAACGAGGAGCGGCTTGCCACGGCGCGGAAGGAGGCACTTGCGACCGGCGCCGAGGCCGACGGACGTGCGGAGACGCTGGCCCTGGACGTGACCGCGGACGATGCGGGCGAGCGGATGCTGGCCGCGGCAAGTGAGCACTTCGGCTCCCTCGACGTTCTCGTCAACAACGCCGGCGGCGCCCAATGGCGCGACCTCGACGACGTGCCGGACGAGGACTGGCGCGCCCAGTACGAGCTGAATGTGATGGCGCCGCTGCGGGCGATGCGCGCTGCCGCGCCGCCGATGGCCGAGCGCGGCTGGGGCCGGATCGTCAACGTCTGCTCGACCGCCGGCAAGCGGCCATCGGCGGCGATGCCGGAGTACTCGGTCGCGAAGGCGGCCGAGCTCTCGCTCTCGCGCCTCTTCGCCGACCGCTACGCAAAGCGGAGCGTCCTCGTAAACGCGATCTGCCCCGGCCCGGTGAAGGGCGAGCTGTGGATGGAGCCGGGCGGCCTGCTCGACCAGTCCCACAAGATGTCGGGCGCCACCAGCCGCGAGGAGGCGCTGGCGGCGGCCGGCTCGAAGCGACCGATCGGGCGCCTCGCCGAGGTCGGCGAGATCGCCGCCGCGATCGTCTTCCTCTGCTCCGAGCGCGCCTCTTACGTCTCCGGAGCGGCGTGGTCCGTGGATGGCGGCACGGTCCAGGTCATCATTTGAGACGAGAGGTGGATGCGGCGGTCCTGTTGCCGCTATACGGCTGGCCCGACGAGCCCGGCCTCGTCTTCACCGAGCGGCGCGCCGACCTGCGGCGCCACGCTGGAGAGATCTCGTTTCCCGGGGGGCGCAGGGACGACGACGATGCGGACTTAGCCGCGACCGCGCTGCGCGAGGCCCAGGAGGAGATCGGCCTCGATCCCTCCCGAGTCGAACTCGGCGAGGAGCTGCCAACCACCGGCACCTTCGTCACCGGCTACCGCATCCACCCCTTCGTCGGCCGCATTCCCCACCCAGGGGATCTGGGCCTTGAGCCCAACCCGGCCGAGGTCGAGACCGTCCTCACCTTCTCGCTCGACGTGCTCCGCGAGGGCTACGCGGTGCGCCGCCTGATCCGCCGCGGCGTCCCCATCCACACCCCGACCTACGAGGTCGAAGGACATTTGATCTGGGGAGCGACCGCGCGGATCCTCGGCGATCTGCTGGATCGCCTCGACTAGGACTTCCCGGGCTGGGGCACTATGCGGATGTAGGGGCGTGGCTCCTCCCAGCCCTCTGGATAGATCTCCTTCGCCTGGTCGTTGGAGACCGAGCCGGCGATGATCACGTCGTCTCCCTGCTGCCACTGGGCTGGAGTTGCGACTTTGTGCTGGGCGGTGAGCTGAAGCGAGTCGATCACGCGCAGAACCTCGTCGAAGTTGCGCCCGGTCGTCATCGGATAGACGAGGATGAGTTTGATTTTCTTGTCGGGACCGATGACGAACACGTTGCGGACGGTCTGGTTGTCAGCGGGCGTGCGGTCCGCAGCATCGCCGGAGACGTCCGCCGGCAACATCCCATAGAGCTTGGAGACCTGAAAGTCAGCGTCGCTGATGATCGGGTAGTTCGGCGCCGTGCCCTGGGTCGCCTCGATGTCACTCGCCCACTCCTCGTGCTTGTCGAGCGGGTCGACCGAGAGTCCGATGATCTTCACGTTTCGCTTCGCGAACTCGGGCTCGATGCTCGCCATGTAGCCGAGCTCCGTCGTGCAGACCGGAGTGAAGTCTTTCGGGTGCGAGAACAGCACCGCCCATGAATCGCCGATCCAGTCGTGGAACTTGATCCGACCCTCGGTCGTGTCGGCCTCGAAATCGGGTGCTACGTCGCCAAGCTTCAGCGTCATCGGACCAGCTCCTCTCGGATACTTGCTTTCGGCGTATTTACCTCAATTCCAATCCGAGTTTAGACATATGGCTCACGGTGCCTGGCTGGTCATGTCCAGGACCAGGTGCGCAGCCGCATCGAGCCAGATTTCGATGGGATCGGCCCAGGTGGCGTAATCGCTCGGATCGACGAGGATCGTCGAAAGCGGGATCTGCCATCTGTCCGAGGCAGCCTCCAGGGACTCGTGGCCGTGCGCCAGCAGGATCGGGTCAACGCTCCCCGCCGCCTCGTAGACGAAGCCACGTACCGGCGTTTCGACCAGCCTTTCGACCATCCGGTCAAGGCGGGGCCCATGTAAAGCGGCGAGCTCCTCGTCCCCACCTTCCGCCGAGCCGAGAATCCAGACGACCACGGTGACGTCGCCGACCCGATCGAGCAAGGTGTCGAGACGAGCGGGGTCGGCGAGTGCCGGCTCGATCCCAGCTGCGGCAATCGCCTCCAGGCCCTCTTCGTGCCGGCTCGTCCCGCGCACCTGCCAGCCCTGAGCGAGCAGCCGCTCCCCGAGCATGCGGCCGCGGCAGCCGCAACCGACGATCAGCGCCCGCGCCATCCCTGACCGCCTTCAGGCTTCGAACGGGTCGCCCCGCCGTAGCCGCTCCAGCTCCTCCTCTTCGACCTCGACGCGAAGCTTTCCCTCGTCGATCTCGGCCACCCCGC
Organism: Solirubrobacterales bacterium; assembly: GCA_035260485.1. Taxonomy (GTDB): domain Bacteria; phylum Actinomycetota; class Thermoleophilia; order Solirubrobacterales; family 70-9; genus VRUE01. The sequence goes on along the minus strand of DATFVC010000077.1, from coordinate 9,024 downwards.
GGCGGCGGCGCATCTCGTTCTGTGCCTCCAGCATCTGGCGCACATCGTCGATCTCGTTCTGCACCTCGAGTTCCGGGCTGCGGGTCGGCTTCCAGTCGACCAGGTCGGCCGTGCTGCCCTGGTAGAAGTGGCTGATCAGCACCAGGACGCCGATGATGACCACCAGCATGCCGAGGGTGAGAAGGACGAAACCCATTAGACGATCAACTCCGTGGCCGCGTGCGCCTGGGGGCGTGCGTGGCCAAGCAGATCAAGGACGCAGGGTGCAGCCTTTGCTGGTTGCAAAGGCAAGCCCGAGGACGCAGAGATGCGCAGCGCCACGCGCGTCATCCAGGTGTGCGGGGTCGTGGGGTTGATCGTCTACCCAGGATACGGGGGCAGCGCCAGTTCGCCTTTAATGCGCGTCTATGGCTGAGGCGTACCTGGTCGACGCAGTCCGCACCCCGATGGGCGCCTACCGCGGCGCGCTCTCTGGTGTGCGCCCGGACAACCTCGCCGCTCACGTCGTCAGTGCGATCGTCGAGCGCACCGGGGTGGACCCGGCGCAGATCACGGATGTCTACTTCGGCGCCGCCAACCAATCCGGCGAGGACAATCGCGACGTAGCGCGGATGGCGGTGCTGCTCGCCGGCCTGCCCGACAGCGTCCCGGGGGCCACCGTCAACCGCCTCTGCGCTTCCGGCCTGGAGGCGATCAATGCCGCCGCCCGCGCGGTCAAGCTCGGCGAGGGCGACTTCTACCTGGCCGGCGGGGTCGAGTCGATGAGCCGAGCGCCCTGGGTAGTCGGCAAGCCCGAGCGCGGCCTGCCCCGCGGCGAGCAGACGATGCACGACACGACGCTGGGCTGGCGCTTCGTCAACCCGCGGATGGCGGAGCTGGGCATCTCGACCGAGTCGATGGGCGAGACCGGCGAGAACGTCGCCGAGCGCTACGGAGTCAGCCGCGAGGACCAGGACGCCTTCGCCCTGCGCAGCCACCAGCGCGCTGTCGCCGCCGCCGAGGCGGGGCTCTTCGCCGAAGAGATCGTCCCGATCGAGGCCCCCAAGGGACGGCGCGAGACGGTCGTCGTCGACGCGGACGAGGGACCGCGGCCCGACGCCTCGCTGGAGAAGATGGCCGCCCTGCGCCCGGTCTTCCGCGAGGGCGGCACGGTCACCGCCGGCAACGCCTCGACCCTCAACGACGGCGCCGCCTGCCTGCTGGTCGCCTCCGAGGCGGGAGTGAAGAAGCTTGGCGCCGAGCCGCTGGCCCGGGTTCTCGCCAGCGGGGTCGCCGGCGTCGATCCCGCCTACATGGGCATCGGCCCCGCGGTTGCCGTGCCGCGCGCCCTGGCCGCCGCCGGCCTCAGCCTCGGGCAGATCGATCTGATTGAGCTGAACGAGGCCTTCGCCTCGCAGGTGCTCGCCTGCGCCCGTGAGCTCGGCATCGACGAAGCGCGCCTCAACGTCAACGGCGGCGCGATCGCCCTCGGCCATCCGCTCGGCTGCTCCGGCGCCCGCCTCACGGCCACCCTGGTGCGCGAGCTGCGCCGCCGTGACGGCCGCTACGGCATCGCAACGATGTGCGTAGGCGTCGGTCAGGGCCTGGCGACGGTTTTCGAGGCCCTCTAGAGCGGCAGCGCCGTTTGGCAGAAGCTTTCTGGGCCTATGGCCCCCACAATCCTTCAGGTAGCCTCGCCCGTCGATGACGACCGCCCTCACAGAACTGGCGAGCGTGGACGGGCACGTGACCCCTACCGACGAGGCGAGGGTGCCGATGAAGGACGACGGCCTCTACCGGGGCGACGGCGCCTTTGAGGTGATCCGTCTCTACGAGGGGCGGCCCTTCGCGCTTGGGGACCATCTCGACCGGCTCGAGCGCTCCTCCGCCATGATCCAGCTCGAGTTCGACCGCATCGCCCTGGAGCGGGAGATCGATGCCCTGCTCGCCGAGGCCGGTGGTGGGCCCGATGGGCAGCTGCGGCTGATCGTCACCCGCGGTGGCCGGCGCATTGCGGCGATCGAGCCGATACCGGCTCACGCCGAGACGCTGCGCCTCGCGACCGTCACCTACTGCCCGACCGTGATCCTCAACGGGGTCAAGTCGCTCTCCTACGCGGCCAACATGCAGGCGACGCGGCTGGCGCAGGCGCAGGGCGCCGACGAGGCGGTCCTGGTGACTCCCGACGGCACCGTGCTGGAGCCGCCGACCTCGGCGATCTTCTGGGTCTCTCCACAGGGGACGTTGCGTACGCCGGCGCTGGAGGTCGGCGTGCTCGAGTCGATCACCCGCGACCGGCTGGTCAAAGCCCTTCACGTAGAAGAGGGAGCCTGGCCTGTCGCCGACCTGCGCGCCGCCGGCGAGGCCTTCCTCGCCTCGACCACGCGCGAGATCCAGGCTGTCGCCGCAATCGATGGCAGCCCACTGCCGGAAGCTCCTGGACCACGCACCCGCGAGGCGCAGGAGGCCTTCGCGGCGACGCTGAGGCGCGAGCTTTGAACGACGAGAGAAAGCGAAGGTGAGATGGACTTCCAGCTGAACGACGAGCAGCGGCTGATCTCCGAAACGGCCCGCGACTTCGCCGACCGCGAGATCGCCCCGCGGGTGCGCGAGAACGACCGCGCCGCCCGCTTTGACCGCGAGCTGGCGAGCAAGCTGGGCGAGGTCGGCTATCTGGGCGCGCCGGTCGCCGAGCAGTACGGTGGCCGTGGCCTCGATTACATCGGCTACGGCCTGATCGTCGAGCAGGTCGGCCGCGCCGACTCCTCCGCCCGCACCGTGGTCTCCGTGCAGACCTCGCTGGTCGCCGGTTCGATCGAGCGCTGGGGCAGCGAGGAGCAGAAGCAGAAGTGGCTGCCGAGGCTCTGCTCGGGCGAGGCGCTCGGCTGCTTCGGCCTGACCGAGCCCGACACCGGCTCCGACGCCGCCAACCTGCGCACCCGCGCGACCAAGACCGACTCGGGCTGGTCGATCAGCGGGCAGAAGATGTGGATCTCCCTCGGCAACTTCTCCGAGCTGGCGCTGATCTTCGCCCAGACCGACCCGGCGAAGAAGCATCGCGGCCTCGCCTGCTTCCTAGTGCCGACCGCGAGCGACGGCTTCACCACCCAGGAGATCCACGGCAAGCTTGGCCTGCGCTCTTCCGACACGGCGGAGCTGTCCCTCGACGGCGTCGAGGTCGGCGACGACGCGATGCTGGGCGAGATCGGCGACGGCTTCAAGGTCGCGATGAGCGCCCTCGACAACGGCCGCTACAGCGTCGCCGCCGGCTGCGTCGGCATCTGCGACGGCTGTGTCGAAGCCTCGGTCGCCTACGCCAAGGAGCGCAAGCAGTTCGGCGTGCCACTGGCCCGCTTCCAGCTGGTGCAGGAGATGATCGCCGACATGATCCTCAAGCGCGATGCCTCGCGGATGCTGGTCTACCGTGCCGGCGTGCTCAAGGACGAAGGCAAGCCGAACACGATGGAGACCTCGGTGGCGAAGCTCTACGCGACCGAGTCGGCGGTCGAGTGCGCGAACCTGGCGATCCAGGTCCACGGCGGCGCCGGCTACGTCGACGACTATCCGGTCGAGCGCTACCTGCGCGACGCCCGCGTCACGACGCTCTACGAGGGCACCTCACAGATCCAGAAGCTGATCATCGGCCGTGCCGCGACCGGAATCAACGCGATGACGCCGATGGAGGCCGAGTAGGATCGTGGCCGAGCTGGTCGAGACCTCACTGGATGAGCCCCATGTCGCGCTGCTGCGACTAAACCGGCCCGCGGCCCGCAACGCCCTCTCGCCGGAGATGATGGACCAGCTGATCGCCGAGCTGGAGCGCCTCGACCCCGGCCCCGAGACTCGCTGCATCGTGATCGCCGGATCCGAGAAGGTCTTCGCCGCCGGGGCCGACATCAAGGCGATGAGCGAACGCAGCTTCGCCGAGGCCCTCACTCACCCGTCCTCTTCGTTCTGGCGACGCCTGTCGGCGGTCAAAACGCCGACGATCGCAGCCGTCTCGGGCTACGCGCTGGGCGGCGGCTGCGAGCTGGCTCTAGCCTGCGACATGATCGTCGCCTCCGACACCGCCGTGTTCGGCCAGCCCGAGATAGCCCTCGGCATCATCCCCGGCGGCGGCGGCACCCAGCGCCTGGCGCGGGTGATCGGCAAGCAACGGGCGATGGAGCTCGTGCTGACCGGGCGCCGCTTCGACGCGGACACCGGTCTCCGGCTGGGCCTCGTCAACAAAGTCATAGCTGACGGGAGCTGGCTCGAGGAGGCGCTCGCGCTGGCCCACACGGTCGCCGAGCGGCCGCCGATCGCCGCCAGGCTCGCCAAACAGGCCGTGATCGCCGCCGAGGAGACGGCGCTCTCGGCCGGCCTCGAGAACGAGCGCCGTCTCTACGAGCTGACGATGGCAACCGAGGACCGGGTCGAGGGGATGCAAGCCTTCCTCGAGAAGCGAGAGCCGAAGTTCGAGGGCAAATGACCGCCGATGGGCCTAAAACGAGTCTATGGGCGACGTTTTAGGCCCATCGGCGGCGGTTGAGCGGATTGGGGTGGTCGGCGCCGGCACGATGGGCGCCGGAATCGCCCAGATCTCGGCGCTGGGCGGCTATGAGACCCGCCTGCACGACCCGATCCCGGCGGCGCTGGACACCGGCATCGAGCGCCTGCACGCGGCGCTGGCGAAGGGCGCGACAAAAGGGCTGTGGACCGCGGAGGAGGCCGATGCGGCAAGTGCCAGGATCGGTCCGGCTTCGAGTCTTGGCGACCTCGGCGAATGCGACCTCGTGGTCGAGGCGGCGCCGGAGGACCTCGAGCTGAAGCGCGAGCTGTTCGCCGCCCTTGCCGAGACCTGCGGTCCGGCGACGATCCTGGCCAGCAACACCTCCTCGCTTCCGGTGACGGCGATCGCCGCAGGAATCCCCCACCCCGCACACGTGGTGGGCATGCATTTCTTCAACCCGCCGGCGCTGATGAAGCTGGTCGAGGTGGTCGCCACGGCGAATTCGAGCAAGGACGCCCTCGCGGCCACGGCGGAGGTCGGCCGCCGCATGGGACGGACGCCGATCCACGCCAAGGACAGCCCCGGCTTCATCGCCAACCGCCTCGCGCGGCCCTTCACGCTGGAGTCGCTGCGGATGCTCGCCGAGGGACTCGCCGACGCGGAGACGATCGACCGAATCTGCCGCATTGGGGGCGGCTTTCGCATGGGCCCATTCGAGCTGATCGACCTGATCGGCCTCGACGTCAATCTCAGCGTCGCCCGCTCCTTCTATCGCCAGGGAGGCGAGCCCGAGCGCTGGCGGCCGAGCGCGATCCAGGAACGCATGGTGGGCGAAGGTCTGCTCGGCCGCAAGGGCGGTCGGGGCTTCTACGAGTACGGCGACGGGGCCCATCGCAAGCCTGACCCCGACCTGGGCGTCGAGGCGCCCACGCTCGACCCCGAAGAGCTGGCGAGCATCGACCCCGCCGCCGAGGCCATCCTGCCCCGCCTGATCGCCCAGATCGCCAACGAGGCGGCCTTCGCCCTCGAAGAGGAGGTCGGCTCCCGGGCTGACATGGACACCGCGATGCGGCTCGGCTTCAACTGGCCGCGCGGCCCGCTGGAGCTGACCGAGCTGATCGGCGCCGAGCGCGCCGCCGGGCTGCTGAAGGAGCTGCGCGAGCGGCACGGCGATGCCTACCGTCCCGCGCCAAGGCTGCTCGACCTCGCCACCGAGGACGGCCGGTGAGCGACGGCCGCAAGCCGGCGACCCCACACACGGCCGGCCGCAACCGCGAGGCGGGCGAATCGCTGCCGCTCGCCGACGAAGCGGACTTCAGCGAGGCGCGCCGCGGGCTTGTCGCCTCATTCGATCCCCCGCTGGTAAAGCGTGGAGACGGCCGCGCCGCCTGGGATCTCCGCTCCTACGACTTCCTCGACGGCGAGGCGCCCGACACGGCCCACCCGAGCCTCTGGCGGCTCGGAAAGCTGAACCGGATCGCCGGCCTCTTCGAGCTGGCGCCGGGCTTCTTCCAGATGCGCGGCTTCGACCTCTCGAACATGCAGGTGATCGAGGGGGACGAGGGGATCGTCGTGATCGACCCGCTGGTCTCGGCCGAGACCGCCGCCGCGGCGCTGGCCCTCTACCGCGAGCACCGTGGCGAGCGACCCGTCACCGGCCTCCTCTACACCCACAGTCACGTAGATCACTTCGGCGGCGCCAAGGGTGTCGTCTCCGAGGCGGAGATCGAGGCTCGTCGGATCCCCGTCCTCGCTCCGGCTGGATTCCTCCACCACGCGGTCAGCGAGAACGTCTTCACCGGCACCGCGATGGGACGCCGTGCCGGCTACATGTACGGGGCGCTGCTCGGGCGCGGCCCCGACGGCCAGCTCGGCTCCGGCCTCGGTCAGACGACCTCGCTCGGGTCGATCACGCTGATCCCGCCCACCGTCGACGTCACCGAGACGGGGCAGGAAGAGACCGTCGACGGCGTGCGGATGATCTTCCAGCTCACTCCCGGCACCGAGGCCCCGGCCGAGATGAACATCCACTTCCCCCAGGCGAAGGCCCTCTGCATCGCCGACAACGTCGCCCGCTCGATGCATAACATCCTCACGCCGCGCGGCGCGCTGGTGCGGGACCCACGCATCTGGGCGCACTACCTCGACCAGGCGATCGAGCTGTTCGGCACCGAAACCGACGTCCTCTTCTCCGGCCACAACTGGCCCTGCTGGGGCGGAGAGCAGATCGTCGACTACCTGGAGAAGCAGCGCGACCTCTACACCTACCTGCACGATCAAACCCTGCGCCTGCTGAACAAGGGCCACACGGGGCCCGAGATCGCCGAGCTGATCGAGCTGCCCCCGAGCCTCGCCCGCGAGTGGCACTGCCGCGAGTACTACGGCTCGATCAGCCACAACACGAAGGCGATCTATCAGCGCTACATGGGCTGGTTCGACGGCAATCCGGCACACCTCTGGGAGCACCCGCCGCAGGAGCAGGCCAAGCGCTATGTCGATTTCATGGGCGGCGCCGAGGCGGTGCTGGGAAGGGCCCGCCAGTCCTTCGATTCCGGTGACTACCGTTGGGTCGCCGAGGTCGTCAACCACGTCGTCTTCGCCGAGCCGGAGAACCGGGCGGCACGCGAGCTGCAGGCCGACGCGCTGGAGCAGCTCGGCTACGGCGCCGAGAACGCGAGCTGGCGCAACTTCTTCCTGATGGGCGCCACGGAGCTGCGCGAGGGGATCGGCGGCACGCCGACCCCAACCGCCCCTCCCGACATCGTCGCCAACCTCTCGGTCGAACAGCTGCTCGACGCGATGGCGATCCGGCTAGACGGCCCGCGCGCCTGGGAGTGCCAACTGCGGATCGACTGGGTGATAGCCGATCCCGACGAGATGCACGCGCTGACGGTGCGCAACGGCGTGCTGCGCCACCGCTCCGGCCGCCATGAACCCTCTGCCGACGCTTCCTTGCAGGTCGACCGCAAGGCACTCGATCAGCTCCTGCTCAAAACTGCCGACATTGCCGAGCTCGCCGAGAGCGGGCGCCTGCGGGTCGAGGGCGACGGGGAGAAGATCGGCGAGCTGCTGGGCCTGCTCGATGAACCGGACCCGGGATTCGCGATCGTCACGCCTGACTAGCAGAGACTGAGACTCATCGGTCTCTTTTAGGCAGCTCGCTGTCGGCTGGATTCCCCCTCAGCCGGGTCTGGGGCGGAACATCGCCTCGTCGACGTAGCACCAGCTCCAGTCCTCGCCCGGCTCGGCTGAGCGGATGATCGGGTGTCCGGTCTCCCGGTGGTGACCGGTCGCGTGTTTGCCTGGGGAGTTGTCGCAGCAGCCGATATGGCCGCAGCTCTGGCACATCCGCAGGTGCACCCACCGCATCCCCAGCTTCAAGCACTCCTCACAGCCCGCAACCTCGCCGGGCAGATCGAAGTACTGGATCGAGTCGGTATGGGTGCAGATCGGAGCCGTACCCGACCTTAGAGCATGGGTCGTGTGGCAGCTATCGCATAACTTCCCATCTGCGATGGTGAGCGGATGAATGGCACCGAGGGAGGCGGTGAGCCGATCACCGAGGAGGGGATCGCTGCCCTACGGGCGGAAATCGAGCAGCTTGAAGGGGCGGGGCGGACCGAGATGGCGGCCCGGATCAAGGTTGCCCGCGAGATGGGCGATCTCAAGGAGAACGCCGAGTACCACATCGCCAAGGACGACCAGGCGCATCTCGAGACCCGGATCAAGCGCCTGCGCGAACGCCTGCGCACGGCGGTCGTGGTCGAGGTCGACGGCGCCGCGGACCGCTTCGGCTTTGGCCGCACCGCCGAGGTCCTCGACGAGGAAAAAGGGGCCGTCAACACCTGGACCCTGGTCGGCTCGACCGAGGCCGACCTGGCTGCCGGCCGCCTCTCAGCCGAGTCGCCGATCGGTCAGGCGCTGATGGACGCCGCGCCAGGCAAGCCGGTCAAGGTCGAGACCCCTCGGGGCGCCCGCACCTTCGTCGTGCAGAAGCTGCTCGACTAAGCCCTAGGATCCGGGCGTCGGGGCGATCTCGGAGGGCTCGCCGCCAGGTGCCCAGTGGGCCTCCGGCGACGGTGGGGTGTCGCGCAGGTACCACTCGGCGTCGAGGGCGCCCATGCAGCCGGTGCCGGCGGCGGTGACCGCCTGGCGGTAGGTGTGGTCGACGACGTCGCCGACGGCGAAGACGCCGGCGAGGTTGGTTTTGGTCGAGCCGGGCTCGGTGCGGATGTAGCCGTCCTCGTCGGTCTCGACCTGGCCGGCGACGATCTCCGATTTCGGGATGTGGCCGATCGCGACGAAGGCGCCTTCGGTGCTGAAGTCCTCGGTCTCGCCGGTCTCGGCGTTGCGCAGTCGAACGTGGTCGAGGTTGCCCGCATCGCCGCCGACGAACTCCTCGGGCACGAACGGGGTCTTGAAATCGATGTTGGGCTGCTCGGCGGCCCGCTCGCGCATGATGTTGGAGGCGCGGAACTCATCGCGGCGGTTGACGACGGTGAGGTCGTCGGCGAACTTGGAGACGAAGATCGCGTCCTCCATCGCTGAGTCGC
>DATFVC010000076.1:0-5310 GCA_035260485.1 Solirubrobacterales bacterium | reverse complement strand
CCTCCGCCCCCTCAACAGCAAGGCGGCGCAGCAGCGTTGCGTCGGCCTCGCGCGTGCCGGTGGCAGCACGAACCCGCGCCAAGGCCTCCCCTAGTTCCGGGTCTGCGGTCACGGCGATTCGTGGGTGCTTGGAAGGCATGGGCAGCACAGTGTAGCTCGCAGGGGTTACTCCGGCTAGCTCAATCGCCTACTTGGCTGCTTTGATTCGTAGTGCGGGCAGAGCGGACACCGGTATTCGTCCCCGCCTGAGAGCAGCCATCCCGGCCCGCAATGTGCCGGACTACCGTGGGTCGCCTGCTTCAGCTAGTCGCGCGCGACAGGCCACTGCTATGTCGCCGAGGTCCACCTGGCCAACCAGGGCGCGAGGGCGCTCGTCGCCCCGGCTGAGAGCGTGCAGGGTGCTCGCGTAGGCCCTCCTCGCGGCCTGCCCGTCGCCGCGAAGATCGTGGGCACGACCGAGTTGGAACGCGGCCGCCGCGAACGTCGGGTCGACGTACAGCGCGCGGCGAAGCGAGCCCACGGCAGCCGCTGGATCGCCGATCGCCAGCTCGCTCAGACCACGGACGTAGTAGGTCTCGGCATCGAGGGGGTCCACAGCCAGGATCCGGTCGGCGGATTCGATCGCCACGGCATATTCACCCCGATTCGATGCCTCCAGGGCCGTGGACATCTCCGGGTCTGGGAGTGTCGAAGGCGCGGCCGGTGAGCGGATTCCGGCCGCCCTTCCAAGAGGCCTGCGAAGGGTTCGCGACCCACTGCCGGCGCGCCGGCGCTGGATCCTTGACCGGACCGCCACGGTTGGCTTGGCTTCATCGGCGGCGACCTCGGTGAGCCGCTGCGCCGAGCTCGTCAGGCGGTCGGACGCGCCGAGGATCAGCTGGCCTCCGGGCTGCAGCGCGGACTCGAGCGACCTGACGACCGTCTCTACCGTTTCCGGGCCGAAATAGATCAGCACGTTCCGGCAGAGGACGAGGTCGAAGGGCACCTCGCCGGGCGGCGGCGTCGGGTCGGCCACGAGGTTGTGCCGCCGCAGGCGGACCAGCGAGCGAAGCGGCTCGCCGACCGTGCTCCGCGCCCCATCGCGGACCAGAAAGCGGCCGCGCCGAGCAGAGCTCAACTCGCGGGTCGAACGCTCCGAATAGACAGCTTGCTCGGCCCGCCGAAGCGCTCGCATCGAGATGTCGGTGGCGAGGATGGAGACCGGCGGACGGCCATGGCCAAAGGCCTCGGTCGCCAGCATCGCCACCGAGTAGGCCTCCTCGCCCGAAGCGCACGCCGACACCCAGACATTGACCTCGGCGGCTCCGCGGGCATTGGCGCCCGCCAGGAGCTGGCGCCAATCGACGGCCTCCAACTCGCTTGGCTCGCGCATGAAGAAGGTCTCCTGAATGGCCACCTGATCGATCAGCTGTCCAAACAGCAACGGCTGCTGGGCTGGATCGGCGAGCGCGTTGAGAAATCTGTCCGCGTCCATTCCCGGCGAGACCCGCCCGAGCGCTGCGGAGAGCGCCCCCAACTGCGAGCCCTTGACCTGGATTCCGCTCTCCCGCGCGACCAGTTCCGCAACTCTCTCCAGCGGGTCGTTCACGCGATCCCCCGAGCCGGGTTCAGCGCCGCGAGGGCATCGGCGATCTCCGTCGGGGAAGCGACCAGGTCGGCGCCGTCCTCGGCTACCGCACGGGACATCCCGTAAACGACGGAGGAAGCCTCATCCTGCGCGATCACGATGCCGCCCGCGCGGCGAATCTCCGCGGCTCCGGCGGCGCCATCCCTGCCCATACCGGTCAGCACGACGCCAACCGCCTCGTTTCCCACACCCCGCGCCAGACTGCCCAGCAAGGCGTCAACGGAAGGTCGGTGGGGCCCCTCGGGCTCGCGGTCGAGGACGAACCTCATCGATCCGGTGAGGAGGAGGTGGGCTCCGTCAGGAGCAAACCAGATACCGGGGGTTGCGCGATCGCCCTGCGCCGCGATGCGGACCTCGATCGAGAGCTTTTGATCGAGCCACCGCGCGAAGCCCTCGATGAATCCCGGCGCCATGTGCTGCACAACGAGAACCGGCGCCGAAAGATCCGCCGGAAGGCCTCCGATGATCGTCTCCAGCACCGGGGGCCCACCGGTCGAGGCGCCGATGCCGATCGCCTGGGCCGAACGGGAGCCGATCCCGGCGGCCGCCCGCGAGGGTGCTGGCTTGCGGCGCCGGGCGATGGGCGGGCGGGCGACCCGCATGCTCGACAGCCGCCTCAGTCGGCTCCGCATCGCCTGCGCCCAGAGGTCATCGGGGCGGTCGAGGCGAAGCATGTCCTTGGCGAGGACCTCGAGAGCTCCGGCCGCCAGGGCCTCGGCGGCCTGTTCGGATCCCTTGGCCACCTTGGAGCTGAGGATCACGATCGGCAACGGGTTGGATCCCATCAGCCTCTTCACGACCTCGAGCCCGTTCATTCCCGGGAGCTGCATGTCCAAAGTCAGCAGGTCCGGTTCGAGGCGTTCGACGTCGGCAATCGCCTGCTCGCCGGTGGGGGCTATACCGACAACGTCGATCTCCTCATCCCCTTCGAGGAACCTGGAGAGAGCGGTCGCGTAGGCCAGCGAGTCCTCGCAGATCAGGACCCGGCGCGGACCCGAGCCCGAAGTCACCTGCCAGCCAGGCGCTCGATCGTCTCCAACAGCGCCTCCTGGTCGAACTCGTCCTTGACGACGTAGGCGTCGGCCCCAGCCTCGGCGCCACGCTTCCGGCTCGACTCGTCGCCAAGGGTGGTGACGATCACCACCGGCAGCGAGGCGTGCTCCTCGTCGGCGCGAATCGCCTCCAGCAGCTCGAAGCCGTCCATCTCCGGCATCTGGACATCGGTCAGCACCAGGTCGAGGTCGGGGATCTCGCCGATCCGTCGCAGCGCCTCGCGCCCGTCGCCGGCGACCTCCACCCGGTAACCGGCCACTTCGAGGATGCTCCGCTGCAGCTCCCGCGCCGAGAACTGGTCGTCGACGACGAGCACTTGCGCCGGCGGCCGCTCACTCGTTTCGTCAGGTTGATCCAAGGCCATTGCCTCCGCGGGAGCCTTCAGCAGGTGATTGGGGTCGAGCAAGAGCGCGATCCGCCCGTCGCCAAGGATGGCAGCACCCAGGTAACCGGGCAGGCCCGCGAGAACCGCGCCGAGGCTCTTGATCACCACCTCTTCCTCGCCGATCAGCTCATCGCAGGCCACCGCGAGGCGCCGTCCGAGCGATTCGACGACGATCGCCGGAGCCCGCTCCGGCAGCTTCCCCGCGGCGCCGGCCAGCTCGCCGAGCTGAGACAAGCGAACGACTTGGCCGTCGATCTCGATCGAGGGCCGATTGCCGAGCGAGGTCGTGTCGGTCACCGCCACCACTCGGCCAACGCTGGTCATCGGCAGGGCGAAGGCCTGACCGCCCAGCTCGAACAGCAATACACGCATCAGCGCGAGCGTCAGCGGCAGCAGCAGCGTCACTTCCGTGCCCTTGCCGGGCTCGCTCTGCACTTCGAGCCCGCCGCCGAGGCTCTCGACGCTTCGCTTCACCGCGTCCAATCCGACGCCGCGGCCGGCGACCTCGGTGACCTCCTCGACCGTCGAGAAGCCGGTCTTGGCGAGGAGGTCGACAAGGGAGCCAGCCTCTTCGGCGCGGGCAAGGAGCGCCGCGGAGACGCCCCTGCCATCGTCGGCCACCTCTATCGCGACCATCCCCCCGCGCTGGTGCGCGCGCAGGTCGATCCGCCCCATGGGCGGCTTCCCGGCCGACTCCCGCTCCTCAGGCGCCTCAATTCCGTGCGCCACGGCATTGCGCAGCAGGTGGACGATGGTCTCCGAGATGCCCTCGAGAATGGTCCTGTCGAGCTGGGTGTCGGCGCCGCTGATCGCCAACTCCGCCTCCTTGTCCTGCTCGGAGGCGAGATCGCGGATGGCGCGCGGGAACGGGCTGGTGATCGTGCTCAGCGGAAGGGTCCGCATCTGGACCACCGAGTCCTGCAGGTCGCCGAGCAGCCGCTCGCCTACGTCGAGCTCCTCGGAAACCTGTCGCCCCTCGTGCACCGTGTCCTCCAGCGCATGCTCCAAGCGCCGGTGGTAGAGCACGGTCTCACCGACGGCATCGAGCATGCGGTCGACCTTCGCGGCATCGACCCGAATCATCGGCGCACGCTGTTCGCCGGCGGGCTCGGGGACTCCCCCCGCCCCCCGCTTCCCCTTCGCCCCCGAACTGCCTTTCGTCGAGGTATCCGTCTCCTCGTTATCTCCGTCCGGGCCGAGGCCGGCCAGCTCTTCGGCCAGGGGCGCCGCAACCCCCTCCTCACCATTCACCGCCCGCCGCAGCGCGTCGACGGCGCGCAGCAGCGGATCGACCGTCTCGGTTGGGAGGGAACCCGTCTCCCGGGCCCACTCCATACGCTCCTCGATCGCGTTGGCCAGGGTCGCCGGTTCCCGCCAGCCGATCATTGCGGAGCTGCCCTTGATCGAATGCGCGTCGCGCAGGATCGCGTCCACCTCAGCCGACCCGCCCTCTCCAGACTCCAGCGCCAACAGGTTCGACTCCATCCGTTGAAGACAGTCGCCCGCCTCCTGGCGGACCAGCTCGTGGATCTCCTCGTCGGAGGCGCTCAAGCCGACGCCCCGCGGGATCCGATCGAGGCGAGGACGGCCTCCACGTCGAGCACCCCGACGAGCTCGCCGTCAGCCAGGCAGGCGCCGAGCAGATAGTTGGACTCCACCTGCTCGGAGGCCGGCGGCAGCTCCCCGACGTCGAGAACCTCGTCGACGACGAGGCCGGCGCGCAGCTCACCTGACTCTGCGACCACGACGCGGCTGGGCTCATCCCCGCTCAGGCCGAGCATCGTCGCCAGCCCGATCACCGGGATCACCTGGCCGCGAAGATTGCGCACGCCGGCTATCTCCGGGGGCGAGCCGGGAACCGGCGCGATCTCACCCAGGTCGGCCACCTCGAGCACCTGCTCGACCGGGAGGGCGTAGTGCTCTCCGGCCACGCGGACGCGGACGTGGACCCCACTCATCCCCGCCCGGCCCGCTCCGCATTGATCTCGTCCCCAGGCAACCTGCCTGCGGAGCCCTGGGCGGCGAGCCGGGTCAGGTCGTCGAGCGCCTGCTCCAGCTCCTCGATCAGGCCGTTGACGGTTTCGGCCGCCTCGGCCCGCTGGCGTCCCTCCGCCGCCAGCTGCTCGGCGGCGGTGCGGATCTGGACCATCGCGGCGGAGACCTGCTCGGCGGCCTCCTTCTGTTGTTCGGTGGCACGGATGCTCTCGTCCAGCACGTCGGCGGTCGAGGTCATCAGCTCGCCCAC
>DATFVC010000075.1:0-19540 GCA_035260485.1 Solirubrobacterales bacterium | reverse complement strand
AACAATCGCTACCGCCTCGGGCGCGCGGTCGGCTCGGGCACCCGGCCGAGGATCGACGACAAGCTGCTGGGGATCACCGTTGCTTCCCTGCCGGCTGGAGACAAACGGTTGATCCAGCGTCCCTGGCGAGAGTGGTCCACGCCCACTTTCGAGGTTGACGCAGACGGTCTGATCGCCGCCGGCATCGACGGCGAGGCCGTAACTCTGGACGCGCCGCTGCGCTTCAGAATCCTGCCGGCGGCGTTGGGGGTGCGGATCGCTGCCGCACACCCCGGAGCCTCTCCATCTGCGGCGATGCCCGAGGGCGCCTGGGAGACTGTTCGCACGCTGGTGAGAGTCGCTATGGGGAGGACGCCGAAACCACAACTTCAGCGGAAGGAGAGTTGATGGATATCTTCGAGGTCGAGCAGAGGGAAACCCTCAAGCGGGAGGAGGTCGCCGAACGTCTTCACGCTCTCGCCGACATGCTCGCGCGCCACAACGACATCGATTTCGAGCGGGCCGGGATGAAGATCACCGTGCACGTTCCCGACGAGGTCCAGCTCAAGGTCGAGCTGGAGATCGAGACCGACGAGCGAGAGCTCGAGATCGAGTTGAAGTGGTGAGCCGATGCCCGAGTGGCTCAGCGAGGCGAAGGCGGTCGATACCGCCGTCTACGGAGCGATCGCTGCCAGCGATACCCCCTCACTGAACGTCGCCATGCGCGGTCTCTCCCGTGCCGCCGACCAGAGCAAGCTCTGGTTCGCCATCGCGGCCGCGATGGCCCTCCTCGGCGGGCCCAGCGGCCGGTTTGCGGCTCGGAAGGGTCTCGTCTCGCTCGGCATCGCCTCAGGCTTCGCCAACCTTGTCGCCAAGCCGCTGAGCGCCCGGCGGCGCCCCGCGAGGAAGGAGGCCGAGGAGCTCGCGAGCCGCCACGTCCAAATGCCGCGCTCGAGTGCCTTTCCCTCCGGCCATGCCGCCTCCGCCTTCGCCTTCGCCACTGGCGCCGCCAACGTCCAGCCGATGCTCTCGGTGCCGCTGCGGGCGCTGGCGACGCTGGTCGGTTACTCCCGAGTCCATACTGGTGTCCACTATCCCGCGGACGTGCTCGCTGGTGCGTTCATCGGGGTCAGCGCAGCAGAGCTGACTGGCCAGCTGCTGAACCGCTGAGCGTGCGACGGGACTTGCCCCACTAGCGAAAATGCGAAAGCTAATTGTTGCGGTCGGCGCACGCATGGGGGGGCTAGTCGTCGTAATTGGGCACTTCCCTGGGGAAGCGCCCGAGCCGCGAACGATTCAGGTGAGCGTTCGCTCGAGCTTCACCTCGCACATGTCTACCGATGCGCGCGTGCCGGGCGTCTCCGACGGATCCATCGCGCTGAACGCTTGGCCTCCGGCTTCCATATCCTCCGCGCTCTCGAAGTACTGAAGAACCACCGCCGTTCCCTGTGCGCCATCGAACAAGATCTTAAGACCCGTGGCGGGCACGCCGGGGGGTGGCCCGTCGGACTCCTCGATGCGGGCAAGAAGCTCTTGCATTCGCTCGGCAGATACGTCGGTGAACCTGACGGTACGCACATACATGACGGCATCCTCCTCGATTTGTCGTGGGACATCGACCATAATCGGTTTCCCCGGCCCCTGGGCCGATCAAACCGCCACCTCGGATTCGGGCACTTCTGCGCCGAAGTTCCCAAATAGCTGCATATCGGCGCATTCCCCACGTATTTGTGATCGCGGCCGCCCGCCGCACCGTTACGAACCCCTGCAAGCTGCTACTTTCGCGGCGCACGGTTCTCGGAGACCTTCCTAATTGCCATGCAGAAGGTCGAGGGGTTCGAATCCCTTCAGCCGCTTCGCATCGAACTTTGTTAATGGGGGGAGAGACCACTGTCATGGGATTCCGGCGCGTTCTACCCGTTCCTCTCTTTGCGGTCGCTCTCGCGCTATGTCTTACGCCGACGATCGCGCTCGCCCGTGCCGACGGCGGTCAGCAGGCCGGCCGGCGGTGCGGCACAGAGACCGCCAACGCCATTCTCGCGGCCGGTTCCAAGCGCGGCGCTCACCGGCAACCAAAGGCGATGACCGTCCTCTGCGGGGAATTCGCGGGGCGCCACAGGCAAACGATGGCCATCGCCCTTGCGGCCGGGCGCTGCAATCTAGGTCGAGGCTGGCGCGTGTTTCGACTTACAGGTGGCCGCTGGCTGCCGATCTGGCACTACAAGGGCGAGCTCACCGGCATCGCCAAGCGCGGTCGGCGAATCGAGGAAACGACTTACGTGAACCACCCGAGTCAGGAGGGATGTCGGTACTTGGGCAGGAAATGGCGGCTGTGGCACTGGACCGGGAATGAGTTCAAGGCCGGGCCATGGCACCTACCCGGTGGCTCTGGTGGGGCCGGCCGAGGGCGGGCGCGCTTGGTCCTCTCGCCGAAAAAGGCGACCACCGAGGCCGGCGTTCCCCAGCATTACACCGTGACCCTCGTAGCCGCTGACGGCACTCACAGGGACGTCACGGACGAAGCGCTCATGTCCATGACGCCGGCCGCCTCCGAGGACCCGACCGAAATCTATGCGAACAAGGGGTGTCAAACCGAACCCTGGGGGCGCGAATGCGAGGGCTCATGCGACACCCGCGCCGGCACGTGCAGCTCGATCTGGCCGGGGGCGTGGACCGTGCACACGAGCTACGAACAGCCCTCGATCCACAAGCTGTACACGGCCACGGCAATCCTCGACATAGATCCAAGGAACGACCTGGAAATCTCCCCCACCGAGCTTCCATCTCATGTTCCCGGAGTTCCCTACGATGCCCAGCTATCCGCAAGCGGGCCGAGCGAGGGACCATTCACCTGGCAGATCTACGGGCCGAACGGCGAGCATTCCGTGTCCGACATCCAGCTGGATGCCAAATCAGGAGCGCTGAGTGGGGGCGAACAGATCGACAAATACGACTTCGAGCCCGCAATCGGCAAAGAGCAATTCGTCTATAGCCTGGGCAAGCGCGAATTCCTCGCGCGCGTAAGGGACGACCACGGGAATTCAGGCGTTCGCACTCTTACGATCGACTTCATCGAACCCACTTGTGCGAGTGTCGTATGCGCCTCGGTCGCAAGCGGGGGCGGGGTCCTTCTAGTCTGGAACTACGATTGCGGGTGCTCCGTCCTCACTCCGGGGGAAGCCAGCGGATACAAGTTCGGCTTCGAGATCGGACGGTCCTTGAACGGCGAAGCGCCTCATACCTTCAATTTCAATTCACTCGGTTCGCTGTCTTCATCTACCACCGTCGACCGGTTCTGGACAGTCCTCAACGGCGAGCCGTCCGGAGTCCCCCTCGCGTATGACGTGCGCTTCACCCAGAGCGGAGGGTCGGAAACGACCGACGTCGGCACGTCGAACACGATCCTCAAGTAGCGAAGCACCCCGACGGACGCCCAGTATTCATTGGCTTGGCGGGGGCCGGGCAGCCATCGTTGATTCGGGCCCCTCCTTGGACGTCAAGCGGTCGCAGGGGACGGTCTATCGAGGAGTTGCGGGCCGCGGTCGAGCGCGCTGGGGCAAAGAGCTTCGCCGGCAAGGTTGGCGCTGCGCTCGACGTCTAAGCCGTCGATCAAACCAAGCTCGGTGATTTCGGGCACTTCTGACGGGAAGTGCCCGACTCGCTGCATATCCGCACCTATCTGTGCATATTGACGTGGAGTTTGCGCGGCCTCCCCAATTACGAAAGCCCTGGAAATAGCTTCGAGCTGACTATGCCTCCCCAACCTGATGGAAGTGCTCCAGCGCCTGCACGGCGAAGCCGGCTGATTCTCGCCGGGGCAGAAGGAAGTCCCGAGGACGTCGAGACGAACCAGTGGTTACGGAAGGTGCGTCAGCTTTAGGTGATGGGGCTGCACTTCCGTTTCGCGCGACAGGGAACCGCGGTCATGCGGTGAGCAACCGCAGGACGAGGATGCCGACGAGCGCGAGAGCGAGTGCGGCGGAGGCGACAGTTGCCGCACGATCCCTGGACTTTGCGGTTTCGCGGGCATCCGTGGCGCGCGCAGCGCACACCGTCAGCGTGCGCTGTCTCGCATCGACAGGCTCCGGGTCCGCGCCGTGGCACTCCCGTAACTTCTCTAGGGCTGTGTCGAACTTATCCGAGCCGGACGAAAACCATGAATCGCGGCTGCGCTTTAGGCCGGCGACCGTACGCGCGACCAGAGCAAACACGCATGCAAAAGCCAGAAGGACAACGATGATCCAAGCAAACGCGTTGTTACTGCTCGTTGCCGGGGTTGCCGTCAGGGCGGCCAACGCGAACACAGCGGTTACTGCAGCGGCCGCGGTGGCCTCCGCGCGGGCACTCCGAGCCTCGTAGTAGGCGATTAGTTGCCGCTCCTGCTCAATCAAGACATCAAGAGCGTTTGCTCGCACGTTCCACTCGTCCTGAAGAGTCACGACAACATTCAAGCCGCCCGCAGCCAGGCGGTCAAGCTGGGAAATCGGAAAAGGAGTTCTGCCTTGAGGCAGTGCTCGCCCGATTGCCGAGCAAGCAACTTCGTCATGGGAGCGACGGGACTCGAACCCGCGACCTTCGGCGTAACAGCTTCGGCAAGTGCCCCGGGCCGGATTCGAACCGGCGGCCTGTCGCTTAGGAGGCGGCCGCTCTCTCCAGCTGAGCTACCGGGGCAGAGCTCGTGGATCGTCACATCACCAGTCTGCTCTTGTGTCAAGCCCGCTACGTTGGGGCCGGGATCGGCCCCGTTGCGTCGTCGGAGCGGGCGGCATAGGAGCAGGAGTCTACGTAAGTACTTGTGAAATTTCCTATGGAGGTTCCGGCCCACAGGACAGAGGATTGCGGCATGGGCGCTCTCGGCACCAACCTGCGCGAGGCGCGCGAACGGCTTGGGTTGACGCAGGAACAGGTCGCGCAGCGCAGCGGGGTCCACGCCACGGAGGTCAGCCGGATCGAGGCGGGGAAACGCGATCCCCAAGTCTCGACGCTGGAACGGCTCGCCGAGGCAGTCGAGGTGAAGCCGGGGCGACTCCTTGACTAAGACGTTTTCCGCGAGCTGCCGCCTGCTTGACTCGATTGGGCAGCGGAGCGATCTCGCTGCTCAAATCGAGCCGAACTGTGCCTGAGCAGCCCTATTTCTCGACAGAGCAGAATCGGGTTTTTGGCTCTAGAATGCCCCGGCGGCTGCGAGGCGGGTCGTTTGCCATGCAGAAGGTCGTGGGTTCGAATCCCATCAGCCGCTTTCCGTGATGACGGCGCCCGCCGACGATCGCCCTCGCACGTCGTCGGTCGTGCGCCCTCGCGAAGTCGCGCGGGCGGTCACGCCGCTGGAGCTGTTCTTCGACCTCGTTTACGTGTTCACGGTCAGCCAGCTCGCGCGCAATCTGCTCGAGCACGTCGATGCTCGAGGCATGGCGCAGACGCTGGTCCTCACTCTCGCCGTCATGTACGCGTGGTTCATGACCGTTTGGACCTCGAACTGGCTCGACGGCGACCGCCAGCCCGTTCGCTTGCTGCTGCTCGGCCTGATGTTCGCCAGCCTGCTCATGTCCACGTCGGTGTCGGAGGCATTTGGCGATCGCGCCGGCCTGTTCGTCATCGGCTACCTCTCGATTCAGATCGGGCGGACGGCATTCGCCGTGGCGAGCTTTCGCGGCCACAGGCTCTACATGCACTTCGTCAACGCACTGGTCTGGGAGATCGGAACGGCGCCGATCTGGATCGCGGGGATCGCCGTTGACGGTGACGCCCGCCTCGTGCTCTGGGCCGTCGCCACGCTGATCACCTATGGCGGCGTGATCGCAGGCCACCCATTACCCGGCCGGAAAAGCCCCTTTAGCTCCGACAGCCAGATCTACGCCGAGCACCTGCTCGAGCGCTTCCGGCTGTTTTTCCTGATCGCGCTCGGGGAGACGGTCCTGACTCTCGGCAATGCTTTCGCCGACCAGCCGGTCCAGGCCGACCGCCTCCTCGTCCTGGCCGTAGCCTTCGCCGGCGTCGTTGCACTGTGGTGGTGCTACTTCCATCGCGCCGAGGAAATCGGCATCAACGCGGTGGAGGGCGCCCCCGACGCTTCACGAATAGTCGGACTCGGGAATTACACCCTGATCGTGATGGTCATCGGCATCATCGCGATCGCGGTCGGCGACGAGCTGGCGATCGCCAGCCCAGACGACCCGAATACGGTCAATGCCGCCGTGCTCATCTTCGGCGGCCCGGCGATCTTCTTGCTCGCCCAGCTCGGGTTCATGCGCAGGGCGACCGGTCGCGTCCCGCGAGTCCGGGTCGTCGCCTGCGTTGGTCTGGTCGTGCTGGGAATCGCCTTCCTCCCGCTGAGCCTCCTCGCCGCAGTCATCGCGTCGAGCGCCGTCTTGGTCGCGGTGGCGATTGATGACACTCGGGCGGAACCGCCGCCGACCCTAGCCACCGCAGCCCCCGCCCGCCGCTAGGCTTTGCTCGCCCAACGGCGCCTTGGCGGAGTGGCTACGCAGCGGCCTGCAAAGCCGTTTACACCGGTTCGATTCCGGTAGGCGCCTCTCGGATCTGTGCTCCGCATCTCGTGGTGGCCAAAAGCCCGCTTCGAATCCGGCGATCGGCATCTGTCAGGCTGAGATCCGTGAGCGCTGCGACCGGCACTCAGCCTGCCGCCATTGCGGCTGAGCACGTCCCTGAGGACCACGTGATCGTGCTCTTCGGGGCGACCGGCGATCTTGCCAGGCGAAAGCTGCTGCCGGGCATCTTTCATCTCGCGCAAGCGGGTCTGATGCCGCGCCGGTTCCGAGTCATTGGGGTGGCCAGGCACGATGTCGGCGAGGACGGGTTCCGCGAGATGGCTCGCAGGGCGGTCGAGGACTGCGGCCGCCGGCCACCTGCGCCCGAAGCCTGGGATAGCTTTGCCGAGTGCCTGCGCTTCGTCGGGGTCGGAGAGGGGCTCGATCCGCTTGCCGAGGCTCTCGAAGGCACGCGAGAAGAGGTGGGCGAGGACGCACGCATCCTGCACTACCTGTCGTTGCCGCCGCACGCCGCGGGCTCCATTGCCCGTGCCCTCGGCGAGCTCGGCCTGGGGGCGGGCGCCCGCGTGGTCATCGAGAAGCCTTTCGGCGTAGACCTGGCTTCGGCCCGAGAGCTGAACGCGTGTCTGCTCTCGGTCTTTGACGAGGACGACATCTTTCGCATCGACCACTACATCGGCCGCGAGGCCGTTCAGAACCTGTTGGCGCTCCGTTTCGCCAATGGGATGTTCGAGCCGGTTTGGAACCGCAATCACATCGACCATGTGCAGATCGATGTCCCCGAGACGCTCTCGATTGGGATGCGGACCAGCTTCTACGAGGAAACCGGCGCCTTCCGCGACATGGTCGTAACGCACTTGTTTCAGGTGCTCAGCTTCGTCGCGATGGAACCGCCTGTCTCTCTGGAGGCGAAGCAGTTGACGATTGAGCGGGAGAAGGTCTTCGACTCGATGCCGCCGTTGGACCCCGCCGGTGTCGTCCGCGGCCAGTACGACGGATACCGCGACGAGGAGGGGGTGGCGGCGGACTCGGACACGGAGACGTTCGTCGCCCTGCGAGCCTTCGTCGACAACTGGCGCTGGGACGGAGTCCCGTTCTATCTGCGCTCCGGCAAGCGCCTTGCCGAGGACCGCCATGTTCTGACGGTCGCCTTCTCGCAGCCACCGCGGCGCATGTTCCCGCTCGACTGCGAGCAGGTCGCCGAGTCGTTCGGCCACGACCACCTCACCTTCGAGCTGGGCGACCCCGGCAGCATCTCGGCCTCCTTCCTCGCCAAGGTGCCCGGGCCGACGATGCACCTCGGCGAGGCGCACATGCGCTTCAGCTATGCGGACAACTTCGGCGGCTCCGAGCGGGCCCTGGACGCATACGAGCGATTGATCCACGACGTCCTGCTCGACGACCGCACGCTCTTTACCAGCTCGGACGGCATCGAGCGTCTCTGGGAGGTCTCTGAGCCCCTGCTGGAGGACCCGCCGCCGGTTCGGTCTTATGCGGCCGGCAGCTGGGGACCGGAGGCGATCGACGATCTGATCGCACCGCGACGCTGGCACCTGCCGAGCCCGCATGTCGACTGAAGCGCCGCAGACAAAGTGTTGCGCATCTGCTAGCGTCGGTCTGGGAGCCGGACCTTGCCCGATTTGCGAGGCTGGGATTGGGCCTCTCTCGGGCAGGGGCGCCTACGGGGGGCGGGACAACAAGGGCGGCCCGCAGGGGGCCGCCCTTGTTGTGCGATTTCGCGACGCTTGGCGCCACGGAAAAGGGCCCCAATGGGGCCCTTTGCTTCCGAAGGACGTGCCACCAGAGAGTTCTAAGTCGCTGGCTCGTCGGTCCTCTAGCTTTGAAGTCTGCCGCCCCCCTGCTGGCGGCTTGTAATAGAGAAACACACCGTTCGGGGGAAAGTTGCACTCTCTGCATCGGCACTTGCAGCGCCAGCTTTAGGCTGGCGGTTGTGGATACGCCGCATATCCGCGGCGGCTTTCCCGCAGTCGCCGGATGCCCTCGCCCGCTGCTAAATTCAGATCCCCTGGGGCGCATAGCTCAGTTGGGAGAGCGCCGCCTCGACAAGGCGGAGGTCACTGGTTCGAGCCCAGTTGTGCCCATGTATCACCAGAAGGAGCGACGATGGCCCATCGCGTGCTGCGCGCCGACGATGCCTTCTGGCGCGAGTCGAATCAGATGCGAGTCCTCAACACGGACCTCGGTAAACAGCTTGGGGCAGACACCCTCGAGATGAGCGACGCGCAGCTGCGCCAACTCTATCCCGAGGGGCCGCGTGCGCTGCCGCCCGAGTTGGGCGGCAGCGAGTTCAGACCGTCGCCGGCATCTGAACCTGGGTGAGGCGAATGCTGTTGCCGGAGGGATCGCGAAAGCCGGAGTCGATCCCATAGGGCCGCTCTTCGGGGGTCTCGGTGAACTCGACTCCCCGCCCCTTCAGCTCCTCGTAGGACGCCTGGCAGTCGTCGGTG
Source organism: Solirubrobacterales bacterium (assembly GCA_035260485.1). Lineage (GTDB taxonomy): Bacteria > Actinomycetota > Thermoleophilia > Solirubrobacterales > 70-9 > VRUE01. The sequence goes on along the minus strand of DATFVC010000075.1, from coordinate 10,584 downwards.
GTGAGGAAGACCGTCCCGGCGAAGCCCTTGGCCATCACGGTCCGCAGCTGCTCGGCGGACTCGTCGTCCATCACCGGTGGGCCCGGGATGGCCATCAGCACGATCGAGACGTCCTCCTGGTCGGCCGGCCCGACCGTGAGCCAGCGGAAGTTGCCCATCTCGGGCATGGTCACGTCGGCCCGCACCTCCATTCCGACCTTCTCGGTGTAGAAGGCTAGCGCCTCGTCCTGGTCGTGTACCCATAGCTGTGCGTTGGCGATCTTGATCATTTGAGTTCTCCTTGGTCAGCGGAATCGGTCGCCGCCGATGCTAAGTCGAGACCGGGCCGCTGTCTTCTCGAAACGTGCGGTTTTGGGGCCGCCCGTAAGCGCGCACTACGCAGGTAGGGACGCGGACCAGGTGAGAGGCCGGCGGGAAGGAGGCTCTGTAGGCCGTCGGCGCCTGACCATAGGTGCGGCTGAAGCTCGTCGTAAAAGAGCCGACGCTCTGCAGTCCGACGGAGAAGCAGATCTCGGCGACCGAGTTGTCGGTGGCTCGCAGCAGCGCCGCCGCCCGCTCGAGCCGCCGCGTCAGCAGGTAGGCGTGTGGAGGCTCGCCGAAGGCGCGGCGGAACTCGCGGCTGAAGTGTGCGCGCGAGAGACCGGCGGCGCGGGCAAGGTCGTCGACGCCCAGCGGTTCGAAGTAGCGGGCGTCGGCAAGGTCCTTGGCGCGCAGGAGATGCCGTGCGGGCGGGACGTGCGCCATGCGCTCAGTTTAGGCTCGGCCGCCTTGTGATCGCGACGTATGCAGCCGTGCTCGCCGTTTGCGCCGCCTCGCTTGCCCTCGGACAAGCGGCGATTGCGCTCTGCGGCGTGAGGCGCTGGTCCTGGCTCTCGCCCGCGGTCGGCCTGGCCTTGGTCTGCGCGATCTGCTGGGCGACCGTGCGGATGCCCGGACACGGGGTGGTCTCGGCAATTGTGATCTTGGTGCTGGCGGTTGCCGCCGCGATCCACCTGCGCGGGCGGCTCGAGGGCGGGGGAGAGGCGCTGCGAGTGGGCCTTCCGGTTGCACTCGGGGCATTGCTTGCTGCCTCGCTCCCGTTCGCGGTCGAAGGCCATTTCGGCATTCTCGGCACCGGCTTCAACCCGGACATGTCGCAGCACCTGCTGGCGACCGACAGGCTGGCTCAAGGCGCCGGCTCACAACTCCTTCACCAGGGCTATCCGCTGGGCCCGCACTCGGTAGTCGTCGCTCTGGACAAGGGCCTGGGAATCGGTGTCGTCCAGGGCTTCAGCGGCCTGACGATCGCGGCAGCGATCCTCGCCCCCTTGACCGCCCTGGCTGCATTCATCGACCAACCCCCGCTGCGCCGAACCCCAGCAGCCCTCCTGGTAGGCCTCCCATATCTAGTCGCCTCCTACTTCGCCCAAGGCGCTTTCAAGGAGGTGATCCAGGCCCTTTTCGTCCTGGGCTTAGTCCTGGCCCTCCGCGAGAGCAGCCGAACCTGGCGCAGCCTCCCGCTGCGCTTCGTCCCCGCAGCCATCATCGCGATCGGCTCTGTCTATACCTACAGCTTCCCGGGTCTGATCTGGCTGGTCGCGATCTTGCTGATCTGGTTGGCGCTCGAGCGATCGCTGCCGCTGCGGCCCCTGCTGCTGGCTCTCCTCGCCTTTGCCGTCGGCACTCTCCCCGAGCTGGGCCGGATGATCGACTTCCACAGCTTCGAGACCTTCGATCCCAATGGCCCGGGCCTGGGCAATCTGTTCGGCCAGGTCTCACCCTTCACGGCGCTTGGGATCTGGTTCTCCGGGGACTTCCGGCTGGCACCGGGAAACGGAGCTGTCCCCGCGTTTGCGTACTTCACGGGCGCTGCCTTCGCGGCCCTGTTGCTCGTCTGCGGACTGATCGTGTGCTGGCGCCGGCGCGAGACGACGATCCTCGCCGGGATCGTCGGCGTAGTGCTCCTTTATGCGGCGGCCCGGGTCGGGGGCACTCCCTACACCTCCGCCAAGGCGCTCGAGGTAGCGGCTCCGCTGGCAGCGCTGGCGATCGTGCTGCCGCTGGTGCGGCGACCCGTGACTCTCCTGTACCTGTTGGTCGGGGGCATCTGCTCGCTGCTCGCCTTCGCCAACGCGCCGGTCGGGCCGACTTCCTACTCGCCCGCACTGACCGGACTGCGCCAGCTGCTCGCCGGTGGCTCGACCCTGGTCCTTGCGCCCGGCTCGCTTCTCGCCGATGAACAGGGCAGCCGCTACATCGCCTGGGAGCTGCGCGGCGCTCGCGTCTGCATCGAACCTGAGAGCGCCGCCGGAGGAAGGCCGCCGAGCGGCATCCGCTTCTTCGTCACCAGCAGCTCGCCCAGTCGCCGGCCCTTCGCCGGCCTGACCTTGCGCCGCCGCGCCGGCTCCTACACGGTCTGGGAGCGGCACGGGGTGATCGGTGGTCCCAGCCCGTGCCCCCTGATCGCCGTGCGCCAGGCCCGTCAAGGGCCGTAGCATGAGCCCCATCGAGGCGACGACGAAAATCACCGCCAAGCTGCCCGACGGCACGCCGCTGGAGCTGCCCGATGGCGCGACCGGCGCCGACGCCGCCGCGGCGATCGGTCCCGGTCTGGCGAAGGCCGCGTTGGCGATCCGCGTCGATGGCGAGTTGCGCGACCTGGGCGCGCCGCTCCCCGACGGGGCCGAGATCGCGATCCTCACCGACCGTGACCCCGAGGCGCTGGAGCTGATCCGCCACGATGCCGCTCACGTCATGGCCGAGGCGGTGCTGGGGCTCTACCCGGGGACGAAGGTGACGATTGGTCCGCCGATCGAGCAGGGCTTCTACTACGACTTCGAGTTCCCCGCGGACGCCAAGGTCAACGAGGACGACCTGGAGCGGATCGAGGCGGCGATGCGCGAGCACATCGAGGCCGACGAGCGCTTCGAGCGCCGCGACGTCCCGCCCGCGGAGGCGATCGAGATCTTCCGCGCCCAGGGCCAGGACTACAAGGTCGAGCTGATCGAGGATCTCGTCCGCGATGAAGGTGTGGAGACCGTTTCGCTCTACCGCAACGGGCCCTTCGAGGATCTCTGCCGTGGTCCGCACGGTCCCGCCACGGGGCGGATCAAGGCGATCAAGCTGAGCTCGATCGCGGGCGCCTACTGGCGCGGCGACGAGAGCCGCGCCATGCTCACCCGGATCTACGGCACCGCCTTCTTCTCGAAGAAGGACCTCGATCTCCACCTGGAACGGATCGAGGAGGCCAAGGCTCGCGACCACCGCCGCCTCGGTCCTCAGCTCGGCCTCTTCATGCTGCGCAAGGAGGCGCCGGGCATGCCCTTCTGGTTGGCTCACGGCACGACGCTGCTGCGCCTGATCGAAGCCGAGGTCCAGAAGCAGCTGCGCAAGCGCGAGTACGTCGAGATCAAGACGCCGCACCTGATGGACGTAGACCTCTGGCACCGCTCCGGCCACTGGGACAACTACCAGGAGAACATGTACTTCACCGAGTCGAACGAGCGCCGGTACGCGATTCGGCCGATGAACTGCCCCGGCGCCTGCCTCGTCTTCGATTCCGAACGCCACTCCTACCGCGAGCTGCCGCTGCGGATCGCCGAGTTCGGCCAGGTCTCCCGCGCCGAGCGCGAGGGCGTCCTGCACGGGCTGCTGCGGGTCCGCGCCTTCACCCAGGACGACGCCCATATCTACTGCACTCCGGAGCAGATCGTCGACGAGGTGACCGGTGTCTGCGAGGCGATCGACGAGCTCTACGCGCGCTTTGGCTTCGAGGACGTCCACATCGAGCTCTCGACCCGGCCGGAGAAGTCGATCGGGACCGAGGAGCAGTGGCAGCAGGCAGAGGAGGCGCTGCGGAGCGCGCTCGAGAGCCAGGGCCGGGAGTACACGCTGAACCCCGGCGACGGCGCCTTCTACGGCCCTAAGATCGACTTCCACATCACCGACGCCCTCGGCCGCTCCTGGCAGTGCGGCACCTGCCAGGTCGACTTCTCCATGCCGGAGCGCTTCGACCTCCACTACACCGATCAGAATGACGAGCCGCGGCGGCCGGTGATGATCCACCGCGCCCTGCTCGGCTCGATGGAGCGCTTCGCCGGTATCTTGATCGAGCACCACGCCGGTCGCTTCCCGGTCTGGCTGGCGCCCGTGCAGGCGACAGTGCTGCCGATCTCAGACCGCCATGTCGAGTTCGGCGACAAGGTCGCGGCGCAGCTGCGCGAGCTCGCGGTCAGGGTTGAGGTCGACCGCCGCTCGGAGTCGATCGGGAAGAAGGTCCGCGACGCCGAACTGGCCCGCAACCCCTATATGTTGGTGGTCGGCGACCGCGAGGAAGAAAGCGGCGAGGTTGCCGTTCGCTCTCACGCCGAGGGAGAGCTGGGGACGATGAAGCTCGCCGAGTTCGCCGACCTTGTCCACCGCGCCGAGCAGGCCGCCTGAGCCTCCGGCGACCGTGATTCAGCTCTGTCCCTATACTTCGGGCACTTGTTCGCAGGCATGCCAAACACACCGCGCCGCTGAGCGTCCCGTGGCTGCCTCCGCATCCCTCGTCCTCTTGAAGCTCCACCTCTCCTCTCACTAGTGCCTGTTCCGCGCAGGTTCGATCGCCGACCGCCGGAGCGCGATACGACGCGCATCAACGAGCGGATCCGCGTCCCCAAAGTGCGCCTGATCGGCGCCGAGGGAGAGCAGCTCGGGATCGTCGAGATCGCCGAGGCGATGCGTCGCGCCCAGGAGGCCGACCTCGACCTGGTCGAGGTGGCCCCGGGCTCAAAACCGCCGGTCACCCGCCTGCTCGACTACTCGAAGTACAAGTACGAGCAGGAGCAGAAGCAGAAGGCCGCCCGCAAGCACCAACAGCAGGTCAACGTGCGCGAGATCAAGCTGCGGCCGAAGATCGCCGTCCACGACTACGAGACCAAGAAGGGGCACGTCGAGCGCTTCCTGCGACAGCGCAACAAAGTCAAGATCACGATCATGTTCCGCGGCCGCGAGCAGGCGCACCCGGAGCGCGGCCGGAACCTGCTGAAACGGCTGTTCGAGGATCTCGACGGGCTCGCCACGATCGAGTCCGCGCCACTTCAGGAAGGGCGCAACATGAGCATGATGCTCGCCCCGAGCAAAGAGGTCGCGGCGCAGGAGCAGGCCACGCAGACCGGTGATTCGCCCAGCGAGGCTGAGGAGACCGAGACCGAGACCACGGCGGTCGAGAAGACCGAGGCTGAGGACACCACGATCGAGGAGACCAAGGACGAGGCCTAGGTCCCGTCTCTAGGCGGGCGCGAGCACGTCGGCAATGCGCTCTGCCGCGTGGCCGTCCCAGAGGGGCGGCGGCTCAGGGTGGCCGGCTGGGCGCTCGGCGAGCGCCGTGGGGATCCCGGCGATCGCCGCCGGATCGAGGCCGAGCAGGGTGTTGGTGCCGGCGCGGATCGTCACCGGGCGCTCGGTGTTGTCACGCAGGGTGAAGCAGGGAATGCCGAGGTAGGTCGTCTCCTCCTGGATGCCCCCCGAGTCGGTGAGGACGCCGCCCGCGTCGGCGATCAGCGAGAGGAAGTCGACGTAGCCGAGCGGATCGGAGAGCAGCAGCCCAGGATGTGCGGCGGAGGTCGCCTCCATCTTCTTGCGCGTGCGTGGGTGGACCGGGAAGACGACCGGCATCTCGCGGGCCAGCTCGGCCAGCCGCTGCATGGTCTCCGGCAGCAGGTCGCCGTCGACGAGGGCCGGGCGGTGCAGGGTGACGAGCATGAAGCGGCCCGGCTCGAGGCCGAGCTTCGCCGCCGATCCCGCCGCGCGAAAACGATCCTCGAGCGCGACCAAGGTGTCGATCATCGTGTTGCCGACGAAGTGCATGCGCTCGTCACCGATGCCCTCGGCGCGCAGGTTCTCGATCGCCTCGTCGCTGTGCAGGAAGAGATGCTCGGAGAACTCGTCGGCGACGATCCGGTTGATCTCCTCGGGCATGGTGCGGTCGAAGCTGCGCAGGCCCGACTCGATGTGGGCGACAGGGATCTGCATCTTGGCTGCCGTCAGCACTGCGGCAAGGGTCGAGTTGACGTCGCCGGGGACCATCACCAAATCCGGCCGCTCCTCGACCAGCACCGGCTCCAGCCGCTCCATCGTGCGCGCCGTCTGCTCGGCATGACTGCCGGAGCCCACTTCGAGCATGTGGTCCGGCGCCGGCACGCCGAGCTCCTCGAAGAAGACCTCCGACATCGCCCGGTCGTAGTGCTGGCCGGTGTGGACGATCGCGTGACGACCCCCGGGCAAGCGTCTGCGCAGCGCCGCGATCACGGGCGCCGTCTTGACAAAGTTCGGCCTGGTTCCGATCACGTAGACGATCCGCATCGCGCGGCAGGCTACTTCGTCTGCTTCAATACCCGTCCCGATGCCGAAGATGAAGACCCATTCCGGCGCCAAGAAGCGCTTTCGCAAGACCGCCAAGGGCAAGCTGCGTGGGCGGCGCGCGTACTCGAGCCACATCCTCGAGAAAAAGTCGCCGAAGCGCAAGCGGCAGATGGGGCGGCCGGTAGTGATCGCCAAGGCCGATGAAAAACGGATCAGGACCCTGCTCGGAGGTGGAAAGTGAGCCGGGTCAAGCGTTCCGTGCACGCCCGCAAGAAGCGGCGCAAGGTGTTGAAGGAAGCGAAGGGCTACTTCGGCCGCAAGCATTCCTCCTACCGCTTTGCCAAAGAGCAGGTGCAGCGGTCGGGGATGTACGCGTACAGGGACCGGCGCAACCGCAAGCGCGATTTCCGGCGGCTCTGGATCACCAGGATCAACGCCGCTGCGCGCCTCGAGGGCATGAGCTACTCGCAGCTGATCCACGGTCTCGACAAGGCCGGGGTCGAGGTGAACCGCAAGATGCTCGCCGAGATCGCGGTTTCCGACCGCGATGCCTTCCGCCGATTCGTGGAGCTAGCCCGGGAGGGTGCGGCCGCCTAGTCGCGACCCACACACTTCACTTCCCGGGCGGGCCGTCTTCACGGCCCGCTTTTTTGTTCCAGGAGAAGATTCGACCGACCCGAACCAACACAGATGATTTCCAGCCCCCAAAACGAGAAGCTGAAACTGGTCCGCAAGCTGCGCGAGCGCAAGCACCGCGAGCGCGAGGGCCTGTTCGCGACCGAGGGCGAGGATCTGGTCGAGGCGGGGCATGCCGCGGGTGCCGTCCCGCGCTTCCTGCTCAGTGCTGCAGGCAGCGGCCTGGGCGGCGAAGAGGTGGAGCCGGAGCTGCTGGGCGAGGTATCGGCGCTTGGCTCGGGAACCCGGGCGATCGCCGTTTGGCCTCAGGTCTGGGCGAGCGAGGCGAGCTCCCCCTGCGTCTATCTGCACGGGGTTGCCGACCCTGGCAATGTCGGCACGATCGTCCGCACCGCACATGCCCTTGTCGGTGGCACCGTCGTGCTCGGTCCCGACTGCGCCGATCCCTTTGGCCCGAAGGCGGTGCGGGCGAGCATGGGTTCGGTCTTTGGTCAGCCGCTGCTGCGGGCGGGGATCGAGGCGGCGCCACAGCCCCGGGCGGCTCTGGTGGCGCACGGCGGAACCGTACTTGGCTCTCTGGGCGAAGCCGCAACCATCTGTCTCGGCGCCGAGCGCGAGGGGCTGCCCGCCGAGGTATTGGGCGAATGCGAGCTGCGGGTGACGATTCCATTGCGTCCCGGCGCCGCCGAGTCGCTCAACGTCGCCGCCGCGGCGGCCATAGCGTGCGAGCGGTTATCGTCGCCCGCCATGCAGGAGGTGGCCGAGGATGCTTGAGCAGATCGAGAAGATCGAGGCGGAGGGGACGGCGGCGATCACAGCTGCTGGCGGCACCACCGAGCTGGAGGAGCTGCGGGTCCGCCACCTGGGCCGCAAAGCGGAGCTGACGACGATCCTGCGCGGGATCGCCGAGCTGCCCGCGGAGGAACGGGGCGCGGTGGGAGCCGCCGCAAACCGGACTCGCAAGGCTTTGGAGGAGCTGCTCGAGAGGCGCGCGGGGGAACTCGACGCGGTCGAGATCGACGAGCGCCTGGTGAGCGACCGGATCGACGTCACTCTGCCGGGAGCGCCGACGCTCCCCCCCGGCCACCTGCACTTGATCACCCGCACGACGCGGCAGATCGAGGACGTGATGATCGGTCTCGGCTACCAGGTGGCCGAGGGGCCCGAGATCGAGCACGACTACTACAACTTCACCGCGCTCAACCACCCGCCGGGACATCCGGCGCGGATGCTCCAGGACACCTTCTACATCCAGTCCCACCCCGATGTCCTTCTGCGCACCCACACCTCGCCGGTGCAGATCCGCTCGATGGAGGCGCAGCCGCCGCCGATCTTCGTGATCGTCCCCGGCAAGGTCTACCGGCGCGACTCCGACGCCACCCACAGCCCGATGTTCCACCAGGTCGAGGGGCTGGCGATCGGCGAGGGGATCACCCTTGCCGATCTGCAGGGCACGCTGGAGGAAATGCTGAAGGCGATCTTCGGCTCTGGCCGTGAAGCGCGGATGCGGCCGCATTTCTTCCCCTTCACCGAGCCCAGCGTCGAGTTCGACGTCTCCTGCTTCCAGTGCGATGGCGCCGGGCTTCTGGTCGGTGGCGAACGCTGCAACCTCTGCAAGGGGCAGGGCTGGATCGAGGTCGGCGGCGCCGGCATGGTCGACCCCAGCGTGCTCGGCTTTGTCGTCGATAACGGCTACGACCCCGAGCGGATGCAGGGCTTCGCCTTCGGCATGGGCGTGGAGCGGATCGCGATGCTGCGGCACGGCGTGCCCGACCTGCGCCGCTTCTTCGACAACGACGTGCGGATGCTGGGGCAGTTCCTATGAGAGTCCCGTACTCGTGGCTGCGCGAATACTGCGATCCGGGGATTGATGCCCGCGAGCTGGCCGAGCGGCTGGCGATGACCGGCACCGAGGTCGAGCGGGTCGGCGCCGTCGGCCCGCCGGCCGCCGACAGCTTCGTCGTCGGCCGCGTGATCGAGCGCGAGGCGCACCCCAACGCCGACCGGCTCAGCGTCTGCACGGTCGACACCGGCGATGGCGATCCGCGCACGATCGTCTGCGGCGCGCCAAACGTGGCGGCCGGCCAGTCCGTGCCCGTGGCCTTGCCGGGGGCGACGATGCCGGGCGGGGCGAAGCTGGGCAAGGCGAAGCTGCGCGGCGTCGAGTCGCACGGGATGATCCTCTCGGCCGCCGAGCTGGAGATCGCCGAGGAGTCGGAGGGGATCCTGGTGCTCGACGACGACGACGTCGCCCCAGGCACTCCGCTGGCCGAGATCCTGCCGCTGGCCGAGCCGGTGCTCGAGCTCGAGGTGACGCCGAACCGGGTCGACTGCCTCGGCGTCTACGGCGTCGCCCGCGAGGTGCACGCGATCAGCGCCGCGCCCCTCGCGGCCGAGCCCTGGACGGAGGATGCCGTGGCCGACGGGGAGGGTGAGGCAAGCGACTATGCCTCCGTCACCGTCGAGGCGCCCGAGCTCTGCCCGCGCTTCACCGCGCGCGTCTTCACCGACGTCACGGTCGGTCCCTCGCCGGCCTGGTTGCAGGCACGGTTGAGCGCCGCTGGGCAGCGTCCGATCAACAACGTCGTCGACATCACCAACTACGTGATGCTGCTCACCTCGCAACCGCTGCACGCCTTCGATCTCGACAAGGTCCCCGACGGAGCGCTGACCGTTCGCGCCGCGGCCGAGGGAGAGAAGATGAAGACGCTCGACGGCGTCGAGCGGACCTTCGACGCCGAGACCGTCCTCGTCTGCGACAGCCGCGGTCCCTCCGGCATCGCCGGGATCATGGGCGGCCAAGTCTCCGAGGTCTCGCCTGAGACGAAGCGCGTGCTGCTCGAGGTCGCCAACTGGAATGGGACCAACATCCTGCGCACCTCGCGCCTGCTCGGCCTGCGCTCGGAGGCCTCCTCGCGCTTCGAGAAGCAGCTCCACCCGGAACTGTGCATGCGGGCGCAGCGGATCGCCTCGCAGCTGATGGTCGAGCTCTGCGGAGCGAAGCTGGTGCCTGGCACGATCGACGTGGCCGCAGAGATTCCGGCTGTGCAGCAGATTCGCCTGCGCGGCGAGCGGGTCGAGGGGCTGCTTGGCATGAGGATCGATCAGGCCGACCAGATCGCCTACCTGGAGCGGCTCGGCTTCGATGTCGAGGCCGACGGCGACGACATCGCCGTCGTAGTGCCGCCCGACCGGCACTACGACGTCACCCGCGAGGTCGACCTGGTCGAGGAGGTGGCCCGCGTCCATGGTCTCGACGAGCACCTGCCCTCGACCCTGCCTGGCTTGGCTGGGCAAGCCGGCGGACTTCGCCGCGATCAGCGCTTGCGCCGCCGCGCCGAGGATGCCCTGCGCGATCTCGGCTTCGACGAGATCGTCGGCTGGAGCTTCACCGATCCCGGCGAGACGAAGCGGTTGCGGATCCCCGCTGAGGATCCGCGGGCGGAGGGAGTGACGATCTCCAATCCGCTCTCCGAGGATCAGTCCGTGATGCGGACGACTCTGCTCGGCTCGCTGCTGGACGTCGCCCAACGCAACCTCTCCCGCGGCGGCGAGCGAATCGTCCTGTTCGAGTCGGGGCGGGTGTACCTCAACAACCCGTCGGCGGGACTCGAACGGGACTCA
>DATFVC010000074.1:0-41730 GCA_035260485.1 Solirubrobacterales bacterium | reverse complement strand
TGCTGGGTGTCTAGACACCCCCAGCCTTCAAGGAGGCCCGGATGAACAACGTGGTGAGTAGCTACAGCTAGAGCAATTCGAATCTGAGCGAGATCGCCCCGCCCCGCCTCAGCCCCGCCGCGGCCAGCTCCAGCGGTACTGCGACGAGCAGCGCCGGGATTGCGACGACGACCTCGATCAGCGCGTCGAGACGGCGCTGCCAGGGCCGTTCGGCCGGTACGGCGGCGCTGCGTCCCAGCGCGCCGAGCGCTCCGTTGCGACCGAAGGTGAAGGCATTGAGGATCGTCTGCCACATCGTCGCGATGCCGGCGCCGGGGCGCCAGCGGGTGGACTTGACGACCTGATCGCGACGGGCGACGAGCCGGCGCACCGCCTCGACCGTGAACAGGTACCGGCCGCCGGCCTCCAGGCCCGCCCAGCCGGCGCCGCCGATCCAGGCGGAGAAGCCGCCGCGATTGGCGATGGTCACCGCCTGCTCGTCGCCGAGCCGGTCCAGCTCGCGCAGCGCCTCCTCGCCGGTCCCGGGGTCGCCGACCACGCCCAGCCCGCAGCTCTCGCAGCGGCTCACCGGGCCGGCCAGACCGGGACGTTCGTCGATCCAGCCGAAGAGCGGCTCACCGCAGGCAGGGCAGGGAGGGTTGTCGGGCCCGGCGCCCGCCTCGAGCGGGACGACCGGGGTGTGCGCCTTGTTCATGCGCGGTAGCGTACGCGGCGTGCAGCTGAGCGAGATCATGACCGCTGGGGTCGTCACCGCCACGCCGGAGTCGAGCGTGGTCTCGGTCGCCCGCCAGATGCGCGACAACCGCGTCGGCTCGGTCGTCATCGTCGACCCAGCCGGCTCGCCGGTGGCGATGGTCACCGACCGCGACCTCGCCGTGCGGGTCTTCGCCGACGGAGTCGATCCCGAGGCCCTGGTCGGCGATCACGCCTCCCGGCCGCTGATCTGCGGCGAGCTGCAGATGGAGCTAGACGAGGCGGCCGCGCTGATGGTCCAGCACAGGGTGCGGAGGCTGCCGGTTCTCGACGGCGATAGCCTCGCGGGCATTGTCACCCTCGACGACATCGCGGTGCGGACCGGCAACCTGGAGGTTGCGCAGAGGATGACCGCCGAGGTGATCGAGGGCGCGCTGCCCCAGTTCTACTTCCACGAGCGGGGCTGAGCGAAGCTTGAGTCCCGACAGGGAGGCGGTTTTGGCCTGGGAGAAGCGCTGGTCGCGACCGGTCGCGCTGGCAACCCTTGCCTCGATCCTGCTGATCGCCGCGGCGATCGCCGTCGCCTCGCAGGGGGTCGGCAACAGCAGCGGCGATTCGGAGCTGCTGCGCAACGTCGACGCCCACCGCGGCGCCCAGCTGCTCTCCAGCATCCTGCAAGCGGTCGGGGTAGGCCTGCTGGCGGCTCCGCTCTATTACCTCTTCCGCGCCGCCAGGGCGCGCAGCGCGACGATGCGCGGCCAGTTGGTCGGCGTCGTCATCGCCGGGCCGCTGTTCTTGGCGGTGCTGGCGATCCTCAGCGGCCTCTCCAACCTGCACGCCGCATCGGACTTCGTCTCCAACGAAGTGCCGCGGCTGATGGCGAAGGGGGTTGCGCTGGGCAGCGACCGCGCCAACGAAGCGGCGACCGACACGGTCAACGAAGCGCCGCTGCGGCCGCTCGCCGCCGGTTTCGGCATCGGTGGTCAGATCGGCTTCATCGTCGGCATGGTCTACACGGCCCTGCACGCGATGCGAACCGGCCTGCTGACCCGCTTCTGGGGCTCACTCGGGATGGCGCTCGGCGCCGTCTCCTTCATCTTCTTCCAGTTCACCCTGCTCTGGTTCATCTACCTGGGTCTGTTGCTCATGGGCTGGGTCCCGGGCGGGAAACCACCGGCTTGGCAATCTGGCGCAGCCGAGCCCTGGCCGAGCCCTGGAGAAAAGGCAGCAACCGAGCTTTCGTCCCCGCCTGAGGACCCGGAGAACCCTGCCGACAAAGACCAGTCTCAGTAGGGGTGGAGCGTCTTGTGCTTTTTCGCCGTGGGGCTGATGGACGATTGGCGAGGAAACACCGAAAAAGCTAAGCGGAACCCCTACTGAGACTGGCCCACCGCTGCAAGGTCAAGTGGAATCATTGCTGGGGCGTCGTCCTCGGCCCTCTCGGGCACCGTAGGGCCCAGCGGATTTGCCTCCCCAGAGATACTCTTGCGGTAGGAGTGCCAACCGCGGAAGTTGCCGCTCCACTCGCTCTGCTCGAGCTCGGCTGCGCTCAGCGGTCGCGCCGGGTGCTCCAGCGGCGACATGTGGCCGCTTTCGAGCAGGCGGTCGTGGAGCTCGATGTCGGCGCCCAGGTCGCGCTTGCCGGCGTGGGTCAGGTAGCTGATCCTGGCGCAGCGCCCTACCGAGACCTTGACCAGATCCTCGGTCGACGCGACCTGATCGCGGTCTTGCGGACGCACCAGTGGCAGGTGCCACTCGCCCTGCTCGAGCGCCGCGGGTGTGGATGCCTCCATGGCTTCGCGCATCTTCTCGGCTATGAGCCTGATCTCCGGCTGCGCATCGGGATGACATCGCAGGTTCCAGAAGTTGTCCCACTCGGTCGCGGTGACGATCACGGTGTGCCACATGAAGGGCTCCAGCAGTCGATTGGCGACCTGCTTGTGCACGTTCAGCCACTCAGAGGGCTGGGCTCGATCTCTAATGACACCCTCGACCTGCTGCAGAATCTCGAGCAGATTCTCGTCTGCCGAGAACGCGTCTGGGTCGCTGACCAGGCCGAGCACTCGACGCACTGCATCGTCGCGAGCACACAACCACTCATGTTCTGCGGCGTCCCTCTTCTCACCGCTGAGTGCGGGTCCCGCCTGCATGCCGGGCTGGTTCGAACCGAACTCGATCGGCACATACGGCTCTTCGAGCACCCGGCGCAATTGCTTGGCGATTGGAATTGCGCGAGAGCTGGCCGAGTTGCGCGAGAAGACGCGGTGCGTGTTGAACTCGGCGAGAACGAAGCGCGGGAAGGTGGCTTCGAGCGTCGTCAGCCGATAACCCGCAGGCGACAGGGAGTCAGCAAGAACTTTGGCTTCGAATGCCATCGGCTGTCAGCAATCTCCCAATTCGAGACGACAGAAAAACTGTCGCGCAGCTGACCCTCGATGCGGGCTTTTCAAAAGGCTACCCCGGAGGAGCTGCTATGAACTCGACCCGGTGCCCGCCGGGGGCGACTGCCTTCGCGCGAGGGGCACCCCAGTGTTCGCGGCCCCGGGTCACCTCGAAGCTCTGCTCCCGCAGGCATTTGACCGTCTGCTCGAAGTCGGCGACGACGACCGCGGCGTGACCAGACGGGGGGACGATTGGCGACTCGTTTCGTTCCAGGTGGATCTGGGTGCCCTCGTGTTCGAGCCAGGTGAAGGTCTCGGCCAGGGCGGGCGGCGGCTCGACCGGGGTGAAGCCGAGCAGGGCCCAGAACTCGATCGAGCGCTCGATGTCCCCCGGCGCAACCTCCAGCGTTACGTGTTGCAGCACCGGGCCAGGATAAGCGCGAGTCTGCATCTGCCTTCGAGCAGCGACGGTGAAGATGCAGACTCGACCGCTAGAACAGGGCAACTAGGTAGTCAGAGCACGTAAAAATTTACCTTCGCCTCTTTAGTCCGGAGCCGCTCCCGCATATAGAAGAGCGTGGACTCTGGCGAGAGGCGCAATCTAGGGCGGTCCCTTAAAGAAAGTTGCCCCCTTCCGGTATATAGGAAGGTGGGAACAAGCCAGAGCCACAAGCGAAGGTACCGCTACGGGCCTCAGCCCGAGTTTTTGAACAAGCTGGGGCTGGCAGTCGGCTTCGCAGCGCTCTTCTCGGGCTGGCTGTCCTTGGCGGTCGGCTTGATCGTCCTCGCTCTTCCCGCCCGCTGGTTTCGGTCACGGCCCACCGGACAGCCTGGTGAAACTCGCCTTGCGGCAGCAGGCGTGATCGTCCCGCTCCCCGAAAAGGAGTCAACCATGTCCGCCACCCTTGAGTCGGATCTACGGGATACCGATCTGCTCGTCCCCAATAGCGACGTGCTCTCAGAGCACGCCTATCTCGTTGCCCGAGAGGTACGCCCCATCGCCATCGCCGGGCACTTTCCAACCGCTTCCGCAAGCGCCTTAAGGATCGCGACTTTGATCGAGAGGGCGGCACAGGAGGCCGCGATCCCTTTTGTCGTTGACCACGGCGACGGCAACGGAAGCTTCGGCTTCGCCTCAAACCGCTGGGCACTCGACTTCTACGAATGGGCAGCAACCGACCGGTCGATACCCGAGCAGCAGCGACATCGCATCATCGGAATGCTGCTCGGGTATTCCCCGGCTGCGATCTCCCGCTACGAGGAAAGTGGTAGCGGGAGGCGGTTCACTAGGTCGCCTGGACCAGCGTCCAGTTAGCTGCTCTACGGCAACTGGAACATGGCGGGAACGTCTCACCAACGCTGAGAGCAATTCGCTCTCCGTGGCAGTCGTTCCGGTAGATCCCCGACCGTTGGCACTTGTGGCCAGTGCTGCTCATGCAAACCTCCTGCTGCTTGCTTTCCCCTGCCCACAGGCGGCCTTGGCGGGTCTCCTGCCGAGGGGTTGCGGGCAAGCTACAGAACGCACTAGACGCTAAATCGGAACGTCTGGTTGCCTACCTATGGTCTGAGTTGCTTGCTCATAGGGGGCCGCTCCCTGCCTTGGCGAACTACTTCTGGGGAGCGGCCACCCACCTTCCCTGCTGTACGTGTGTCTGGTATCATTAGCCAATGGCAGCCAGGAACCGCAATTCAGTAGCGCCGTCGAGCGAATCGCAGATGACGTACAACCGGTTCTTGGAGCTATTCCCGGACAACGACGCCTGCCTCGAGCATTTGAAGGGCCGGTTCTTCGCCGACGGCACCGAGTGCCCCAAGTGCGAGAAAGCGAGCAAGTTCCACCGGATCAAAGGCCGCTCCGCTTATTCCTGCCAGTTCTGCGGGCACCACGTCTATCCGACCGCCGGCACGATCTTTCACAAGTCGACGGTCAGTCTCCAGCTCTGGTTCTTTGCGATCTTCCTAATGAGCAGCACCCGCTGTGGGATAAGCGCCAAGCAGTTGGAGCGCGAGATCGGCGTCACCTACAAGACGGCGCACCGGATGTTCAAGCAGATCCGCACGCTCTTGGCCGACGACGACGATGGCCAGCTCGATGGCGACGTTGAGGTCGACGAGTCGGCCTATGGCGGCAACTTTCGCGCCACCGAAACTCACGCGCAGAGACTGAAGCAGAAAAGCTACCGGCCGACGATCTTGGCGATGGTCGAGCGCGGCGGGCGCGTCCGCCCCCTGGTCGTTCCGGACCGGGGCGGGCGAACGGTTGGCCGCGTCGTGCGCGAGCACGTCCTACCGTCCTCAATGCTGTTCACGGACGAGTTCACGATCTACGAGAGCATCGGCCGGGACTACCGAGGCCATCGCCGGATCAAACACAACAGATCTACGCGGTGGGCGAGACCCATACGCAGACCGTCGAGGGCTTCTTTGGCCTGTTTAAGACCGGCGTGCACGGCGTATACCACGCGATCAGCACGGACTACTTGCAGGCCTACTTGGACGAGTACGCCTTCCGCTATAACCGGCGCAAGTCGCGGGAGCCCATGTTCTGGGCAATCCTCAATCGCGTCCAGAAGACGGTAGGCCTAGCTTTTTCCTAGCCTTGTTTGAGGTCGCCTTGGCGAGATCACGGAGGAAGTCGTCATCGCTATGCGCGGGGTCCTGCTTGTCCCGCACGTCCTTCTCGGGCGGCGTTGGCTTCGTCTTGTTCGGGCGCTTTCTGGCAGCCATGCTAAGACGCTTTACAACGTCAAGTTGAAAGACTACGATCAGTAGTCAATTAACGGAGGGCGTGGGATTCGAACCCACAATGCCTGCACAGCATCCCCGGTCCTAAGTCGGGGCGAGTTCACTTTTACTCAGGCCCTCCGGCGTTAATGGGGCGGTGCCCCGGGAGCCGCGGCTCCCGGGGACACCTCTGAAGGCGGGTTGGATCGCCGGAGTGGACCCGGCGTCCGCCCTCATTTCTTGCCTCCCTCATCGGGGAGAAGACTGTCTGGGGGTGGGATGTAGTCACGAGGTGCATACCGCCCCGCTCCAAGTTTCCGCACAAGCCCCTTTCTGGCGGCGGCCCAGAGGGCAGCACCGACAGCGTTAGGCTCTCCGTTCAACTCCTTGGCGACTTCCCTGGCTCTCATCGGGCGGCGTGCCTTGTTGACGACCTTCGCTGCCGCTTCCTGGGCCGGGGCGACCTGACCGTTCTTCTGGGCTGACATATTCCCGCTCACTCCAACGGGCTCGAACGACTCGCCCGCGAGAGCCGCCATGTGCTCGACAATCGCCCGCAGGTGCTCGACCTCTTGATGCAGGTCTTTGAGTTCGGCGAGCTTGGACTCATAGAGCTGCCGCGCCTGGGGGAGTTGAGCCTTCAGCCCGGCGCGGTCAGCAAGGTCGATTTGGGTAGCGGCCATTGAAGGAACTATAGACCATGCTACGGCAGAACCTCAAGGGGCTCCCAAGGAAAGCCCTACGCTTGCTCCAAGTGATCTCTTGTTTTCCTAAATAAAGCGCCCGGGGAGCGACTCCCCAGGCATCCAATTGATCCCATCGAGCAGTTTGCTTGGGTCGATGTCGAGTGCCGCTGCCAGCTTCAAGAGCGTGTCGATGCGCGGGATGCGCGCTCCCCGCTCCAGCAGCCCGATCTCAGTCCTGTGCAGGCCCGCCCGCACGCCGAGCTGTTCTTGCGAGAGGTCGGCGACGCGGCGACGCGGCGCAGGTTCTGACCAAAGCGATCAGCGAAGTCCACCTCATGCCTCCAGAATCTCGATGAAGCGGAGCGCCGCCCGCGTCGGTGCGACCGGCCCGCCAGCGCAGTCGAGCAAGCGGACGCCGGTGAGGTCGCGGATCGCGCGCTCAGCGTTGTCGCTCTCGGCGAAATCCTCCGAGCCGCTGGCCAGCTCGCGTACGAGGTCCGGGACGATCAGGTGCGTTGGGTGGAGCGCCAGAACGTGCGTGAGAACGACGCCCTGGTCCTTCAGATCCTGCGCGTGATTTGAGCGCGCTGGGCGCGCCCCATTAGCCTTGTCCTGCATCGGAAGGTCCTGCCTTTCGGTGCCAGGCCGGGGGCTGTTAGCGCAGCGCCCCGGCCGCTTTTTCTGTTGACGCCGAAAACCCTAGGCCGGAAAGGGCGCGGAAATGTACGTGCTGTGCCTACCTAGTTGCCTAGAACAGCAGTGAGGCGAGGGCGGCGAGAACGACGATCGCGGTCGACCAGGTGACTGCCTCGGCGGTGATCTCCATGTCGAGGCCGTAGGCGTGGGCGACGACCATCGAGTTGATCCCGGAGGGCATCGCGGCGAGCAGGCGGTAGGCGGCGGGGAGATCGATCAGAGGCGCCGCCAGCAGCATAAGGAGGGCCGGGGCGATCGCCAGGCGCGAGACCAGGGAGACCAGGACCGGGCGGGTCAGCGGCGGCGGCATCGGCAGGTCGCCGTGCTCGGCGTTCTCCGCCAGGGTCGCCCCGACGGCGAAGAAGCCGATTGGCAGGATCGCCACAATCAGCGCCTGAGAAAGGTCGACCAGCACCTGCGGCGCCAGTGCGCTGGGGGCGAGCAGGCCGGCGATCGCCGCATATAGGGGCGGGTTGCGGGTGAAGAAGGCGCGCACCCGCTGGCGCGGCCCTTCTCCCGCTTTAGCGCCGAGGGCGGCGCCGACGGCGAAGGCTCCCAGCAGCAGGCAGGGGCCGGTGACGAGGACGTCGTAGAGGACGGCGGTAGAGAGCTGGTCGCGGCCGAGCAGCGCCACGGTCAGCGGGTAGCCGAGGTAGCCGGTGTTGACGCTGAGCACCGTGCAGACGACGGCGCCGGTCTGGGGCCGGGTCAGTCGCAGGATCCGGGTCGAGAGCCAGTAGGCGGTCAGCGCCGCCAGCGAAGAGGCGAGAAGGCCCAGCAGGAGGCCAACCCCGTGCTCGAGGTCGATGTGGCTGGCGGCGATGTTGAAGAAGATCACCGGCGGCAGCAGCACGTAGAGCATCAGGGTCAGCGAGCGCCTCGCCGCGCGCCCAGCCGCCAGCGGCCGCCGCTGCTCGGCGAGGACGCCGACAGCGGTCGCGACGACGATCGCCGCGGCGGTGAGCAGGACGCCCATCTATCTCAGAGCAGCGAAGCGCCGGCGTGCTGCGCAAAGTCAACCAGCGGCTGAGGGATGACGCCGAAGAAGACCGCCCCCGCGGCGGCCAGTAGCGCCGGAGCCACCAAGTAGGGACGGCGGCCGGCGTCGGGATCGATCGGGTCGGCCTCGGGGGAGGCGCCGGCGATCGCCGGGGTCGCGGCGGCAGCCGCCTCCCCGCCCGGCTGCATCCACATCGCCGCCACCACCCGCAGGTAGTAGGCGAGGGAGATCATCGTGCCGACCGCGATGAAGACGGCGAGCCAGGTGTAGTCGCCTTCGACCAGCGCCTCGATCAGGTAGAGCTTGCCGATGAAGCCGACGGTCGCCGGCAGCCCCGCCAGGGCCAGCATCGAGATCGTCAGCGGCCAGGCGAGCAGCGGCTGCTCGCGCCCGAGCCCGTGCACGGAGCGGATGTCGTCGCCGAAGGCGGTCTCGCGCTCGCGAGCGACGATCACGCTGAAGGCGGCGAGGTTCATGAAGAGGTAGCCGGCGAGGTAGAAGACGAGGGCATCGATCCCCGCCTGGCTTGCCACCACCAGCCCGCCGAGGATGTAGCCGGCCTGGGCGACGCCGGAGTAGCCGAGCAGCCGCTTCAACGAGTCCTGGCCGAGCGCGCCGACGTTGCCGATCACGATCGACGCCGCAGCCAGCACCGCCAGCGCCGGCTGCCAGTCGCCCGCCTCGCCCGCCAGCGCGACGTCGAAGAAGCGGACGAAGACGGCGAACGCCGCCGCCTTGGTCGCGACCGCCATGAAGGCGGTGATCGGCGTCGGCGCTCCCTCGTAGACGTCGGGCGTCCACTGGTGGAAGGGGGCGATCGAGGTCTTGAAGGCGAGCCCGACGGCGACCAGCGCGATGCCGACCAGGACCAGCGGGTCGCCGAGCAGCCCGGCGTGGCCGATCCCGGCGGCGATGCCGAGGAAGTCGGTCGAGCCGGAGCCGCCGTAGAGGAAGGCCATGCCGTAGAGCAGCGTCGCCGAGCCGAGCGAGCCGACGATCAGGTACTTGAGGCCCGACTCGAGCGACTTCTCACGGACCATGTTGGTCGCGCAGAGGATGTAGAGGGGGATCGAGAGGGTCTCGATCGCGACGAAGAAGCTGACCAGGCTCTGCGCCTGGGCAAGGAGGACCATCCCCAGCACCGAGCCGAGCAGCAGCGCGTGGTACTCGCCCGAGCCCGCCTGCTCGGCGGCCGGCTCGCGCAACGAGAGCAGCACGGCGAAGCCGGCGGCGAGGATCGCGATCAGCGAGATCGAGATCGCCAGGTCGTCGAGCCGCAGCGCTCCGGCGACGAGATCGGTCGGGTCATCCCAGTTCCAGGTCAGCAGGCCTGCGGTCGTTGCCAGAGCGATCAGGGTGAGCCCTGGCGCGCTGCGTCGCAGTGGCTTGAAGACCGCCGTCAGCAGGACGACGCAGACCGCGGTGGTCAGCGCGATGACCGGCGAGAGCGCTGCGTAGTCGATGTGAGGTGCGTGGAAGCTCATCGTTTGGCCAGCTGCGCATTCGACGCCGGGCCGCGGGTCACGGCGGCGACCGACTCCTGCGCTGAGCGGTCGGTGCGATGCAGGATCAGCTGCGGATAGAAGGCGAGGCCAACGATGCAGAGCACCAGCGGGGCGAGGACGAGGCTGTCGCGGAGGCCGATCTCGCGCGAGGCGATCGCCTCCGGCTTGCGGTTGTGCATCGTGCGCTGGTAGAGGCGCAGCGCGTAGTAGGCCGACATCGCGACGCCGGAGATGGCGACGAAGGCGAAGACGATCTTCGCCTGGAAGAGGCCATTGAAGATGTAGAACTCGCCGATGAAGTTGGCCGAGCCGGGCATCGCCAGGGTCGCCAGGGTGACGATCAGGAAGAGCGCCGCCAGCACCGGGGCGCGCATCGCCATGCCGCCCATATCGCGCAGGTCCTCACTGCCGCTGCGCTCGGCGAGGAGCGCGACGATGATGAACAGCGGCGCGACCACGAGCCCGTGATTGACCATCTGCAGGATCGCCCCGTCGGCCCCGTCGCCGCGCAGGGCGAAGATGCCGGCGGTGATGAAGCCGAGCTGGGCGACTGAGGAGTAGCCACCGATAAGGCGCACGTTGGTCTGGGTGAAGGCCATCACCGAGCCGTAGAGGATCGAGGCCAGCGCGATCACCAGCACCACCTCCTGGAACTGGACCGTCGCGGCGGGAAAGAGCGGCAGCACCACCCGCAGGAAGCCGTAGGCGCCGACCTTGGCCAACACCCCGGAGAAGACCGCGAGCACCGGCAGCGGCGCGGCGCGGTAGGCGTCCGGCATCCAGCCGTGCAGGAGGAAGGCGGGCATCTTGACCAGGAAGGCGGCGGCGAAGAACCAGAAGATCCAGCGCTGGCTGCCGTCGCCGATCGGGTGCTTGGCCAGCTCCGCGATCGAGAAGGTGAGGTGGCCGCCGTCGGCGGCGATGATCGCGGTGGCGATCGCGCCTACGAGCATCAGCAGCGAGCCGATCAAGGTGTAGACGATCATCTTCAGCGTCGCCGCCGAGGCCGTCGGCCCGTCCTCGCGATCGGTTCCCCAGGCGCCGAAGAGGAAGTAGAACGGGACCAGCATCAGGTCGAAGAAGAGGACGAAGAGGAGCAGGTCCTGGGCGACGAAGGCGCCCAGGGTCGCGGTCTCGCCGAGCAGCATCATCAGGAAGAAGAGGTGGGGGCGCTCCTGCTCGCGGAAGGCGGCGAAGGCCGTCCCGCCCAGCCATAGCACCGCCGTCAGCAGCACCAGGAAGATGTTGAGCCCGTCGATGCCGAGGCTGTAGTCGACGCCGAGGCCGGGGATCCAGTTGACGTCGACGGTGTCCTGCAGGCCGGCGGCGCCGGAGTCGAAGCCGGCGAGGAGGGCGATCGCCAACCCCAGCGTCACCGCCGCGCCCAGCGTCACCCACCAGCCGGCGTACCGCTTCGGCAGGAAGAGTCCGAGGAGGCCGAAGGCGAGCGGGGTCCAGAGCAGCGAGTTGATCATGAGCTGCTCAGCAGGAAGTAGAGGGCAAGGCCGGCGAAGCCGGTGAGCAGCAGCAGCGCGTAGCTGCGCACGAAGCCGCTCTGCACGACACGGACGATGTCGCCGGCGCCACCGACGGTCTCCTTGGCGCCGGTGACGAGGCCGTCGACGACGAGGCGCTCGAAGGTGCGGTTGGCGAAGCTTCCTATGGCGAGCGCCGGGCGCACGATTAGGAAGTCGATCGCCTCGTCGAAGTACCACTTGTTGACGGCGAGCAGGTAGACGGGGCGGAGGCGCGCGGGGAAGAGCTCCGGCAGCTGCGGCCGCGCCACCCAGAGCAGCCAGGCGGTGGCGATGCCGAGCAGCGAGATCGCGCCGCCGATCGCCAGGCCGCGCCACTCGGCGCCGACGGTCGGGTGGATCGCGGCCAGCGGCGAGTCGGCGAAGGCAGGCTCGAGGAAGCCGAAGAGGACGTTGTCGACCCCCGGCACCTGGATCAGGCCAGCGAAGAGGGCGCCGAAGCCAAGCAGCGCCATCGCCACGGCCATCGGCCAGGACCCCTCGGCGACATGATGGGTGGGGCCGGGGAAGCCGACGTCGGCGTCCTCGAGCTCGTCGTTGGCGGGGTTGCGCGCCTCGCCGTGGTAGAGGCGCCCGGTGTCGATCAGGTGCTGCGCCTCCTCGCAGGGCTTGCCCGGCAGCACGCGGAAGATCAAGCGGAAGGTGTAGAGCGCGGTGAGGAAGGCGCCGACGTAGCCGCCGATCGCCATCCAGGTGTACATCCCGCCGCGCGCCTCGGCGTAGGCGAGGATCGAGTCCTTGGAGAAGAAGCCCGAGGTGAGCGGGAAGGCCGCCAGCGCCAGGCCACCGACCAGCAGCATCAGCGAGGTGAACCGCATCGCCTTCCAGAAGCCGCTCATCCGGTCGATGTCCTGGCGGTTCGCCATCGCCGAGATGATCGAGCCGGCCGCCATGAAGAGCAGCGCCTTGAAGAAGGCGTGGGTCATCAGGTGGAAGAGGCCGGCCGAGTAGGCGCCGATCGAGACGCCCATGATCATGTAGCCGATCTGGCTCATCGTCGAGTAGGCGATCACCCGCTTCAGGTCGGTCATCGCGATCGCGATCGTGCCGGCGATCAGCAGCGTCGCCAGGCCGACGAAGGCGCCGATGTCGGCGGCGGTCGGCGCCAGGTAGAAGAGGATGTGGGTGCGGGCGATCAGGTAGACGCCGGCCGTCACCATCGTCGCCGCGTGGATCAGCGAGGAGACCGGCGTCGGGCCCTCCATCGCGTCGGGCAGCCAGGTGTGGAACGGGATCTGCGCCGACTTGGCGAAGGCGCCGACCAGGAGCAGCAGGCAGATCGCGGTCACCGTCCACTCGCCGCGGGCGAAGACGTCGGGCGCCTTGGCGAAGACCTCGCCGTATTCGAACGTGCCCAGCTCGCGGAAGATCAGGAGGGCGGCGAGGACCAGGCCGATGTCGCCGACGACGTTGATCACGAAGGCCTTCATCCCCGCCTTGGTCGCCGTCGTCCGCCGGTACCAGAAGCTGATCAGCGCGTAGGAGGCGAAGCCGACGAAGGCCCAGCCGACGATCAGCAGGACGAAGTTGCCGGCGAGGACCAGCAGCAGCATCGAGAAGACGAAGAAGTTGAGGTAGCTGAAGAAGCGGTGGTAGCCCTGGTCCGACTCCATGTAGCCGAACGAGTAGAGGTGGATCAGGGTCGAGACCCCGGTGACGACCAGGATCATGAAGGTGGAGAGCTGGTCGACGTAGATGCCGAGCTTGATGTCAAGGCCGGCGGCGCTGGCGTAGTCCCAGAGCGAGGAGGCGTGATGGCGCGCGTCCGGCTGCTCGCCGAGCAGGTTGACCAGGGCGGCGATCGCACAAAGGAAGGCGAGGCCGATCGCCACGGTGCCGATCGTCCCTGCGACCCGCGCCGGGATCGCCCGGAAGCCGAGCGAGACGACGATCGAGCCGAGCAGCGGCAGCAGCAGGACCAGCCAGGCCCAGGTGGTGGCGCTCATCCGCGCAGCTCCCGCAGCTCATCGACGTCGAGCGGCAGCTTGCGGCGGAAGATCGCGACGATCAGGCCCAGCCCGACGACGACCTCGCAGGCGGCGATCACCATCACAACCAGGGCGAAGACCTGTCCCTGCTGGTTGCCGACCATGCGGCTGAAGGCGACCAGAGCGAGGTTGCCGGCGTTCAGCATCAGCTCGAGGCAGAGCAGGATCACAACCGGGCTGCGCCTGATGAGAATTCCCATCGCGCCTACGGCGAAGAGCAGGGACGAGAGGACGATGTACCACTCGATGTTCATTGGGCAGGCACCCCCTCGCCTGGGTGTGGGTGGGTGCCGGGCGCAGGGTCCCCAGGCTCGCTATCGCGAGGAGTTCCTGGGGACCCTGCGCCCGGCGCCCATGCAGACGAGGTCGGGTCGGGCTCGGCGGGAACTCCTCGCGAACGCGAGCCCGACGAGTCCGACCCGACCTCGTCCCGCCTGGCAGCCAAAACGATCGCGCCGACCGCGGCGAGCAGGAGCAGGATGGACGAGGCCTCGAAGGGCAGCAGGAACTTTTCGAGTAGGAGGTAGCCGATTGCGGCCGGGTCGCCGAAGCCCGTTTTGACGTCGGGGCCGTGGGTACCGAGGGCCAGCAGCGAGGAGGCGAGGATGGCGATCGCCAGCTCGACGAAGAGGGCGATGCCGAGCAGGGGGGCGAGGAATTGCTGGCCGGGGATCGGCTCCCAGGCGGACTCCTCGCCGCCGCCGACGTAGGCGACGACGAAGACGTAGAGGACCATCACCGCTCCCGCGTAGACGACCACCTGCGCCGCCGCGACGAAGGCCGAGCTGAGCAGCAGGAAGAGCACGGCGAGCGAGAAGAGATGGACGATCAGCGCCAGCACGCTGTAGAAGGGGTTGCGCATCGCGACGACCCCGATCGCCCCGCCGAGCGCGCCGATCGCGGCACCGAAGAAGAGGACGGCTTCCACTAGGCGCTCCCCCCGCTCGCGTTGACGCCGCCTCGCTGGAGTGGTTGGATGGCATGACGGGCGATCGAGGCGCCGAGAACGGAGGTTCTATGGACACCTATGTGATTCGTCGACGGAACGGCTGGAAAACTGCGGACGAGCTTCAGGAGGCTGCGGCGACGTCGCGTCGCATCGGCGACGAGGAGATGTCTGACGACATCCGCTGGATCCGCAGCTATGTCGTCAACGAGGCGGACGGGGGGCTTGGCACGGTCTGCATCTACCAGGCGTCGAGCCCGGAGGCGATCAGGGACCACGCCGGTCGCGTGGGCATGCCGGCAGACGAGATCACCCTCGTCGCCGACACGGTCCTGGTCCGGCCGGATCCCTAGCGGGAGGGCTCTCACTCGCCCTCGGCTTTCAGCGGCGTCCGGTCGAGCGGCTCGGCGAGCAGCATCTCCTTGGTGAAGATCAGGTCCTCGCGGTCGTAGTCGGCCATCTCGTAGTCGTGGCCCATCGTGATCGCGTCGAAGGGGCAGGCGATCTCGCAGTAGCCGCAGAAGATGCAGCGCGAGAGGTTGATCTCGTAGACGGCGGCGTAGCGCTCGCCGGCCGAGACGCGCTCGCCGGGGATGTTCTCGGCGGCGACGACGCGGATGCAGTCGGCCGGGCAGGCGGCGACGCAGAGCGAGCAGCCGACGCACTTCTCCAGTCCGGTGTCCTCGAACTTGTGCAGTTTGTGGCGGCCGCGGAAGCGGGGGTAGACGGGCGTCTTCTCCTCCGGGTACTGGATAGTCAGCGGCCCCTCGATCAGCCGTGCCATCGTCGTCTTCAGCCCGCGCAGCGTCTCGCCGAAGGCGCGGTAGGCGCCGCCGACCCCCCCGGGCTCCGGGCCGCGCTGCACCTCGACCACATCCTGGTCTTTGAGGTATGGGAAATCAGGCATGGGCGCCCCTGTCTGGCGCTTTATTTGGGTACATGCCGAGAAAGTCGCCAGGCGACCTCACGTGACCACCACCAGGACCGCGGTGACGAGGACGTTCAGCGTCGCCAGCGGCAGCAGCACCTTCCAGCCCAGGCCCATCAGCTGGTCGTAGCGCAGCCGCGGCAGCGTCGCCCTCACCCAGATGAAGATCAGCACCAGGCCGAGCATCTTGGCCAGCATCCAGATCGGGTCGAGCCAGCCCGGCCCCGGCCCCATCCAGCCGCCGAGGAAGACCGCCGCGGCAATCCCGGAGACGACGATGATCTCCATGTATTCGACCAGGAGGAAGCTGCCGAAGCGCATGCCGCCGTACTCGGTCATGAAGCCCTGGACCAGTTCGGCATCGGCCTCGGGCATGTCGAACGGGGTGCGGTTGGTCTCGGCGAAGCCGGCCAGCATGAAGATCAGGAAGCCGACGAACTGGGGCACGACGAACCACATCGTGCCCTGCGCGTGGACGATGTCGACCAGCGAGAGCGAGCCACCCATGATGATCGCGCCGAGCAGGGCCAGGCCCATCGCCACCTCGTAGGAGATCAGCTGAGCGGCGCCGCGCATCGCGCCGAGCAGGCTGTATTTGGAGCCCGAGGACCAGCCGCCCAGCAGCACCCCGTAGAAGGCGATCGAGCCGACGGCGAAGAAGTAGAGGATGCCGATCGGGACGTCGATCCCGTAGAGGCCGACGCCGTCCTGCACGTCGCCCCAGGGGATGATCGCCAGAGCGAGGACGCCGGAGAGGACCGGCAGCAGCGGCCCCAGCACGAACAGGGTCGGGATCGCGTTGGCCGGCCGGAAGGCCTCCTTGCCGAGCAGCTTGCCGACGTCGGCAAGCGGCTGCAGGATGCCGAAGGGGCCGACCCGGTTGGGCCCGTAGCGGTGCTGGAAGCGGCCGATCAGCTTGCGCTCCAGGACGGTCATCAGCGGCAAGATGCCGAAGATCACGGCGAAGATCACCAGCGACTTGACGACCATGATCCAGGTCGCTTCGACGAACTGGGTATCGGCCAGCGGCAGCATCAGCCGGCAGCTCTCTCGATCGTCACGCTGACTGGCGATCCGTTGAGCAACCCGTTCGCGTTGTCCTCGGCAATGCCCTCGATCAGGAAGCAAACGCCCTCCTGCACCCGCTCCTTCACCGCCACCCGCGCACGAACGGTCGTACCGTTCTGCGAGACGTCCACCTCATCGCCACTGCTCAGACCCAACCGCTCGGCATCGGTCAACGAAAGCTCCACCCGCTGCTGCGGCCGCAAAAACTTCAGCGGAGGGTTGAGCTCGGTAATCGGGCCGGCCCAGATGTCGCGATAAGTCCCGAGGACGAGCGATCCGGGGTCGCTCGGCTCGCCTTCGCGAGGAGTTCCGATCGACCCCGGATCGCTCGTCCCTTCGACGCTCTCGCGGGACGTGGGGACCGACTCGCCAGGAACTCCCCGCGAAAGCGGGCCTGGCGAGTCGGTCGCCGCGGCCCGCGAGAGATTTGAGGCTGCCGAGCGGTCCTGCCAGCGGACGCCTCGACCACTGATCTCAGCGTCGTCGATGCCCTCGTAGAACGGCACGGCTCGGGTTAGAGCTGCAAGTGCTGAAGGCTGAGACGTGATGCCCGTGTCGTGGCCGAGGGCGAGGGAAAGCTCGGCAAGCACCCCCCAGTTCGGGCGGATATCGCCGGGGCGGGAAGCGCTGGACCGTACGCGCTGGAGGCGACCGTCCGGGTGCGTGACCGTGCCGTCTTTCTCGGCGTGGGTCTCGAGGGGGAAGACGACGTCGGCGGCGGCCGTGGTCAGGTTCTCGAAGGTCGAGAAGGCGATCACGTGGTCGGCAGCGGTGAGCGCGCGGGCCCAGGCAAGGGAGTCTGGGAAGTCGCGAAGTGGGTCTACGCCGAAGAGGAGGAGGGTCTTGAGCTCGCCTGACTCGAGCGCCTGCTGGATCTCCTCGGTCGGCTTGCCCACGCGCGCTCCATTTGCCCCCGTGGGGGGGGTTAACGGAGCGCTCGTCTCGCTCAGGCCGGGGCCGGCGTCTGAGAGGCAGCCCGCCTCGCGCAGGCCGCGGGCGTTCGTCACGTCCGGAATTTCCAGGAGGCCGGAGTTGTCTTTGCCGGCCAGGTCGAGCGCGGTGGCTACGTCTAGCAGCGCGGTCGTCGCGCCCTCTCCCTCGCGGCCAATGCGCTCGCCCCAGACGATGACGATGCGCTCTGCCCCGTGCAGAACCTCGGCTACCGGCGAAGCGGTGCCGTGCTCGATGCCGAGGCGCAGGCAGGCGGCGAGCTCGGAGAGGAAGAGGGTGGCGCCGCCCGGCACGTATCGGATCGCCGCCTCGGCGCCGCCGTCCAGCGTCGTCGGGCGGTCGCTGGCGAGGGCGAGCTTGGCGCCGTTGCGCCGCATCGCCTTGCGGATGCGCAGATCGAGGATCGGCGAGCTGTGCAGGGGGTCGGAGCCAACGACGAGGATCGCGTCGGCGTCGTCCAGGTTGCGTACGCGGGCCGAGATCGCAGGCTGGGCGAGGCGCAGCAGCGTGTTGCGGCTCGGGCCGCGCGAGATGCGCGACTCGACGTGGGGGGAGCCGAGGGCCTCGCGCAGGATGCGCTGCACCAGGTAGCCCTCCTCGTTGGAGGCATCGCCGACGATCGCCGCGGTCTCGGCGCCGCCGGCTTTCAGCGCCGCAGCGGCTTTGGCGATCGCCTCGTCCCAGGAGGCCTCGCCGCTCCGCAGCCGCGGTGCGGACACCCGCTCCTCGGCGGCGAACATCTCGAAGCCGTAGCGGCCACGGTCGCAGAGCCAGCCGTCGTCGACGTCGGGGTTGTCGCGGGCGATCACCCGCTTCACCTGCTCGTCGCGGACGGTGAAGCTGACGTTGCACTGGCTTGGGCAGAGCGTGCAGACCGAGCCCGCCTGCTCGACGTCCCAGGGCCTGGCGCGAAAGCGGTAGGTGTAGCTGGTCAGCGCGCCGACCGGGCAGAGATCGGTGATGTTGCCGTGGAAGGGGTCGACGTAGGGGCGGTCGTCGAAGGTGCCGACGAAGGTGCGGTCGCCGCGCTCGAGCAGCTGCAGCTGGGAGTCCTCGGAGACCTCCTGGCTGAAGCGCACGCAGCGGTAGCAGAGGATGCAGCGCTCGCGGTCGATCGCGACCAGCGGTGAGAGCTCGACCGGCTTGCGAAAGTGCCGCTTTTGGTCGGTGAAGCGGCTTTTCCCCGGCCCCCAGCCCATCGAGATGTCCTGCAGCGGGCACTCGCCGCCTTTGTCGCAGACGGGGCAGTCGAGCGGGTGGTTGACGAGCAGGAACTCGACCACGGCGCTCTGCGCGTGCTTGACCTGGTCAGTTCTAGTGTGGACGACCATGCCGTCGCGGACCGGGGTCGAGCAGGAGGTCTGCAGTTTCGGGATCCCCTCGATCTCGACCAGGCACATGCGACAGGCGCCGACCGGATCGCCGAGCTTCGGCTCGTAGCAGAAGACCGGGATCTCGACGTCACCGCGCTTGGCCGCGTCGTGCAGGATCTCGCCTTCGGTCGCGCTGACCTCGCGGCCGTCGATCAAGATCGTCACCTCGCGGCTCACGTCGCCGCTCCAAGGGTTTCGGCTGGGCCCCGCGCCGCGGCAATCCGGCTGGCGTCGTCGAGCTGCGGCCCCGCTTCCTCGATCACCCGTTCGAACTCGGGCCTGAACTTCTCAACCATCGCGCTGACCGGCATCGCCATCGAGTCGCCGAGCACGCAGAGGCAGTGGCCCATGATGTTGTCCTGGACCGAGATGATGATGTCGAGGTCCATCGGCGTCGCCTCGCCACGCGCGACCCGTTCCAGCATCTTCACCGTCCAGTTGGTGCCCTCGCGGCAGGGAGTGCACTTGCCGCAGGACTCGTGGTGGTAGAAGCGCGCCGTGCGCAGCGCCATGTGCGGGATCGAGACGCGGTCGTCGGCGACGATGATCGAGCCCGAGCCGAGCATCGAGCCGGCCTCGGCCATCGCCTCGAAGGAGTAGGGCAGGTCGAGCCCCTCCTCGGCGGTGAGGACCGGCGATGAGGAGCCGCCCGGGTAGAAGGCCTTCATCTCGCGCCCCTCGAGCGGGCCGCCGGCCAGGTCGTAGATCAGCTCGCGGGTCGGGATCCCCAGCTCGACCTCGTAGTTGCCCGGTCGCCGTACGCCGCCGGAGACGGAAACGACCTTGGTCCCCGGCGACTGCTCGGTGCCAAAGCCGCGGAACCACTCGGCGCCATGGGCGACGATCCGCGGCACGTTGGAGAGCGTCTCGACGTTGTTGATCAGGGTCGGGCCGCCGTAGAGACCCTGCACCGCGGGGAAGGGGGGCTTCAGCCGCGGGTTGCCGCGCTTGCCCTCGAGCGCGTCGAGCAGCGCCGTCTCCTCACCGCAGATGTAGGCGCCGGCGCCGCGGTGGACGATCAGCTCCAGATCGCGGCGGCTGCCGAGGATGTCCTTGCCCAGGTAGCCCGCCTCGTAGGCTTCGGCGACTGCGGCGTCGAGGATGTCAGCCTGCAAGTCGTACTCGCCGCGGATGAAGACAAAGGCGTGGCCGGCGTCGGCGGCGATCGCCGCGATCGCGATCCCCTCGATCAGCTGGTGCGGGTTGCGCTGCATCAGCTCGCGGTCCTTGAAGGCGCCCGGCTCGGACTCATCAGCGTTGCAGCAGAGGTACTTGGCCATGTCGCCGCGCGGCAGGAACGAGGCCTTTTTGCCCATCGAGAAGCCGGCGCCGCCGCGGCCGCGCAGGCCGGAGTCTTCGAGCTCCTTGAGGATCACGTCGGCCTCCATCTCGCGGTAGGCCTTCTCCAGCGTCGCGTAGCCGCCGTAGCCCTTGTAGCCGGCGAGGGTGCGCAGGGCCGGGTCCTCGGCGTGCGCGAGCAGGACGCGAGTCTCAGGCATCGGCGTCCCCTGCCAGCGGCCGCTTCTCCAGCGCCTTGCCGGGCAGCACGTCCTCGCCCGCGACGAGTTGCTCGATCGCGGTTGCGGCCTCCCCTGCCTCCAGCGGCCCGAAGTAGCGCTCGTCGATCGAGGCCATCGGCGCGATGTCGCAGGCGCCCAGGCACTCGAAGCCGGTGACGAAGACGTCGTCAGCGCCCTCGGTGGCGGCGCGGAAGGCGTCGAGCAGCTCGTCCCCACCGCGCATCCAGCAGCTGATGTTGGTGCAGACGGCGACTTTGTGGCTGCCGACCGGCTCGGTGTGGAGCAGGTCGTAGAAGGAGGCGACCGACTCCAGGTAGGCGGGCGTCACCCGCATCACCGCGGCGGCCTGCCGGATCCCCTCTGGCGTGCACCAGCCATACAACCGCTGCACAGCCCAAAGCGCCGGGATCGAGACCGAGTAGCGGTCGGGGTAGCGCCCCATCAGCGTCTCGATCTGCTCGCGCAGCTCCGGCGGACAGTCCACTTCGTGAAGCTCGGGCACCGCCTCGGGCGTGCGGTCTGGGACTCGCCCTTCGCTCACTGCGCGATCGACAGGGAAATCAGCCACGACGTGTCTCCTTGAGCGCTTGGAGGGGGAGGGTGGGGGTGTCCAGTCCCACCCTCACCTGTCCACACCCCCCAGGATCGGGTCGAGCATGCCGAGGCTGGCGATCATGTCGGCGACGTAGCCGCCCACCGACATGTCCTTGAAGGCCTGCAGGTTGACGAAGGACGGGTCGCGGAAGTGGACCCGCGCCGGCTTCGAGGAGCCGTCGGCGAGGACGAAGCAGCCGAGCTCGCCGCGCGGCGACTCGATCGCGTAGTAGACCTCGCCGGCCTCGACCCGGTAGCCCTCGGTGACGAGCTTGAAGTGGTGGATCAGCGACTCCATCGATGTCGAAAGCTCCGAGCGCGGCGGCAGCACGTACTTGCGGTCGTCGGCGATGAACGGCCCCTCGGGCAGCCCGTCGAGCGCCTGCTCGACGATCCGCACCGACTCGACCATCTCCGCCACCCGTACCCGGTAGCGGTCGTAGCCATCGCCGACGGTGCCGACCGGGATCTTGAAGTCCATCTCCGGGTAGGCGAGGTAGTCGAAGGTCTTGCGCAGATCCCAGGGCTCACCGGCGGCGCGCAGCAGCGGCCCGGTAACCCCCAGCTCCAGCAGCCGCTCGCGCGAGACGATGCCGACGTCCTTGGTCCGCGAGAGGAAGACCTCGTTGCGGTCGAGCAGGGCCTGGTACTGCTGCACCCGGATCGGCATGTCGGCGAGGAACTCGCGCAGCTTCGGCTCGAAGCCGCGCGGGATGTCCTCGATCACGCCGCCAACCTGGAAGTAGCGCGTGTGCATCCGCTGCCCGCAGGCCATCTCGAAGAGGTCGAGGATCTTGTCGCGCTCGCGGAAGCAGTACCAGAGCATCGAGATCGCGCCGAGGTCGAGCGCCGTCGTCCCCAGCCAGACCAGGTGGGAGTGGATCCGGTTGAGCTCGAGGAAGATCGTCCGCAGGTACTTGGCGCGAGGCGGTATCTCCAAGTCGATCAACCGCTCGACCGCGCCGCAGAAGGCCTCCATCTGGAAGAAGTAGGAGACGTAGTCCATCCGCTCGACGAAGGGGATGACCTTCCAGTAGCTCTTGTCCTCGCAGGACTTTTCGATCCCGGTGTGGACATAGCCGATCACCGGCTTCAGGTCGCGCACCACCTCGCCGTCGAGGTCGACCACCAAGCGCAGGACCCCGTGCGTGGCCGGGTGGTGCGGCCCGATGTTGATCGTCATCACCTCGGTGTCGGCGGCGTCGGACGTGCCGGGAGTTAGAGGTCCATATGGGTGCTTAACTCCCGGCACGTGCCCGCTAGCCATAGTTGCGCTCGTTGTAGGTGAAGGCCACGGGCTCTCCGCCAATGGGGAAGTCGCGCCGCTGCGGCCAGCCGGCGTAGTCGTCGGGCAGCAGGATCCGGGTCAGATCGGGATGTCCGCGGAAGACGATCCCGAAGAAGTCATAAGCCTCGCGCTCCTGGAACTCCGCCGTGGGGAAAAGCTCTACGCATGAGTCGATCTCCGGCAGTCCCTCCGTGGGGTTCGCCAGCAAGGCCTTCACTCGCAGCCGCTCGACACGATCGCGGTTGAGCAACTCGTAGTGAACTGCGAAGCGGGGCTCGGCCGGCAGGTAATCGGCGGCGTGCAGGCTGGAGAGGAAGCGATAGCCCTGGCCTGGCGCGTCGCGCAGCCAGGCGAGGACGGCGAGGATCTGCGCCGGGTCGACGACCAGCGCCGGCTGATCGCGGTCGAAGCTGGTGTCGAGCACCGCGCCGGGGTGGTCCTGCTCGATCTCGCCCCGGATCAGCTCCAGTCCGGGGCCGTCAGGCACGGATCAGCCCTCGCGCTTCCTCGTAGGCCTCCGCCGCCTCCGGGTTCGGTTCGCTGCGAGGGCCGCCGCGCGCCCACTCCTCGGTGCCGGCGGCGTTGTAGCGCTGGCGCCAGCCCTGGTCCGGGTTGCCCATGATCTTGCGCTGCAGCTTGGTGAAGCCGTAGAGGACGGCCTCGGGACGGGGCGGACAGCCGGGGATGTGGAGATCGATCGGCATGAACTTGTCCGCGCCCTGGACCACGGCGTAGTTGGAGAACATGCCGCCGCTGGAGGAGCAGGCGCCCATCGAGATCGCCCATTTCGGCTCCAGCATCTGGTCGTAGAGACGTCGGACGACCGGTGCCATCTTGATCGAGACCCGCCCCGAGAGGATGATCATGTCGGCTTGGCGCGGCGAGGCCCGCAGAGCCTCGGCGCCGAAGCGGGCGAGGTCGTAACGGGCGGTGACCAATGAGATCGGCGCCTCGATCGCGCAGCAGGCGAGGCCGAAGGTGAGCGGGAACATCGAGTTCGCCCGCGCCCAGCCGAGCATCTTGTCGAAGTTGGTCATCACGACCCGTTCCTCGACGTAGCGCTCCAGATCCTCCCCCTCGAGGTCGCCGCGCAGCATGTCGCGGGCGCGCAGCTGCCGGTCCCGCATCGTCTGTCGCTCTACCTCCAATCCAGCGCACCCTTTCGCCAAACGTAGACGAAGGCGACCAGCAGCAGGACCACGAAGAGGACCAGCTCGCCGAGGACGAAGACGCTGTCGGCGCCCTTGAGGATGACGCCGATCGGGTAGAGGAAGACCACCTCTATATCGAAGAGGATGAAGAGCATCGCGATCAGGTAGAAGCTGATCCCGAGGCGCAGCCCGCTGGTCGGCTCGACCGGGATGCCGGACTCATACGGCTCGCCCTGGCGGCGGCTCGCTGCGGTCGGCTTCGCCGGCTTCTTCGGGCCGATCAGGTGGTTGAGCATCACGAAGGCGCTGCCCACGCCGAGGCCGAGCAGGGCGAAGACGAGTATCGGCAGGTAGCTCTTCAGCATTGGGAGGTTCGTTTGCGGCGACCGGTCGGCCGGGCTCCTCGCCCACCGTTGCCGCGTGCAGCCGCTGTTATACACCCACCTTGTGACAACTTGCTACATAGTGATTTTCCGCATCAGCAAGCCGAATCCCGACCCTTTCGGGCGGAAATAGTCCGATGGTCGCTGTCCACCTAGTCGTCGGCTGCGCGCTGATCGCGCTCAACCTCCTCGCTTTCGCCTTCGGCGGCGTCGCCTGGCTCCGCGAGCGCCCCTCGATTCCCTTCTGGTACCTGCTCCGTGCCGCCCAGGTCTCCGTCTTCATCCAGGCGATGCTCGGCGGCCTGCTCGTCCTCACCGGCCACGAACCCGACGAAAACCTGCACTATCTCTACGGGATCCTGCCACTCGTCGTCTCCTTCCTCGCCGAGGGCGCCCGCGCCGGCGCCGCCCAGCGCGAGCTCGGCGATATCGACTTCGAATCCCTCCCCGAAGCCGACCAGCAGTCCCTGGCCCTGGCGATAGTCCGCCGCGAGATGGGCATCATGGCCGTCAGCTGCGGCGTGATCTTCTTCCTGGCCCTGCGCGCCGCCGGCACCAGCGGCGCGTTCTGAGTGGTCGGGGGACGAGACTGCATTTACCCAGGCATAGGACGGGTAAATGCAGTCTCGCGATGGCCAAGCCGGAGATGCTTTACGCAGCTTGGTTCGCCTATGTCGAGATGCGGAAAACCGGATGGTCGGGGGCGATGCGGCGCAGCTCAGCGTCGGGCGCATCCGGTCCGACGCCGCCGAAGAAGGTGCCGACCTCCCATTTCCACTTCTTCAGGTAGGAGCGCAGCAGGGCTGGCTTCTCGTCGTCGCCGAGCTCGGTTGCGGTGAAGTCTTCGGTCCGGCGGCCCAGCGCCAGGCGGCCTCTGCCGCTGGCCCGCAGGTTTCGCACCCACTGGGTGTGTCCGCGCGGCGCCACCAGATATCGATCGCCCTTGTAGGTCAGCAAGTTGACGGGGGTCCGCCGCCACTCGCCGCTCTTGCGCCCTCGCACTTCGAGTACCCGCGAGCCGGCGACGCTGATCCCGAGCTTGGTCAGCCCCGCGACGATGCGATTGAAGACATGCTTGGTGAACCAGCCGGGCTCCTGGAAGCGAGTATCCATCGTTTCGATCTTGGCACAGACATTTGCACGCCAGATCGGCAAGCGCCGCGGCGTTTAATGATCAAGCCGCCCGCCCGCCGCTCAATGCCTGGGTGGTGTCAGCCGAGCGGCCGGTACTCGCCGCCGTGGAAGACGAGCGGGTCGCCCTCGCCGGTCTCCAATGCGGTCACCTCGCCGGTGACGATTACGTGGTCACCGCCCGCGATCACGTCGCGCAGGTCGCAGGCGACGAAGGCGCGGGCGTCGTCGATCGCAGGGATGCCGTCGCGCTGGCTCCAGGCGACGCCGTCCCACTTGTCCGCCACCGGGGCCTTGGTGGCGAAGGAGCGGGCGATGGGCTCCTGGCCGGCGTGCAGGACGCTGACCCCGAAGCGATTTGCCGCCTGCACGGCGAGCAGGGTGCGCGAGCCGCGGTCGAGGCAGGCCAGCATCAGCATCGGCTCGATCGAGAGCGAGCAGACCGCGTTGGCCGTCGCGCCGGCCGGTCCGTCGGGACCGGAGGCGGCCACGACGGTCACTCCGGTGGGCAGCATCCCCATCGCGGCGCGGAAGCTGGCGGGGTCGGGCGGACTCATCGCTGGGCTGGACAATATGATGCGCGCCGCGTGCGACCTGCACTAGCCATAGCCTTGGCCGTCGTGGCCGCGCTCGTCCTCGCCGCCTGCGGCTTCGGCGAAGAGGGCATCTCGGTCTCCAAGAACGACCCCAATTACAACGGGGCCGTCATCTTCGCCACGCACTGCAGCGGCTGCCATACGTTGAGCGCCGCGGGCACGCAGGGGACGGGGAATCGCAGCGTGCGCACGCAGGGGCCGAACCTCGACCAGCGAACCGAGACCTATGAAGACGCTCTCTTCGCGATCCAGAACGGCGGTTTCTCCGGCGCGATCATGCCGCAGAACATCGTCGTCGGCTCCGACGCGGAAGCGCTCGCCCGCTT
The DNA here is from genome assembly GCA_035260485.1 of Solirubrobacterales bacterium. Taxonomy (GTDB): domain Bacteria; phylum Actinomycetota; class Thermoleophilia; order Solirubrobacterales; family 70-9; genus VRUE01. Next base: position 16,267 of record DATFVC010000074.1, on the reverse strand, counting down.
CGTCGCCAAGTACGCGGGCAGCGAAGCCGAAGAATCGCCGCGGCCCGGCAACCCCTCGCCCTAGCGGGAATCTCCGATGCTCGACCTGAAGCTGATCCGCTCCGATCCCGAGCGGGTCAAGCAGGCGCTTGCCCGCCGGGGCGCTATCGAGGACGTCGACCGGCTGCTGGCGCTGGACGCGCGCCGGCGCGAGCTGCTGCCCGAGATCGAGGGCGCGCAGGCCGAGCGCAAGACGCTCTCCAAGCAGATCGGCGAGGCGAAGCAGCGTGGCGAGGACGCGGCGGAGTTGATGGAGGCCGTGGCGGGGCTGAAGGAGCGGATCGAGGCCGGCAAAGCCGAGTTGGAGAAAGTCGAGGCCGACCTCGGGCGGGTTGCCGCCGCCCTGCCGAACATGCCGGACCCCGACGCCCCGGACGGGATGAGCGAGGAGGACGCCGTCGTCCTGCGCGAGGTGGGGGAGCGGCCGAGCTTCGACTTCGAGCCGCGCGATCACCTCGAGATCGGCGCCGATCTGGGCTTGATCGACATGGAGTCGGCGGCACGGCTCTCGGGCTCGCGCTTCGCCTATCTGAAGGGCGACCTGGTGCTGCTCGAGCTCGCCCTCGTCCGCTTCGCGCTCGAGCTGGTTCGCGGCGAGGGCCACGAGCCGGTCGTGCCGCCGGTCCTGGTCCGCGAAGAGGCCCTCTACGGGACCGGCTTCCTGCCCGGCGACCGCGACCAGATCTACGAAGTGCCGAAGGACGAGCTCTTCCTCGTCGGCACCTCGGAGGTCGCCCTCGCCGGATTGCACGCCGACCAGATCCTCGACGCCGAGCAACTGCCGCTGCGCTACGCGGGCTTCTCAACCTGCTTCCGCCGCGAGGCCGGCGCCGCCGGCCGCGATACGCGCGGCATCTTCCGCGTCCACCAGTTCGACAAGGTCGAGATGCTCTCGTTCGTCGAGCCCTCGGAGTCGGCCGCCGAGCACGAGCGGCTGCTGGCGATCGAGGAGCGCATCCTCACCGCGCTGGAGATCCCCTACCGGGTTGTCAACGTCGCCGTCGGCGACCTCGGCGCCCCGGCGGCGAAGAAGTACGACTGTGAGGCATGGATCCCTAGCCAGGGCCGCTACCGCGAGCTGACCTCATGCTCGAACACGACCGACTACCAGGCGCGGCGTCTCAATTGTAGGTACCGGCCTGCCGATAACGAATCAGCTCAGGCACTGCACACGCTGAACGGGACGGCCGTAGCCGTGGGACGAACGATGATCGCGCTGATCGAGAATAGGCAAAATCGGGTAGGCGGTTTCACGCTACCTAATATTTTGCATTCGCACGGCGCCCCTGAGAGGATCGGCCCGGCATGAGCTCCAGTTTGAGAGAGGCCAAGCGGGTCGTCCTCTGCGACGACCACGAGATCGTCCGCGATGCGATCAAATCGCGGATGGCCAACTCGAACACGTTGCAGATCGTCGGCGAGGCTTCGAACGGCCGCGACGTCGTCGACGTGGTCAAAGAACTCGAGCCCGATGTCTTGATCATCGACGTCGAGCTGCCCAAACGCGACGGGATCGAGGCGACGAAGGAGGTGCTCAAGGTCCGGCCGCGGACCAAAGTGATCATCTTCACCGCGCACGCCCAGCCGGACTTGCTCGCACTCGCCCTGCGTGCCGGCGCCTCCGGCTACGTGCTGAAGTCGGCGCCGGCCGAGGACATCGCCCGCGCGGTCAAAGCGGTCACTGGCGGCGGCACCTTCCTCGGTGGCGACTTCGCCGGCGGCAAGCCCTCGGAGGTGGAGAAACTGCTCGACCTCTCGCCTCGGGAGCGGCAGATCCTCGAGCTGCTCGCCGAGGGGCTGCGGGTGAAAGAGATCGCCGAGCGCCTCGGCCTCAGCCCGGCGACCGTACACACTCACGTGCGCAACGCCATCGCCAAGCTCGAGGTCGACACCCGCACCGAGGCGGTCGCCCTCGCCGTCCGCTTCAGTTATCTCGGAGCGGGCGGTGGCGTCAAATAGGCGCCTACCCCTTGTCCAGTGAGAGCGCGCAGCCGTTGATGCAGTAGCGCTGGCCGGTCGGGCCTGGCCCGTCCTCGAAGACGTGCCCGAGGTGGGCGTCGCAGTGCTTGCAGACGACCTCGGTGCGCCGCATCAGCAGGCTGTTGTCCGGGCGCAGCTCGACGTGCTCGAGGTTGACCGGCTCGGTGAAGCTGGGCCAGCCGGTGCCGGAATCGAACTTGGTGTCGGAGGAGAACAGCTCCGTTCCGCAGCAGACGCAGCGGTACATCCCCTCGCTCTTCTCGTCGACGTATGGCCCGGTGAAGGCGCGCTCGGTGCCCGCCTTGCGGGTCACCTCGTACTGCTCCGGGGTCAGCTCTTCGCGCCATTGCTCGTCTGACTTCTTGATTTTCTCCATGGGCAAAGCGTAGAGGGCCGCGGGAGTCGTGTCGCGAGTGCCTATGTTCGCTTCGCTCACTATGTTGCTGCCGCTTCGCGGCAAGGATCACTCTGCGGAGCCGCTTCGCGAGGCACTCGCGAGACGACTCCCGCGGCCCATACGATGCGCCGTCGTGGAAGAAGCCTTTTACGAGATAGCTGGTGATGGGTTCGTCGCGACTGAGTTGACTCGCGGACCTTGGGATCCGGGAGCGCAGCATGCGGGCCCTCCGTCGGCCTTGCTGGGGCGGGAGATCGAGCGAGTTAAGGGTGGCGAGGGGTTTCAGGTTGCCCGGGTGACGTTCGAGATCCTGCGGCCGGTGCTTATTGGGCCGGTTCGGGTTGAGGCGGAGGTGGTGCGACCAGGGCGGAGCGTGCAGATGATCGAGGCTTCACTCTCCGGCGAGGACGGGGAGCTGATCAAGGCTCGGGCCTGGCGGATCCGGACCGCTGAGATCGAGATTCCGGATGACGTGGTCACGACTCCCGCGCCGCCACCGGGACCCGAGGAGGGCGGCAAGCCGGAGTTCTTCTCCACCGGCCAGTCGGTCGGCTACCACACCGCGATGGAGTGGCGGTCGGTTGGCGGCGGGTTCCTCGAGCCCGGGCCCGCCACGGTCTGGATGCGGATGGGCTGCCAGCTGGTTGCCGGTGAGGAGCCGACGCCGTTGCAGCGCACCCTGGTCGCCGCCGACGTCGGCAACGGGATCAGCGCCGTGCTCGACTGGCGTCGCTACCTCTTCATCAATGTCGATCTCAGCGTCCATCTGGAGCGGATGCCCGAGGGCGAGTGGGTCTGTGTCGACGCCCTCACCTTGCCGCAGCGGAACGGGATCGGCACCGCCGAGTCGGTCCTCTCGGACGAGCGTGGCCGTATCGGCCGCGCCGCCCAGGCGCTTCTAATCGCCGAACGTCCCTGATCCAAGAGGGACGTGCCGGGAGTTAGCGGTCCATATGGGTGCTTAACTCACGGCACGTCCAGCGAACGTTCTGCTACTAGGGCGCGACCGTGGCCGGATACCGCCAGGGCGATCGTCGCCGCGGAGACGAGGGCGACCATGGCGGCGAAGAGGAAGGCGCCCTCGTAGTCGGTCAGCGCGGCGGCGACACCAGCCAACGGCGCGCCGAAGCCGATGCCCGCGTCGAAGAAGGCGGTGAAGGTGCCGAGCGCCGCGCCGCGCCGCGTCTCCGGCACGCGGCCGACGACGATCAGCGAAAGCGACGGGTAGAGCAAGGAGAAGGCCGCTCCCATCGCCATTGCCCCGACGATTGCGACAACGAGGCTGTGGGCTACGCCCATCGTCGCCAGCCCCGCGGCCTCGACGATCGCCGCCACGATCGCGACGCGAGTCGGGCCGATTCGGTCCGGGAGATCGCCGCCGACCAACCGGGTGAGGACCACCATCGTGGCGAACACGCCGAAGACGACGGCGCCGTGACCCACTCCCCGAGAGTCGAGGTGGAGGACGACAAAGGATGCGACGGTCGCGTAGCCGAGCGAGGCGAGGGCGAGGGCGGTTCCCGGCCGGACCGCCTCGCGGGCGATCAGCGGCTGGTGCTCGTTGTCGGCCGGCTTTGGGTGGAACGGATCCGGCAGTCGCAGCGCGATCAGCGCGCCGACCAGCGGCGACGCGCCGGCGAAGAGCCAAACCAGCGTGTAGCCGGAGGCATGGAGGAGTAGCTCGCCGACCAGCGGCCCGACGCTTAGCCCGGACCAGACCGCGAGGCCGTAAAGCCCAATCACCCGCCCACGCCGCTCAGGCGGCGCGATGTCGACGATCCAGGCCGAGCCGGCGGTAAAGACCGTCCCCTCACCGGCGCCGAGAACCAGGCGGGTGCCGATCAGGCCCGCGACGCCTAGGGGCAGCAGGTAGAGGAAACCGGCGATCGCGACTAGAACAGAGCCGAGCAGGACGGCTGGCTTGCGGCCGCGGCGGTCGGCGAAGCGGCCGGCGAAGGGGCGCAGGAGCAGCCCGGTGACGGCGTAGGAGCCGATCACCACGCCAACGGCGATATTGCCGCCGCCGAGCGGTCCGTGCACGTAGCGGGGCAGCACCGGCAGCACTGCCCCGACCGCGAGCAGGCCGGAGAAGGTGACGGCGAAGACGCCGGCGAACGCGGCGCCCGGTCGTGCCACCGGCGAGTGCCTGCTCTCCGTCATCGGAGCAACGCCGGCAGGTCGTCGATTACGTGGTCCGGCGGTGGCGTCGCGGCCTCAGCCTCGGCTCGCGTACACGCGCCCGTGAGGACGAGCACGGTTATCAGCCCGGCTCGCCGGCCGCCCTCGATGTCAGACGCGATCCGGTCGCCGACGATCGCCACCCGTTTGGCCCTCGGTATCAGCGCTCGTGCTTGGTCGAAGAGGTAGGGCTCGGGCTTACCGGCAGTCTCGGCGCGCTTCCCGGAAGCGGTCTCGACGGCCGCGAGGGTTGCGCCCGTGCCCGGCCAGGCGCCGCCGGGCATCGGCAGGGTTGGATCGCGGCTGGTCCCGAACAGCGCTGCGCCGGCTTGCAGGGCCCGGGTTGCGGTAAGTAGCTCGGCGTAGTCGAACTCGCGGTGGGCGGAAACCACCACCGCATCGGAAGATTGCGCGGCCTCGCCGTCGAGCAGCTTCAACCCAGCCGCCGCCACCGTTTCCTTGAAGCCCGGCGCTCCGATCACGAAGGCGGTTCCGCCGGACCCGACCCGCTCGGCGACCAGTCGCGCGGTGGCCGCACCTCCGGTCAAGACGCGATTGTCGGGGGTGTCGATTCCGGCATCGCGCAGCCGAGCAGCGTAGGCGGAGGGTTGTTTCACGGAGTTGTTGGTGACGAAGACGATCTCCATCCCGCCTGCGAGTAGCGCTACCAGGGTCTCGACGGCTCCAGGCACCATCTCGCGCCCGACCCAGACCACCCCATCGAGGTCGACCAGAAGCCCGTCGAATTCATCAGCCAGCGCCATTCCGCCGCAGGCTATTAGGTGATCGTTGCGCCGGGATCGATTCAGCCCGCCATCCAAACGACTCGATACGGTGCCGGCTGTGAGCACGGTGAACGGACAGGTGGTCACCGCCTCAGACGTCTCACGCCGCTACGGCGAAGGGGAGGCGGCGGTGGATGCGCTGGTCGGCGTCTCAACCGGCTTCGAGCGGGGCCACTTCACCGCGATCATGGGACCGTCGGGGTCGGGGAAGTCGACCCTGATGCACATCCTCGCCGGCCTCGACATGCCGACCTCGGGGCAGGTCGTCCTCGACGGCGAGGAGATCACCGGTCTCGACGACGCGGCGCTGACCAAGCTGCGCCGCGACAAGCTTGGCTTCGTCTTTCAGTTCTTCAACCTGCTGCCGGTCCTCACCGCCGAGGAGAACCTGGTGTTGCCGCTCTCGATCGCCGGCCGCAAGCCGGACCCTGAGTGGCTCGAGCGGCTGATCCGGACCGTCGGGCTCGAGGACCGTCGCACCCATCGGCCCTCCGAGCTCTCCGGCGGCCAGCAGCAGCGGGTCGCCGTTGCCCGCGCGCTGGTCTCCAAGCCGGCTGTGGTCTTCGCCGACGAGCCCACCGGCAATCTCGATTCGAAGGCCAGCACCGACGTGCTGCGGCTCCTGCGCCAAGCGGTCGACAAGTTCGAGCAGACGGTGATCATGGTCACCCACGACCCGGCAGCGGCTGCGCACGCCGACCGCTTGATCACCCTCCGCGACGGTCGCATCGTCCACGATGCCGTTCCCGGCTCAGCCGACGAGGTGATCGAGTTGATGAAGCAGATCGACTGAGGGTCGCGTGACGAGCCTCGCCGTCAAGAGCCTCTGGGCGCGCAAGGTGCGGGCAATGGGGACGACCTTTGCCGTGGTGATCGGCGTCGCCTTCGTAGCCGGCTCCTACGTCCTTACCGACACGATCTTCGCCGCCTTCGACGAAATCTTCAGCGAGTCGCTGAAGGGGACCAGCGTCGTGATCAGCGCCAAGAACCCGGTTGAACAGGAAAACGGCGAAATCCCGACGATCAGCGCCTCGCTGCTGCCAAAGGCGCAGCTGACTCCGGGAGTGCGTCTCGCCTCGGGCGCCATCTTCACCCCGGGCGGCTTCTTCGATTCCGAAGGGAACAAGATCGGCAGCAAATTCGCCCCGAAGTTCATCTCCTCGACCCTGCCCGACGGTCTCGAGTCGCTCACCTATGTGACCGGACATCCGCCAGTCGGGCGGACGGAAGCGTCGCTCGATGAGGCCGCAGCCGAAAGCTCCGGCATCCATCTGGGCGAAAGAATCAAACTGATCGGCCAGGGCAGCGCCCGCTCCTTCCGCCTCGTCGGCTTCACCCATCTCGGCGACGCATCCTTCGGCGGCGCCAGCATCGCGCAGGTGACGCTGCCGGTGGCCCAGCAGCTGACGCACAAGGTCGGTCGTTTCGACCAGATCTCCGTCGCCGCCCGTAAAGGCATCTCGCCGGAGGCGCTGAAGCGGCGGATCGAGAGAGTCATGCCCGCCTCGGTCCGGGTCGAGACCGCCAAGGAAAACGCCGACCGCGGCTCGGAAGAAATCCGCGACAATCTCGGCTTCCTGCAGATCATCCTGCTCGTCTTTGGCTTCGTCGCCGTCTTCGTTGGCGCATTTCTCATCTTCAACACCTTCTCGATCACCGTCGCCCAGCGGGTGACCGAGTTCGGCCTGCTACGCACCCTGGGCGCCTCACGTCGGCAGATCCTCGCCTCGGTTTTGATCGAGGCGATCGCGATCGGGTTGTTTGGGGCGCTGGTTGGCATCGCCGGCGGCTACGTCATGGCGTTGGTGCTCAACGCTCTCCTCCAAGCATTCGGCATCGACCTGCCGACGACGAGCCTGGTTATGGAGTCGCGGACGATCGTCGTCGCGCTGTTGGTTGGGATCGTGGTCACGTGCGTGTCCTCGATGGCTCCCGCCCTGCGCTCGACCCGCGTGCCGCCGATCGCCGCCCTCCAGGCCTACGTCCCGCCCAGCACCCGCCGTCGCCGGCTCGTCTACGCAGCACTCTCCGTCCTGCTCGGCTTCGCCGGTCTGGCGATGGTGCTTATCGGTCTGTTCGGCAATGGTGGCGCCGGCGCCCGCGCCGCCCTCATGGGCGCTGGCGCCGTGGCGATCGTGCTCGGTGTTTCGCTCTTCAGCCCCCGTCTGGTGCCACCGCTGGCGGCGATCGCCGGCTGGCCGCTGGAGCGGATCCGCCGCCTCACCGGGCGCCTGGCGCGCGAGAACGCGCAGCGCAACCCGAGCCGCACCGCCGTCACCGCCGCGGCGCTGATGATCGGCCTCGCCCTGGTCACCTTCGTCACCGTCTTCGCCGCCGGCCTGAAGAGCTCGGTGGCCCAGGTCATCGACGAAAACTTCGAGGGCGGTCTGGTGATTCAGAGCTCCGACGGTTTTTCGCCGATCCCGGCTGGCGCTGCCGCCCTCGCCCGCAAGGCGCCCGGGGTGGACCTCGTCGCCACGATCCGCTCGACCGAAGCGAAGCTGCTCGGCCAGGGATCGAAGGCGAAAATCACCGCACCGACCGCTGACATCGGCAAGGCCGTCAACATCGAATGGAAGAAGGGAGGACCGGCGACGCTGCGCAACCTGCGCGACGGCGAAGCGGTCGTCTCAGACTCCTTCGCTTCCGATCACAACCTCGAAGTCGGCGACAGATTCCGCCTGCTGAGCCAGAGCGGCGCCAAACCGGCCTTCCGGGTTGCCGGCGAGCTCGACTCGAAGGCCGGTGTCTTCGGCAGCATCGTCATTACCCAGGCAGTGATGACCCGTGCCTTCCACCAGACCCAGGACACGATCGATTTCGTCATCACGGAACCTGGGGCGAACGCTGCCAAGGTCCAGGCCGCCCTCACCACGGGCGCCGAACACGCCTTCCCCACCGCCGAAGTCCTCAACCAGCAGGAACTGAAGGAAAATCGCGAAGACCAAGTCAACCAGCTCGTCAACCTGTTCAACGCCCTGCTCCTATTGGCGATCGTCATCTCCCTCTTCGGCATCGCCAACACGCTGGCGCTCTCGATCCACGAACGAACCCGTGAGCTGGGAATGCTGCGGGCGATCGGCATGTCGCGGCGCCAGGTGCGGACGATGATCCGCTACGAGGCGGTGATCACTGCGCTGATCGGCGCCATCCTCGGCATCGTCCTCGGGGTGATCTTCGCGGCGCTGATCTCACAGCCCTTGAAAGACGAAGGCTTCACCCTCTCCTATCCGGTTGGGTCGCTGATCGTCCTGCTGGTCCTCGCCGGCCTCGCCGGCGTGCTGGCGGCGATCCCACCCGCCCGCCGGGCGTCCAGGCTGAACGTGCTCGACTCGCTGCAGTACGAGTGATCAGCCGTGGCGTAGGAGGCGTTTGACTGCGCCCATCAACTCCTCGGTGCGTTCGGGCAGCTCGTCCTTCGCCGCGCCGATGACGCAGTGGGAGGCATGATCGGAAAGGAGCTCCAGCGCGACCTTGTCGAGGGCAGCTTGGATCGCGGTGACCTGGGTGACGACGTCAATGCAGTAGCGATCCTCTTCGACCATCCGCTCGACGCCACGTACCTGACCCTCAATCCGACGCAGGCGCTTCAGCACGGCCTGCTTGTCCTCGCTGTAGCCGCGGGTCTCCCTGGTCTGACTCACGAAAGCGCCTCGGCGATCAGCACGGCGGTGCCGAAGATGCCCAGCGCAGCGGCGGCGCAGGCAACAACCCGAACCGGTGGCCCACCGTGAATGCCGGTCTCATGGACAACGGCGTGTCCTTTTCCGCGGCCGATCAACCAGCGGTTGACCGGCACGGCGAAGGCGCCGGCGACGACAAGCGAGAAGCTGAGGCTGCCCCAGAAGAGCAGCGAGCTGAGCCCGGCGTTCAGTGCCCCGGGGATCGCGACGACGATTGCGTTGTCGACGACCTCCATCGTCGCGATGCTGAGCGTGTCGGAGGCGAGGGCGATCGGGATCACCGCCGATAGGACCAGGCCGGCGCGCAGCAGAGGCAGGCTGGTCAGGCTGTAGCCGAAGACAAAGGCCAGGGCAATTGAGAGGACGACGGTTCCGAGGTTCGAAAGACCGGCCGCGGTTCCGATCGCCATGCCGGCCACCTCGCCGATCGCACAGCCGGTAAGGCAGTGCAAGGTGGCGCTGATCGCGACCGCAGTCAGCGCCACCCCCTCGGTCGGCATCTCCTGGTGGTGACGATGGCTGTGGGTCTGGGCGGCGGCGTCCATGCGGCCTCCTCGGTCGGGTGGGACAAGGTCCAGCCGCAGCCTACCAGATACCCCCAGGGGGTATTAACTCAGACCCACGCGAAGGGCGCCAGTGAGCTCGAGCATCGCCGCCTGCGCGGTGCGGCTGATCGCGGTCATGTTGGCGAAGCCGTGGGTCAGGCCCGGGTGGCGGCGCAGGGCAACCGGGACCCCGGCCTCCTGCATCCGCATGGCGTAGGCCTCCCCCTCGTCGCGCAGCGGGTCGAAGCCGGCGGTGGCGATGTAGGCGGATGGCAGGCCGGAGACGTCGCCGGCGCGCAGCATTGAGACACGGGGGTCGGCGCGATCGACGGTCGTAGGCAGGTAGTGGCGCTCGAACCAATCCATGTCCGCTCGTGTCAGCAGGAATCCCTCGGCGAATTCATCGCGCGACTGCTGGCCGCCGACCGCGTCGGTGACCGGATAGATCAGCGCCTGCATCGCCGGGCTCGGACCCCCGTCGTCGCGGGCCAGCAGGCTCACCGCGGCGGCGAGGTTGCCGCCGGCGCTGTCGCCGGCGACGGCGATCCGAGCGGGGTCGACCCCCAGCTGCGAGTTGTCCGCCGCCGCCCAGCGGTAGGCGGCGAGAGCGTCTTCGACCGCCGCCGGAAAGGGATGCTCGGGGGCGAGCCGGTAGGCGACCGAGAGGACGGCGGCGGGGGTGTTGGCGGCGAGGAAGCGACAGATGCTGTCGCAGGTGTCGAGATCGCCGATCGTCCAGCCACCGCCGTGGAAGTAGACGATCAGCGGTCGGTTCTCGAGCCCCACGCCCGGCGGTTCGTAGTACCGCGCCGGGATCGTCCCCGCCGGCGCCGGGATTGCCAGGTCGCCGACCGCCGGCAACGATCGCTTCGGACCCGCCGCCGCGGCAGAGCTAGCTCGTATCCTGGCGCGCGCCTGTTGCGGCGAGAGCTTCCCGTAGGCCGACGCCGACTCGTCCCGGGCCAGGCTCGCCAAACGAAGCAACGGCTGTATCTCTGTCGCAAGCCGCTGCCCGTCGATTTGGGGCGGGGCGCCGAATGCCGCCCGCTGAAGGCCGCCCGGAAGCCCGCAGACGAACCGCAGGATCCTGTGCTCGATGCGCGGCGGCAGCCGGGGAGGTGCCAAGACGGGGCGGCAGACTATGCGATTCGGAGCGATAGGGCCATGTCGAGTTTCGGTTAAGTAAGGACGAATCTCACACGAAGGCTTCCTCCCCCGGTGTACCGTCACGGTTAGAGGCGCGATGGAGGCAGCGACGACAACGGCTCCGCAAGCGGTCATCCGGCCGGTGGAGCGGCGCCTTCCCCCCGGCCCCCGGCTACCGCGCTCGGTACAGACGGCGATCTGGTCGCGCCAGGCCCGGCGCATGTCCTACGGCTGTCAGGATCGCTACGGGGACATCTTCACGCTGAAGATCATCCACGAGGGGACCTGGGTGATGCTGGGCGACCCGGAGGCGGTGAAACGGGTCTTCACCGGCGATCCGCGTGTCTTTCATGCCGGCGAGGGCAATCAGATCATCGAGCCCCTGCTCGGCTCCAGCTCGCTCCTCGTCCTCGACGAGAAGGCGCACATGAGTCAGCGCAAGCTGCTGCTGCCCCCCTTCCACGGTGAGCGCATGAAGGCTTACGGGGAGACGATGACGGAGATCGCCTCGCGCGAGATCGAGCGCTGGCCGACCGGCGTTCCCTACGAATTGCGGCCGCGGATGCAGGCGTTGACCCTGGAGATCATCCTGCGCACGGTCTTCGGCGTGCGCGAGGGGGAGCGGATGGTCGAGCTGCGCGACGCTCTGCGTGACTTCCTCAGGCTGACCACCGACCCGCGCCAGCTGCTGCCGGTGATCCTGCTCGGGCCGGAGCGAATTCCTCGGCTTCCCTGGTTTCGCCGCATCATCGAGCGGATCGACGGTCTCCTGCGTCGCGAGATCGCTGAACGCAAGCGGGCCACCGACCTCGAAGATCGCGACGACATCCTCTCGATGCTGGTCGCCGCCCGCCACGAGGACGGCAGCCCGATGAGCGAGACCGAGATGCGCGACCAGCTGTTGACCTTGCTCACCGCCGGCCACGAGACGACGGCGACCTCGCTCGCCTGGGCGATCGAGCGCCTTTCCCGTCACCCGGAGAAGCTCGAACGCTTACGGGAAGAGGTCGAGACGGATTCGGAGGACTACCTGACCGCGACGATCCAGGAGACCCTGCGCCTGCGCCCGGTGATCGCGATCGTCCTCCGCCGCCTCACCGAGCCGGTCGAGATCGGCGGCTATGAGCTGCCCGCTGGCGTCACGGTCGCACCCAACATCTACCTCGCGCACCGCAATCCCGAGGTCTATCCCGAGCCGGACGCCTTCAGGCCCGAGCGCTTCCTCGACAATCCGCCCGGCACCTACACCTGGATCCCCTTCGGGGGAGGGGTGCGCCGCTGCCTCGGCGCCGCCTTCGCCCAGTTCGAGATGGCGGTCGTCCTGCGCGAGCTGGTCATGCGCCGCGGAATCCGCCCTGCCAATCCGAAGCCCGAACGAATCTTCCGCCGCGCGATCACCGAGACCCCGCGCCACAACGCCGAAGTCGTCCTCAGCTGACGCCCCGGCGCAGGTAGTCCGCGGAGACCTGCAGCGACGTCGCCATCAGCTCCGCTAGCAGGGCCGATGCCTCGCTGCCCTGGTTGGCGGCGGGAAGGAAATAGGCGCCGAATTCGCCAGTCGGCAGCTGCTGCGCGGTCGCGAACGCGATTGCCGCTGCTGCCCCAGACGAGGGCATGGCGCCGTTTTCGGCCACCTCGGCGATGAGGCGTGCAAAGCGCACCAGGTCATATGACCTGACCGCGAGGACGAGGCTGCAGTCGATCTCGAGAGCCGTCGCGCACGCGCCGCATATGGGCGCGGCGCTGGCAGCTTCCAAAAGAGCGCGTGGCAGGGCGTCGGCGCAGTGCTCCCGCGAGGGCGATGGCGCCGTGCCGATCTGAATCGTCTGCTCTCTGCCCCTTGCCCCACCCGCCTCGGCATCCTTTAGGTAGCGCTCGGTGCGCGCAACCGCGTCGTCGCAGCGGGTGGCGAGCTGCCGCAGCTCCGCACAGAGGGCCGCCCCCGGCTCGGGCTCAGTTTTCCCACGTAAGTGCTCACAGGTTTCTTCACCCGCGTCTCTGTCGCGAGAGGCGACGAGTGCGCTGAGGATTCCCAGGACGTAAGTGGTGTGGTACGTACGTCGAATTGCATAGGCGGTTGCCGCTGAACCGGTCAGCGAACGGTGCTTTCCCTCGTCGTAGTTGATATCCGGGACATATCCGAGCCGGGACCAGGTCTGCCAGACTTGCGTACCCGCTACCAGCGCCGCAGGGGACCATCGCCCGCCGAGGCACTCGATGCCGACCAGAAGCTCGCAAACGAGGTCGAAGTCCTCCGCCGTGGAGGTCCAGGTCAGGAACCCGTCAAGCGTGCGCATCAGCATTTGCTGTCGGTCCCTCAGCTGTCGCGGATCTCGGCCGAAGTCGGTTGCGTACATCAGAGCGTGCGTCAGCTGATACGCCTGCTCCCTGAGGCCAAAGCACGGGTTCGGTGAGGTAGAGGCGATCGACAGCCCATCGACCTCGCCGCGGCTGTACTCAGCCTTTACACCAAGTACTTCGTGCTGCCAAAGCAGCTCTGCAAATCGGAATGGGATTCGCTCAAAGCAGACCACCTGCCCGGTTTCCATGCATTGGCGAATCACTTTGTCGAACTGGGCATCGGAGTATCCCGCGCCGGTAAGGGCGATGTGTGCAAAGCCCAGCGTGGGAACCGATTGCGGGAAGCGCATCATCATCACCGCGTTGCGATCCGACCTGGCGTAGGGGCTCACCAGCGACGCCAGCTCGTCGAGCTTGCCCCCCTGCCCAGAGGTGAGGCAGGGAACCCGGTGAGCGAGCAAGATCAGCAAGGCCGTCTCGGCGACTACCTTGTCGACGAAGGTCTCAAGCTTCCCATCTGCATCAGGACCGTCTTGCTGCAGCAAAGTGAGGTGGCGCGTGACGTAGAGCGCGTACTCGAGGACGGCTTCGAGCGTCGTAGCCGCTTTGTCGACGCGCAGGAGCTCAAATTGCCGGGGTTCGGTCAACTGACGCTCCCTACTGGAGACCTTCGTGGCTCGGCTCCTGGCCGCCCTGCGACCGGTGGGCTGATATGTCCAACCGTGCTGCCATGGATCTCCGTCTGGAACTGCGCGGATTGCTTTCTGACGCTGTCCAGGATCGATGATGCCTGCGCGGGAGAAGCCAGCCGAGGGCGGCCGCGATGAGTTTCATCGCAATCGAGGCCAAGGTCAATAGGGTGGATTTCCGCTCCCACGATGCTCGCCTGCTCAATCTCCAGCACGGCTATGTAGGAGCGCCAATAGCGCTGATCAGTGAGGAAGCTTGGACCACCGGCCGACGCCCGATGACGCAGGAACGTCCGGATCTCGGTCGCAGCAGGAAGTCCCAGCTGCTCATAAGCATCTGGCGGCTGCGCCGCCAGATGCTCCAGCTCGAAGAAGAAATTTCCCAAGCTGTAGAGAATGAGCGCGCCTGATCTCCACTCAATGCCGCCTGGAACATGTGGGCCATGGCACACTACGGCGGTGGCGCCGGCGTCGACTAGCTGCCTGGCCGCCATCTGCAGGAACGGAGGAGGAAAGGCGCCGTTCTGATCGCGCTCGTGCGCATGGATGCTCGCCAGGACGATGTCGTGGTCCTCAGCGGCACGTTCGACGTCTTCGATGAGCTGCAGGAGGTCGGCCGGGTGGGGAATCGTGGCAACCTGGTTGATGTCGCCGGGAGCGACGACGAGGTGAGGCAAGAGCAGAGTCGATCGATTCCCGGGAGGGCGGGTCGCGACGCCACGGAAGATCGACTCCAGGGCATCGATCTGATCGGCGCTGGCGGTAACTATCGTCGTGAACCGCAGCGTGTTGACGCCCGCGCGGGCGGATACTTGGGGGGAGGCGTTGGCGGCGCGCGCATGGTCGGGGAAGGTCGCCGTTGCCGATACAAGTGCGATTCGGGCGTCACCGTTGCTCGTCATGGCTGGAGCCCGCGCCTCGGAAAGCGTGGCGCCGGCGCCGGCGCACCTCACCCCCGCATCTTCCAAGAGATGCTTGCTGTGAAGAAGTGCAGCCGGGCCATAGTCACAGGAGTGATTGTTGGCAAGCGAGGCAAGGCCAATGTTCAGCGCAGGAAGCGTTCCAACGACCTCGGGATCAGCCTGCAGATAAAGGCCTCCAGACGTTGCCATGGGAGGCCACTCAAATGTGTGGAAGAGCGTCTCGACATTGCAAAACGCGATATCGGCACTCTGAAGCGGCTCGAGAGCCCCGGCATCGCCGACCAGGTCCTTGGCGATGAGGCAGTCACCGGCTAGGGCGATTCGCAAGGCCATTTCAGAGCGATTTCGGTCGGGGGGGGGTGAGCGGTTGTCGTATCTATTGGGTAGTGAAGCGCGACGAAGATGAGCGCAGGTAATCACCCACAGACGCCGCACTCACACTTCCGTTGAACTTGATTCATCGGACCGGTCGGCAGCTTTGTCAGCCGTCAACTACTCGCAGACGAGCACATAGCTGCTTCCACCGACGACGTACCAACCTACGGTCATAGCGGGATCTTCCATCTGGAGTCCCGGGATATTCCTCAGGGTCTCGAGCTTCAACAGCTCGCTGGCGGGTCGCTCCAGGTCTACGATGCCCTTTTTCTGGAGCTCCTCAGTGAGCCTATGGATGTCGGCTGGCTTTGCCTTGGCTGGCATAAGCCCCTCCTTTCCAGCATTGCATACAGCAATACCGATTGATCTATAAAAATCAATCAAGACTCTCGCAAGGAGTGGGGGGAGTGTCAAGTCTCTGTGGACGAACGATTGGTGCAGACGAACCCGGCCGACTACACCGTATGACCGCTCAGCCGCAGCCGGTGTTGTTGCTGCAGGAGGAGCACGTGTAACAGACCCGTGCGCTGCATCATGCCGCCGCACTGCTCGCAGGCAGGGCCGAGGTCGAGGCCGGACATCTTGGCCGGGACGACGGGTGGAATGTCGGTGAAGACCGCCGCGGCAGGGACCGCCTCGCCACCCGTCGCCTTCGCCCAGTTCGAGATGGCGGTCGTCCTGCGCGAGCTGGTCATGCGCCGCGGAATCCGCCCTGAAGGCGAGGAGCTCCCAGACCCGTTGGACCCCACAGCCAGGCGAGCGAAACTCCAGACGTACCGATTGAGATATAAGTCGGCTTGATTAGAAATCGATCCGGAGGTATCTCTTGAGCCACTCCCTGCGACGCCGGTTCATCGTCCCCTTGGTCGGCCTCGGTCTACTCGGCTCCGTGATCGTGGCCCAACCCGCTGTCGCATTCCGCGATCGCGACTGCTCAGACTTCAGGACCCAAGCACAAGCTCAGCGCTTCTTCGAAAGGCATAACCCGGCACGTGATCCGCATCGCCTCGATGCCGATCACGACGGGATTGCTTGCGAGAGCCTGCCTTAGACCGTATCTGAGGCCCAAGCTGGGGGCCACGCGCGGCGCAGCGACCTGTCAGCGTGACCCTGAGCCGCTAGGGACAAGCGGGGCGGTGCCTGTGACAAATCGACAGTGGTCTCCACGGCGGTTTGTCACAGGTGCCGAATCCGCGCCGGCTATAGCGGCTCAGCCGCAGCCGGTG
>DATFVC010000073.1:0-20643 GCA_035260485.1 Solirubrobacterales bacterium | reverse complement strand
CGAACGCGGCGGGCGACAAGACCCTTCGGTCAGCCCAAGGGCGACGTCCGTAATGTTGGGTCAGCCCGTCGCGCCGAGGACGCTATGCCGGTCGGTGGACGTCGTCCACTGCCTTCGAGGAACCCAGTTCCCAATGTGTCGGGTGTTCGGGGTTGGTAGTTGAGAGAGGTCGGAGTAGCTGTCTGGTTGGAGCTACTGCGGGCCCTGGATCGATTCTGAGAACACCTGAATCTGTCGCTGGGTGGAGCTTGGCTGCGCTCTTTGTCTCATTCTTGATCTGACTTTGGTCTTTGGGCGGATGAGACAGTTTTGGACTGCTCACCCTCCCCCCGGCTCGTCGGGCAGTCCCCGCCGCCCCAGCTCGGCGCGAGCCTTGATCGTGAACGCCCCTGCCTCGGCGGTGCCCGGCGTCCAGGCGATGCCCTCGATCAGCTCGCCTGGCCGGATCTCAAGGGCGGTGGCCAGCTTGACGAGCGTGTCGATACGCGGCATCCGCGCTCCCCGCTCAAGCAGGCCGATCTCGGTCCAGTGAAGCGAGGCACGTGAGCCGAGTTGTTCCTGGCTCAGGTCGGCCCGCCTGCGTGCCCGGCGGAGGTTCGCTCCGAATCGCCGCGCAACCTCCAGATCCGCGCCCATCAGTCTTCCTCCAGCCGCGCGAAGTAGAGCGCGGCCCGCGTCGGCAGGACGAAGCCATCAGAGCAGCGCACGAGACCGGCGCCGACGAGTTCGCGGACCGCGCGCTCGACGGCATCCTCTGCCTCGAACTCGACCGGACCGTGGTTGAGTGCCCAGGAGACCTCGGCGACCGTGAGCTGGTTGGGGTGCTCGTTGATCAGAAATGCCAGGACGGCGCGCTCGGCCTTCGCGTCTTGAACAGCGGGGCCAGGGGGATCGCACTCGGCGCGATCCGTAGGGTTGGAATCAGCCATGGGGAGGTCACTCTCCTTGTGGTCAGGCCCTCGGTTGGCGTTTGCGCGCCGCCGGGGGCCGCTTCTTGAGGCCGGTAGGTCGCTACCGTTCCCGCTGCGATCGGCCTGGTGGAAGCTATGCCGGTCGCCACGGGGCCGGCGACTCCACTCGCGCGGCCCCACTTATGTTTGATCTTGGAAGCCTACCAAGAATTCCGAACATATTATGAATCCTCGCCAGACCCCACATCCTCAGCCCGCCCTGGGCACAGCGATCCGCAAGCTTCGCCATGAGCGGGGTGCAAGTCTCAAGGCACTCGCACCGAAGGCAGGCATCACGCTAAACATGCTCTCGCTGATCGAGCGCGGCGAAGCCAACCCGACCTGGGAGACCGTCAAGGGGATCGCGGCGGCGCTCGGTGTGTCCATCGCCGACATCGCCACGCTTTCGCTCAAGTTCGAGGACTCGCCTCGAAAATGAGACAGAAATGAGACACCGACCTCGCGGAACGGCCCGGAATCACCTGGAAGCGCCCGGAACACTGATTCAAGGCGAAGCCGCGCAAACGGCTCGCAATAGGCAAAGCCCGGCCCCACCCGGAACGAGAAGGAACGCGCCCGACAGGATTCGAACCTGTGACCTTCGGTTTCGTAGACCGACGCTCTATCCAACTGAGCTACGGGCGCGGGTTTGAGGCTGGACGGCCTCTTGGGGGCATTCTATGGGAGCGGCTTGGACCTGTGCCCGGGATCAGCGGCCTTGAAACTCGGCGTGGCCGGGGCCCTTGTCCAGGAAGGTCTTGACGGCTTGCTGGAGGTCCTCGGTGGCAAAGAGCTTGCCGGCGTCCTCGCGCACCGCTTGGTCGGCTGCCGAGATGCCGCCCTCGCGGTAGCGGCGCAGGATGTGCTTGGTCATCGCGTGCGCCTTGGTCGGGCCGGCGGCCAGATCGGCCGCGTAGGCGCGGGCGCGCTCGTCGAAGCCCTCGTCGTCGAAGAGGAGGTTGACGACGCCCCAGCGCTCCATCTCCTCGGCGCCGAAGAGGTCGCCGCTCATCACGAAATGGCGGGCGCGACCGCTGCCGGCGCGCTCGGCGAGGCGCTGGGTGCCCCCCATCGACGGGGTCAGGCCGACGACCTTCTCGACCAGGCCGAACTGGGCCGAACGGGCAGCCAAGATCAGGTCGCAGCCCAGAGCCAGCTCGAAGGCGGCGGTCAGGGTGAGCGCATGGGCAGCGAAGACGACCGGCAGCGGCAGCGCTTCGACCCGCTCTACCGTCCCGATCAGCTCGTCCCAGAGCTCTCCCGCCCGCTCTGGCGTGACGCCGTCGAACTCCTGGACGTCGACGCCGCCGGAGACGGCGCGGCCCTCGGCGCGGAAGAGAAGTGCCCGCGGGGGATCTGCCTCAGCCGCGGCGATGGCGGCCCGCAGGTCATCGATCAGCTGGCGGTTGAAGAGGTTGAGCGGTGGGCTGTCGAACGTCGCGACCGCCAGGCCGCCGTCGTCGCGCTCGAGACGGACGAGCGTCATGCTTCGGCGGTCGCCGGCTTGTTCAGCCGCACGTGCCAGTGCACCATCGCCGTGGCAACCCGCAGGCCAGATGCGTCGGTCAACTCGACCTTGCAGGGGAACTCGACCTTGCCCTCGGCGTCGAGGGTGGCAAGGGCATCCGCCGCCGGCATGCCCAGCGTGGCGCTCGCCTCGATCGGCCCCTTGGCGATCTTCTCGTAGGAGATCTCGGCGCTGCGCGCCAGCGGCGTCACCTCGCCCAGCCGCTCGGCGAAGACGCCGACGAAGGCCGCGCCCGATGCCGTCTCGGCCACGGTGAAGAGGGCGCCGGCGTGCTGGGAGCCGACGTGGTTGGTCAGCTCGGCGCGCTCGGGCAGGCGCACGACCGCCTCGCCCCCGGCGACGCTGGTTATCTCCAAGCCGAGGTGCCCGGCGAAGGGCACCGCCTGCGTCATCCCCAGCGCGATCGCGTCGAAGTCCGTCACTGACGCGGCAGCCTACCTGTCAGGGGACTCGGTGTACCTCGAAGAGATTGGTCCCCAGCTCCTGGTCAGGCATGCCGGCGACGATCGCGATCAGGTCTCCCGACCGCGCAATGCCGTGGCGCACCGCCAGCGAAGCGCAGTCGTCGAGCAGGCTGCGGACCTCGGACTCGTGCTCGCTGTGGATCGCGGTGACGCCGAAGAGCAGGTTGAGCCGGCGCACCGTCTCCGCCCGCGGTGAGATCGCCAGCACCGGCACGTTCGGGCGGTGGGCGGAGACGAGGCGGGCGCTGCGGCCACTGGTGGTCGGCACGACCATCGCCGCCAGGTTGAGCCGGTAGACGGCGCCGACGGCGCCCTGGGCGACCGAGTCGGCGACGTCCTGGGTTGCCTGGTCGGTGCGGGTGAACAGCCACTCGCCGTAGGGAAGGTCGGGCTCGGTCGCGCGCGCGATCTGGTCCATCACCCGCACCGCCTCGACCGGGTGGCGGCCGACTGCGGTCTCCTCGGAGAGCATCACCGCGTCGGTGCCGTCGAAGATCGCGTTGGCGACGTCGGTCACCTCAGCCCTGGTCGGGCGGCGCTCGGTCACCATCGAGGCCAGCATCTGCGTCGCCGTTATCGCCGGCTTGGAGCGCAGACCGGCAGCCCGGATCAGCCGTTTCTGCACCACCGGCACCTGGGCCAGAGGAAGCTCGATCCCGAGGTCGCCCCGCGCCACCATGATCCCGCCGCTCGCCGCGCGGACGATCTCCTCCGCGTTCTCGGCCGCCTGCTGCTTCTCGATCTTGGCGATCAGCGGGATGTCGGAGCCGAGCGATTGCAGCCGCTCGGTGACCGGCTCGAGGTCCGCCGCCGAGGAGACGAAGGACATCGCCAGCAAGTCGATCCCGTGCTCGACCGCGAACTCGACCCAGCCGAGATCGCCGTCGGTGGCGGCGCGGGCGGTGGCGCCGGGGATGTTCATCCCCTTGTGGGAGGAGAGCGTCCCGCCCACCTCGACCTCCGCGTCCACCCCACCGTCCTTGGGTTCGCCCACGCGCAGGCGGATCGACCCATCGGCCAGGTAGACCAGTTCGTCCTCGCGCAGCGAGGAGACGCCGGGCCAGTCGACCGGGATCGTCTCCGCGTCCCCCTCGACGGCCTGCGGCGTCAGCTTCACGTGCATGCCGGTCTCCAGCTCGGCGACGTCGTCGCGCAGCTCGCCGATCCGCAGCTTCGGCCCCGGCAGGTCGCCGAGCACGGCGACCTCGCGCCCGCCCCGCTCCGCCGCCGCCCGGATCGACTCGATCGTGCGCGCGTGGCGCTCGCGGTCGGCATGGGAGAAGTTGAGACGGAAGACGTCGGCGCCGGCATCGACCAGGTCCCCCAGGACGTCGTCGTCCCAACTCGCGGGGCCCACGGTTGCGATGATCTTGGTCCGCCTGCCGGACATGCGTCACATGACTGTAGAGATTGCTGAATGTGACATCGATCTGTGTAACACTGCCATCATGACCCAATTGGTCAATCCCGCCGGGCCGTCGCAGACTCCGAGCGCGAACGGCCTCGTCGGCGAGGCGCCTCCCTCCCCCGCTGGCCCGATCGAGTCCGGCGAGGCGAGCGGCCTGCCGGAACCGCCGGAGATCAGGCAGTCGCGGCTGCTGCAGACCCTGCGCTTCAACCAGCGCCAGATCGAGTTCGTCTTCCGCGCCCGGCGCGAGCTGGGCGAGGTCTTCCAGATGCGTGGCACGATCCCAGGCGGACCGGTGATCACCAGCCATCCGGACCACGTGCGCTCGCTCTTCACCGCCAAGCCCGAGCAGGCGCCCTCGCTGACCGGCGAGTCGCCGCTGCGGCCGATCGTCGGCCCGAGCTCTGTCCTCACCGCAGTCGGCCCCCGCCACATGCGCCAACGCAAACTGCTGCTGCCACCCTTCCACGGCGAGGCGATCGAGCAGTACACACAGATGATCGCCGACGCTGCCGAGCGCGAGATCGACCGCTGGCCGATCGGCAGCCCCTTCGCCCTGGCGCCGCGCATGCAGGCGATCACGCTCGACGTGATCATGGCTGGGATCTTCGGCATCGAAGGCAAGCCAGGGCGCGGCACGCCCGAGCGCTGGCTGCGCATCGCCACCAAGCGCCTCGTCGCCGCCTCCACCTGGCCGGTGGCACAACTCGGCGAGCTGATGAACCTCAATCGCGAGGAGCCCGTCGGCCCGACCCGAATCGGGCTGGAGCTGCTCGACCGCCCGACTTACGCGGTGATCGAGCGGCGCCGGCGCGCCGAGGATCTCGAGGACCGGCGCGACATCCTCTCCCTGCTGCTGCTGGCGCGCAGCGAGGACGGTGAGGCGCTGAGCGACAAAGAAGTGCGCGACGAGCTGCTGACCCTGGTCCTCGCCGGGCATGAGACGACCGCCAACTCGCTGGCCTGGACCTGGGAGCGCCTGGTCCGCAACCCCGCCGCCCACGAGGCCCTGCGTGACGCCGTCCGCGGCGAGGGCGACGCCGCCGAGCAGGTCGAGGCGACGATCATCGAGGCGATGCGCTCGCGGCCGGTGATCCCGATCATCGGCCGGCGGGTGAAGCTGCCTTGGCGCCTCGGCTCCTACGCGGTCCCGGCCGACACGGCGGTGACGATGAGCATCCTCCTCGTCCACCACCGCGAGGACCTCTACCCCGAGCCCTTCGAGTTCCGCCCCGAGCGCTGGCTCGGCCGCAAGCCAGGAACCTACGAGTGGATCCCCTTCGGCGGCGGCATCCGCCGCTGCCTTGGAGCGGCGCTGGCGATGGCCGAGCAGCGCGTCGTGCTGGAGGCGATGGCCCGCCGCCTCGACCTCGAGGCCGACGACCCAGCCCCCGAGCACGCCATCCACCGCAACGTGACGATGATCCCCTCGCGCGGCGCCCGCGTCGTCATCCGCTCACGCCACGCCTGAGCCTGGCGGGCGTCTGGCCCGAATCTTGCAGCCCCTTCGGTAGACGTCGCCGATATTTACTCGAATGAAAACGCCCTTCCACAAGGGGCCGGTTCGCTGGTTGACGGAATCGAGCGAGAAGGAGCTGGACGGGTTCGCCGTCATCTCCTGGGCAGACCTCCTCAGCGGCTGGATCGCCGCAGCCAGGGGTATGGGGATGCGCCGCTCCTCGCTCGACAGCGCGGCTCAGCGCTGGCTCAACTGGCTCGACGACGTCGATCGCCTCGCGGTCGTCGATGTCGACCTCGATAGCCCGGCTGCCGTTGCCGACCTGCTCGGCTTTGTGGTCGAGCCGGCGATCCGGCGTGGCATCGAGCTGGTCATCGTCGCCCGCCAGACGATCGAGGATCTGGACGCCCCCGCCTTCGTCGAGTCCGAATTCGGTTATCCCTACTCGCTGGAGCGCCTGCGCTGGCGCCTGCGCGGAGCCCCACAGGCTCGTCAGGCAGCCGCGCAACTGCCGGACACCGGCTTCAGCCCCGATCCCACCCAGGCAACCGCGGTGGAGGCGAGGGAAGGCGTGGTGCAGATCATCGCCCCGGCCGGCAGCGGCAAGACGACGGTTCTGGTGGAGCGTGTCAGGGAGTTGCGACGGCGCGGCGTGCCGGCGGACGCGATCGCCTGCATGACCTTCAATCGAGCGGCCAAGGAGGAGCTGGGAGCGCGACTGAAGGGCGACGGGGTCGGGACGGTGGAGGCGTTCACGTTCCACAGCCTCGGCCGCCGCATTCTGATCGATGCGGGCAAGCTGGCCAAAACCCCAGAAATCAAGGGTCCCACGCTGAGCCAATGGAGGTTCCTGGCTGCGACCTCGATGAGGAAGGTCAAGGACGGCGTCTGGCTGAAGCCCTCGGATGCTTCGGAGCGGCTGAGCCAGATCAAGCTGGGCCTGCTCCTCACGCCCGACGAGTACGCCGCCGCCGTCGCCGATAGCGAGGATCCGGAGGCGGAAACGATGGCGGCGCTCTACAAGGCCTATGAAGAGCTGCAGCGCAAGCAGGGCCGCGTCGATTTCGACGACCTGGTTCTCAAGGCGGTCTTGCTCCTGCGCAGCAACGAGCAGGTTCGGGGGCAGTGGCAGACGCGTTACCAGCAGCTCCTCGTCGACGAGTACCAGGACATCGAGCCGGCCCAGGAGCTGATCGTTCGCATCGTCGCCGCCCCCCACGATCAGCTCTTCTGCGTCGGCGACGAGGACCAGACCCTCTATGCGTTCCGGCGGGCCAGCGTAGAGCGCATCATCTGCCTGGATGAGCTGTACCCCAGCCTGCAGCGGGTCGCTCTGGGCATCAACTATCGCTGCCCAGCCAAGGTGGTCGAGGCATCACGCGACCTGATCGACCTCAATGACGTCCGCTTCCCGAAGACGATCGAACCCAATCGGAGTCGTGCCGACGAGGGTGCGATCAGCCTGCACCCGGTGGAGCGGTCGGCCGAGGACGCAGCCGAGATCGCCAAGCTGCTCGGAAGCAAGCAGCGTGGGGAGATCGCCGTGCTGGCGCGCACCACGAACGCCCTGCGACCGGTGGCCCTGGCATGCGCCGACCTCGGCGTCCCGATCGACGGCAACGAGAAACTCTTCAAGCCGCTGGGCGCCCAGTCGGCCCTGCAACAGCATCTTCGGCTTGCCCTCCATCCTGAGGAGGCGACCCCCAAACTTGTCTCTCGTGTCTGTCAGACGCCGGCGCGCAGCCTCAACCAAGATGCCGATCAAACGGTGGCCGAGCTCCTTCGCGCCGGCCAGCCTTTCGAGACTGCATTCAAGGATGTCCCGGCGCCTCGCCGCGAGCGCGGCCAGCTGCTCGCGCCGGGCGAGCTGTTCACGCTCCTCGCCTCCTGCGAGAACGCGGCTGAAGCGGTCATGGCGTTGCGCACCGAAGGTGGGCTCGATTCGTGGTTTGAGGAATCCGACGGCCTCGGTGGCCTGGACCAGTTCGAGGGCGAGGTGCTGGAACGGGCCGAGCAGGACGCCGAGGGCCGCACCCCGCAGCAGTTCCTGACCGACCTCGAACACCAGGCCGAGAAGCTGCACGCCATTCGCAACCAAGACCACGGAATTGAGCTGTTGACGATCCACGGCTCCAAGGGACGCCAGTGGCCACATGTCGTCGTGGTCGCCTGTGAGGAGGGGGCTCTCCCGCACGCCCGCGCGCTCAGAGTCGAGCCCAGCGAGGAAGAGCGCGGCGAGGGCATGGAGGGCGAGCGCCGACTCGCCTACGTCGCCTTCACGCGTGCCCAGCAGCACCTATATCTTCACTACGACAAGGAGCGTCCAAGCCCCTTCCTCGAAGAGGCCGGGGCCCTGCCCGCCAAGAAGCGCGCGGCCCGCGTTCCGCCGCCTGTGCCCTTGCCACCGGGAGCTGCATCTGCCAAACGCGTGTTGGGCGGCCTGCTGCGCCGCCGTAGTTAGAGCGCGTAAGCGGAGAGGGAGGGATTCGAACCCTCGAGAGAGCTTGCGCCCCCTACTCGCTTAGCAGGCGAGTGCCTTCAGCCACTCGGCCACCTCTCCGGGGAGCCAAACATTAGCGCCGCCTCCTCTGCTCCCGCAGGAGACCAAAGAGTCAGATATGGATGGCCTCCTGCTCCCGCGTCCGGGGGCGGCGCGGTTAGTCTCGGGACGTGCTTTCAGAGACCAGCCGGTCATATACGGAGTACGAGGAGATCTTTGCCGAGGTCGAGGCGCCGTTTGCCTTCGTCGACCTCGACGCGCTGGGCGCCAACGCGGCGGAGATGCTGGGCCGGGCCGGCGGCAAGTCGATCAGGGTGGCGAGCAAGTCGCTGCGCTGCCGGGCGCTGCAGGAGCGCATCCTGCGCGGCGATCCCGGCTTCGAGGGGCTGATGACCTTCACCCTGCCGGAGACGTTGTGGCTGGCCGAGCGGGGATTCGAGAACCTGCTGCTGGCCTACCCGACCGCCGACACCGGGGCGCTGAGTGAGCTTGCGCTGCGCTCGGTCGCCAATCCGCGGGGCGCACCGATAGTGATGGTCGACTGCACTGAGCACCTCGACGCGATCGAGTCGGTGCTGGGGGGCGCCGCGGCGCCGGTCAGGGTCTGCATCGACGTCGACGCGAGCTGGTGGGCGCTGGGCGGCAGAATCAAGGTCGGTCCGAAGCGCTCTCCTGTGCACACGGTCGAGCAGGCGGTCGCGCTGGCCCACGAGATCGACCGCCGCCCGCAGGTCCAGCTTGCCGCCTTAATGGCCTATGAGGGCCAGATCGCCGGCGTCGGCGACCAGCCGCCCGGGCGGCGCCTGCGCGGCGCCTCGATCCGCTTCATGCAGCGCCGCTCCGCCGCTGAGCTGGCCGAGCGACGGGGCGCGATCGTCGCCGCGATCCGCGAGCTCACCGAGCTGCCGATCGTCAATGGGGGCGGGAGTGGCAGTCTCGAGCTGACCGCCAGGGAGACTGCCATCACCGAGGTCACCGCCGGCTCCGGCTTCTATGCCCCGGCACTCTTCGATCACTACAGCCGCTTCTCGCTGACCCCGGCCGCCGGCTTCGCGCTGCCGATCGTGCGCAAGCCTGCGCCTTCCGTCGCTACGGCACTTGGCGGCGGCTACTTGGCATCCGGCAGCGGCGACCCGGCCCGGCTGCCCGCCCCCTGGCTGCCCGCCGGGCTCCGACTCGACCCCGAGGAGGGCGCCGGGGAGGTGCAGACGCCGCTGCTCGGCCCGCCCGCATCGCAACTCTCGATTGGCGATCGCGTCTATCTCCGCCACGCCAAGGCGGGCGAGCTATGCGAGCGCTTCGACGCCCTCCACCTGGTCGAGGGCGACGAGATCGTCGACACGGTCCCCACGTATAGGGGCGAGGGCCGGGCGTTCCTCTGAACACCACGCAGCGCACCCCCGTTTTGCATCTCAGGGATGCACAACGGGGGGAGGATCAGGCGCCGAGGACGCGGTTCGCGTACTCGTTGCCGAAGACGCGGTCGGGATCGAGGTTGTCGCGCGCGGCCTGGAACCTGGCCCACTCCGGATACAGCGGGGCCAGCGTTTCCGCGTTCTGGAAATGGCGCTTGCCCCAGTGAGGGCGGCCACCATAGTCGCGCATGATCCTCTCGACCGCCTCGAAGTAGGGACGCCACTCCATCCCCCTGTACTGGTGCACGGCAATGTAGGCGGTGTCGCGCTCATGGGAGGGGCTGAGCAGCGCGTCGTCGCCGGCGGCCACCCGCATCTCGATCGGGAAGAAGACCGGGCAGCGGTTGGCGCGTACCCACTCGATCACCCGCCGCGCCGCCTCCGGCCCGTGCTCGCGTGGAACCCCGTACTCCATCTCGGTGAAGCGAACGCGCCGTTCGCTGGCGAAGACACGGTCGCTGCGATCGACGGTCTTGCCCCCCGAGGCGAGCGCGGCGGCGAGCCGGGAGAGGCGGGGGATCGCCCTCGGGGCCAGCCTGCCCGCGGCCGAGAGCGCCTCCAGCGCCCAGTTCTCGAGCACGATGTCGTTGAGGTAGGCGGCGAGCCGGCCGCGCGGCCGGGGTGGCCCCTCGACCCGGTTGCGCTCCAGCACCAGCGCCGAGTCCGCGTAGGGGAAGGTGAAGAGCTCGAAGTGGTCGTTGGCCTCGGCCCGCTCGTCGAAGCTGTCGAATACCTCGTCGCGCGGCTGCGGTGCGTCGACCCGAAGGAGGGTGAAGGCCGGGACGCAGCGCAGGGTCACAGCCGAAATCGCACCGAGGGCGCCGACCCCGACCCGCGCGGCGCGCAAGAGGTCGGGCTCGGAGCCGTCCAGCTCGCGCACGCTTCCATCGCCGCCGACCAGCTCCACCGCCTCGACTTGGGCGGAGATGTTGCGCAGCTTCGCGCCGGTTCCGTGGGTGCCGGTGGAGATCGCCCCGGCGATCGTCTGGTGGTCGATGTCACCGAGGTTCTCCATTGCCAGGCCCAGCCCGTGCAGCTCCTCGTTGAGATCGGCAAGCACGGCGCCGGCTCCCACTTTGACCAGGCCCGAGGCGGGATCAGCGTCGATCATGCCGCTCAGCGCGGCGACGTCGATCATCGTGCCGTCGGTCAGCGCCGCCTCGGTGAAGGAATGGCCGGCGCCGGCGACGCTCACCGCACGCCCAGCCCCCGCAGCGGCCACGACGGCGGCCGCCAGCTCGGCCCGATCACGCGGCCGAACGATCTCCGCCGGCCGGCATCGCTGGTCCCCCGTCCAGTTGCGCCAGATATCGCCCACAGGCGTACGCTAACCGTCTAACTCTCCGCTGGTCGGAACAGCGGCGGCGCCAGGGAGCGGTAGGCGTAAACGGAGGTGCAAAGGAGCAGCGCAGCAATAGCGAGACTCGGCGCCGCATAACCCGTGGCGCTTGCCACTCCACCTCCCGCCAGCGCCCCCACCGTTTGCCCCGCCGCCCACGCCATGTTGGAGAGGCCGGCCGCGAAGCCCTGATGCAGGCCGCTCAAGTCGGCCGTCTCGGAGAGCGTGGTCAGAGCGGGCGCGAAGCAGATTCCGGCGCCCAGCGAGCCGAGAATCAGCGCGGCGAGCACGGGACCTAGGGCCTGGGCCGCGGCGATACCCACCATCGCGCAGGCGCAGATGCCGATGCCGGTCACAAACGGGATGCGGCGGCCGATGCGGTCGGAGTAGCGGCCGACGATCGGCGCCAGCCCGGCCTCCAACCCGGCGCCGGCGATGAAGCCGCCAGCGATCGCCACGTGCCCGCCGCCCAGTTCGTCGATACGCAGCGGCACCAGCACCTCGACCGCACCGAACATCAGCGAGGGGATCGCGACGAACGCGGTTGCGGTGATGATCGGTCGGGTGACCATCGTCGCCGCCACCTCCCGGAGCGGCTGCTGCGCGGGCGGCCCGGGTTCGGGCAGGCGGGCCGCGATCGCCGCCAGCAGCACGGCGATGCCAAGCACGGCGCCGAATACGGCCCCCGTCCCGATTTCGGCTGCGACCGCACCCAGGATCGGGCCGACCAGGGCCCCGGCCACTGCGGTGCCAAGAGCCGTTCCGATCACCGATCCGCGGTGCTCCGGCGGCGCAGTCGTAATCAGCCAGGTCAGCGCCCCCGACCAGATCAGCGCTCCAGACACCCCCTGGGCGAAGCGCGCCGCGTCGAGCAGAGCGATCTCGCGTGCCAAGCCGAAGACGAGACTCGACGCGCCGAGCAGCAGCAGGCCGCCGATCACCGTGCGGCGGGGGCCCATCCGCGTCGCCACGAACCCGGCCGGCAACGAGGCGAGCAGGGTGCCGGCCGCGTAGGCCGCCGCGAGGATCCCGGCTTCAGCCTTGCTCAGGTCGAAATCGGCGACGTAGTCGGGCAGCAGCGGAGCGATCGCCGCGTAGAAGGCGACGTCGAAGAAGACCATCGTCGAAGCGAGGATGAGAAGCCGGCGCATAACCAGTATCCAATCACCGCCACACCCTTTTTACTCCATGCCTTTCCGTCCATACATTTGCAGCTAGCATCGACACATCGTCTGAGTGCCCCGGAGGGGTGGCAGAGCGGTTGAATGCGGCGGCCTTGAAAGCCGTTAGATGCCTTCGGGTGTCTCGTGGGTTCGAATCCCACCCCCTCCGCTGACGCCGGTCAGGCCTGCTTGCGCGCTGCGAAGAAGGGCAACGGGCCGGAGCGCTCGGTCCGGTGGGGCCGAGGGCCACATCGGCCAGCGTCGGGGAGCGGAATCTGCGTCACGTCCGCTTCGAGGAATTCAGTACCGGACTGGCCGCGGGCTGCGGCACGCTTGCGGGCGCGGCGGATCATCGCGGGAGAGATCGACCCCATGCAGCCGACCCCGCCATCCCCCAGAATCGCGCGCAGGGCCTGACCGGCGCCGCAGGGGCAGTCGACGCCGCCCCACGCAGGATCGCCGCCGTGGCGGCCGAACTAGCTGAGATGAACCGTGAGCGGTGGCGGCAGCGTGCGCAGCGTGCGAGCGACGCCTTCGGGCTGGTGCTGCTGCTGGTGGTGACGACCTATGTGCTTGCCTCGATCCTCTCGAACCGAGGATGGTCGGCGGTGCTGCTGACCGTCGTCACCGGCGCCACCTCGGTGGTCGCGCTGACCAGCTCCCACGCCCGTCCTGTCCTGGTCAGGCGGTCGCTGACGCTGGCCGTGCTCGCAACCGTCCTGTCCTTCCTCTCGGCTGCCTTCGGCGGAAGGCTCGGGCTCAACATCGCCTCATTTCTCGAGATCGGCCTCCTTGCCGTGGCGATGGCGGCCGTCCTGCGGCGCGTCGTCACCTCGGACACGGTCTCCTTCCGCACGATCCTCGGCGCGATCAGCGTCTACATCGCGCTCGGCATCCTCTTCACCTGGGCCTACGGCGTCATCGACCGGATCGAAGGCGGCGGCTTCTTCGGCGCCGGAGCGGCCACCAAGGGCAGCGACTTCCTCTTCTTCAGCTACACCACTCTCACCACGACCGGCTACGGCGATCTGGTCCCCGTCGGCCAGGTGGGTCGCATGGTCTCGGGGCTGGAGATGATGCTGGGCCAAGTCTTCCTCGTCACCCTCGTCGCCGGCCTTGTCAGTCTCTGGAAGCCGGGCGAAGGGCTGCTGCGGAGCCGCGAACGGCGCACCGGAGGAGAAGCTCCGGCCGGTGCGCCTCCTACCGACTGACGCCTACTCGGAGAGCTCTACGCGCTCGATCTTCTGCTCGTCGACCGGACGGTCGGAGCCGTCGGTAGCGGTCGACTCGATCGCGTCGACGACCTCCATCCCATCGGTGACGCGGCCAAAGACCGTGTGCTTTCCGTCCAGCCACGGCGCCGCCTCGGTGGTGACGATGAAGAACTGCGAGCCGTTGGTGTCAGGGCCGGCGTTTGCCATCGCCAGAGCGCCGCGGACGATCTTGTGCTCGTTGGTCTCGTCCTCGAAGGTGTAGCCGGGGCCGCCGCGGCCGGTCCCCTCCGGACAGCCGCCCTGGATCATGAAGTCGGGGATGACCCGGTGGAAGATCAGCCCGTCGTAGAAGCCGTCGGCGGCGAGTTTGCGGAAGTTCTCGACCGTCTTCGGGGCGTCGGAGTCGTGCAGCTCGAGCACGATCTCCCCGGCATTGGTGTGAAACGTTGCCTGTGACATGGCCGCTCACCCTACAAGCTCGGCCGATGGGCCTAAAACGGGCCTATGGCAGACGTTTTAGGCCCATCGGCGGGATGTCTCATCCCGCTACCCAAACGGTGATCGGCTTGGAGGCACCGGGGGCGTAGGGCCAGCGCTCCTCGGCAAGAGCGACTGCGCGCAGACGGATCCGGGCCGTGCCGGTGATGTAGCGGAAGCGGTAGCGGGCGCGGAAACGGCCGCTGTGGTCGCTGCGGGTGACCAGGACGGGGCGCCAGAGGCGCGCCTCGTTCTCGTAGTACTGGATCGCGACCAGCTTGCCGCGCCGTGGCAGCGGCGCTCCGCGGGCGCGGACCCGGCCCCAGAGTCGCACCGATTGGCCGCTGCGGAGACTGCGCGGGGCGACCGCCAAGGTCGCGGCGCCGCGCACGCGCAGCGCCAAGGCCGGCCGGCGCGCCCCAGCTAGGCCTGGACCGCCCGGATAGGCGACGGTGATGCGGCGCGACGGGCCGGCCGCCAGCTCCAGTCTGAAGCCGCCGTGCGGACCGGTCTCGACCGCTTCGACTCGCCGGGGGGCGAGGGCGCCGCGAGAGGGGCGCGAGACGACACGCAGGCGCCGTCCCGCCAGGCCGGCGCCGTCGGCGTTCAGCAGACGGCCCGAAAGCGCCGCCCCCGCGCCGAAGGGCACGGTCACCGCGGAGCCATGCCGATGGCGCCAGCGCAACTTGGCGAAGAGACGGGTCTTTGCCCGCGGCTCTGCCGGGGGCTGCTCTGCCTGTCCAGCCGCCGGCCTGCTCGGCGCCACCGGTGGTGGCGTCTTGCGCAGCGCCATCTCGGTTCCGTCGGCGCGCCGGGTGGTCGACGCCGTGTTGCCGGCGACGTCCGCTGTGTCGACGCTGAATACATAAGTGCCGGGATCGATGCTCTCCGGCACCGAGGCGACCAGGCGCGCCGTGCTCGGGCCCTCGCCCGCCTGCAATTTGGTCGGCAGCTCGATCCAGCGCTCGGCGTTGAGGCGCCTGTAGTCGATCTGCCCGCCGGCTGGGCCTGAGTGCTCGTCACTCACCTTGGCGCTGACGGTCTGGGGCAGCTCCGGGCCGGTCTGATCAGGGACGACCTCGAAGGCCACACCCGGCGGCACATCGTCGAGGCGCATCGGCAGCTCGATCTCCGATGACGGGTTGACGTTGCCGGCTTCGTCGCGCAGCCAGACGTGGAAGGCGTAGACGCCGGGCCGAGGCAGGGTGCGATCGGCGATTGCATCGATGTCTCGGCCGGGCGCGAACTGGACTCCGGTGTCGAAGCCCGCCGGCCCAGTGATCCGCCAGTAGGCGCCCCAGATATGGCTGGCCGGTCCCTGGTCGGGATTGCTCCAAGAGAAGTCGAAGTTGTCGACGCGGCGCCAGCTGTCGCCACCGGCCAGGGCGAGGTTGCGCGGGTGCGCGGGCGGGTTATTGTCGATGCCGACGGACTGGTCGCCGGTGCAGCCGACGTTGCCCGCGAAGTCAGTCGTGCAGTGACGCAGGCTGTGGCTGCCGTCGCTGAAACGGCTGGTGTCGATTGTCGCGCTGCCCGAGACGCCGGTGAGGCAGGGCTGCATCTTGGCGCCCCGCCATTCGCCGCCGATCGACGCCATCGCGCAGGGATACTCGGAGAGCGCCACGCGATTGCCGTCGAGCAGGGTTTCGCCAAAGCGGACGCCACTGCCGCCGTCGCTGCCCGAGAAGGCAACTCCCTGGGAGCCGCGGCGCCAGCCGCCCGCGGTCAAGTCACCGCCGATCCAGGCGCCGGGCCCACCATCGTCCTCGACGGTGATTGTCAGCGCCCGCAGCGCCGACCACGAGTCCGGTTCGATGCCGCACGACTTGCTTTCGGCGCGGGCGCAGAGCAGGCGGTCCTCGAGTGCCGGCTGGGGTGAGGAAAAGCCGGCGACGAAGCCGCGCGGGGTCACGTCCGTGCCTCCGGCGCTGAGGAACGAGTCGAAGCCGCCGCTCGAGGTGCCGACGCCGATCCGCTGCTCCATCCCGTCGTGGAGGGTGTGCCACCAGGTGCCACTGACCCGAGTGATGCCGGTGCCGGGGGGCGCCACCCAGCGCCAGCGCGCAAAGCGGGTGCCGGAGACAGTCGAGCCGCCCTTGGTGAAGCTCTTCATATGGGCGCCGTCGAAGGGGTCGGCGCCGGCCGGCGTCGCGCACCAGGCATCGGGACGGAACTTGGCGCCGCCGGTCGTGTCCGCCCAGTCCGCGTCCGCGTCCAGGTGCCAGCCGCACTGGGCGACCTCGTACTTGCCCGCGGTCGCCTCTCGCGCCGCCAGCAGCAACAGCGCCAGCGCCAGCGCGATCCCCATCGCCACGATTCGACCCAGCCCGCCCCGCGTCCCCGACATCAGCTCTCCTCTCGTCGCTTGTGCATGGAGGGCCAAGGGCACAGCGCCGGCTTCTCTCCCCCTCGCGGACGGATGTCCGGGAGAGGCCGGCGCGGTGCCGGGCGGACGGCTCTGCGAAAATGGCCGCGATGCCGCTGCCGACCAAAGATCAGATCACCGAGAAGCTGCGTGCCGTCATCGATCCTGAGCTGCGTCGCTCAATCGTCGAGCTGGGAATGGTCCGCTCGATCGAGGTCAAAGACGATGGCCGGATCGAGGTCGTCATCTCGCTGACCACGGCCGGCTGCCCGATCCGCGCCCACTTCGAACAGGCGGTTGCCCAGCAGGTGTCCGAGCTGGAGGGGGTGATCGGGGTCACAGTCGGCTTCGACGTCCTCTCCGACGAGGAGAAAGGGGACCTGCAGAAGACGCTCGGCCGCGGCAAGCTGCCGGAGGGCGCTCTGGCCCAGGTCAAAAACGTGATCTGCGTCGCATCCGGCAAGGGCGGCGTCGGCAAGTCGACGATGACTGCCAACCTGGCCGCGGCGCTGAGCGCCGAAGGCCACGCCGCCGGCGCCCTCGACTGCGACGTCTACGGCTATTCGATCCCGCGCATGCTCGGCGTCAATCGCAAACCCGAGGTCAATGCCGAGCGCAAGATCCTGCCCCTGGATGCAGCTGGCGACGTCAAGGTGATGTCGATCGGCTTCTTCGTCGAGGAGAACTCGGCGGTGGTCTGGCGTGGCCCGATGCTGCACAAGGCGATCCAGCAATTCCTCGAGGACGTCGCTTGGGGAGAGCTGGAGTACCTGCTGCTCGACCTACCTCCCGGGACCGGCGACGTCTCGATGACCCTCTCCCAGCTGCTGCCACAGGCAAAGTTCGCGATCGTCACCACGCCGCAGCCGGCGGCCCAGACGGTGGCGAAACGGGCCGCCGACATGGCGGTCAAGTTCGACCTCGAGCTGCTCGGCGTGATCGAGAACATGTCCGGCTTCACCACCCCGACCGGGGAGCGCTTCACGATCTTCGGCGAGGGCGGCGGTCAGCTGCTCGCCGACGAGCTCGACATTCCCCTGCTCGGCAAGGTGCCTCTCTCCGAGCCCCTGCGCGAGCACGCTGACAACGGCTCTCCCCTGGTCACTGCCGAGCCCGACTCACCCGCCTCCCAGGCAATCCGCCAGGCCGCCCGCGGCATAGTTGCCGCCACGCCGCAGGAGCTGCCAGTGCTGCAAGCCGCTCCCGCAATCGCCGAGCCGCCGCCGGTCAGCGGCATTCCGCTCCCCGTAGTTCAAAGCGGCACGTAAGAGCCTAGTCTCGCTGTCGCCTCTCAGGCGGCGCTTTTGCTCTTGTAGTACTCGGCGTTGATCTCGGCGTATTTGGCCCACTCGGCCGGGAGCTGGTCCTCGGCGAAGCAGGCGTCCACCGGGCAGGCCTCGACGCAGGCATCGCAGTCGATGCACTCGTCGGGGTCGATATAGAGCATCTCGACCGAGTCGTAGTCCGGCTCGTCCGGGGTCGGGTGGATGCAGTCGACTGGGCATACCTCGACGCACGAGTTGTCCTTCTGGCCAATGCACGGCTCGGCGATGACGTAGGTCATTCGAGGCTTATCTCCTGGGGTTGTCTTTTCGGTGCGCGGAGGCTCCGTGCCCCCGCCAAAAAGTGCGGGCGCACATTTTAGGGAAATAGGGATGATGTGCCGATGCTGCTGCTGACGGGGGCGACGGGAAGCATCGGATCGCGACTGTTGCCTTTGCTGCTCGAGCGAGGCGAGGACGTGCGCTGCCTGGTGCGCGAGCCGCGGCGGCTGGGCGCGCACCGGGTCGACGTGCAGATCGCGCTTGGCGACCTGGGCGAGATGTCGGACCCCTACCTGGTGCGGCAGGCGCTGCGCGGGGTCGACACGGTAATCCATCTGGCGGCGACGATCCGCGACCAGCCACCGCACCGGATCGAGGAGCTGAACGGGCTGGCTACGGTGCGGCTGCTGCGCGCCGCCGAGCGCAGCAGCGTGCAGCGCTTCGCCTTCTTCAGCGCCCTGAACGCGGCCGCCGCCCAGCGCACCCGCTTCTTTCGCGCCAAGTGGCTGGCGGAGCAGGCGATCGCTTCCTCCCCACTGCAGACGACGGTCTTCGCCCCCTCCATTGTCTACGACCGCAGCGACCCCTGGGTGACGCTGCTGCGCCGCTTCTCCTTCCTGCCGGTACTGCCGGTCTCAGGCGGCGGACGAGCGCGCTTCCAGCCGATCTGGGCGGCGGACGCCGCCCGTTGCGTGATCGGCGCCCTCGACCGCGACGGGCGCGACCGCTACGAGCTCGCCGGCCCCGAGATGCTCAGCTATGACGAGATGTCCGACCTGGTCAGCCGCGTCGCCGGGCGCCCCCGGCCGCTGATCCACGTGCCCCTGCCCCTGATCCGCGCCGGATTGATCGGTCTCCGCTCCATCTTCGGCGAGGCCGTGTTCGCAACTTGGGAGGAGGCGGAGCTGATGGAGGTATCGATGACCACCGAGCGCGGCACGGCGGACGCAGAGGAGCTCGGAGTGAAGCCGAGAAGGATGGGCGATGTCCTGGCGGAGGGCTGACCAGTAAGAAGACGAGGGGCCCGGTCTCCCGGGCCCCTCGAAAAAGCCACTCGCCTGTCAGGGCGAGGATACGCCTGAGCAGCGTCGCTACATCATCCCGCCCATGTCCGGCATGCCACCGCCGGGCATTCCGCCGGCGCCGTCCTTCTCGGGCGGTTCGGCGATTATCGCCTCCGTGACGAGGATGTTCTTGGCGATCGAGGCGGCATTCTGCAGCGCCGACCGCGTCACCATGGTC
This sequence comes from Solirubrobacterales bacterium, assembly GCA_035260485.1. Taxonomy (GTDB): domain Bacteria; phylum Actinomycetota; class Thermoleophilia; order Solirubrobacterales; family 70-9; genus VRUE01. The sequence goes on along the minus strand of DATFVC010000073.1, from coordinate 1,575 downwards.
GGGTCGATGACGCCGGCTTTGATCAGGTCGCCGTACTCGCCGTTGGCCGCGTTGAGACCTTCGCCCGGCTTCAGGTCGCGGACCTTGTTGACTACTACCGAGCCCTCCAGGCCAGAGTTCTCGGCGATCTGACGAACCGGCTCCTCGAGCGCGCGGTGCACGATCCGTGCGCCGGTCTCCTCGTCCGGGTCATCGAGCTTTTCGGGATCGAGGTCGCTCTGCGCATTCAGCAGCGCGACGCCACCGCCCGGCACAACACCCTCCTCGAGCGCCGCCCGGGTCGCCTGCAGGGCGTCCTCGACGCGGTGCTTTTTCTCCTTCATCTCGGTCTCGGTGGCGGCGCCGACCTTGACCACGGCGACGCCTCCGGCCAGCTTGGCGAGACGCTCCTGGAGCTTCTCGCGATCGAAATCGGAGTCGGTGTTCTCGATCTCCTGTTTGATCTGGTTGATCCGGCCTTTGATGGCCTCACTGTCACCGGCCCCGTCGATGATCGTCGTCGTGTCCTTGGAGACGACGACGCGGCGGGCTTTGCCGAGCTGGTCGAGCTGGGTGTTCTCCAGTTTGAGGCCCATCTCCTCGGTGATCACCTCGCCGCCGGTGAGGATCGCGATGTCCTCGAGCATCCGCTTGCGGCGGTCGCCGAAACCCGGCGCCTTGACCGCGACACCGGTGAAGGTGCCCCGCAGCTTGTTGACGACGAGGGTCGCGAGGCACTCGCCCTCGACGTCCTCGGCGACGATCAGCAGCGGCTTGCCACCCTGCATCACCTGCTCCAGCACCGGCAGGATGTCCCGCACGGAGCCGATTTTCTGATTGGCGATGAGGATGTAGGGGTCCTCCAGCACCGCCTCCATGCGGTCCTGGTCGGTGACCATGTACGGGGAGATGTAACCCTTGTCGAACTGCATCCCCTCGGTGAACTCCAGCTCCATGCCGAAGGTCTGGCCCTCCTCGACGTTGACGACGCCGTCTTTGCCGACTTTCTCGATCGCATCGGCGATCACGTTGCCGATCTCGTCGTCGGCGGCGGAGATGGCGGCGACACGAGCGATCTGCTCCTTGCCGGCAACCTCCTTGGACTGCTTGTTGCGCAGGTTCTCGACCACCTCGTCGACGGCCTTCTCGATCCCGCGCCGCAGCGCCAGCGGGTTGGCTCCGGCGGCGACGTTCTTGAGCCCCTGGCGGACGATGATCTGCGCCAGCAGGGTCGCCGTCGTGGTGCCGTCACCGGCCACGTCGTTGGTCGCCGTGGCGACCTCGCGGACCAGCTGGGCGCCCTGGTTCTCGAAGACGTCCTCTACCTCGACCTCGCGGGCGATCGTGACGCCGTCGTTGGTGATCGTCGGCGCGCCGAACTTTTTGTCGAGCACCACATAACGACCTTTGGGGCCGAGGGTCACCTTGACGGCGTCGGCGACTGCGTCGACGCCGGCCTGCAGGGCCCCCCGTGCCTCCTCTTTGTACTTCAGCTCCTTGTGAGCCATTGGTTTCCTTCCTCCTTGGTCTCTCTAAGTCCTATTGGCGGGGTCTAGCCGAGCTTGGCGAGGACGTCCGACTCGCGCAGCACGAGCA
>DATFVC010000072.1:0-24992 GCA_035260485.1 Solirubrobacterales bacterium | reverse complement strand
CCATGCCTTCCAAGCACCCACGAATCGCCGTGACCGCAGACCCGGAACTAGGGGAGGCCTTGGCGCGGGTTCGTGCTGCCACCGGCACGCGCGAGGCCGACGCAACGCTGCTGCGCCGCCTTGCTGTTGAGGGGGCGGAGGTAGAGCTGGAGGCTGGGCGCAACCGCCGGGTTGCCGCCGAGGCGCTGCTCGAGGCGATGGATGGAGGTCAGCTCGATCTCGATCTCGAAGCGGTTGATCGCCTGAACGTCCCACCTGCAGCTTGATGACCGCCCGGCTCTGGGACGGAACCGGCCCGGTGCTGGCAGACACCTCCGCCTGGATGCAGGCTCGCCGCGACGGCAGGGCACGCGATCTGCTGCTGAGCGCGATCGAGCGAGGTGATGTCCTCTGGTGCTGGCCGGTGCGCTACGAGCTGATGGTCGATGCCCGGGGACCCGAGGGAATTGCAGCTGTCGAGCGCACGCTGGAGAGCCTCCGCGAGATCCCCGTGGACCGCAGCGTACAGCGGGCCGCCCTGGCGACGATGCGCGAGCTGGCAGCCGCGGGTTCCCACGGCTCCCATCGCTTCCCTCTCACCGACTTGGCGGTTGCCGCCGCCGCCCAGGATGCGGGCATCGGCATCCTGCACTTCGACCAGCACCTCGAGCACCTCGGCGACCATCTCGGCGTCGGGTCTCACTGGATCTCAAATCCTCATGGGGGTGACGATTGATCACGACATGCATGGGGTGTCGGCAGACATTTCGCCAATCGAGTTGGTTGCGGAACTTCACCGGCGCCAGGGGGAGATGTACGCAGGCGGCTCGATCGACCCAGTCGTCGAGCTGCTGGCGCGTGACATCATCTGGCACGTACCCGGCAGGAGTCCAATCGCCGGGGATCATCGCGGGATTGCGCAGGTAGTCGACTACTTCGAGAGACGGCGAAGCCTCGCAAACGCGACGATGCGCATGCGCCCCGGCGAGGTGATCTGGGAAGGTAACGCAGTGGCGCAGTTCGTCGAGAGCAGCGTTACCGTGAATGTCCATCCGGGTCCTCCTTGCTTGGGGCGTCAACCACAAGCGTCTTGGAGGGCCCGGATGCCTTTCAGCTGTTCACAAGGTGTGTGGGCGGGACAGCTAGCCGGACGACTCTCGAACCCTGAGTTCTTGGCCAGGATAGGCCAGTTGCTCAGTGAGTTTGATGGTCTCGACTGAGCAGTGCCGCTCGAACACGAACTTTTGCCAGCGTGAGACACTGCGTGGGCGATGTCTCGGGAGACTGATCCACAGACGGAAACCCCTGATTTGCTCATTGAACAGAGTAGGCGGCTCTTCGAGGTCTATGGAGCGCGACAAAGCACCGCCGAAACGAAGATCGCCGGGGCGGCGACTGCCGCGGTTGCGTTGGCGGCGATCACTGTAAACGCGACGACGACCACTACTCTAGAGACATTTTCCCGTGGGGCGGTATTGTTGTTCATGGTGCTGTGTGTGATTGTCGCCCTCGTCGCGCGATCAGGCAGCGGCCTGCACTGGAGGGGCCTCTTCTCTCTCTCAAGCGAGTCAGAGGAGTTCCGCAACGCGCGGTGTGCGCTGGGCAAATGCGGAATCAACGAAAGTCCCGCGCGTGTGAAGGAACTTACGCTCGAGATGTGGCGCGCCCGAGAACACGACACCCAGGACATGGCCAGAGCAAAGGAGCGAGGAGCAGCCATGGCCGGAATGCTGCTCGGCCTAGCCCTGATTTCCTATGCGGCCTTCGGGTGCCTGCTCCTCACGACCGGATAGGTAGACATCAGCGCACCTTCGATTCTGCCGCTCTGCCTAAGAAGCAGAATCGTTGGACCGTTTGCTCCGAGCGAAGCAGCCAACCAAGCGATGGAGCTAGCCGGACGACTCTCGAACCCTGAGTTCATACGGAAACTGCGCCGCGCCCTCCGGGGCGAATGAGACGGTATTTCGAACCCTTAGGTCAAGCCTCAGCTTGACCGGCTCGGTTTCGGTGCTAATACCGAGTCCAGGCTAGAGGGGTGGGGTTCGACCCACGAGGCCCCTTTCTTGTCCCCGATCCAATCCCCTCACGCTCGACCTGACAAGGGATAGTCGGGGTCCGGCCGGAAGGCCGCGCCCTCGGCGAGCAGACCCCTTCCGGGGACGTGGTTCAACTCAAGCCGGAGGCCTTCCGGGTCACGAAAGGAGAGGGAGTAGTAGCCGGGCGCCCACGGTCCCTCGACCGGCGCTCGAACGATCGCCGCGCCCAAGCTCTTGAGAAACGCGTACAGGGTGTCGACATCCTCGCGCCGCCGGGCTCGGAAGCAGAGATGGTCGATTCCAGGGCCGGTCTCCACGTGCTCGGCGTCGGCGTGCTCGGGATCGGCCTTACGAATTGCGAGCGCGGTCCGACCGCCAACGTAATAGACGAACTCGTCGGATCTGGGCTGAACGGGTTGAAGGCCGAGAAAGGGCATCAGTCGGTCGTAGAAAGCGATGCACTCCGCGATGCGGTTTACCCTGAGGATGACGTGGGCGACGCCGTTGATCTCGAATCCGCTGCGCGGATCCGCTGGCTTCAACATGGCGGCAGCCTATCGTCAGGCGGTTCCGCGATTGCCGAGCGGAGAGCGAGAGACGTTGCTACCGACTGGAAGCGCAACCTCTCTTGACGCCTCCAGGGATCGGGCAACTTGTTGCGGCCGGACCATGGGGTTGAGCGCGAAGTGTGCGAGGTTAACGAGCGCGATCAGCCCATTGGCGATCGCTACCAACGAATCCCCATCGACGGCAAAGAAGATCGATGCCGCTCCGCAAGCTATGAAGACAACAAGGGGAAGCCAGCGGATCAATGCTCTGTAGCCACGTCCCTGGGATTGATAGTTCTCAGCCCACTCGATCGCAGCGGCAGCAAGTGCCGGCTCTTGGAGAGCCTCGCCTCTCCGGAGAGACCTATTGACACGCAACCTGTCGCCGAAGGAGAGCGCTCCGAAAGTCGGCATCGCCTCCCAATTCATGAGCCGTGTATCGGCAGTGAGAATGCGGACTTAAAGCTGATAATAAGCCAAGCAAGCAACTATGCGATGGAGCTAGCCGGATTCGAACCGGCGACCTCCTGGGTGCGATCCAGGCGCTCTGCCAACTGAGCTATAGCCCCTTGTGCGTGGCTGGGAGGATCGTCCCAGAGCCCTCGCAAGCGCAAGGATAACCGCATAGTCTTTAGGTTCCCCAGGGATCAGCATGGGCATTCTCGACGACGCGATCAAAGAGCACCTGGAGCTGAAGCGCCAGCACGGCGCCGACGACTCCGAGCTGAAGCAGCTCGAGGATGAGGCGTTTGGCGCTGCCGAACGGCCTGGCAATGAGGGATCGCCGCCCGATCCGCTCGCGGAGGCTCCGACCGAATTCATGACGCAGCCGGGTCTTGAGCCTGAGGCAGGCGCAGAGGTCGCGCCTGAGGCCGCCGCGCCTGACGCTGAGGAGGCGCCCGGACGCCGCTCGGGGCGCTCCGAGATCGCCGACCTGCAGGAGCCCCCACCCTCCCAGCCCGAGGAGAGCGCTTCCGAGCCCGAGGCGCCCGCCGAAGAGGAGTCGCCGGCGATGGAACACGAGGCGGTGCCCGAGCCGCCGCCGCCCGAGCCCGAGCCCGAGCCCGAGCCGGAACCTACCCCGGAGCCGGAGATTTCATCTGGTCCGACCACGGAGGAGCGGGAGGCGATCGCCGAGCAGCCGACCGAGATGTACGACATCGAGGAGGAGCTTGCCTCCTCGCAAGCCGAGGCGCCCTCCGAGGAGGAGCTGGTCGAGGAGGAGATGGACGAGCCGCGCCTGGCCCCGGTCGATCCGCTCGCCGGTCTCGACGACAATGTAGCCGAGGAGAGCGTCGAGAAGGACGAAGAGGACGACGACTTTTGGGACGACAAGCGCCTCTCCGATGAGCTCGACCAGGCGCTGGAGGCGCCGAGTGAGGTCGACGAGGAGGAGCCCGCTTTCGAGCCCAAGCCGGAGGAGCAGCCACTCGCCCGGCCCGACGAGGACGTGCTCGAGGAGACTCCCGACTTCCTCGAGGAGGCTCCCGAGGATGACCAGCTCTGGTTCGAGCAGAAGCCTCCCAAAGACTTCGACTTCGACGACTGATGTCGTGGCGGGCTCGTCCCCCTAGACCTACACTTTCAGGCGAGGGGCCATAGCTCAGCTGGAAGAGCGCCGCCTTTGCAAGGCGGAGGTCGCCGGTTCGAGCCCGGCTGGCTCCACTCAGCTTTGACTTTGCAATCTAGGTTCGTTTAGGCTGGCGCGTAATGATCGCTGATCTCCATGCGCATTACCCAATGAGGGTGATCACCGACATGGACCCTGATACCGCCGCAAAGGCGATGAAGGCACGGGGTGGGGCGACGCTTGGCGACCGCGTCAAGGCCCTCGTGCTGAGGATCGCCAACAAACTCGGCAACCACGAGAGCTGGGGCGGTACCTACCGGATCGACCCGGAGAAACTCCAGGCGGGCAACGTCAGGCTGGCGATGTCGGTCCTTCTCCGTCCCTTCGAGGAGATGGACCTGAGCAAGCCCTACGGCGCGCCCCCCGACTCGCACTACTTCCCAAAGCTGATCGCCGACCTCGAGGCCGTGGAGCGCGAGGTGGCTGCCCATGACCCGGCGCAGATCCGCGTGGTCCACAACCGCGCCGAGTTGGACGACTGCCTGGAAAGGAGCTCGGCCACCGCCCTGGTGCACAGTGTCGAGGGCGGCTGCCTTCTTGGAGACACGCCCGCCGAAATCGAAGCCAACTGCGCAAAACTGGCGGCCCGAGGGGTCGGCTACGTCACCGTCGCCCATCTCTTCTTCCGGCAGATCGCGACGAACGCGAACGCGCTGCCCTTCGCCCCGGACTTTCTCTACGATTTCTTCTTCCCCCAGCGCGGTCAGGATCGCCTCACCGTTCGCGGCGAAGCGCTGATCCGCGGCTTGGTCGGCAACCGCGTCATGATCGACCTCAGCCACATGGATCCGCCCGCGATCCGGGAGACCTTCGCCCTGCTCGACGAGGTCGATCCCCAAAGCGAGGTTCCGGTGATCTCGACCCACGCCGGCTTCCGCTTCGGCAGACAGGAATACATGCATGACGAAGGGACCCTTCTCCAGCTCAAGCGCCGCAAGGGCGTGATTGGCCTGATCATGGCCCAGCACCAGCTCAACGACGGACTCCGCGACGAGGAGACCACGACCCTCGAGGAGTCGATGGAGGTGATCTGCGCTCACATCGATGAAATCGCCAAGATCACCGAAGGCTACGAGCAGGTCGCGCTCGGCACGGACTTCGACGGCTTCATCAAGCCGACCATGGGCGGCTTGAAAGACATGGCTGACCTGGCGCTGCTCGAGGACGAGCTGAACACTCGCTACGGCAACGAGAACGCCGATCGGATGATGTGGGGGAATGCCCTCAGTGTGTTGCACAGGATCTGGCCTGCGTAGGGGCTCGCTCGTGTGAACGCTCCCGCGCCGGACGCCGACGGCTTCCACCACCCCGCTTCCGAGCAGGACCTGGTCGAGCTGGTCAAGGCGGCCTACCGGGAAGGCCGGCAGCTGCGCGTGCGGGGCGCAGCGCACTCGCCCTGCGACGCGATCTACACCGACCCGGCCGGAACGCGCCCCAACCGGGTCGACGAACAGACGCCGCCGCCCGGCCCCGGCGTCAACCTGATGCTCGACCGCTACCGTGGCTGGCGAGTGCGCGACGAGGCCCGCAAGTTGGTCGAGGCCGACGCCGGCATCCACCTCGGCGCCGACCCCGGCGACCCCACCGGTACGGCGACCCTCGAGACCAGCCTGCTCTGGCAGCTGGCGACCGAGAAGGGCTGGTCGCTGCAGGACACCGGCGGCATCACCCACCAGACCGTGAGCGGGTTCACCGCCACCGGCTCCTCCGGCGGCTCGCTCAGGTTCTCCGCCAACCGCAACCTCTGGGGCTTCCGAATCGTCGACGGCCGCGGCGAGGTGCACGAGGTGACCCGCGACGACGCGGACCCCGAGCTGTTCTACGCGATGTGCCCGAACCTGGGGCTGCTTGGCGTCGTCTCGACGATCACCTTGGAATGCGTCGATGCCTTCAACATCGAGGGGAAGGAGGCGACGACGACGGTCGAGACCTGCGCCGTCGACCTCTTCGGCGAGGGCGGCCCGGATCGCCCCTCGCTCGACCGGTTCCTCCGCGACACCGACTTCGCCCGCCTCGAGTGGTGGCCGCAGCGTGGGGCCGACCGGGTGCTCACCTGGCAGGCCCGGCGGATCGCGGCCGATCCCGGCTTCAAGCCCAAGCCCTACACCCAGTTCGGCGACGACCCCGAAACCGAGCAGCGCCTGTTCGGCATCCTCTTCACGATCATCGGCAACCTCGGCGATCTCTCGCGGGCGAAGGCCAAGCTGGAGGACGACTTCGCCGAGCTGGAGAAGGTGCTGGCGCTGCTCGGCCGCAGGAATCTCGGCATGCTCGGCGAGCTGCTCGGCCGAGCGCTCGGGGCGGCGGCCGAGTTCGGCGTCGACGCGGCGATCACCGTGCTCGAGCCCGCCGCAGGGCTGATCCAGCGTGAGCTGCCCAGCTTCTTCCCCAAGCTTGTTGACCTCTTCGTCCCCCTCGACGCCGATAAAGACGGCGCCGAGGCGGGCAAGCCGCAGTCGTTTCGTGACTTCGCCTGGCACGGCCTGCCGATGGACAACCAGGCCGACGACGTCCTCATGCCCACCGAGTTCACCGAGGCCTGGATACCGCTCTCCCGTATGCAGCAGGCGATGCAGCTGCTGCGCGACTACTTCGCTGCGCCCAGCGACGAGGCCGAGGCCCTGCGCCGCACCGGCGCCTACGCCTGGGAGCTGTATGCGGCAATGCCCGAGCGGTTCTGGATGAACGCGGCGCACAGCGACGGCGGGGACGAGTGGCGGGACGGCGCCCTGCGGATCGACCCTTACTGGTTCGCCGAGAACGCCGAGGATCCGGCCGAGACCCTGTTCGCCGGCCTCTGGGCGCTGCTGCGCGAAGCCGAGATCCCGTTCCGCTTGCACTGGGGGAAGTTTCAGCCGATCTATCCCACAGGAGACCGCGCCTGGGTCGACTTCTTCCGTGCGCAGTACCCGCGCTGGGACGACTTCCTCCGCCTGCGCGCCGAGCGCGACCCGAACAACATCTTCCTCACCGACTACTGGCGCGACCGCTTCGGGCTCTGGGACGAGCCGGCGCCGCTCCCGGTTAGTCCCGCGGGTTGATGGAGAGCATGCTTGGCGCTTCCTCCCCATAGGGGAGTAAGGCGCCAGGCCTAGCCGACTGCGGCCGCCGACTGCGGCAGGTTCTGGTCCGCGTGGTAGCTGGAGCGGACCAGCGGCCCGGAGGCGACCGACTCGAAGCCCAGCGCGTAGGCCTCGCGCTCCAGCGCCTCAAACTCCTCCGGGCGCCAGTAGCGCTCCACTGGCAGGTGGTCCTCAGTCGGGCGCAGGTACTGGCCGACGGTCAGCACCTGGACCCGGTGCTCGCGCAGGATGCCGAAGGTCTCGACCATCTCTTCGAAGGTCTCGCCGAGCCCGACCATCAGCCCCGACTTGGTGACGACGCCGGCCCCGCCCATCTCCTTCGCCATCCGCAGCACCCGCGCCGAGCGCAGGAACTTGGAGCCGCGCCGCGCCTTCGGGTAGAGACGCGGCACCGTCTCGACGTTGTGATTGAAGACGTCGGGCCGCTCGTGGATCACCTTTGCCAAGGGCATCTCCTGGCCGCGGAAGTCGGGGGTGAGGACCTCGACCTTGCAGCCGGGCGCCTGCATGCGGATCGAGCGGATCACGCCGACGAAGGCGCTTGCCCCGTAGTCGGGCAGGTCGTCGCGGTCGACCGAGGTGACGACCGCGTGGCGCAGCCCCATCCTCTTCACCTGGTTGGCGACGCGCAGCGGCTCCAGCGGGTCGTTCCAGCTCGGCGCCCCCGTCTTCACGTTGCAGAAGCCGCAGCGGCGGGTGCAGACGTCGCCGAGGATCATGAAGGTCGCCGTGCCGCGCTCCCAGCACTCGCCGACGTTAGGGCAGTTGGCCTCCTCGCAGACGGTGTGCAGCCCCTCGCCGCCGATCTCCGCCTTCAGCCGCCGGTAGGTCGGCCCGCCCGGCGCCGGCACCTTCAGCCAGGGCGGCTTGCGGGCGCGGCGGAGGGAGACGGAGCCATCGCCATCGGCCGCAGTCCCGCCCGGTTTGGCGCGGGAGCGGGTAACGTGGAGGCGCTCTGCCGGCTCGCTCGGCGCGCCGGTTGTTTCGGGAGGGCTCGTCATGCGACGCCGAGCCTAGCGCTGTCGAGTCCCAGAGCCGCCGGCTCGGTGGCGACGGCCTGGCGTTCGAAGATCTCACCGAAGCGGGCCGCGACCGTGTCAGCGAACGCGCCGAGGTCTTGCTCGGCGCCGAGCTCGCGGCCGAGCGAGGTGACGCGGCAGTTGTCGATTCCACAGGGGACGACCCACTCGAACGGCTGCAGGTCGTTGTTGACATTGATCGAGAGGCCGTGGGTGGTGACCCCGCGGCTGACGTGGACGCCGATCGAGCCGATCTTGCGCGCCGCGTCGGCGCCGGCATCCGGGCCGGGCCGCTCTCCCTTCGTCCAGACGCCGGTCAACCCCTCGATCGTCCCCGCCGCCACGCCGTGCTCCGCCAGCGCCTCGATCGCCACCCGCTCCAGCCGCCGCACGTACTCGTGGACGTCGTCGCCGTAGGGCTTCAGCGAGACGATCGGGTAGGCGACCAGCTGCCCCGGTCCGTGGTAGGTGACCCGCCCGCCGCGATCGGTGTCGTGGACTTCTATCCCCTGCATTTCGTACCACTCAGGCCGCATCGGCAGCTCCTCCTCGGTCGAGCGGCGCCCGCGGGTGTAGACGGGCTGGTGCTCGAGCAGCAGCAGCACGTCCGGCACCTCGCCCTCCTGCCGCGCTCCCTCGAGCCAGCGCTGGGCGACGCGCGCCTCCTCGTAGGGGACGAGCCCGCACCTCACGACCAGGACTTTCTCGCTCACCCTTGAAATCGTTGCACGGCGCCCGTCTATCCTTGGCGCCGCTCCCATGGCTTGGCCCAGGACCCTCCGACCCGACTGGCTTCCGGCCGTGGCGCTCAGCGCCGTGCTGGCGGCCGCGATGCTGGCCTGGAACCCACAGGTCGGCGACCTCGCCGCCCAGGTCTTCCGCACCGAGCTGTTCCAACGCGGCGGCCTGTCGATCTGGAACGGCAGTTGGTACGGCGGTCACTACACCCTCACCTACAGCGTCCTCTTCCCGCCGCTGGGAGCGCTGCTCGGCCCGCGTCTGGTCGGCACCTTCGCCGTTGTCGCCTCCTCCTACTTCTTCGACCGCCTCGTCCGCGACCGCTGGGGCGAGGCGGCCCGCTGGGCGACGCTCTGGTTCGCCGCCGGCGTGGTGACGCTGCTCGCCGACGGTCAGCTCACCTTCGCCCTCGGCGTCGCCTTCGGTCTCGCCGCCATCCGCTGCCTGCAGCTGCGCCGGCAGGCGCCGGCTCTCGCTGCGGGGGCGGCCTGCGCGCTGTCGAGCCCGGTCGCCGCGGCCTTCCTCGCGGGCGTGCTGCTGGCTGGCGCCCTGCCGCGGGACCGCCGCGCCAACCTGGCCGCGATCTGGGTCGCCTGCCTGGCGCTCGTCCTCGTCCTCGTTCCCAACCTCGCCTTTCCCGAATCCGGCCAGTTCCCCTTCGCCTTCTCCTCGTATGTTGCGATCCCGCTCTGGTGCGGTGGGGCCCTGCTCCTTACCCGCGGGCTCGCGGCAGAGGAGCGGCAGCTGCGGGGCGTGCTCGTCGCCTATGTGCTGGCGGCGACCGTGCTCTTGCTCGCCCCGAATCCGATGGGAGGCAACGCGGTCCGCCTCGGCGCTCTCTTCGGCGGCCCGATCCTGGCTGCCGTCATGCTCGCCCATCGCCCGCACCTCTCGCGGGCCTCGATCGTGTTGCTCTCTCTGGCGCTGGCCGGCGGCCTCTACTGGCAGGTGACCGCGAGCGTCAGCCAGATCGCCCGCAGCGTCGGCGACCCCTCCACCGCTTCGGCCTACTTCACCCCGGTGGCGTCATGGCTGCGTGGGCATGGCGGTCGCGCCGCCAGGATCGAGGTGCCGCCGACGGCGAACCACTGGGAGTCGGCCTACCTTTCGCCTGGGTTCGAACTGGCGCGGGGCTGGCTGCGCCAGCTCGACACGACTCGCGACAACATCTTCTACGACGACGAGCCGCTCACCACCGGCGCCTACCGATCCTGGCTGCACGACAACGCGATCCGATATGTGGCGCTGCCCGACGCACCGCTCGACTACTCCTCGGTCGCGGAGCGGCGGCTGATCCTGCGTGCCCCGCCCTACCTTGAGCCGCGCTGGAGCGACGCCCATTGGCGTGTCTACGAGGTGAGGGACCCGGCGCCGGTGGCGCAGCCGCTCGGCGCCGGAGCAGCCCAGGTCCGCTGGGTCGGCCACAACGGCTTCACCCTCGACATTGCCCATCCGGGCGAGTTCCTCGTCCGCGTTGCCTTCACCCCTTACTGGTCGATAGAACGTGGCAGCGGCTGCCTCGTCCGCCACGGCGAGTGGACGATGGCTCGGGCGAGCAGCCCGGGCGTCTTTCGCGTAGCCGCCGACTTCTCGCTGGGCCGCGCGTGGAATGCGGTGACCGGCGCAAGAAAAACCTGCTGAGAGACGCACCTCTCAGAGAGCTAGTGAAAGAGGCTCTTCTAGGAGGGCTCGAATCCGGGCGAGGAACTCGGCCGCCGGGGCTCCGTAGAGGACGCGGTGGTCGCAGGCCAGGTCGACCTGCATCAGGTGGGCGGTGGCGATCCCGCCGTCACGGACGACCGGCCACTCCTCGATCGCGCCGACGGCCAGGATCGCCGCCTGCGGCGGGTTGATCACCGCCGAGAAGCCGTCGATCCCGAACATCCCCAGGTTGGAGACGGTGAAGGTGGCGCCGGAGAGCTCCGGCGGCGTGATCTGCCGATCGCGCACTCGCCGCGCCAGCGCCCGCGACTCGGAGGCGATCTGCCGCAGCCCTTTGCGGTCGGCGTCGAAGACGGTGGGGACGACGAGCGCGTCTTTTGCCGCCACTGCCACCCCGACGTTCACCCGCGAATAGAGCTCGAACCGCCCATCCCGATAGGCCCCGTTGGCCCGAGGATGCTCCCGCAGCGCCAGCGCGCACGCCTTGACCACCATGTCGTTGAAGGAGGGCACGACATCGCCCTCAGTTGCCCCGGCTTTCACCAAGGCCCGCCCCTCCACCGCACGACTCATGTCAACCAAAGCGCGCAGGTAGAAATGCGGCGCCGTCGCCTTCGACTCGGACATCCGGCGCGCGATCACCTGCTGCGTCTTCGACAGGTCTTCGTAGGTGACCTGGCCCTTGGCAGTCTCGGGACTAGTCGTCTCAGCCGCGGGTCCTGCCACGGCGGCCTCCGCGTCACCCGCGGAAGAAGCCTTCTCGACGTCTGCCTTGACGATCCGGCCTCCTGGGCCGGACCCCTGAAGCTGGCTCAGATCGAGCTGCTTTTCTCTCGCGATCCGACGTGCCAGCGGAGAAGCTTTCGTCCTGTGGTCATCGGCATCTTCCGCGGGTGGCGTGGGGGTGGGGGGGGTCGAGGACGGACCGTGGCCCGCCCGCAGCGCCCCCCCCTCCCCGGCGATAGGACCCGCGGCTGAGGCGCTGGTCCCTCGGTCCTCGGCGGCTGAGACCTCAGAACCCTCGGCCGAATCGCCAATCCGCGCGATAGGAGTCCCGATAGCCACCGTCTCACCCTCCTGCACGACGATCTCAGTCAAGGTCCCGGCGACGTCGCTTTCGTAAGCCATGTTCGCCTTGTCGGTCTCGATTTCCACCAGCTCATCCCCGACGGCGACCTCATCCCCGACCTTTTTCAGCCACTGAAGAACCGTCCCCTCCTCCATCGAGTCAGACAGCCTCGGCATGACGACATCAGCCATGAGCGATAACTCCTTGAGCCCTGGAAGGGAGGGTCGGGGGTCCCGACCGGGCGCGGCGTCCTCTTTTTCGCAGTGCCGGCTCAGCGAGAGGAGCGGGCCTCCCAGCGAAAAAGCCAGCGCCCGGTCGGGACCCCCGACCCTCCCCCATCGCCGAGCTCAAAGCGATCCCTCCAACGCCGCCAAGGCTGCCTGCACGACGTGCTCCTCGTGTGGGATCGCTGCCTGCTCCAGCCGCTTCGAATAAGGCATATGCACGTCGGCGCCGGTCACCCGCTGCACCGGCGCGTCGAGGTGGTCGAAGGCCTGCTCGGTGATCAGCGTCGCCAGGTTGGCGCCGACGCCGCCGTGCGGCCAGCCCTCCTCGACGATCACCGCGCGGTTCGTCTTGCGCACCGAGGCGAGGATCGTGTCGAGGTCGAGCGGGCGCAGGGTGCGCGGGTCGATCACCTCGGCCTCGACCCCATGCTCGTGCGAGAGCGCTCGCGCCGCCTCCTCGGCGATGTGCGCCATCTTGAGGATGCCGACGATGGTCACGTCGCCGCCCTCGCGCCTCACCGCCGCCTCGCCGAAGCGCAGCACCTCGCCGTCGCCGTCCTCGGCGACCTCGCCGCGGGCGCCGTAGAGGCTCTCGTGCTCGATGAAGATCACCGGGTTGTCGTCGCGGATCGCCGCCTTCAGCAGGGCCTTGCCGTCGGCCGGGGTCGAGGGACAGGCGACGAGCAGCCCGGGCACCTGGAGGAAGAGCGCCTCGAAGCTGTGCGAGTGGGTGGGGCCGAGCTGGTGGCCACCGCCGCCCGGCATGCGGATCACCAGCGGTACCCGGGTCTGGCCGTTGAACATGTAGGGGATCGCAGCGGCGTGGTTGACGATCTGGTCCAGCGCCAGCAGCGCGAAGTTGACGGTCATCAGCTCGACCACGGGCCGCAGGCCGCCCATCGCGGCGCCGACCCCGGCGCCGACGATCGTGTTCTCGGAGATCGGCGTGTCACGGACGCGCCGCTCGCCGAACTCCTCCAGCAGCCCTTCGGTCACCTTGAACGCGCCCTGGAAGACGCCGACGTCCTCGCCCATGACGAAGACGGCCTCGTCGCGTCGCATCTCCTCCGCCATCGCGTCGCGCAGCGCCTCCCGCATCCGCAGCGTGGGCATCAGTCCTCGACCTCCTCTGGGACCTCGCGCTCCTCGACCTCTTCGGCCACCTCTGGCTCGACCCCCTCCTGGGCGTCGCCGTGCTCGGCCGGGTTCGGGCGCGGCCGGTCGGGCTGGCCGGCATAGGCAGCGCCGGCCTCGGCCAGCTCGCGAGCCGCCTCGGGCATCGACTCTTCCTCGCGCTCGCCACGGTGCGGCTCGGGGCTGCGCTCGTCGACTGCGTACCAGCCCGCCGCGCTGTCGATCACGTAGAGGTTTTCGTAGAGGCTGTCCAGCGCCGGTTCGGGCGAGGCGTCGGCGAACTCGACCGCTGCCTTCACCTGCTCATCGGCCTTGTCGCGGACCTCCTGCACCTCTCGCTCGCCCAGCACATCAGCCTCGACGCAGCGCCGGGCGAAGACCTCGATCGGGTCTTTCTGCTGCCACTCCTCGACCTCCTCGCGCTCGCGGTAGACCTCGGGGTCGGCGGCGGAGTGGCCGCGGTAGCGGTAGGTGAAGGCCTCGAGGATGGTCGGCCGGTGCTCCTCGCGGGCCTGGCGGATTCCCTCGGCGACTCCTTCGCGCACGGCGATCACGTCCATCCCGTCGATCCGCTTGCCGGGGATGCCGTAGCCCTCCGCCTTCTTGGAGAGGTCGGTCTGGGCCGAGTGGCGCTCGACCGAGGTGCCCATCCCGTAGAGATTGTTCTCGACCAGGAAGAAGACCGGCAGCTGCCAGAGCGCCGCCAGGTTCATCGTCTCGCCGAAGTTGCCGGTATTGGAGGCGCCGTCGCCGAGCATGCAGACGGTGACCGCGTCCTCTCCCTTGTACTCGGAAGAGAGGGCGAGGCCGGCCGCGATCGGCAGGTTGCCGCCGACGATCCCGTAGCCGCCCATGAAGCGGCTCGCGCGGTCGAAGATGTGCATCGAGCCGCCCCGGCCGCCGCTGGTCCCGTCGACGCGGCCGAACAGCTCGGCCATCACCCGCTTGGGGTCGGTGCCGCGGGCGATCGCGTGGCCGTGGGTGCGGTAGGTCCCGATCAGATAGTCCTCGTCGCGCATCACCGAGGTGGCGCCGACGATCGTCGCCTCCTCGCCGATCGCCAGGTGGAGGAAGCCGCCCGCTTTGGCCCGCTGGTACTGCCGTCCCGCCTCCTCCTCGAAGCGGCGGATCAGGACCATCCGCGCGAGCAGCTCGTAACAGGTGCTGGCGTCGGGTAGGTCTGCCACGCCCTGACCTTAGCTCGCGGCGGCGACCGCCTCCTCGACTCGGTCGTCTCCCCAGAAGACCTCGCTGCCGATGGCGAGCGAGGGGACGCCGATCACGCCCAGCTCCGCTGCCCGATCGGTCGCCTCGCGCAGGGCGCTCTTGACGCTCTTGGCGCCGGCGGCCTTGACGATCGCGTTGGGATGCAGCTCGCAGGCTGCGGCAGCGATCATCACGTTGTCGTGCTCGCTCAGGTCGCGGCCGGCGGCGAAGGCCTGGCGGAAGGCGGCGAGGGCGAAGGAGACGGTGCGCCCGGTCTGCTTGGCGAAGGTCGCAGCGCGCATCGCGAACAGCGTGTTGCCGGGCCAGGGGTCGGGCCAGGTCAGTCGCGGCAGCCCGTAGTCCGCGGCCCGGCGCTCGACCTCGGCGATCCCGCCCTCCCGGTCGGGACCATCAGCCCACGAGCTCCGGCCGAAGCGCTGAAACAACCCTCCGAGCAGGATCGGCTGCCACTCCGGCTGCTCCAGCTCGGCGTCGGTGAACAGCCCGCTGATCCGCTCCGCGGTCAGGTACGCGTAGGGGGAGCCGAGATCGAAGTAGAAGGTGGCGCGCTCAGCGGTCAAGCGTGCGTCGCCCAGCCGTCGACCGCTCGCGCCGCGTCGAGGATCGCCTCGGAGATGGTGGGGTGGGGATGGACGATCCGCGCCAGCTCCTGGTAGCCGCCCTCCAGCGCCATCGTCGCGACCAGCTCGGCGATCATGTCGCAGGCCCGGTTGCCGACGATGTGGGCGCCGAGGATCTCCCCGTACTTGGAGTCGACGACGAGCTTGACCAGGCCATCTTTGTCGTCGTAGATGGTCGCAGCGCCTACCCCGCCCAGCTTCAGCTTGCCCACCTTGACGTCGTGCCCGGCCTCCTTCGCCACCGCCTCGGTGAGGCCGACGCTGGCGACCTGTGGGTGGCAGAAGGTGGCGCCGGCGATCAGGTTCTGGTCGACGGGATGGGTGGGTGCGCCGACGGCGTGCTCGACCGCGACGACCCCCTCCTCGGAGGCCTTGTGAGCAAGCGCCTTGGCATTGACCAGGTCGCCGATCGCATAGACCTTGGAGTTGGAGGTGCGACCGAACTCGTCGACTTTCACCTTGCCGTTCCCCTCCAGCTCGACGCCGGCCGCCTCCAGGCCCAGTCCATCGACGTCAGCGCCGCGGCCGCCGGCGACGCAGAGGTAGTCGACCTCGGTCGACGTATCCCCGTAGGAGAGCTTGACCGACTTGCTTCCCGCCTCGACGTTTTCGACCGGGGCGCCGGTGGAGATCGTGATGTTCTGCTTCTTGAAGGCCCGCTCGACGACCCGCGCCATGTCCTTGTCCTCGGCGGGGAGGATCTGGTCGAGCATCTCGATCAGCAGCACCTCGGTGCCGAAGCGGCCGTAAGCGGAAGCGATCTCGCAGCCGGAGGCGCCGGCGCCGACGACGGCGATCTTCTTCGGCTGCTCGGGCAGCGACCAGGTGCCCCAGGTGTCGAGAACGCGGTCGCCGAACTCGACCCCGGGGATCGGCAGTGCCTCCGAGCCGGTGGCGAGCACTACGACGCCCGCCTCGTAGACGACGTCGCCGACCGCGACGTTGCCCTCGGTGGTGAGCGATCCCTTGCCCTCGATCATCACCACCTTGTTTTTGTCCCAGAGCATCTTCACTCCGCTCGAGAGCGAGTCGGAGACGGCGGCGCGGCGTTTGCCCAGCGCCTCCCAGTCGATCGAGGCGTCCTTGACGACGAGCCCGAGCTCGGCGCCGTTGCGCGCCTGGTCGTAGAGCTCGGCGGTGTGGAGCACGGTCTTGGCCGGGATGCACGCGTAGTTGAGGCAGCGGCCGCCCGGCTTGTCGCGCTCGACTACGGCCGTCTTGCGGCCGAGCTGAGCCGAGCGAATCGCGGCGACGTAGCCGCCCGGGCCCCCGCCAATGACGATCGTGTCGAACGACTCGGCCATCGATCCTGAGCCTATAGAACCGGCGCTCCCGTGCTCTTCATGTACCCGTGATGTGCAAAAGGCGCACCGGAACCGCGACCTGGCTCGATCAGTCGCGGCTCGGCATCTGGATCCGCGCCATCGCCTTGACCATGAAGTAGAAGAAGGAGCCGGAGACGGCAAGCAGCCCCAGCGTCACCGCGAACTGGGCAACGCTCGCAGCTTGCACCGCGAGGCCGAAGACGGCGCTGAAGATGAGGAAGACGAGCAGCAGCTGGAAGCCGAGCACCGCCCAGTAGCGCGCCCGCCACAGCCCCCAGGCCATGATCCCCATCAACAGGGCCGGCGCCAGCACTTGGGCCAGTCGCGGTTTGCCGCCTTCGACCTCGACCCCGGCCAGGTAGCCGGCGAGGATCGAGATCGCGATCAGGGCGGCGACCACGGCGCCGATCGTCACCACCAGCGGCCGCTCGCCCTCGGCCAGCGGCTCGAGGCTCTCGCGCACCTCCTGATTGCGCTCCTCGGCCCGGGCGTAGCCGCGCTCCATCCGCTCGCGCGGCGTGGGGGCGCCGTCGCCGCGCTGCTTGCGCTTGCGCGGAGCGTCGGAGCTCTCAGGCACCGGGCGCTCCCTCTCCGATCGCGGCCAGCGCTCCGCGCAGCGCTTCTGCGACAGCGGCAGGGTCGTCGGCGTCGCGGATCGCGCGCACGACGCCGAGCCGCCGCGCCCCGGCAGCGACGACATCGGCGGCGTTCGCCGGGTCGATGCCGCCGATCGCGAAGAAGGGGTGGGCGGCATTGGCAGCGGCGTGCTCGACCAGACCAAGGCCCACGCCGGGCCGACCCTCTTTGGTCGGCGTCTCCCAGATCGGCCCAACGCTGACGTAATCCACCGGCTGCTCGGCGCTTGCCGCGAGCTGCGCCTCCGAGTGGGTCGAGAGGCCGACGATCGCCTCCGGCCCGAGGATCTCCCGCGCCTCCGCGGCCGGCATGTCGTCCTGTCCCAGATGGACACCGTCGGCGTCGCAGGACCGAGCCAGATACGGGTCATCGTTGACGATAAAGAGGGCGCTGTAGGTGTCGCAGAGGCGACGGAAGGTCCGCGCCGAGCGCTGGACCTCGTCCCGTCCCAGCTCCTTCTCGCGCAGCTGCACGATGTCGACGCCGCCGCTCAGAGCGGCATGGAGCAGCGCCTCCGGCTCCTCGCCACGGGGCATCGCCTCGCAGACGAAGTAGAGGCGCGCCGTGCGCAGCCGCTCGCGCCGCAGCGGACCTCGGGACTCTGGGGGGGCCAAGCTCACCATCCGATTATGGCTTGCGGCGCTCCTGAGAGGGGTAGCATCGGTGACGTAACGGGAGCCGATGGTGCCTTGCCGGGCGCCGAGGCTGAGAGGGCGGCATCGAGGCCGCCGACCGTCTGGACCTGATCCGGGTAATGCCGGCGGAGGCAATGTGAACGAGCAGCGAAGTGGGTACGACGTGGTGATCGTCGGAGGCGGTGTCATCGGCCTCTCCTGCGCCTGGCGCGCGGCGCGGCGCGGCGCCCGGGTCGTGGTGGTGGAGCGCTCGCAACCCCCGGCGGGGGCGACGCGGGTCGCCGCCGGGATGCTGGCTCCGGTCGGCGAGCTCGCCTTCGGCGAGCCGGAGCTGCTGAAGATGACCGTCGCCGCGGCCGAGCTCTATCCAGGCTTCGTCGCCGAGCTGGAGGCGGCGAGCGGCATCTCCACCGGTTACCGTCGCGATGGCGCCCTGCACGTTGCCCTTGACCGCGACGAGGCGGCGGAGCTGCGGCGGGTGCACCAGCTGCAGCGTTCGCTCGGCCTCGGCGCCGAGTGGCTGCCGCCGCGTCGCTGCCGCGAGCTGGAGCCCGGCCTCACCCCGTCCTTCAACGGCGGCGTCCACGCGCCGGACGAGGCCTCGGTCGACCCCAGGGCCCTCGCCGCAGCACTGCTGGCCGCGCTAGAGGCCGAGGGGATCGAGTTGCTGACCGAGACCGGGGTGGAGGCGGCGCTGTACGACGGCGCGCGGATCGCCGGCGTGCGGACCGATGGCGGCGAGGAATTGCGCGCTGCCGCGATCGTCCTCGCCGCCGGCGCCTGGTCGGGGCAGGCCGAGTGGCTGCCCGAGTCCGCCCGCCCGCCGGTGCGCCCGGTCAAGGGCCAGGTCCTCGAGCTGCGCGCCCGCGACGGGGCTGCGCCCTGTCGCCGGATCGTCGCCTCCGAGCGCGTCTACCTGGTGCCGCGCCCCGACGGCCGCCTGGTCGTCGGGGCCACCGTTGAGGAGCGGGGCTTCGACACGGCTGTAACTGCGGGCGGCGTCCACGAGCTGCTGCGCGAGGCCTACCGCCTGCTGCCCGAGGTCGCGGAGATGGAGTTGGCCGATGCGACCGCCGGGTTGCGTCCGGGGACGCCGGACAACCTGCCCCTGGTCGGCGCCAGCGGCGTCGACGGCCTGCTCTGGGCGTGCGGTCACTACCGCAACGGGATCCTGCTGGCGCCGCTGACCGCGAGCTTGCTCGTCGACCGGCTCGAAGGGGCGCCTGCATGAGGATCGAGCTGAACGGCGAGCCGCGCGAGCTGCCGGCGGGCGCGACGCTCGCCGACGCTGTGCGCGAGAGCGGCGCCGGGAGAGAGGGTCGCGGCGTGGCCGTGGCGCTCGACGGCATGGTTGTCCCGCGCGCCGAGTGGGACTCGACCCCGCTGGCCGAGGGCTGCGGCGTCGAGGTGCTGGCGGCGATCCAGGGCGGCGCCGAGATCTGGGAGCTGGGCGGCCGCCAGTGGTCCTCGCGTCTGATCGCGGGCACCGGCGGCTTCCGCTCGCTGGAGCAGATGGAGGAGGCGCTCGCCGCCTCCGGGGCCGAGATCGTCACCGTCGCCCTGCGCCGCATCGACCCCGCAGCGAAGGGCTCGGTCCTCGACGTGCTCGACCGGCTCGGCCTCTTTGCCCTGCCCAATACGGCCGGCTGCTTCACCGCCCGCGACGCGGTCCGCACCGCCCGCCTCGCCCGCGAGGCATTCGAGACCGACTGGATCAAGCTCGAGGTGATCGGCGACGACCGCACCCTCTATCCGGACGCGGTCGAGCTCCTCGACGCCGCCGAGACGCTGGTCGGCGAGGGCTTCACCGTTCTCCCCTACACCAACGACGACCCGATCCTCGCCCGCCGCCTCGAGCAGGCCGGCTGCGCCGCGGTGATGCCGCTCGGCTCGCCGATCGGCTCCGGCGCCGGCATCCGCAACCCCTACAACATCGCGATCGTCACGGAGCGAGCCGAGGTCCCCGTCGTTCTCGATGCCGGCATCGGCACCGCCTCCGACGCGGCGCTGGCGATGGAGCTCGGCTGCGACGCGGTGATGGCGGCCAGCTCGATCTTCGGCGCCGAGGACCCGACCGCGATGGCCAGGGCCCTGCGCGGCGCTGTCGACGCCGGTCACACTGCCCGCTGCGCCGGCCGCATCCCTCGCCGCACCCACGCCGAGGCCTCGACCCCGGAGGAGGGTCTGCCCGAGCTTTCCTGATCTGAACCGCCGATGGACCTCAAACGTCTGACATGTAGACGTTTGAGGTCCATCGGCCTCTACCATGGGCCGCACGCCCCTGTAGCTCAGTTGGTTAGAGCGGCGGCCTTTTAAGCCGCGCGGCGCGGGTTCGAATCCCGCCGGGGGCATTCAGTGACAAGCGCATTCTAGCGCCCGATACGGCAGCCAACGACTGCGATCGAATCGGCAGCTTTGCTTTTTGGGTACCGCATTTGGGTACCAAGCGGAGTGTTTGGGGAGAGGGCCATCAGCAGAGCGCTTCCTCTCGGCGGCGCCAGAATGGAGCGGAGCCGTCTGGTTTCATCGGCTACTTGACCAACTTTCTTCTACGAGCTCTGGCTTGGACTGGCGAGCAGGCCTTTCGACTGCTCCCGGCGGCATGGGCGGGTTTGGTGGTTGTCTCGGCCGGCGCGCTCTCGGCTGCGATCGCGGCGAATGCGGATTGGAGAGTCATCTATCTTGCCGCCGCCACCGTCGCAATTACAGCTACGCCCTTGGGTCGATGGCTCTGGTTAAAGCGGCCCGGTTTCAGGTCGTCGATTGTGCTCGCTCGCTTTGGAGACGAGGCTGGGACCCATCCGGGTGCAATGGCTGCCCACCTAGCCCAGCTACAGAGGCGACTCGCCGGTGATGACCTGCTGGGAGAGGTGCTTGAGATCAGGACCGTGAACGCCGCAGTCAACCCAAGGGCAGCACGCAGGATTCTCCGGCACACCCGCAGCTACGCCGTAATCGGTGGCAGTGCGCTTGTCGTCGGGGGAAGTTCACGCTGGGAGGCGACCCTGACCGTGGCCTGGCCAGAGACCTATTCCTTTAAAGGACCACCGTGCACGAGCAGCGTTCGCCATGGCTTTGCGGCGCCCGTACAGATGGGAATCGGTGGGGATTACAAACTTCCGGTCAGCACCTTGACCGCCAGCGACTTTCCAACTAACCACGCGGATGGAATCGAAGCCTCACTTCTAATGATCGCCAGCTGGGGAAGCTTTCCAAGCATCAGTAAACAATTGTTGACGAAAGCCGAAGGAAAAGCGGGTGTCCTACCTTTGGCGTTGAGAGCCGCCCTCGAGAATGCCAAGGCCGGCGTAGCGGCCCACGAGGGCGGCAAGCCTGCCCTTGCCGCCGAGGCACTTGAGCGGGTCGGAGACGAGGAAGTCGATCACATCAGCCTCTGGAACACCGCGGCGAGCATGTACCTCGAGTGCGAGGTTGCTGATCCGAAGTTTGGAACCGCTGCTCGGCTTCGCGCTTCACTTCGCGCGCTAAGCGTGGAGCCAGACAATCCAGTGGCAAACTTCAATGTCGGCATCATCCACTTTGGGGAAAAGAGATTTACAGATGCCTACCCTTATCTGAGTGCCGCCACCGAGCGATCCTCCGAGGTGCACGACCAGTTTCCGATCTTCTTCTTCCTTGCTGCTTGTGAGGAAGAACTTGGCGACATGGTGGCCGCCCGAGCGACTCAGAGACGCCTCGTCAAGGTGACGACGCACTGGTGGGAACGGCCCTTCGCCATGTCATACGTGCGTTCACATTCACCGGCTTTTGGAGGTACTTCTGCTGAGAGGCCCCCAGGCGCAGGGCTAGAGAGACCGTAGTAAGCACTGGCGAGCGCGGTCACGGCGGCTGCGGCAAGCACGGAATCCGGGCGGCCACAATGCCCTGAAGCCCAGGCGACGTGTAGCTGCCGTCATTCCCGAGCTCCTCGAACGCACCGCCATCTCGCGCTCGAAATCGTGCCCTCGCGCAGCTCAGGGCGTGGCGGCAGACCGCGGCGAGCAGCTCCGAATTGGGCGTCCGATTCGCCCAGACCAAGCAGCGCTTCCAATGCGGCCTCGGCGAAGATGCCGGGGAAGATCTTGCCGCCGCGCCGGTGCAGCTCTTGCTTGCGTCGAGGACGCCGATTCCAGTTCCCGCCTGCGTTGAGCAACCATCGCCGATTTCCCGTACAATGTCCGGGTCATGGAGCCGACCACTACCCCGAAGACCCGACGGATCGAAGTACGGCTGAGCGATGAGGAGCGCGAGCTCGACGCTGCTGCCGCCTCGGCGCTGGGCGAGAGCCTGAGCGACTTCTTCCGCCGTGCCGCCCAGGCGCGAGCACAGGAGGTGCTTGCCGACCAGCGGACGATCGCGCTCAGCGAGGTGGAGGCGATCCGCTTTCTCGAGGCGCTCGAGCAGCCCGACGAGGGCACGGTGGCTCGGCTCGAAGATCTGCGCCATCGCGCGTGAACAAGTCGGCCGGGCTCATCGAGCGCTACGACCTGGCAAGTCACGAGGTGGCTGATTTTGCCTGTGGGGAGGAGTCACTCGATCGTTGGCTCCACCGCTACGCCGGCCAGAGCGAGCGCCGGGATGCCACTCGCACCTTCGTGGCCGCCGATGAGCACGGCGCCGTGCGTGGCTACTACATGCTCGTGGCCGGCCAGCTCGAGCATGTCGAGGCAACCGAGGCGGTGCGCAAGGGGCTCTCGCGGCACTTTCCGATCCCGGTGGCGGTCCTTGCCCGCCTCGCCGTCGACAAGCGCAGTCAGAGGCAGGGGCTTGGCGCGTCTCTCCTCAACGATGCCTTCGAACGGATATGTCGAGCCGCACGGGAGGTTGCCGTAAGAGCGGTCGTCGTGCATGCGCTCGATAAAAGCGCAGCGGGCTTCTACGAACGTTTCGGCTTTCGCAGCCTCAGCACTGCGCCGAGGACGCTGATGGTAACGCTGACCGAGCTTCGCAGTGCTGGCTATATGGGCACCACTTTGGGTACCGATGTTGCCGACCCAGGCTGACCTAAACTGCCCTTCGCCGCGCCAAGTCAGGCACGACTCCCCTAACAAACGGTGGTAGCGCGGCTTTTAAGCCGCGCGGCGCGGGTTCGAATCCCGCCGGGGGCATTGGCCGGTCCAGACCGGAGCACCGGGGTGAAGCACGACGAGCAACTGCTCCGCGTCCCAAGCGACGTCGAGGCGGAAGACGACGTCCGGCTCGAGCGGATCCACGCCGAGGTCGAGCGTGGCTTTGACGCGCTGCGCGACGTCGAAAACGGCATCTCGGTCTTCGGCTCGGCTCGGATTGCCGAGGGTCATCGCTGGTATGAGCTCTGCCGCGAGACCGCCGCCTGCCTGGCGCGCGATGGCTTCACCGTCATAACCGGCGGCGGGCCCGGCCTTATGGAGGCCGCCAACCGCGGGGCCGCCGAGGCCGGGGGCTTATCCGTGGGTCTCAACATCCAGTTGCCGATGGAGCAGCACGTCAACCCCTACGTCAACCGCAGCCTCGAGTTCCACTACTTCTTCGCCCGCAAGCTGATGTTCGTCCGCTACGCCCGCGCCTTCGTCATCTTCCCCGGGGGCTTTGGCACGCTCGACGAGATGCTCGAGAGCTTGACCCTGATCCAGACGCACCGGGTCCAGCACTTCCCCACGATCCTCGTCGACCGCGAGTTCTGGCAGCCGCTGCTGGGCTGGATCGACAATCGGCTGGAGGACGAAGGACTGATCTCCCCGGGTGACAAAGAGCTGCTCGTCACCGCCGAGACGCCCGAGGAAATCTGCGACCACGTCCGAAGGGCCAGCGCAGCACAGAAGCAGTTGGCCTGAAAAGCAACGCCTGAATGCAAGAGGCCCGCCGGAACGGGCCTCTTGCGAAAACGGGGTTGCCGTCGAACATACGGCCCCACCTTCACGTGTACTCATACTAGCGCCCCGGGCGGGAGTCGAACCCGCCAACCCCATTGCGTGAAGGTAGGGCCCGCGTCCGGCGGCCAGGGCGTTGCCGCGGCCGCGACTTCCAGGACGCTACTTAGACAACTGTCACGTGTGGTGCGCTAAATCAAACAATTCAGTGCAGGATTTGTGTCAGCAGCTGCCTGGGCGGCGGCGTATCTCAGAGCTTGTTGGGCCAGCCACTGCGCGACAGCAGTGGCAATCGACTCTCCGGTGGTAACTGACCGTCGGCGGGGAGGGCGGCGAGGGTGACCACGGCCTCCTTATCTCCGACGTAGAGGATGCCCATCTGGCCGCGTACCTGGGGCGGCAAAAGGGCGACTACGCCGAAAATCTGCAACGCATGACGAAACATTGAGCGCTCAGCTTATGCGGACTCCGGGATCAGTGGCGGAAATGCCGGTGCTTGGTGAAGACCATCGGGATGTTTGCCAAGTCGCAGGCCTCTATTACGTCGGCGTCGCGTTTGGAGCCGCCGGGCTGGATCACCGCGTTGGCGCCGGCGTCGATCGCCGCCTGCGGCCCGTCGGCGAAGGGGAAGAAGGCGTCGGAGGCTACGGCTGAGCCGGCCAGCAGGGCGCCGGCGTCGTCGCCCCGGGCGTCGCGGCACTTCTCGACCGCGAGGCGGACCGAGTCGACGCGGCTCATCTGGCCGGCGCCGATCCCCAGCGTGGCGCCGCCCTTGGCGATCACGATCGCGTTTGAACGGACGTGGCGCACGATCGTCCAGGCGAAGAGCAGGTCATCCCACTGCTCCTCGCTCGGCTCGGCCTTGGTCACCGTCTCCATGATCTGGCGCGGCTCGGGGTCGCCGTCGCGGTCCTGTACCAGCAGGCCGCCGCGGACCCGTTTCACGTCGCGTTCGGCAGGGTCGACCTGGCGCCGCTCTTCGTCGTCGAGGATGCGGATCGCCTCCTTCTGCTGCAGCACCTCCAGCGCGCCGTCCTCGTAGCCGGGCGCCAGCAGCACCTCGACGAAGTTCTCGTGCAGCGCCTCGGCCAGCTCGATCCCGATCGGCCGGTTGATCGCGATCACGCTGCCGTAGGCGGAGACCGGGTCGCAGGCCAGCGCCTTGCGGTAGGCGTCGAGTGCGTCCTCGCCGATTGCGACCCCGCAGGGATTGTTGTGCTTGACGATCGTGCAGGCCGGAAGCTCGAAGTCTTCGTTCAGCCGCCGCGCCGAGTCGAGGTCGAGCACGTTGTTGAAGGAGAGCGCCTTGCCGTGCAGCTTCGCCACGCCCGAGAGGATGTGGCTGCGCACGCCGACTTCCGAGTAGAGCGCCGCCCGCTGATGGGGGTTCTCGCCGTAGGCGAGGTCGAGCTCCTTCTCGTAGGAGACCGTCAGGTGTTCGGGGAAGTCCTCGTAGGAGGCCGAGAACCAGCGGCTGATCGCGGCGTCGTAGCGGGCGATGTGGGTGAAGGCCTCGTTGGCAAGCCAGTGGCGGGTCGAGGCCGAGACCTCGCCGCCGCTCTCCTCCAGCTCGGC
>DATFVC010000071.1:0-39849 GCA_035260485.1 Solirubrobacterales bacterium | reverse complement strand
CCATCGACTGGCTCACCGTCCGGCGCCGGGGGGGTTGCGCCGCCCGCCGTTGCGCCGACAGGGCCGATTTCTCCTTTGACGAAGTAACCGTGAGCGCGTTCGGCTAGCAGCCTGACTTCCTCGGCATCCGCGATATCGGGCTGGCGGCGCAGCCACTCCAGGGCCCGTCGCATGTCGACGATCGGGATCCCCTCGTCGCTCTCCCACTCCCCTCGCGATATCCCCCGCGTGGCGATGACCGCGGACCGTGCGGGCAGCATTCCGGCCGCTTCGAGGGCATCGAGCGCGTCGCCGAGCACCGGCACGCTGCCGACCCCGCGGGCGTCGTCGCAGGCCATGACGGCAAAGACGCCCTTTGGGCCGATCAGCAGATGGTCGATGTTGAAGCGGGACGGCACATCTGGAATGGAGACGTCGTGCAAGACAACCCAGCTTTCGGGTGAGAGCGGCTGAAGGGCGGTCCCCACTTTTTTCTCCGCAAGGCTCTGCCGCTTCCAGGCGCTTGCGTCGGGATCGCCGCGCATCAGCGCGAAAGCGCCTCGCTCCCGCGCCAGGTAGGTCGCGTACACGACACCGGCTATCGCCAGCCACACCGAGACGGGCCCGAGCAGCAGGCTGAAGAGGGCGATGACGGCCGGGAGCCACAGGGCCTGGGCCAGCTGCCGGCGCCGCCGGGTCCAGCTGATCGCCGCTAGGCGGTCGCCCTCGGCGGCGGCGCTGCCTCCCGCTCTGGTCGCATCCAGCTCAGGCGCGGGCGGGAACAGCGGAGGCGTGCGCTGACCCGTCTCAAACTGGTTCCCGCCGAGCTCCTCGGCTCGGCCTTGATCTGGCATCGTCGGTTCAGCCCCCGCCCGGTGAGTTTCGTCAAGTCTAATCAGGAGGATGTCGGCATCTGGCCGCTTGCTCCGACGCTTGCGGGATCATCCGCCGGTGTTGTTCGAGCTCCTAGACGTCAGCCTCACCCGTGGCGACCGCCAGGTGCTCGACTCGATCAGCGCCGAGATCCACCCCGGGGCGACGGCGATCGTCGGCCCCTCGGGCAGTGGCAAGTCGACCCTGCTGCGGCTGCTCAACCGCCTCGCCGACCCCGACGCCGGCACGATCTCCTACCGCGGACGACCGCTCGATGAGTACGACCCGCTCGCGCTGCGGCGCGAGGTCTCGCTGGCGCCGCAGCTGCCGTCGCTGCTGGAGGGAACGGTGGGCTCGAACCTGGCTTATGCCGCCAATCTGGCCGGCAAGGACCTCGACGCGGCGCGCTGTCTCGGTCTGGCCGGTCTCGATGCCGGGTTCGCGGAGCGTGACGTGGGCAAGCTCTCGGTCGGTGAGCAACAGCGGGCGATGCTGGCTCGGGCGCTGTCCCAGGAACCGGCGGTCCTGCTGCTCGACGAGCCAACGTCGGCGCTCGACCACGCCGCCCGCGATGCGATCGAGGCGACCCTCACCGAGCTGCGACGGGAGCTGGACATCTCTCTGGTCGTCGTCAGCCACGACCCCGAGCAGGCGCGACGGCTCGGCGAGCGAGCGGTGCGGCTCGAGGCCGGACGGGTGGTTGCCTGCGGCGCGCTCGAGGAGACGCTGGCATGACGACTTCGATCGACGTCTCGCTCGGCCAGGTCGCCGCCGCCCTCGCCCTGGTCGCGCTCGCCGCGGCGATCTCCTTCTGGCGCCGCACCGATCTCGAGCGCGACATCGTCGTGGCGACCGTCCGCTCCTTCGTCCAGCTGACGGCAATCGGCTACGCGATCAAGCTGATCTTCGAAGCCGACACGATCTGGCTGGTCGTGGCGCTGCTCTCGGTGATGGTTTTGTTCGGAGCGATCACCGCTCGCAGCCGCGCCAAGAAGGTCCCGGGCGCCTTCTGGCCGCTGCTGATCGGGCTGGCGATCGCGGCGGCATCGACGCTGGGCCTGGTTGTCGCGCTTGGCATCTTTGAAGCCACTCCCCGCTACCTGGTCCCGGTCGGCGGCATGATGATCGGCAACGCGATGACCGCTTCCGCGGTTGCGCTCAATCGGCTCGGCGACGAGGTCGCCGACTCGCGGGCACGGATCGAGGCAACGCTCGCCCTCGGCGCGACCGCCCGCGAGGCAGCGGCGCCCTTCGTCCGGCGCGCTCTGCGCTCGGGCACGATCACCCTGATCGATTCGACCAAGACGACCGGCCTGATCTTCTTCCCGGGCACGATGGTCGGCATGCTGCTGGCCGGCGCCGAACCGGCCGACGCCGTCCGCCTGCAGCTGATCCTCCTCTACGCTCTGCTGGGCAGCACCGCGATCGCTGCCCTGGTCGCGACCGGTCTCGCCTACCGCAACTTCTTCACCCCGGCGCAGCAGCTGCGCGAGCTCGACGACTTAAACTGAATTCGTGTCTCGGCAGCAGTTCCTGACGCTGGTCGCGACGATCCTCGGCTCGACGGTCGTCTTCCTCGACTCGACCGTGGTCAACGTGGCGCTGCCGGCTATCGCAAGAGACCTGAATGCCGGCTTGGCAGGGCAGCAGTGGGTGGTCGAGGTCTACATGCTCACCTTGGTCTCGCTGCTGCTCGTCGGCGGCTCGCTCGGCGACCAGTTCGGCCGGCGGCGGATGTTCGTCTTCGGCCTGATCGCCTTCGGCGCCACGTCGATCCTCTGCGCGCTGGCGCCGACGGTCGAGTTCCTGGTCGGCGCCCGCGCTCTGCAGGGAGTCGCCGGAGCGTTGCTGGTACCCGGCTCACTGGCGATCGTCGCCGCCACCTTCGAGGGGCCGGCGCGCGGCAAGGCGGTCGGCACCTGGACGGCGTGGACCGGGATCGCGACCGTGCTCGGCCCGGCCGGCGGCGGAGCCCTGGTCGAAGCACTCTCCTGGCGGGCAGTCTTCTGGGTCAACATCCCGCTGATCGCGGTCACCGTGGCGCTAACCCTGCACTCGGTGCGCGAGAGCCGTGACCCGGAGGCGTTTCGCGGTATCGATTGGCTCGGCATCGGGCTTTCGGCCGTCGGCCTGGCCGGCCCCGTCTTCGCCCTGATCGAGCAGCCGACCCATGGCTGGGGGGACCCGCTGGTCTGGGTCCCGATGGTTGCGGGCGTCGCCTGCTTTGCGCTTTTCGTCCTGCACGAGGCGCGTGCCCGTCACCCGATGCTCGACCTCGCCCTGTTCAGGATCCGCAACTTCTGGGTCGCCAATCTGACCACCCTCAGCGCCTACGCCGGGCTTATCGGCGGACTTTTCTTCGTCGGTCTCTTCCTGCAGCAGGTCGGCGGTTACTCGCCGATCGAGGCGGGGCTCGCGACCACCCCGGTCTCGCTGATCCTCTTCTTCCTCTCGCCACGCTGGGGCAAGCTCGCTTCTGGCACCGGGCCGCGGCTGCCGATGACCGCCGGCCCGATCGTCGGCGGGATCGGGTTGATCCTGCTGCTCAGGGTCGGCGCCGATGCCGACTACCTGACCGAGGTGCTGCCGGCGATCCTCGTCTTCGGCCTCGGCCTCTCGGCAACCGTGGCGCCGTTGACCGCAACCGTGCTCGACTCGGTCGAGGAGCGCCATGTGGGCATCGCCTCCGGAGTCAACAACGGCATCGCCCGGGTGGCCGGTCTGCTGGCGATCGCAGTGCTGGGCGCGGTTATCTCGGCCAGCTTCGGCTCGACCCTCGACGGCAAGCTCGGCAACCGCCCGCTGGGCCCGAGGGCAGAGCACGCGATCTCCGAGGCGAAGAAGCAACCCCTGGCGGTTCCCACGACCAGGCGGCTTCCACCCGGCTCCGCGGCGCGCGTCCGCACCGCCTCCTCGGACGCCTCGACCTCGGCATTCCATCTCGGTGTCTTGATCGCCGGCCTGTTGATGATCGCCGGCGGCGTCGTCTCCGGCTTCGGGATCGAAAACCCGCGCCGCCGGGTGGTTGCGGTGGCGAGCCGCGGCTCGGCCCAGGCGGGCGAGTGCGGCCACGGCGCCGGCGCCGACCGCACCCAGCCGGAACCAGCGCCCACGCCCGAAGTCGCTTGAGGCAGGAATGGGTGCCTCTCGAACGGGCGGATACTCAAAGCGTCGCCCTAATTAGGGCGACGCTTGTCCGGGCGAGAGGCACCCATTCCTGTCCCCTGACTAGGCTCCGGGCATGGGCGCTCCCGTCATCTTCTCCGGCATCCAGCCGACCGGCAGCAAGCACCTCGGCAACTACATCGGCGCGATCCGCCAGTACGTCGAGGGGCAGGAGCGGGGCGAGCCGGCGATTTTCTGCATCGTCGACCTGCACGCGATCTCGGTCGCCTTCGACCCGGCGGAGCTGCGGCAGAGGCTCTACGACACCACCGCGATCCTGCTTGCCGCTGGCCTTGACCCCGAGCGCTGCATCCTCTTCCGCCAGTCCGACCTGCACGAGCACGCCGAGCTGACCTGGCTGCTCTCCGCGGTTACCGCGCACGGCGATCTCAATCGCATGCACCAGTTCAAGGACAAGTCGGCAAAGCAGCGGGAGCTGGTCTCGGCGGCACTCTTCTTCTACCCGGTCCTGCAGGCCGCCGACGTGCTCGCCTACAAGGCGACCGAGGTGCCGGTCGGCGAGGACCAGGTTCAGCACATCGAGCTGATGCGTGAGATCGCTCGCCGCTTCAACGAGCGCTTCGGTGAGACGCTGGTCGAGCCCCAGCACCGTGTCCCCAAGCTCGGGGCCCGGATCATGGACTTGCAGGATCCCGAGAGGAAGATGTCTACCACGGGCGCAACCGAGGCGGGAACGCTCTACGTGCTGGACGAGCCCGCTGCGATCCGCAAGAAGCTCGGCAGCGCCGTCACCGACTCGGGGCGGGAGATACGTCGCGGCGAGGACAAGGCGGGCATCGCCAACCTGATCGACATCCTCGCGGTTGCGCGTGGCGCCGATCCGGCCGAGATCGAGCGCGAGTTCGAGGGCGTCGGCTACGGCGACTTCAAGGGGGCGGTGGCCGAGGGCGTGGTCGAGATGCTGGCGCCGGTCCGCGAGCGCTACGCCGAGCTGCGGCCCGACCAGGCGGCGCTGGAGGAAGCGTTTGCCGCCGGCGCCGAGAAGGCGCGGGCGATCGCCGCGCCGACGCTGGCAGAGGTCCGGGACCGCATGGGCATCGGCTCGCCGACCTACTCTTAGTCGATGGCCGTCGCCGATCTCGACCTGGAGCTCGATGTCTTCGCCGGGCCGTTCGATCTCCTGATTGCGGTCCTGCTGCGCGAGGAGGTCGATCTGCTCGAGGTCGAGCTGGCCGAGGTCGTCGTCGCCTACGTCGAGCACCTCGAGCGCGAGGGCGAGCTGGAGCTGGAGGTGGCGACCGAGTTCCTCGTCCTGATCGCGTCGCTGCTGGAGCTGAAGTCGCGACTGTTGCTGCCAGGGGCCGATCCCGAGCTGGAGGAGATGGGGCCGGAGGAGGCGGTCGAGGAGCTGCTGGCGCGGCTGCTCGAGTACCGGCGCTACCGCGCCGCCGCCGCGGCGCTGTCCGAGCGCTTCGAGGCAGCGCGTGGCTATCTCTATCGCGCCGCGCCACTGCCGCCGAGCCTACGCCGCGTCGCCGTCGACGCCGCGACCGCCGCCTATGACCCCGACCGGCTGGGCGCCGCGCTCGGCGACCTGCTCGTCGTGCCGCCGCCGGTCGATATCAGCCATATCCGGCCGACCGTTTCGCTCGAGCGTCGGTTGCGCGCCCTGCGCGATGCCCTCGCCGGCCGCGCCAGCATCGACTTCGACGAGCAGTTCGGCGGCGAGGACCGGCTGACGCAGGCGGTGACGCTGTTTGCCCTGCTCGAGCTCTACCGCAAGGGCGAGGTCACCTGGAAGCAGAGCGAGCCGCTCGGCCCGATCGAGATCCGCAAGCAGGGAGCTTGACAGCGTGAGCGACCTCAGCCGCACGATCGAGGCGCTGCTCTTCCTCTCGCCGCAGCCGGTCGCCGTCGCCGACCTCACCGATGCGACCGATGCGACCGAGGGCCAGATCACTGAGGCGATCGACCTGCTCCGCGAGGACCTCGCCGAGGGTCGGCGTGGCGTCGTCCTGCGCGAGGTCGGGGGCGGCTTCGCTCTGGCCAGCGACCCTTCGAGCGAGGAGGCGGCGCGGCGCCTGCTGGCCAAGCCGCGAACGCCGCCGCTGACCCAGGCGCAGGCGGAGACGCTGGCGATCGTCGCCTACCTGCAGCCCGTTTCGCGGCCCGAGGTGGCGCGGATCCGCGGCGTCTCTTCGGAGTCGGCGGTGCAGACCCTGGCCGAGCGCGGCCTGATCGAGGAGTCGGGCCGCTCGCAGTTCGGCGCCGCCCTGTTCAAGACGACCGAGCTGTTCGAACGGCTCTTCGGCCTCGGCGGCCTCGACCAGCTGCCCGATCCCTCGCGCTTCGACCCGACCCCCGAGGACGAGCGCGAGCTGCGCGAGCGGTTGCTCAAAGCGGGCGAACAGCGTGCCGAGCCTTGACTTTGGGGAGGGATCGGGGGAGGTCCCCGATCCCTCCGCGTTGTGAGGCTCGCTAAGTTTCTCGCGCATGGAGGAGTCGCTTCGCGGCGGAGAGCTGAGAAGGTGATTGCGTCCGGGCGGGTGACGGTTGACGGCGAGGTGGTGCGCGATCCCGCGCGGGATGTGGGGGAGGGGGACGACGTCCGGGTCGACGGCAGCCCGGTAGGGGCCGAGGCGCGCGAGGTCTGGGCCGTGAACAAGCCGGCCGGAGTCGTCTCGACCGCGCGCGAGCCGGGGAGCAGGCCGGCGGTGGTCTCTTTGGTCGACTCCAGCGCACGGCTCTACCCAGTCGGTCGCCTCGACGCCGACTCGACCGGCCTGCTGCTGCTGACCAACGACGGCGAGCTGGCGAACCGGCTCACCCACCCCCGCTACGAAGTGCGGAAGGCTTATCGGGTGCAGCTGCGACGGGCGCCCGCCGGGGATGACCTCCGCCGCCTGGCGAGCGGGGTGGAGCTGGAGGACGGCTGGACGGCGCCGGCCGGGGTACGGCGCCTCGGCGAGCGCGAGATCGAGATCGTCCTGCGCGAGGGGCGCAACCGTCAGGTGCGCCGCATGGCTGAAGCTGTCGGCAACGAGGTGGCCGTGCTGCGGCGCGTCCGCTTCGGCCCGATCGAGCTGGGGGATCTCGCCGTGGGCCATGCGCGCCGCCTCTCCGAGGACGAGGTCGGCTCGCTTTGGGAAGATGCCGGACCGTGAGGGTGAAATCAGATGAGCAGGAGCGCCTATTCGCGGTGCGCGGCGCCGCACAGGCGGCGGCCAACGAGGCCGAGGCGATCGTCCAGGCCACGACCGAGCTGATGAGGGAGCTGCTCGATCGCAACGAGCTGGAGCCTGGGGCGATAGTGAGCTGCCTGTTCACGACCACCGACGATCTCGACGCCGAGTTCCCGGCTGTCGCCGCGCGCGAGCTCGGGTTGGAGTCGGTGCCGCTGCTCTGCTGCCGGGAGATCCCGGTGCCGGGCTCGATGCCGCGGGTGATACGGGCGATGGTCCACTACTACGCCCCCGCCGGCCACGAGACATCCCACGCCTACCTGGGGGCAACCCAGGAGCTACGTTCCGATCTCCACGCAGCTCAGTAGCTGTCGGACCGCGGCGCCGTAAGCCACAATGGGCGCATGACCGTCACTTTTGCCGAGAAGCTCGCCCGCATTCCGGGCTACCAGGCGGGCGTGCCGACCGGGCAAGCGCCCGAGGCGATCGCCGCGGGCGGGATCGCACAGCTGGCCTCGAACGAGTCGCCTTTTCCGCCCCACCCGAAGGTGATCGAGGCGATCCGCGCTGCCGCTGGGGCGATGAACCGCTACCCCGATCCGGACGCGACCCTGTTGCGCCGTCGCATCGCCGATCGCTACGAGACCGAGCCCGGCCGGGTCGCCGTCGGCAACGGCTCCTGCGAGATCCTGCTCGCAGCCGCCGAGGCTCTCTGCGAGCCCGGCGCGGAGATTCTCTACGCCTGGCCTTCCTTTTCGATGTACCCGCACCTGGCGGCGCTGACGGGGGCGCGGGAGATCCGTGTGCCGCTGGCCGAGGGCCAGGTGCACGACCTCGACGCGATGGCCGCCGAGGTGACCGCCGCCACGCAGCTGGTCGTTGTCTGCAACCCGAACAACCCGACCGCCACCCACCTGCCGGCGGCGCAGGTCGCTGCCTTCTGTGAGCGCATCCCGAGCCACGTCACGATCGTCCTCGACGAGGCCTACGTCGAGTTCCAGACCGTCGACGACCCCGACACGACCGTCGACCTGCTCGCCGACTTCCCCAACCTGGTCGTGCTGCGCACCTTCAGCAAGGTCTACGGGTTGGCCGGCCTGCGAGTCGGCTTCGCCCTCGGCTCGGCCAAGTTCCGCGCCGCAGTCGACGCCGTGCGGCAGCCCTTCAGCGTCAACGCCCTCGCCCAGGCGGCCGCGGCAGAGGCGATCCTGCACCAGGACGACGTCGAGCAGCGGGTCGAGCAAACCCTGGTCGAGCGTGTCCGCGTCGAGGAGAGCTTGCGCGAGCTGGGTCTGGCCACGGCGGAGACCCAGACCAACTTCTCCTGGATCGACCTCGGCGACGCCGACGAGGTCGAGGTGGTAGCCGGCCTCTCCGGGCAGTCGATAGCCGTGCGCCCCGGCGCCCCGCTGGGTGACCCCGGCCACATCCGCGTCAGCTACGGCACGCCAGCCGAGAACGACCGCTTCCTTGCAGCCCTCGGCGCGATTCTGAGCTGAGCAGTAGGACAATCGCGGACGCCCACGTCGGTCCCTTGCGAAAGAGGTAGGTGTCAACGAGCGCACGCTGAGGCGGGCGGTGAACGAAGGCGCTCTGCGGGCAAGTCGGCCGTCGCCTCGGGTGCTTGAGCTGCCGTTCTCTGAGGATCGGTACGTGCGCCGGCACTGGCCGTTGATCGCAAAACTGCGCGAGGCGCTGCGGGACCAGAGGCGCAAGCGTTCCGCCCTCGCTCGTGTCGACCGCTTTCTGGAAGAGCGCAGATGAGTCGAGATGAGCTTCGCAAAGCTGAGCGGGTATGGCTCAAGCGCAACGTCATCGGACATCTCGATGACTTCTCGAACCAGTACGAGGCGCCCAGGACGGGGTCCGGCTCGTGGGGCTGCCGAGTGAGCCCGAAGGCGGCGTCGGTTTTCGCGGGCGTCAGGCGTTTGAGGCGTTGCGTCGAGCCGGAATCATCGATCCGCAACTTTGTGGGCTGCTTGTGAAAGCGCAAAAAGGTCGCTCGACGATCGAGCACGAATACATCCGGCTACCGGCTGGGAAGGTGCATGAAACCGCGACGCTCGTTCACGAGACCGCTCCGAAGTTCATCGACCTCTACCGCGCATGGATCGAGCCATACCTCGACTAATCGCGCATTGCCTGCTACAAAGTCAAGCGAAGTGAAGCGAACAGGAGACACCGCGAGCAGCATGTGCGCCAGGCGCGCTGCGGTCGCCCCTGTCCACTTTTCCTATTTCTGGCGATTTAGCTAGGCGTCCGGCCTGGCGGCGTCGCGCCGCTTCCATAGAGCGTTTGGTCGGGCGCCGGTTCGATGGTCGCGAGTTTCGCGATGCCGCGCTCGCGTGGCGAAGCCCGCACGGAAAAGTAGAGTCTTTGTGATGGAGGAAGGTGACGGCGAGATGATCATCGGAATGAGGCAGGAGGCGCGGGACCGGGTTCGCGACCAACGGATCGAGCGGGTCGTCGAGCTGGTCCCGCCGGAAGCGCTGCTCGGTGACCTGCCGCTCGGCGAGGAGCGTGAGCAGGCGGTGGTGCGCGGGCGCCAGGCGGTCGAGAATGTGCTCGAACGGGTCGACGACCGGCTGCTGGTCGTGGTTGGCCCGTGCAGCGTGCACGACGTCGAGGCGGCGCTCGAGTACAGCGGGCGCCTGGCCGCGCTGGCCGCCGAGCTCGGCGACGATCTCTTGGTCGCTATGCGCGTCTACTTCGAGAAGCCGCGGACGACGACCGGCTGGAAGGGTCTGATCAACGATCCCTACCTGGACGGCTCCTGCGATGTCAACGCTGGCCTGCGCATGGCTCGCACCTTGCTGCTCCAGGTGCTTGAGCTCGGCCTGCCGATCGGCTGCGAGTTCCTCGACCCGATCACGCCGCAATACATCTCCGACACCGTCGCCTGGGGAGCGATCGGCGCCCGCACGACCGAGAGCCAGATCCACCGCCAGCTCGGCTCCGGCCTCTCGATGCCGATCGGGTTCAAGAACCGCACCGATGGCGACGTTCAGGTCGCGGTCGACGCGGTCCGCGCCGCGGCGGCGCCGCATGCCTTCGCCGGCATCGACGACGCTGGCAGGCCGGCGATCCTCCATACCGCCGGCAACCCCGATGGCCACGTCATCCTGCGTGGCGGACGCGATGCTCCCAACTGCGGCCCCGAAGGTGTCGCAAGCGCGCTGGAGATGCTTTCGGGCGCCGGCCTCGCCAAGCGCTTGGTGATCGACGCCTCCCACGACAACAGCGCCAAGGATCCCCAGAAGCAGATGCTCGCGATCGCTGAGATCGCCGACCAGGTTGCCAGGGGGAACGCGGCGATCGTCGGTGTGATGCTCGAGTCCTTCCTGGTCGAGGGTCGCCAGGACCTCGGCGAGGGCGACTCGCTCACCTACGGGCAATCGATCACCGACCCCTGCATCGACTGGGATCACACCGTGACGGCGCTGGAGGGTCTGGCGACGGCGGTCCGGGCGCGGCGCGACTGATGAAAGCCGCCGTGCTCGGGGTGGGCCTGATCGGAGGTTCGATCGGGCTTGCCGCGAGGGAGCGGCTTCAGTGTGAGGTAGTTGGCTGGGGCCCGAACCGGGCCACGGTGGACCGGGCGGTGGAGCTCGGGGCCATCGATCGCCGGGCCGTCTCGGTCGGGGAAGCATGCGCCGACGCCGACGTGGTGTTCTGCGCCTCGCCGGTGGCGACGCTTCCCGAGCTGGCCCGGGCCGCGCTCGAGGCGAGCGGACCTAACACCGTCGTCACCGACGCCGGCTCGACCAAGCGCCAGATCGTGGCCGCGCTGGGGGACGACGAGCGCTTCGTCGGCGGCCACCCGCTGGCCGGCGCCGAGACCGCTGGCGTGGACAATGCCCGCGCCGACCTCTTCGAGGGCGCGCGTTGGTACCTGACGCCGACCGAGCGCACCGGCGGCATCCTCTACGACCGCCTGCAGCGAGCGATCGCGGGCCTCGGCGCTCGTCCGCAGGCAATTGACGCCGAGGCGCACGACCGCCTGATGGCCACTGTCAGCCACCTGCCGCACGTCCTCGCCAATGTGCTCGCTGGGCAGGCGGCAGCGGAGCTGACACAGGACTCCGAGCGGATGCCCGAGGTGGGGCCGAGCTTCCGCGACGCGACCCGCGTCGCCGGCTCGAATCCGTCGATCTGGGGCGACATCTTCGCCGCCAACGGAGATTCGCTCGCCGCGTCGATCGACGACATCGTCGCCCGCCTGCGTGAGGCGCGCGAGCTGATCCGGTCCGGTGAGCCCGGCGCGCTGGCCACCTGGCACGCCGGCGCCGGCGCCGACCGCCGTCGCCTGCTCGAGACCGAGCTGACGGGCGGGTCGCTGTACGAGTTGCGCGTCGTCGTTGCCAATCGGCCCGGCACGGTCGCCGAGCTGGCACTTGTCCTGGGAGAGGCCGGCGTCAACATCGAGGACATGGCCCTGCATCCAGCGACGGACATGAAGTCGGGGGCGATCTCGCTCTGGGTGGCGGGTGAGGGGCAGGCGGAGCGGGCCGCGTCGCTGGTCCGGGACCTGGGCCACAGCGCGACGGTCCTGGCCGGGGATTAACTGCTTTGGCCACCCGCTTCGACCCTTCGGGCCCGTTGCGGGGCGCCCTGCGGCCGCCCCCCGACAAGTCGGTCTCCCACCGGGCGGCGCTGATCGCCGCGATGGGCGAGGGGGAGACGAGGATCGAGGGCTACCTCGATGCGGCCGACACGCGATCGACCCTCGATGCCGTGAGAGCGCTTGGCGCTACCGTCGAAGGCGCCGGCAGCGACGCGATCGAGCCGACGCTGCGCGTTCGCGGCGTCGGCCTGCGCGACGCTGCCGCGGCCACGGTCGACGTCGGCAACGCCGGCACCCTGCTGCGTCTGCTGCCCGGTTGGCTCGCTGGGCAGGAGGCGGGGGAGTGGACGCTGGATGGAGACGACTCGATCCGCCGCCGCCCGGTTGACAGGGTCGCGGCGCCGCTCGGCCTGATGGGAGCACGGATCGAGTGCAGGGAGGGCCGTCTGCCGCCACTGCGAATCGAGGCAGCTCCGCTGCGGGGCATCGACTACGAGCTGCCCGTCGCCAGCGCCCAGGTCAAGTCCTGTCTGCTGTTTGCCGGCCTGCTCGCCGAGGGCGAGACCAGGATCGCCGAGCCGCTGCTGAGCCGCGACCACAGCGAGCGGATGCTCGTCGCCGCCGGCGCCGAGGTCGAGCGCGTCGACGGCGTCGTCTCGGTGCGCCCGGCGACACGCCTTGAGCCGGGAGAGATCGCGGTCCCCGCCGACTTCTCCTCGGCGGCCTTCCTCATCGTCGCGGCGTTGCTCGTCCCCGGCAGCGACGTCAGCCTCGCGGGAGTCGGCCTCAACCCCACTCGCACCGGGCTGCTCTCGATCCTCAGCCGCATGGGCGCCGAGATCGAAGTCGAGCCCGAGGGGGAGCGTGGCGGCGAGCCGAGCGGACGGCTCCGCATCCGCCCCTCGCAGCTGCGCGGAGCCGAGGTCGGCGGCTCGGACATCCCCCTGACGATTGACGAGCTGCCGCTGGTGGCGCTTGCCGCCTGCTTCGCCGAGGGCGTGACGACGATCAGCGACGCAGACGAGCTGCGCCGCAAGGAGAGCGACCGGATCGCCACCGTGGGCGCGGCGCTGACGGCGCTCGGCGCGAGCGTGGAGACGAGCGACGACGGGATGCGGATCGAGGGGGCAGGCGCCTTGCGCGGCGGCAGGATCGACTCGCACGGCGACCACCGCATCGCGATGCTCGGCGCCGTGGCGGGTCTCGCCTCGCGCGAGGGGGCGGAGGTCGCCGGCATGGACGTTGCTGCCGTCAGTTACCCCGGTTTCGAGGCCGACCTCGCCTCGCTGGCCAATCGCTGAGGCCTGCAGCGCCGGGCAGAATTCTTTTAGTCAGAATTTCTTGACAAAAAGGGGAGTCAGCTGATAAATGAGGGGGCACAGGAGGGCGGACAGGCGGCGAGAGGAGAGTGGGCGGCATGAACTCGATCGAGATCCGTGGGCAACGCACAGTCGTTGCCGCAATTGCCCTGGTGGTCGCATCGCTCGTCTACCTTGATGCCCAGAGCTCGGTCGCAGGCCAGATCGTCGCGCCAGGGCGGGAAGCGTCGCCCGACCGCTCCATCCAGGCGGCCGAGGCCGAAGCTGCGATCACCCGCACGAATCTGGCGACCAAGCTCGAAATCGCCCTGGGGAGCCGCTTCGGGGGAGTGTGGTTCGAACCCTCGACCGCGCAGCTGCACGTCGGCGTGACCTCGCCGGCAAGCCGTCAGGTCGCCGAGGCGGTCGCCGCCGAAGCGGGTCTCGCCCGTGCCGTGGCGGAGACGCGGGTCGACTCGACCTGGGTCGAGCTCCAGGCGGCCCAGGACCGTTGGGACGCTCGCCTTGCCGACCTGCTTGAAGGCGGCGAAGCCTCGACGTCGGTCGCGCCGGACCACAACGCCGTGGAAGTCGACCTTGCTACTCCGGTCTCCTCGTCGCGGCGGGCCGCGCTCAAGCAGGCAGCGGCGGCGGACAGCGTCAAGGTCAAGATTCTCGCCACGCCTTATCCCGACCTCGGGGTCACGCCCCAGGCAAGGTGCAAAAAATTCGCGGTCGGCGAAGCGTTCTGCGATCCGACGCTCGTCGCCGGCGTCACCTTTGACAGCGAAAAAGTCGAAGAAGCAAGGCAGACCTGCACGGCGGGGCCGACGGTGCTTCCCAAAGATCGCTCGAAACCTGCGGAAGCGACAAAGACCTACGTGCTCACGGCCGGGCACTGCATCGAAAAAGCCGGCGGCGTCGGCAAAAAATGGTTCGCGTACAACAAAGAAGGCGAAGAAAAAGGGGAAAAAGAAGTCGGCTCCGCCATCGCGTTCCTGAACGCCGGAACCGATGTCGGCGTGGTCGAAGTCAACACTTCCTACTGGGCGAAATCGAAAAACTTCATCCCGGTCGTGCCCACCATCGCGCCGTGGGAAAAAGAAGAACCGGAACCGTTCGCCGTGATCGCGCAGAAAAATCCGGTGAAAAACACCAAATCCTGCATGTCGGGACAGAAGACGGGTATCAGTTGCGGTGAAATCGTAACAATCGACCAGACCATAGAAGTGGAAGAAGTGGTGACCAAAAACCTGGTCGAAGTCAAAGGGGCCGAACAGGTCAACGGCGACAGTGGCGCTCCCTGGTTCGCGGAAGCGCAGTTCAAAGAAGAAACGCCGACAGGCTACGTGGAAGGCACCCACGTCGGCGAAAAAGGGGCGACCGAAAACCCCGTCTTCGAGCCGCTGTCGGTCTCGCTGCCGGAACTGAAAAAACTGAAAGGGCTCGATCTTGAACTTCTGACCAAATCGAATGAAAAACGGCATCCGTTCAAATTCGTCGCCGAAGGCGCTCCGGCGGTCCTGACAGGCAAACAGCACGTGGGCGCAACCGTGATCCCGCTGGACGCCGGGTTCGTCTCCTGCGCCGAAGCCACCTATACGGGCGAAATGACCGAAGCCGAAACCATCGAAGTGGGCCTGACGCCGACCTACGCCGGATGCGAACTGGGCGGAGTGAAAGCGACCATCGACGTCAACGGCTGCCAGTACAAGCTCACACCTTTCGCCAAAGAAGGGGCGAACTTCGAGGGCAGCGTCGACATCGTCTGCCCCGAAGGCAAAAAGATCGAAATCACAGGCTCCGGCTGCACGATCACAATCGGCCCCCAGCTCGAACGCAAAACCGTCACATATACAAACGTGGGGGTAGGGCCCACACGCGAAATCACAGTCGACTTCAACCTCGTCGGCCTCACCTACGAAGAACACAAAGTCGAACCTGGCCCCAAATGCACCAACAACACAGTGCCGACAGTCAACGGCCTGTACAACGGCGCCACGCTGATCACAGGAGAGACGGCGGCCAAAGTCCACCGGGGCATCTGGGTCGAATAGAGAGGGACGGGCGGCCTTCGCGGCGTCGCGCGGCGGCGTACGCTGCCGCGCATGGTCATCGCGATCGACGGGCCCGCCGGGGCCGGCAAGTCAACCGTCGCCCGCGCCGCTGCGGCGGCGCTTGGCTTCACCTACCTCGACTCGGGGGCGATGTACCGCTGCGTGGCGCTGGCGGGGTTGGAGCGTGGAGCGGATCTCGACGATCCGGAGGCGATGGGCGCGCTGGCCCGATCGCTGCGGATCGAGCTCGACGGCGAGCGGGTGGGATTGGAGGGCCGCGATGTCGGCGTCGTGATCCGCGAGCCGCGGGTGACCGAGGCGTCCTCCCAGGTCTCTGTCCATCCGTCGGTGCGCAAGGCGCTGGTGGCGAGGCAGCGACAGCTGATCGACACCGGTCGCTATGTCGCCGAGGGACGCGACATCGGCACCGTGGTCAGCCCCGATGCGCCGCTCAAGGTCTTCCTCACGGCCTCCGCCGAGGAGCGGGCCCGCCGCCGCGCCGCCCAAACCGGCGAGGACGAGGCCGCGGTCCTCGCCGCGCAGCGCGAGCGCGACGAGCGCGACGAGAACCGTGAGCACAGCGCCCTGCACGCGGCCCCCGATGCGGTCAAGATCGACACCACCGGTCTCGACCTGGGCACGGTCGTGGAGCAAGTGGTCGCATTGGCCCGCGAAAGGGGCCTGACGTGAGGGGGCGTGGCGACTTGCTCCCGCTATGGGGGAGCAAGTCGCCAGAAGGGAGAAAATTCCGATGACGCGCCTGCCCACCGTCGCCGTCGTCGGCTTCCCCAACGTCGGCAAGAGCACCCTGGTCAACCGGCTTGCCGGCGGTCGCGAGGCGGTCACCCACGCAGAGCCCGGCGTCACGCGCGATCGCAAGCGCGTCCCCTGCGAGTGGAACGGCGTCGCCTTCGAGCTGCTCGACACGGGCGGGATCGACCTCGCCGACGAGAGCGAGCTGGCCGAGGACGTGCAGCGCCAGGCCCGGATCGGCATCGCCGAGGCCGCCGTAATCCTCCTCGTCGTCGACGGGCGGGCGGGGTTGCGGGCTGGCGACGCGGAGCTGGCGAAGACGCTGCGCGGCAGCGACGTTCCGGTCCTCGTGGTCGTCAACAAGGCCGACCGCCCCGGCGACGAGCACCTGAGCGCCGAGTTTCACAAGCTCGGCCTCGGCGATCCAATCCCCGTCTCGGCCACTCACGGGCTCGGCAGCGGCGACCTGCTCGACCGCGCGGTCGAGCTGCTGGGCGAGCAGCCCGCGGCAACCGCAGGCGAAGAGCCCATTCGCATCGCCGTCGTCGGCCGCCCCAACGCCGGCAAGTCCTCGCTGGTAAACGCCTTCCTCGGCAGCGAGCGGGTGATTGTCTCCGAACAGGCCGGCACCACGCGCGACGCGATCGATACCGAGCTGGAAGTAGACGGGCGCCCGGTCCTGCTTGTCGACACGGCGGGCTTGCGCCGCCGCTCCAAGGTCGCCGGCACCGTCGACTACTACGCGCAGCTGCGCTCTGAGCTGGCGGTCGAGCGGGCCGATGTCGCGATCGTCGTCTGCGATGCCTCGGATGGAGTCACCGCCGAGGACCTGCGCATCGCCGAGCTGGCGATGCGTGCGGGTTGCGCCACGCTGCTCGTGCTCAATAAGTGGGACATCGGCGCGACCGACGTCGACGATGCCCGCGCCCGGGTCGAGCGCAAGCTGCGCCTGCGGCCCGAGGTCGTCACCTGTTCGGCTCTGCATGGCCGCAATGTCGCCAAGCTGCTGCCCAGGGCTCTGCAGCTCGCCGATCGAGCCGCGGAGCGCATTCCGACGCCGGAGCTGAACCGCTTCGTCGGAGACGTGGTCGCCACGACGCCACCGCCTTCGCGGC
This sequence comes from Solirubrobacterales bacterium, assembly GCA_035260485.1. Classification (GTDB taxonomy): domain Bacteria; phylum Actinomycetota; class Thermoleophilia; order Solirubrobacterales; family 70-9; genus VRUE01. The sequence goes on along the minus strand of DATFVC010000071.1, from coordinate 22,902 downwards.
GTGGCCGCCGCCTGCGCCTCTACTACGCGGCGCAGATCGGCGAGCGGCCCCCGCGCTTCGCGATCCAGGTCAACGACCGCCGCCTGATCTTCCGCGACTGGGCGTACCACCTGGAGAATCGAATGCGCGAGACGTACGACTTGGAGGGGATCCCCCTCATCATTGATTATGTTCCCCATACCGGTCGTCGACGTTGAAGATCGTCCACTAGGATTTCCGTCATGCCGGATATCGAGCCACTCGCCGAGGGCGAGTACCTGTTCACCTCCGAGTCGGTCACCGAGGGCCACCCGGACAAGGTCTGCGATCAGATCTCCGATGCGATCCTCGACGCCGTGATGGCGGGCGACCCCGAGGGTCGCGTTGCCTGCGAGACCCTCGTCAACACCGGGATGGCCGTCGTCTCCGGCGAGATCTCGACTCACGTCCACCTCGACGTGCCGGAGCTGGTCCGCGAGACGATCCGCGGGATCGGCTACGACCACGGCGACTACGGCTACAACTGCGACCACATCTCGGTCCTGGTCTCGCTCGACAAGCAGTCGCCCGACATCGCCCAGGGCGTCGACGCCTCGCACGAGACGCGGACCGGCTCGGTGAGCGACGACGAGCTGCTGCTGGCCGGGGCCGGCGACCAGGGAATGATGTTCGGCTACGCGACCGACGAGACCGAGGCGCTGATGCCGATGCCGATTCATCTGGCCCACCGGCTTGCCGAGCGCCTCGCGGCGGTGCGCAAGGACGGCGCCCTCGACTACCTCGGCCCCGACGGCAAGACGCAGGTCACGGTCCGCTACGCCGCGGGCCGCCCTGTCCGGGTCGAGAAGCTTCTGATCTCGACTCAACATGCGCCTGAGGTCGAGTCCGAGCAGACGATCAAGCCCGACCTCTGGCGGCACGTCGTGATCCCGGTGCTGGAGGCCGAGGCGGAGGGCCTCTACGACGAGGAGGCGCTGCGCGAGGGCTTCCTCGTCAACCCGACCGGCAAGTTCGTGATCGGTGGCCCGGTCGGCGACGCCGGCCTCACCGGCCGCAAGATCATCGTCGACACCTACGGCGGCATGGCCCGCCACGGCGGCGGCGCCTTCTCCGGCAAGGACCCCTCCAAGGTCGACCGCTCCGCCGCCTACGCGGCGCGCCACGTCGCCAAGAACTTGGTCGCGGCGGGTCTGGCGCAGCGCTGCGAGGTGCAGGTCGCCTACGCGATCGGCGTCGCCCACCCGGTCTCGCTGATGGTCGAGACCTTCGGCACCGGCAAGCTCCCGGACATGGAGATCTCACGCCTGGTCGAGGCGGAGTTCGACCTGCGCCCGGGCGCCTTCCGCCGCTACCTCGACCTGCACCGGCCGATCTTCCAGAAGACCGCCGCCTACGGCCACTTCGGCCGCGAGGACGAGGACTTCACCTGGGAGAAGACGGATCGGGCTGACGCGCTGCGCGAGGCCGCCGGCTCGGCGGCTGCAACCCCCGCCTAGCTCGGCGGCTGCGCCTCGCCGAGGCCGTGGGCGCCGGGCGCGCCCGTGCCGGTCGCCTGGTCGACCCGGTGGACGACTTCGCTTGGGTCGGCGACCCCGGCGAAGACGAAGTTGTAGTCGTCGGTCGCAGCCGTGTCGAAGTCGACGTCGCCGATCTGCATCATCCGCTGGTAGACCGACTGCCGGTAGTTGACGTTCTGGACCCGCTCCAGGCGCGTCTCCTGAACCTCCCGGGAAACGATGCCCCGCTTGATGTTGAGGCGACGGTTGGTGATCGTGTAGGTCGTTGCCACGCGCTTGACGAAGCCGATCAAGACGGTGAGACCGATCACGACCAAGACGATCAGGAACACCGTGCCGCTGCCGGCGCCGAGCAGCTTCGCGATCACGCCGATGATCGCCGCGACCAGGATGCCCTTCAGGTAGAAGCCAAGGATCGCCCGCCACGAGGGGTGTCCCTGGAAGATCAACTGCTCGTCCGGACTGAGGTTGAGGGCCGCCATCGCTACGGCGTGAGCATACCCACGCCGTCCGCCCCCCTCCATACCGTGATCGAGTGATCGCCAAGGTCGAGCCGCTGACCACCGCCCGCGCCCTGCGCGGCCCGTTCGACTACAGGCTGCCGGCGGCGATGGCCGACCTCGAGGTGGGAAGCGTGGTGCGGGTGCCGTTCGGCCGGCGGCGGGCGCTGGGCGTGGTTGTCGGGCTTGCCGAAAGCTCCGAGCTGCCGCCGGAGCGCCTCGCCGAGCCGCTCGAAGCGCTCGAGGCGGGCGTGCCGCCGGAGCTCGTCCGCCTTGGGCTCTGGGTCGCCGGCGAGTACTGCTCGACGCCGTCCCGGGGGCTGCAGCTGGTCTTGCCGCCGGGCACCGGAGCGGGGGGGCAGCGGGTCCGCTCGCGGAGCGAGCTGCGGGCCGAGATCTCAGCCGCCGGCGAGGAGGCGCTGGCGGGCGGTGGGAGGTTGGGCGCCAAGCAGCGGGCGGTGCTGGAGGCGCTGGGCGCGGGCGAGATGTCGGCCGGTGAGCTGGCGACCGCGGTTGGCGCCGATCGCCAGGTTCTGCGCCGATTGGAGGAGCGCGGTCTGATCGTCACCCGCAGCTCGCAAGTCCGGCGCCAGCCAGGCGGCGCCGAGTTGGCCGCGGCGAAGGGGCGGCCGCGGCTGCTCGAGGAGCAGGAGCGCGCGGTCGCCGAGATCGTCGCGGCGCTCGACGGGGAGGCGGGAGCTTCGGGGAAGCTGCTCCTTCACGGCGTCACCGGGTCGGGCAAGACCGAGGTCTATCTGGCCGCGGTCGAGGCCGCGCTCGCCCGGGGGCGGGGCGCGATTGTCCTCGTCCCCGAGATCGGCCTGACCCCGCAGGCGGTGGCGCGTTTCCGCGCACGCCTCGGCGATCGCTTCGCCGTGCTCCACTCCGCGCTCTCGCCCGGCGAGCGCTACGACGAGTGGCGGCGCCTGCGCAGCGGCGAGGCGAGCGTCTGCGTCGGGCCCCGCTCGGCTGTCTTCGCGCCGGTCCGCGACCTCGGCCTGATCGTGATCGACGAGGAGCACGACTCCGCCTACAAGCAGGAGGGCGACCCCTGCTACGACGCTCGCACCGTCGCCCGTCGCCGCGCCGAGGAATGCGGCGCGACCCTGGTCGCCGGCACCGCGACGCCGCGGCCGGAGTCGTGGCTGGAGCTGCCGCGCGTCGAGCTGCCGCGCCGCGTCGACGGCCGCCGCATGCCGCCCGTCGAGGTGCTCGACATGCGCGAGGGGGATTCGCGCTCGGGCGCCCTTCATCCCGCCACTTGGGAGGCGCTGGGAGAAGTGCGGGGTGCCGGCGCGAAGGCGATCGTGATGGTCAACCGACGCGGCTTCGCGCCCTGGCTCACCTGCCGCTCCTGCGGCCGGCACTGGGGCTGTCCCAACTGCGACGTCTCGCTGATCGTCCACCGTCACGCCGGGCGGATCGTCTGCCACCACTGTGCCCACTCCGAGCCACTGCCGCGCGCCTGTCCCGACTGCGGCTCGACGACGCTCTCGCGGGCGGGCGCCGGCACCGAGCAGATCGAGGCGCTGCTCGCCGAGCGGCTCGAGCCGATGCCGGTCTTCCGCCTCGACTCCGACACGGCCAGCGGCCGCGGCGCCCACGCTCGCATCCTCGCCGGCTTCGGCGAGGCCGAGAGCGCGGTGCTGGTCGGCACGCAGATGGTCGCCAAGGGGCACGACTTCCCCGAAGTCACCTTGAGCGCGATCCTCGACGCCGACGCGACCTTGCGCTTTCCCGACTTCCGCGCCGGCGAGCGCACCTTCGCGATGGTCGCCCAGCTCGCGGGGCGCAGCGGCCGCGGCGAGGCCGGGGGAGAGGTGATCGTGCAGACCCTGGCGCCCGAGGCCCCAAGCGTCGCCCACGCCGCCCGCCACGATTCCGCCGGCTTCCTCGCCGAGGAGATCGAGCGTCGTCGGGCACTTCGCTACCCACCTTTCTCCCATCTGGTCCGGGTCGTGCTCAAGTCGGAGTCCGAGCCGCGCCTCGAGCAGGCGGCTTCGGTGCTGGCCACAGCCCTCGCCGAGACCCTGCCCGCCGACACCGACCTGCTTGGCCCGGCGCCGATGTTCCGCGTCCGCAACAGGTACCGGCGCCGCCTCTTGACCAAGGCCCAGGATCGCGAAGCAACGGTCGCCGCGATCCGCGCCGCGGTCGAGCGCCTGGCCGCCGACCGTTCGCTCAAAGACATCGCGATCGGCGTTGACGTCGACCCTCAATAGCCCCGGGCCGATCCATACAATCGCTAGCGTGAGCGACGAAGGGGCCGTCAAGGACGAAACAGAGCGTGAGCAGCTGGAAGTGGAGCTGTTGGAGCGGCGCGAGGCGGCGCTCGCCAAGATCCTCAAGTTTGGCGATCCGGTGTTGAAGAGCAGAGCCTCTCCGGTCGCCGATTTCGGCGCCGAGCTGCGGGTCGAGGTGGATCGGATGATTGCGATCATGCGCGACGGGCTAGGGGTCGGACTGGCTGCCACCCAGCTCGGTGTGCTGCGCCGCATCCTGGTCTTTCAGGCCGGGCCGGACAGCGAGCCGACTGGCTTGGTCAATCCGACAATCGAGTGGCTCTCGGACGAGGCTGTCGTCGCCGAAGAGGGCTGCCTCAGTCTGCCGCGGGTGGCGATGGACGTCGAGCGTCCGCTGCATGCTCGAGTGGAAGGCTCAGACGTCGAGGGCGAGTCGGTAAGGATCGAGGCCTCGGGTCTCGAGGCGCGTGTCCTCCAGCACGAGATCGACCATCTCGATGGCGTGCTGATCCTCGACCGGGCGCCGCGCGCCCAACGCAAGGCGGCGCTGCGGGCGCTGCGCGAAGGCAGCAGCTACACCCCTGCCACCGAGGAGAGCGAAGCCCGGGACGCTGAAGAGCACCGCGAGCCCCGCACCGACGCGTGAGGATCGTCTACCTTGGGACCTCGGAGTTCGCCGCGACGGTGCTGCGCCACCTCGCCGGTTCCCGGCATCGCCCGCAGCTGGTTGTGACGCCGCCCGACCGTCCCAAGGGGCGGGGGCGCAAGAGCGGGCCCCCGCCGGCCGCCACGGTCGCCGCCGAGCTCGGCATCGACTTGCTGCAGGCCGATAACGTCAATGACGAGCCGGCGTTGGAGCGGATCCGCACGGCGCGGCCCGATGCGGTGGTTGTCTGTGCCTTCGGCCAGTTGATACGTGAGCCGCTGCTCTCCGAGCTCCCCTTGATCAATGTCCATCCCTCGCTGCTGCCGCGCTGGCGCGGGGCGGCGCCGATCGAGCGAGCGATCATGGCCGGGGACAAACGCACTGGGGTCTGCGTGATGCAGGTCAGCGCCGGGCTGGACTCAGGGCCTGTGGCCCTGTGCGAAGAGATCGCGATCGGCGCCGAGGACGATTTCGAAAGCCTCTCCGGCAAGCTGGCGGCGCTGGGGGGTGAGTTGCTGGTCGAGGCTCTCGACCAGCTGGAACGCGGCGAGCTCCGCTTCGTCGACCAGAACGACGAGGAGGCGACCTACGCCGAGAAGATCGAATCCGCCGAGCGGCGCCTCGATCCGGCTCGCCCAGCCGTCGAGCTCGCCCGCACGGTCCGCGCCTTGACGCCGCACGTAGGCGCCTATCTCGAGATCGACAACGAGAATCGGCTCGGCGTGAGGCGGGCACGCGCGGTCGACGTCAGCGTCAAGCAGGGCAAGATGAAGGCCGAGTGGGGCGCTCTGCTGCTCGGCTGTGGTCGGGGTGCGTTGCGACTGGAGGTCGTGCAGCCGCCCGGCGGCAAGCCAATGCCCGCCGACGCCTATCTGCGCGGCCATCGGGTGCCGGCGCTTTGATATCCCCTGCTCGGGCGCTTGCCTTCGAGGCGGTCTGGGCGACGTTCGAGCGGGACGCCCATACCGAGCGATTCTTCCGCGATGAGGCCGATCGCCAGGAGCTGGCTGGTCGCGAGCGCGCTCAAGCGCAGCGTCTCGCCTTCGGCGCCGTGCAGCGCCGCGGCACCGCCGATGCGGCGATCGAGCTACTTGCCGAACGCTCGCCGCAGCTGCTCGACCCACCCGTCGTTGCCGCGCTTCGTCTTGGTCTCTACGAGCTGCTGTTCTCCGACGCGACGCCCGATCACGCCGCTGTCGACCAGGCGGTCGAGTTGACCAAGGGAGCCGGCGCAGCCCACGCCTCTGGCCTGGTCAACGCGGTCCTGCGCCGCGCCGGCCGCGAAAGGGCTGTTCTCACCGACTCGCTGCTGGGCGACGACTCGACCCCCGAGCGGGCGGCAGTCGCGCACTCGGCGCCGCTCTGGCTGGCGCGATTGTGGTGGGAGGAGCTGGGAGATGAGGCGGCCCGCTTGCTGCTGTCCGCCTGCAACGAGCCGGCCGAGCTGGCGCTGCGGGTCAACACCCTGCGCACCGACCGCGAGGCCGTGCTGGCGGCTCTGCGCGAGGCCGGGGTCGAGGCAAGCGCGGCCGAGGCTCCTTGGCCCCTCGCGGCCCCGGAGGAGATCGTGGTCGCCGGTCGGATGGGCAGCGCGGTTCCGGAGCGGGTTGCAGCCGGTGAGCTGACCCCCCAGAGCCGCGGCTCCGCTGCGGCGGTCGAGGTGCTCGACCCGCGGCCCGGGGAGCACGTGCTCGACCTCTGCGCCGGCCCGGGGATAAAGACCGGCCAGATCGCCGCTCGCATGGGCGATCGCGGCGAGGTCATCTCGGTCGAGCAGGATCCGGCTCGGGCCTCCGAAGTTGCCGAGCAGGCGCGCCGCCTCGGCCTGCGCAATGTCACCGTGGTCGAGGCCGACGCGGCGGCCGCCGGGATGGCCCCCGGATTCGACCGGGTGCTTGTCGATCCGCCCTGCTCGGATCTCGGCGCCCTGGCCTCGCGCCCAGACGCGCGCTGGCGCAAATCGCCGCGGGCTATAGAGCGCCTCGCCAAGTTGCAGGATCGGTTCCTGGTGCGGGGCTTGGAGGCATTGCGACCGGGAGGGACATTGGTCTACTCGACCTGCACGATCTCCCGGCGCGAGGGCGAGGAGCGGATCGCGGCGCTGCTGACACAGGCGACGGCCGGCGAGGCGCCGCAATTCGAGGTCGAGGACCTCGGCGCCCTCGCGCCCGACCTCGCCTCGCCTCATGATCCCCGCTGCCTGCAGACCCGTCCAGATCGCGATTGCACGACGGGTTTCTTCGTCAGCCGCTTGAGAAGGGATGATTGAGGTAGATGGGCTTGGGGACCAAGATCATCAACAGAGCCATCAGGCCGTGCTGAAGCGAGCGAAATGCCCGGCCTGCAGCGAGCCATGGTTGCGGCCGACCCAGCTGCCTGGACGCTTCCGCTGCGTGTACTGTCTGCGCCGCTTCGAGCTGGTCTCGCAGTGTCCGAACTGCGGCGAGCACCAGACGATCGCCCGGATGAGCACCACCGAGGATATGACCTGCCAGACCTGCCAATCGTCCATGCTCAACCCGATATGAGCGAGCGAATGGCAGAGTTGCTGGGCGAGCGGCGGGTGGCCCCGTCGATCCTCTCGGCGGACTTCTCGAAGCTCGGCTCCCAGGTCGACGAGGTGATGGCGGCCGGAGCGCGGGTGATCCACGTCGACGTGATGGACGGCCATTTCGTGCCACCGATCACGATCGGCCCGCTGGTCGCGGCCTCGATCGCCGACCAGGTTCACGCGGCCGGCGGCGCGATCGACGTCCACCTGATGATCGAGGCGCCGGAGCGCCACATCGACGCCTTCGCCGCGGCCGGCGCCGACTCGATCACCTTCCACGAGGAGGCGACCCCTCACGCCAATCGCACCCTGGCCGCGATCCGCGAGCTGGGCTGCCTTGGCGGGGTGGCGATCAACCCGGGCACCCCGGTGGAGACTCTCGTCGAGCTGCGCGGCCACGCCGACATCGCCCTCTGCATGACCGTCAACCCAGGCTGGGGAGGCCAGGCCTTCATCGACGGCTCGGTCGACAAGGTCGCCCGCCTTGGCTTGATCGCCGAGGGAGCGAAGATCGAGGTCGACGGCGGCATCGACACCGGCACCGCCGGCCCGATCGCGCAAGCCGGAGCATCTTTGTTCGTGGCTGGATCAGCGGTGTTCGGGGCAGATGATCCAGCCGCTGCCTACGCCGAAATCGTCACTTCTGCAAAAGCTGTTTGAAGTAAGCCACGAGGGTCTCAGCCCCTCGCGATCAGCGCGCCTATCGCCTCTTGCCACCAGGCTCGCTCAGTGGGGTCATCTCCAGCTCGACCGGCACGGCGCTCGCACCAGCGGGCCAGCGACTGGCGGCTGCCCAGCGCGACCAGGGTCTCCGTCGTTATCGCGTAGCGGCCGTCGGCAAGCGCGGCCAGGGCGTAGCCGCGGTCGCGGCGGCTGCGCAGGATCGCCACGACGGCAACGCCGTCGACCTCGTGCGGTGCGGACGGATCCTCGACGTCGCCACCGGGCCGGACCGTGAAAATCTGTGAGGCGCCGCGCGGCGAAAGGCTCGGTGGAGGCGGGAGGCCGACCGGTCCCCGATGCCACTGTCGCGTCAGCTCCTCGACCTTCTCACGCAGCTCGCCTCGCACCAGGATGTGCAGCTCATCGCCCTCCCGCACCTCGGTCGAGCCGCGCGGTGGGATCGCACGTCCATCGCGGACGATCACGTTGACCAATGCCTCGCGCGGCAGGCCCAGCTCTCGCACCACGTGTCCCGCTGCCGCAGCGCCGGGTCGCAGTCGGTAGGAGACGACGTCGCCACCCATGCGACGGATCCGCCCCGACTCGAGCAGGCGCCGGGGCAGGGCGGGCTCGTCCGTGGTCAGGCCCAGCCGCCGGGCCAGTGGCTCGAAGCTTGCCCCCTGGACCAGGGTCGAGGTGACGACGACGAAGAAGACGATCGAGAACAGCTCCTGCCCGGCGCCGACGCCGGCGACGACCGGAAAGGTGGCGAGCCAGATCGGCGTCGCGCCGCGCAACCCTGCCCAACCGAGCATCGTCCGCTCGCGCATCCCGAGCGGCGAGAGCAGGGTCGCGGCGAAGGCGGCGAGGGGGCGTGCGATCAGGATCAGAACGGCGGAGAGCGCCAGCCCTTCGAGGGCGACGTCGCCGAGCGTGCTGGGGAAGACCAGCAAGCCGAGCAGGATGAACAGTCCGATCTGGGCGACCCAGCCGACGCCCTCGTGAAAGGCGACGACCGTGCGCCGCGCCGGGATGCTGCTCGATCCGAGCGCCAGGGCGGTGAGGTAGGTGGCCAGGAGCCCGGAGCCGTGCACGACCTCGGCCAGACCGTAGGCAAGCGCGGCGATCGCGATCGTCGCGACCGGGTAGATGCCGTCGGTCGGCAGCCGCACACGATTGAGGGCGGCGACAGCGAGCCGGCCTAGGGCCAGACCGACCGCCGCGCCCAAGGCCAGTTTGAGCGCGAGCAGACCAGCCATATCGGCGAGCCCATAGCCGGGTTGCTGGATCCAGTCGATGAAGCCGATTACGAGCAGCAGCGCCACCGGGTCGTTCATGCCCGACTCGCCCTCGAGTGAGCGGGCGAGGCGCTTCTCCAGGGTCGAGCGGCGCAGGACGGCGAAGATCGCGGCCGAATCGGTGGCTGCGATCGCCGCGCCGACGATCATCCCTTCCAGCGTGCTGAGGCCGAATATCCACTTTGCGGCGAGGCCGGCGAGGATCGCCGTGACGACGGTTCCGATGGTGGCCAGCGAGGCTGCCGTCCCCAGCACCGGGCGGATCTCCGACCAGCCCGCGGTCAGGCCGCCCTCGAAGAGGATCAGGACGAGGGCGATCGTGCCGAGCGTGCGTGCCAGCTCGGTGTTGTCGAATTCGATCCCGCCGATGCCTTCCGAGCCGGCCAGCATTCCGAGCGCGAGGAAGAGCAGCAGCCCCGGGATCCGTACCCGGTCGGCAAGCAGCGCTCCCACGATTCCCGCCGCGAGCAGGGCGCCGGCTACGAGGATCAGCTCGGCGTCGTGTCCACCCATCGACGGACCCTGTCAGACGGACTCGTCGATAGTCGCCAGCCGCGCCTCCAGCTCCTCGGCAGAGCCGGCTTCGGGCACGTCCTCGGCCCGTTCGCGCGGGCGGCGGTAGATCAGGAAGAGGAGGGCGAAGAGGACCCCGGCGGTGAGGGCGAAGCCGAGCTCGACCCGGCGGAACTCGTTGCCGACCAGCGGCACGAAGTTCCAGCCGATGAACAGCGCGGCGCAGCCGATCCAGCGGGCGGCGGCGCGCCGCACCTGGCCCTGGGCGAGGCAGGCCTGGTTGAGGGTCACCGAGCCGAGGTAGAGGCCCATCCCGACCGTGACCAGCAGCAGGCCCTCGCGGTCGTAGCTGAACTTCTTGCTGAAGGCGATTTGCATCAGCGTGGGACCGGCGATCGCCATCGCGAGGAAGGCGAGTGCCGTGAAGGCGACGATCCCGAGCAGGACCATCCGCACCGAGCTATGGAACTCGCGCTCGCTGTCCTCTTCAGTGCTGGTGTGGAGGCTGGTCAGATGGGGAAGGATGCTGGTCGAGACCGCCTGGAAGAGCTGCAACGGGGCACGGGCGATCATCAGCACGTTGAAGATGAAGCCGGCGGCCGCGGCGCCCTGCAGGCCGCGCGCGATCAGCGGCCCGGCGTTGAGGAAGGCCTGTTCGCTGAACATGATCACGAGCACCGCCGCGGCAAAGCCGGTGCCATGTCGCATCGAGAACTCCTCCTGACCTGCATCCTGCTCCGGGATCACGGGCTTGGGCTGGGCCTGCGCCTTCTGGGCGCGGCGAGCGAAGGCGAGCGGGACGACCATCAGGCTGAGCGAGGGGGCGGCGACGATTCCGATCGCGACCGCCGACTGGCCTTCCAGCAGACTGATCGCGACCAGCACGGCGAACGAGGTTCGGAAGACCGACTCGGAGAGGATCAGGGCGGTGAAGAGGCCGAAGCGGCGCTGGCCGGCGAGGAAGCCGCGGGCGAAGTAGCTGGCGGCGTAGAAGAGGACCGCCCCGAAGAAGACCCAGAAGAGGGTTTCGTTGCCTTCGAGCAGGTTGTCCTGGATCGGCCCGCGAAGCGCCAGCGCCAGCGCCGCAAAAAAAGCGGCCAAGCCGAGCTGGATCGTCGCGGCGACCCGCATCGGCTGGCCGATCGGCTCGCGTTTGACCAGCCGTTCGGAGATGTGTCGCGAGAGCAGCTGTTCGACCGGCCGGTAGAGGGTTGAGATCGTGATGAAGACCGCCGACCAGAGCACCGTGATCTGCCCGTAGTCGGGCTTGGAGAGCACGTGTGAGGCGATCAGGAAGTAGGCGTAGGTGATCAGCCCGGTGAGGCCGACGCCGATCGCCAGAAAGCTGGCCAGGCGACCGTACTCGGCGGTCGCGGAGCCGTCTGCGGGAGCGGACTCCGGCTCGGAGCCCCCGAATTTCGGCCGCAATCGCATCAGTGTTTCGGCGCGCCGCGCTCGTAATGGGACGGCTCGACCCCGAGCGAGAGCTCGACCCGCCGCACGCGCTCGAAGACCCGCTGGGTCATCACCCGCTGGCCGGCGAGCAGGTCGCCGATCACGCCCAGCGCCAGCAGCTGCAACGCCGCGATGAAGAGCACCGCGCCGAGGATCAGCGACTGGATGTGGCCGCTGCTGTCGCCGTTGAAGATCCAGTCGAGCAGGAACGGCATCCAGGCCGCCAGCGCCAGCAGGCCGACGACCACACTTGCGCCGGCGAAGACCCGCAATGGCTCATAGCGGGCGTAGATGCGGAGGATCGAGAGCGCGTTGCGCCGCACGTAGGAACCGGTCGAGCCGAAGAGGCGCGACTCGCGCGTTTGCGGGTTGGTCGCGATCTCGACCTGGTCGACGGCGACCAGCATCTTGCCGGCCTGGATCAGGCTCTCCAGCGTGTAGGTGAAATCGTCGGTTACGAGCAGACCCAGCGCCGCCTCGCGGTTGTAGGCACGGAAGCCGGAGGTCGTGTCGGCGATCTCGGTCCCGGAGAGACGCCGCACGACCCAGCTGCCGGCCCGCTGCAGCGCCTTCTTGCGGCCGGAGAAGTGCCCGATCGTGGCAACGCGGCGATCGCCGACCACCATGTCGGCCTCGCCGGCGAGGATCGGCGCCAGCAGCCTCGGCACATCGGCGCCGCTGTACTGGTTGTCGGCGTCGGTGTTGACGACGACGTCGGCGCCGAGCTTGAGGCAGGCGTCGAGCCCGGCCTGAAAGGCCGCTGCCAGGCCCTTGTTGTTGGTGAGGCGGACGATGTGCTCGACGCCGCACTCGCGGGCCACCTCGACAGTGCGGTCGGTGGAGCCGTCGTCGATGACCAGCAGCTCGACCTCGTCGATGCCCGCGATCGTGCGCGGGAGGGCAGCGATCGTCTGCGGCAGCGTCGCCTCCTCGTTCAGGCAGGGGATTTGGATGATGAGCTTCATTGGCGCGATCAGGGTATCCCCGGCCCCGGCCCCACCCACCCTTGGCGAGTGAGCAGGACGGCGCGATACCATTGACTGACTCGTCAATCAACATGAACGCCTCGCTTAAAACTGCGGATCGTGAATACCTGAAGCGAGCTTTGGAGCTTGCTGAGAACGGGCGCGGGAAGGTCAGCCCGAATCCTCTAGTTGGAGCCGTGATCGTGCGGGACGGCGAGGTCATCGGCGAGGGATTTCACGCTGAATTGGGCGCTCTGCATGCTGAGCGGGCGGCGCTGGCGGATTGCCGGGAGCGGGGGGAGGATCCTGCCGGAGCGACGATGTACGTGACGCTGGAGCCTTGCGCGCATCAGGGGCGGCAGCCGCCTTGCACCGAGGCGATTCTTGGGGCCGGGATCGAGCGGGTCGTGATCGCCTCCGACGATCCGAGCGAGAAGGCGTCCGGACGCGGCCCCGGAATGCTTCGCGATGGGGGGGTGAAAGTCGACTTCGCCGCCGGTAAGGAGGCGACCATGGCGCGGCTGCTAAACCAGCCTTTCCGCAAGCACGCCCGTACCGGCCTGCCCCTCGTCACGCTGAAGCTCGCGATGTCACTTGACGGACAGACCGAGACCGCCGCCGGCGACTCGCCCTGGATCACCGGCGCCAAGAGCCAGGAGCTCGTTCACCGCTGGCGCGCCGAATCCGACGCGATCGCCGTCGGCATCGGCACGGTCCTCGCCGATGACCCGCTGCTTACCGCCCGAAGCTCGGACGCCAGCCGTCAACCCTTCCGCGTCGTCTTCGACCGCCAGGCTCGCCTGCCGCTGGACTCCCAGCTCCTCGGCACGCTCGACCCCTCGCCCGTGCTCGTGGTCGCATCGCAGAACGTCGACTCGACTCGCACCGATGCCCTGCGAGCTGCCGGCGCTGAGATCGTCCTCGCCGATCACATTGAGTCGGCGCTCTCCGAGCTGGGCCGGCGCGGCATCACCAGCTTTTTCCTCGAGGGCGGCCGCACCCTCGCTGCGGCTTTCGCCGGAGCAGGTCAGGTCGACGAGGCGCGGGTGTTCGTCGCTCCCGTCCTTCTCGGCGGCGGCGCGCGGTTGGGCGCCCTGGACCCCGATGCCGGCGACACGCTGATTGTGACCCGCTTCAAGGAGTGGTGAGGTGTTCACGGGTCTGATCGAAGACGTGGGCAGGATCGAGTTGACCGAGATCCGCGCCGACGGCCACCAGTTGATGATCGAGACCAAGCTCGCCTCGAGCATCGCCGAGGGAGGGTCGATCGCCGTCAACGGCGTATGCCTGACGGCGACGAGGTCTGGCGACGACTGGCTCGCGGCCGACGTCATGAACCAGACGCTCAGAGTGACGGCGCTCGGCCAGGTCAACACCGGCGACCGAGTCAACCTCGAGTTGGCGATGAAAGCTTCCGACCGGCTCGACGGGCACATCGTGCAGGGACACGTCGACGGCGTGGGAAAAGTCATCTCAGTCGAGGACGACGGCTTTGCCAAGCGTCTCCGAGTCGGGCTCGAGCCCGCTCTGCTCCGCTACGTGATCGACAAGGGCTCGATCGCTCTCGAGGGGGTTAGCCTCACGGTTGCCGAGCTGGGGAAGAGCTGGATCGAGGTGTCTCTGATTCCGGAGACGCTGGAGCGGACGACGTTGGGTGAAGCAGAGCGCGGACGCAAGTTGAATGTCGAGTGTGACGTGATCGCAAAGCACGTGGAGCGGTTGATGGCACCATTCGCTGGAAAGGAGCGAGCGTGAGTCAGATGACGGAGACGCAGAGACAAGAGGGGCCGGATCGAGCGGGCGAGAGCGCGTTCTCGACGATCGAGGAGGCGATCGAGGAGATCCGCCGCGGCCGCATGGTGGTCGTCTGCGACGGCGAGGACCGCGAGAACGAGGGCGACCTGGTGATGGCGGCGCAGTTCGCCACCCCCGAGGCGGTCAACTTCATGGCCAAGGAGGCGCGCGGGCTGATCTGCCTGGCGCTGACCGCGGAACGCTGCGAGCGGCTCGGCCTCAACCTGATGGCGGCGAAGAACGAGGCGCCGCTGCAGACTGCGTTCACGGTGACGATCGAGGCCGCCGGCGGGGTCAGCACGGGCATCTCCGCCCACGACCGCGCCCACACGATCCAGGTCGCGATCGATTCCAGCTCCGGACCGGGGGACATCGTCGTTCCCGGTCACATGTTCCCGCTGCGGGCCAAAGACGGCGGCGTGCTCGAGCGCACCGGCCACACCGAGGCGAGCGTCGACCTGGCCCGCCTCGCCGGCCTCACCCCGGCCGGGGTGATCTGCGAGGTGATGAACGACGACGGCACGATGGCGCGCGTTCCGGACCTGATCCCATACTGCGAGAAGCATGGGCTGAAGATGATCACTGTCGCCGAGCTGATCGCCTACCGGCGACGCACCGAGAAGCTGGTCGAGCGGGTGGTCGACACCGGGCTGCCGACCGCCTTCGGCGACTTCACCGCGGTCGGCTACCGCTCCCTCGTCGACGACAAACACCACGTGGCGATGGTCAAGGGCGAGGTCGACGGCGCCGAGGACGTGCTGGTCCGCGTCCACAGCGAGTGCCTGACCGGCGACGTCTTCCACAGCATGCGCTGCGACTGTGGCGAGCAGTTGGCATCCGCCCTCTCGATGATCGAGCAGGAGGGTCAGGGAGTCCTTCTCTACCTCTCCCAGGAGGGACGCGGAATCGGCCTGCTGAACAAGCTGCGCGCCTACAAACTGCAGGAGGAGGGGGCCGACACGGTCGAGGCCAACCTGAAGCTGGGCCTGCCGGCCGACCTGCGCGACTACGGTATCGGCGCCCAGATCCTCGGCGACCTCGGCCTGACCAGCATCCGTATCCTCACCAACAACCCGAAAAAGATCGTCGGCCTCGAGGGCTACGGCCTCTCCGTCAGCGAGCAGGTGCCGATCGAGTCGGTCCCCAACACCCACAACGAGGCCTACCTGCGGGCAAAGCGCGACAAGCTCGGCCACACGCTCCACCACCAGGGCCTTGCCCTCGACGAGGAGATGATCCACGACGAGGAGGAGCGCGACGCCGGGGGCGCGGGTGTCTGAGCCGGGGGCTTTCCTGGAGACGTTCGACGAGGGCGAGCGCTCGATTCTCTCCACGCTGCGTTTCGCGGTCTGCGTCGGCCGCTTCTACGAGGACCTGGCCCAGCGTCTGCTGAGCGGCGCCAACGAGGGCTTCGAGCTGGCCGGGGTGCCGGCGGCCTCGATTCGCCACGCCTCCGTCCCCGGCGCCTACGAGCTGCCCTTTGCCGCCAAGCTGCACGCCGAGAGCGGCGACTTCGCCGGTGTCGCCTGCCTCGGCGTCGTGATTCGCGGCGAGACCGACCACTACGACTTCGTCTGCGCCGAGGCCGCCCGCGGCATCCAGGACGTGCAGCTGGGCGCCGGCGTCCCTTGCTCCTTCGGCGTGATCACCTGCGACACGATGGAGCAGGCGCTCGCCCGCGCCGGGGGCGGCAAGCGCGACCAGGGCCGCAACGCCGCCCTCACCGTCGCCCGGATGGCCCTGTTGCAGCGCCAGCTCGCCTGACCGGGGCAGCTTCCAGCTACTATCCACGACCCGATGGCCAAGGTATGCCACAGCTGCGGCAAGGGACCGGCGTTCGGTCAGTCCCGCAGCCACTCGATGGTCGCGACCAAGCGGCGTTTCGACCCGAACCTGCAGAAGGTGCGGATCGAAGAGAGCGGCCGCAAGCTGCGCACCTACGTCTGCACGCGTTGCCTCAAGGCGAACAAGGTCACCAAGGCGGCCTAGCTCGCCAGCAGTCATGAGGAGGGAGCTGATCTTCCTCCAGCTGAATTGATGTCGCACGCGCTTCGCGCTTAGCGACGGGGTTGGTGCGCGGCTGACGCCGCGCGATCTTCAGATTGCATATCGCGGCCTTCGGCCACATTCATCTGGAGGAAGACCAGCTCCCTCCTCGCCAGCGCTGGCGGCGACAGCGGAAGCTTCCCCAACTCAGCTGCCGGCGGTGCGGCGAGTGAAAGAGCTGGATGGAGCGTGAGAAGGGACGCTGACTCCCTCTCCGGGAATGTGGCGAAGCCGCGATATGCAATCGGTCATCTGCGCGGCGGAGCCGCGCTCCTACATAGTCGCTAAGCGCGAAGCGCGTGCGACAGCAATTCACGGAGAGGGAGTCAGCGTCCCTTCTCCGCGTGTCGTGCTCGGTCAGTCGACCTCAGGGATCGGCTCAGGCACCGCCGGCTCGACGTGCAGGCGGGGCAGCAGCCGGGCCAGCCAGGCGGGGAGCCACCAGGCGCGGGCGCCGAACAGCTGCATGATCGACGGGACCAAGACGGTGCGGATCACGACCGCGTCGATCAGGACTGCGGCGGAGAGGCCGAGGCCGAACAGTTTGATGATTCGGTCTTCGCCGATCATGAACGAGGCGAAGACGGTGACCATTATCGCGGCGGCTGCGGTGATCACCCGCCCGGTCAGCGCCAGCCCCCGGGTGACCGAGCGCGAGGCTTCGTGGCTGCCCTCCCACTCCTCGTGGATGCGTGACATCAGGAAGACCTCGTAGTCCATCGAGAGGCCGAAGACGATCGCGAAGAGGAAGACCGGCAGGAAGGCCTCGATCGGCCCCGTGCCGTCGAGCCCGATCACTCCCCCGAGCCAGCCCCACTGGAAGACCGCGACGACGATCCCGAAGGCGGCGCCGATGCTGAGCAGGTTCATCAGCATCGCCTTCAACGGCACCAGGATCGAGCGGAAGACGGCCATCAGCAAGAGCGCCGAGAGGAGGACGACGACGCCGATGAAGAGCGGCAGTTTTTCGGTCAGCACGTTGCCGAAGTCCTCGAAGATCGCGGTGATCCCCCCGATGTAAACGGTTGCCCCGGTGCTCCGCTCGGCCGCTGGGACGACATCGTTGCGCAGGTGTTCGAGCAGCTTCGTCGTCGCCTCGCTCTGCGGTGAGCTGGTCGGGTAGACCTGAATCACGCCAACGTCCCTGGCGGGGTTAAGGGTCGGCGGGGTGACGGAGGCGACCCCCGTTTCGCCTTCGATGTCGCGCCGCAGGCTGACCAGGATTGCGTCGTTGCCCGGGGTCGACAGCTTGGCGACGACCTGGAAGGGGCCGTTGAAGCCTGGGCCGAAGCCTTCGGCCAGCAGGTCGTACGCCTTGCGCGTGGTGGCGCCGCTGGGGTCGGAGCCCGCATCGCTGGAGCCAAGGCGCATCGAGAGCGCGGGTATGCAGAGGGCGATCAGGAGAGCGCCGGAGAGCAGCATCGCGGCGACCGGATGGCGTTGGATCGTGGCGCTCCAGCGGAACCAGCGGCTGAGCTCGATTTCTCCGAGCGGACGGCGCTTGCCGAGGCCGGGGATGCGCAGGCGATCGACCCGGCGGCCGGCGATCGTCAACAGCGCCGGCAGCAGGGTCAACGAAGCGATCATCGTCATCAGCACTGCGATCGCGGCGGCGATTGCCACCCCGTAGAGGAAGGTGACGCCGAGCAGCAGCATGCCCAGCAGGGAGATGATCACGGTGAGGCCGGCGAAGAGCACGGCGCGCCCGGCCGTGTCGATGGCTCGCACGGCCGCCGGCTGTGGATCGAGGCCTTCGTCGAGGCCGTTGCGGAAGCGGGTGAGGATGAAGAGCGCGTAGTCGATGCCGACGCCGAGCCCGATCATCGCCGCCAGCTGCGTGGCAAAATCGGCGGTATCGAAGACGTGGGTGCCGAGCGTGACCAGGCTGAGGCCGGCGCCGAGCGCGAAGAGGGCGGTGAGGATCGGCAGGCCCATCGCGACGACCGAACCGAAGGTGAAGAGCAGGATCACGATCGCCGCCAGCAGCCCGATTGCGAACGAGGTGTCGCCTTCTTCCTGGCGCACTTCCTCGATCGGCTGGCCGCCCAGCTCGACTTGGAGGCCCGACCCGGCCGCCCCCTGGGCGATGTCCATGACCCGTTCGACGTTCTCCTTGCCGATCTTCTTGCCCTGCTCGTCGAACTGGACGGTGGCGTAGGCGATCTCGCCGTTCTTGCTGATCGCGGCGGCCCCGGGACCACGGTAGGGATTCGAGACTTCGCTGACGTGCGGCACCCGTTCGATCGCGGCGAAGGCGGCCGACATCTTCCGTTGCACCGCGGGCGAGTTGACGCCGGCGGGCGCCCGGTAGACGATCGTCGACGTTTCGCCTGACTGTGCCGGGAAGCGCTTTTCCAGCAGGTCGACCGCTCGCTGGGAGTCGGAGGAGGGCAGCTTGAAGTTTTCCGAGAACGCCGATCCCGCCGAGCCGGCGGCGAAGCCGACCAAGACGAGAGCCGCGATCCAGCCAAGGATCACCGTCTTGCGGTGGGTGGTGCACCAGGTTCCGAAGCGTCGCATCGAGCGTCGCACCGTAGCGAACTCCTCAGCCGGGCATTCCTGGGGCCATCCGCCCGCGACAGCTAGATTCTGGACCGATGCCCGATCCCTCGATCGCGCGCTTCCGGCGCGTAGTCACGTCCGCCTATGCCAACCTGGAGGAACGCCGCCAGGAGGTCAACGACCTCAACGTCTTTCCGGTCGCCGACGGCGACACCGGCGACAACATGGCGATGACGATGCGCGCCGTGATGGAGGAGCTCGACCGGCTCGATGGGCTCGAGGTCGACGAGGTCGGCCGCACCCAGCTCGTCCAGGCGCTCGCCCGGGCGGCGTTGATGGGGGCGCGCGGCAATTCCGGTGTGATCCTCAGCCAGATCGTCCGCGGCGCCGCCGAGGAGCTGGCGAGCCGGCCGGGAGAGCTGGTCGACCCCGTGCTGGTTGCCTCGGCCTTCGCCAGCGCAGCCGATGCCGCCTACGCCTCGGTCCGCGACCCGGCAGAGGGAACGATGCTGACCGTCTTCCGCGAGATGGCGCACTCGATCGCGCGCCAGCTCGCGCATCTCGAGGCCGACAAACAGCGGCTCGGTCAGGGGGTGAGCGACGAGCAGCAAGACGCCGTACTCGCCGAGGTCCTCGAGCAGGCGATTGCCGACGGCCAGCGGGCGGTAGAGCGAACGCCGGAGCAGCTCGAGGTGCTGCGGGAGTCGGGCGTCGTCGATGCTGGCGGCTACGGCCTCGTTCTGATCCTCGCTGGAGTCGTCGCCGGCCTGCGCGGCGAGGCCGCAGCCGCGCCCACGGTCTCCCACCACGAGGCGCCGCCGCTCAGCCGGCCCCACCACGAGGACAGCCGTTACCGCTACTGCACCAACTTCATCGTCTCCGGCGCCGGCCTCGCCGCGCGCGACTTCCTGCCACGTTTGGAGGGTCTGGGTGACTCTGTGCTCGTTGTCGGCGACGAGGTGACGCTCAAGGTCCACGTCCACACCGACGAGCCAGAAGCCGCCGTAGCCCTGTTTGAGGGGGCCGGCCAGGTCACCAACCTCGATGTCGCCGACATGCGCGAGCAGATCGCCAAGCGCCGAGCGCGACTGCAAGGTGAGCGCTCGGGGGTGCTCGCCGTCGCCGCCGGCGACGGCCTGGAGCGGCTCTTCGCAGAGCTGGGGGCGCACGTCGTCCCCGGCGGCGAGACCCTCAACCCATCCACCTATGAGCTGCTGGCGGGGATCCACGAGGTGCCGGCGGAGGAGGTGCTGGTGCTGCCCAGCTCCTCGAACGTGATCATGGCGGCCGAGCGTGCCTGCGAGCTGTCCGAGAAGCCGGCGCGGGTCGTCGCCGCGACCTCGCAGCAAGCTGGCCTGCTGGCCCTGGTCGAGCTCGACTCCGGCGCCTCGGCGGAGGCCAACGCCGAGCGGCTCGAGGCGGCGCTGGAGGGGATCGTCTCGGGTGGCGTCGCGCCCGCCGGCCGCGATGACCTGCAAGGACGCTTCCGCAAAGGAGACGCGGTCGGCTTCGCCGGCGAGGAGATCGTCGCCTGGGGCGGCGCCGCTTCGACCCTGGCGACAACCCTCGAACGCCTTGCCGCAGGAGCCGAGATCGTGACCGTGCTGGCCGGCAAGGACGCTCCGATCCCGCTCGCGGAGATCGACACCCACGTCCCGGATGGGGTCGAGATCGAGATCCACGAGGGGGGTCAGCCAAGCTGGTGGTGGCTGCTGGCAGCCCAATAGCGCGTTCCTTCGCGGGTGGCTCGGAGCTGACGCGAGCGCAGCTTCTGGACGCGCCGGTCCACTGGCCTCGCCCGAGCGCACTCGACATCTCGTTGAAGGCATTGGAGGGGGTCGGCCCTAAGCTCGCCGAGGCGGCTGCCGAAGCCGGCATTGGGACCGTCGGCGATCTGCTGCTGCGCTTCCCCCACAGCCACCGCGATCGGACGATCATTCCCGTGGCCAGCCTAGAGCCGAAATCTCAGGCAACCGTCCTGGTCGAGGTGCTCGGAGCGCCGAGTGCCTTCCGCCGCCGTAGCCTCTCGATCCTCTCGGTGAAAGTCGGCGACGATTCGGGTTCCATCCGAGCAACCTGGTTCAACCAGCCTTGGGTAGCTCGCAAGGTCCAACCCGGTATCCATCTGCTGCTCACGGGATCTCGAGACAAACGCGGCTTCCGGGTCAGCGAATATGAGCTGCTCGAGGAGGGCGGGGATGCCCCTCCGGCGCAGCGGCGTCCTGTTTTTCGCCCCGCCGGCGCCGGCGGACAGCCGCACGACTCTCCAGGCGAAAAACCCAGCAAGCAGGAGGAGCACCCCCGCCCTCCCTCGTCACAGCTGGTACCTGTTCATCCTGCGACGGAGGCATTGAAAGCTCAGCGGATCCGGCAGTGGATGGAGCAGACGATCGGTCTAGTGGGAAACGTCCTTGAGCCGTTGCCGGTGGAGCTGCGGGTGCGACGGGGCCTTGCTGGAGCCGCTGACGCGGTCAAGGCCGTGCACTTCCCAGAAAGCGAGGTAGACGTTGAGCAGGCGAGGGAGCGGCTTGCGTTCGAAGAGCTGTTTCTCTACCAAGCTCTTCTTACGACGCGTAAGCGATCGCACCGCACCGCGCGGCCCGCGCCGAAGCTCGGCAAGCCCGGAGAGGCGGTCGGCAGGTGGATCGAATCGCTGCCGTTTGAGCCGACCCGGGATCAGCTGAAGGCGTTCGACGAGATCGACGCGGATCTCGACTCCGGCGAGCCGATGCAGCGGCTGTTGATGGGGGAGGTCGGGTCGGGGAAGACCGTGGTTGCGCTGTACTCGATGCTGCGGGCGCTGGAAGCCGGGTTTCAGGCTGTGTTGATGGCGCCTACGGAGACGTTGGCCGAGCAGCATGCGGTCACCCTGGGGAAGCTGCTGGCCGAAGACGCGACCCCTTTCGCGCTTCTGACCGGCGCGACTCCCGCCGCGCGGCGCAGGGAGGCGCTGGAGCGACTCGCCACTGGGGAGCTGGGATTGGCGGTCGGCACCCATGCGCTGATCGACCCCGCCGTCCGCTTCGCCCGGCTCGGCGTCTGCGTCGTCGACGAGCAGCACCGCTTCGGAGTCGAACAGCGCCGGGCCCTGGATGAGAAGAGGGTGGAGGGGATGGTTCCGCACGTCTTGCACATGACCGCGACCCCGATCCCCCGCACGCTCTCGCTGACCGCCTACGGCGATCTCGACACGACCGCCTTGCACGAGCTGCCGGCGGGCAGACAGCCGGTCGAGACCCGCTTGGTCGAGGAGGACGACCGCGCCGCCGCCTACGACTTCCTCCGCGCTCAACTGCGCGAGGGCCGCCAGGCCTACGTCGTTTGCCCCCTGGTCGAGGAGTCGGAGAAAATGCAGGGGAAGGCAGCCGAGAAAGAGGCGGCGCGGTTGCAGGCGGAGGAGCTGAGCGGCTTCTTGGTCGGCGTGATCCACGGTCAGATGCCCTCGGCGCGCAAGGCAGAGGCGATGGAGGCTTTTGCTTCGGGCGCCACCGACGTGCTGGTGGCGACCACCGTGATCGAGGTCGGCATCGACGTGGCCAACGCCACCGTGATGATCATCGAGGGGGCCGAGCGCTACGGCGTCTCCCAGTTGCACCAGCTGCGCGGGCGAGTCGGCCGCGGGGCGCACAGCTCCCACTGCCTGCTCTTTCCCGAAGACGCCGGCGGCATGGCACGGCGCAGGCTGAAAGCCGTCGAGCGCGAGCGCGATGGCTTCAAGCTGGCCGAGGTCGACCTCACGCTGCGCGGCGAGGGCGAGGTGCTGGGGACGCGCCAGCACGGGCTGCCGCGCTTCGCGGTGGCGGAGCTGCCCGAGGAAACGCCGATCCTCGTCGCCGCCCGCGACGAGGTGCTGACACTGCTGCGAGATCACGGCTCACTCGACGTCGGGGAGCTTGGGCCCCTGCTCGATGCTGCCTATCGCCGCTTCGGCGCCGGCGCCTCCGACCCAATCCCCCTATGAGAAAAAAACTTCTAGGCGTGGGGGGAGGTAGGCGGTGCGTGTGATTGCTGGAGAGCTGAAGGGCCAGCGCTTGGTCACGCCCCGCGGTTGGAAGGTGCGGCCGACCTCCGACCGGGTTCGGGAGGCGATCTTCTCGGCGCTCGGGGACATCGAAGGCAAACGGGTCCTCGACCTCTACTGCGGGACGGGGGCACTTGCGATCGAGGCGCTCTCGCGTGGAGCCGCTGCGGCGGTTTTGGTCGACCGAGACACCCGTCCGGCGCTCGGCA
>DATFVC010000070.1:0-88604 GCA_035260485.1 Solirubrobacterales bacterium | reverse complement strand
GTGGGTGGGGGCGGCGGGGGCCCTGGGCTTCGGGCTGTGGCGGGTTGCCGGTCTCTCGAAGTCGGGATTCATGTGGTTCGGCCTCGCCGTGTTCCTCTCGGTTCCGCTGTTCGGCACGCTGACCCTGATGGCGCGAAATCTGGCCGACCCCCAGGTGCAGCCGGTGGCGATCATCCGCAGCACCGACGGCCCCGACGAATCGATCCAGGGCCTCTACGTGGCCGAAGGCAGCGATCGGATCTACTTCGCGAACGTGGCCACCGAAGGGTGCGGGCGGAAGGTCAGGAAGAACAGCGGCAGGCTGTTGTGGGTGCCGAAGGACGAAGTCGTGGCGATGTCGATCGGCCCCCTGCAAGACGTCAACGACGCCGGACGTGCAGCGCTCGAAATGGCCTACGCGCTCACGCCGGACGTGGAGACGCCCGCTGGCGAAAGCGTCAGCCTCAACCCTGCCGAGGAACGATCCCAAGGGCGGGAAGAATCGGCTACCGCAGGGGGGGCAAGCTCCGGGTCTCCGGCCGCTGCGGGGCTCGACACGCGGCTGGAAAGCCCCGGCCCGGCCGTGCGCCCGAACTTCGGCTCGGGGCTCACCCTCGTCCCCGAAACCGCGTCCCCGGGGCAGGAAGTCGAACTCCGGCTGAGTATCCCCAACGAGGACCTGGAAGTCCCCGGCTTCGGGCCGCGGCCCGAAGGGCACACCCTGCGGGTCGGAGGCGTCCCCGTCTCAGTCCTGAGAACCGGTACCCGCCAGGGCTATGACGCCGAATACGTGAAGACGACTGACGGCAGGGTCCTGAGCCTCGACAAGCGAGGCGTTTACAGGTTGGACGAGGAAGAGCCGGAGCTGCTCTTCGAAAAGGATCACAAAGGACGGCGGTTCGTCAAGCTCGAAGACAGCACGATCGAAAGCGTCCACGGCGGACTCCCGGGGCACCCCGAATTCCTGCGCATCGTCGGCAACGAACATTCCGTCCGGCTTGCCGGCCGGCCCGAGGTGAAGCTCGTCGGCAGCGACGAATTCGTCCCCCTCGAGCCGCATTTCCTGCGTCAGGCATGGGAAGAAGACAGGATCCGCTTCCGGGTCCCGCAGAACGCCTCGACCAACGTCGTCTCGCTGGACTGCGGTCAGCTCGCGAGCCAACCGCTGCTGCGGATCGATCGACCGCCCACCGCCCGGATCGCCGTGCACATGCTGGCGGGCAGCCGGAAAATCCGTTTCGACAGCCGACGTTCCAGCGATCACGGCGTGATTGTCTCGCAGCGCTGGACGATTGGCGGCCTGCCGCCCGGCAAGGCGGCGCAGATCTCCCGCAGCCTGCCGCCCCGAATCGCGCCCTACCGGGTGCGCCTGAGCGTCACCGGCGCGGACGGAGGGACGGATACCGCCGAACTGCGGCTGCTGCGTCTGCCGGCTTCGCACTTCCGCTTCGGAGACGCCAAGCCGGAACACCAAAAGCTCGTCAAGCGCATTCGCAAGGCAGTCGTTCGGCAGGCGAGCGAAGAACCGCCGGCCAACATCGAGATCGATGGCGATGCCGACGACGTGGGGTCGAGGTCGTTCAACCTGAAGCTCTCTTGGGAGCGGGCGCTGAATGTCCGCAGGGCATTGGTGAAGACGCATCGGGGATCGACCGTTTCGTCTTCGACCCCGCCGGTGCCGGTTAAGACCCGAGGCTTCGGCGAGAGTTGCCCGGTCCAGGAGGGTGGTGGGCGGTCGCGCCAGAACCGCCGGGTCGAAATCTTCGTCCTAGGCGCAGGGACGCGAGTTATCTTTCCCCGCCGTTGTCATCCCGGACGAACCGCACGCACCACCTGGTAAGCGGCAGTAGCGGTTTACGGATTATCTGGTCGGCTTGGCCAGTAGTTGGCTTCAAAGCCTGAGTTTTTGCCCAAGGAAGCCCAAATTTCGGGGATTTAGGGATTTTCGTCACGGTCGATTAGCCCTTGTGATGAATCTGCCAGTGCCTCGGTGCAAAAGGCAAACCCGCTGTGAGGCGGGGGCGCAAAGCTTGCGGGGCTCCCATCCGGGAGCCGGCCGGGCTACCACCGGGGTCGACAGACACCACGTGGCTTCACACGGGGCTCTGGCTCAAACGATTAGGACCATAGGAGGTACCTAATGTTTCTCCAGAACCTCCGGGCCAAAGTAGGCGCCCGGCTCAACGGCGACAGCGAGGCCGGCTTCACGCTGATCGAGCTTCTCGTCGTCATGCTCATTCTCGGCATCCTTGCCGCAATCGCCATCCCCGCCTTCTTCAACCAGCGGGAAAAGGCCACCGACGCTCAGGCCAAGTCCGCAGCCCGGACCGCTGAGACGGCGATGGAGACCTATGCGACCGAAAGCTCTGGTGAATACACCGGCGCGACGTCGAAAAAATTGCACGAAATCGAGCCGACGCTCGTAGAAGAAGGCAAAGGCGCCAACGAAGTCAAGGTCTCCGGTCTCGCAGCGAAAACGTTCAAAGTCGAATCCGTTTCGGGAACCGGCATCGGATTCAGCATCGCACGTAACGCCGAAGGTGAAGTCACTTTCGACTGCACCGAAAAAGTCAATGGCAAAGGCGGCTGTCCGAAAGGCGGCAACTGGAGCAAATAGTCGTCTGACGTGAAGTTGGCCATAGCTATGGCCAGCGATCTTGACAAGGGCGGGCCCTCGGGTCCGCCCTTTTCTTATGGATCAAGCGTCCAGAAACCTCAACCATTTCCGCTTTAGCAGCGCGGATGGCGCGCCGATAGGGAGTAGGTGCGCCGCGTGACCAGTCAGAGAGAGAGCGAGCAGGGCAGCATCCTGGTCGAGGTGCTGGTCAGCGCGATCATGCTGGTGATCACCGCGGTCGGCGTCTTCAGCGCTTTCGACGCGGGAACGCGAGCTACCGCTGAGGAGCGCCACCGGGCGCAGGCCGACGGGCTGGCGCAGGCCGACCTGGCGCGGTTGCGGACGATGCGGATCTCCGCTCTCTCCAACTTGCGCCAGACGAAAGTCGTGACGATCGAAAAGACGCACTACACGGTCGAATCCGCGGCCGAATACCAGACCGACAAAACCGGCACCGCCAGCTGCAAAAAAGGAGAAGCGTCGGCCGATTACGTCGAGATCCGCTCGACCGTGACCTGGCCCTCGCTCGGCAGCCGCGCCCCCGTCGTCGCCCAGAGCCTGGTCGCGCCCCCGAACGGGTCGGTCTCGGCCAAAAGCGGCTCGCTCGCGATTCAGATCGAAAACGCGGAAAACGGCGGCGTCGAAAAAGTCGGGCTGAGCGGGACCGGAGCAGGGACGTTCTCCGGAGTTACCGGCCCCAACGGCTGCGCAATCTTCGGCAACCTGCCGGCCGGGAACTACACGCTCACCCTCTCCGGCGCTTCGCTGGTCGACAAAGACGGAGCAGCGCCGAAACCGCAGACCACCAGCGTCGTCGAAGAGAGCACCAACACGCTGGCGCTGCAGTACGACAAACCGGGAGAGATCGCAGTCAAATTTCAGACCAGGATCGGCGGTGCGCTGGCGCCCGCCCGGGCCGACTCTGTCGTCGCCTTCAATACCGGGATGTCGGTGGCGAAAGCGTTCGGCACGCCGGGCACGCCCGAAGTCGAAGTACCGGTCGAACCGCTGTTTCCGTTCACCTCTCCCTACTCGGTCTACGCCGGGACCTGCGAGGGGGACAATCCCAACCCGAGTGGTGGCGCGAACCCGCCGCCGGCGATCGTCGACGCGCTCGTCGTGCCGGGTGGCAGCACGCCGGTGACGATCGAGTTGCCGGCGCTGCACTTGACGGTGTGGAGCGGGACCGAAGCGGCGCCGGGCACTCCCGTCGAAGGCGCCCAGGTGAAGGTGGCTGACACCAAATGCACTCCGGAAAACCCGCTGGTGCGCACCTTCACGACCGATTCCGCAGGCGGCCTTGCCAACCCCGGCCTGCCGTTCAGCACCTACAACGTCTGCGCCTCGAACGGCAGCAAACACGTCAGCGTCGCCGGCCTCAGCGTCCCCGCTAAAGCAGAAGAAATGGAAGCCGGGACGACCCTCAACGTATTCCTTGCTGCCGCCGGCGCCGAAGCGGGGCCATGTCCATGAGCGACGAGCGCGGCTACACGCTGGTCGAGCTGCTGGTCGGCATGATGGTCTCGCTGGTCGTGCTGGCCGCGATCCTGGCGATGGTCCAGGTCGCAACCGGGGACCAGCACCGGGTATCCGAGCACGTGATCGCCAACCAGCGGGGCCGACCGGCGATGACGCGGATCGTCGACAGGCTCCACTCGGCCTGCGTCTCGCCGGGGCTGGCGCCGGTACGCCCCAACAGCACCGAAAGCTCAATGATCCTCTGGTCGCAGGCCGGCTCCGCGGTCACCCCGATCCCGAGCGAATACGCGTTCACCCTTTCGGCGAGCGCTATCAGCGAAACCGTCGCCACGAGCACCGGAGGCGGACCGGGGAAATGGACGTTCGGCGCCGCCTCGAGCCCGGTGAAACTCGTCGACGGCGTCAGCACGGCCAAAGTCGGCGAACCGCCGGTGAGCGTGCCGTTCTTCCGCTACTTCGCCTACGAAGGCGGGCAGGTCGCGACGGCCCCGCTGCCGACTCCGCTCAGCACCGAAAACGCGGCGAAGGTGGTCCAGGTCGACATCGCCTTCACGGTCGCGCCGCGGGCCGGCGCCATCGCCGACCCGAGTGCCTTGGTCACGTTGACCGACTCGGCGACCCTGCGGATCGAACCGGCGAGCGAGGACAGCGCGGTGGTGAACCTGCCATGCGTCTGATCGTGGCCCGCGCGCGCCTGCGCGAGGAGGGCGGCTACACGATGATCGCCGTGATCGGGGCAATCTCGCTGATCTCGATGCTGTCCGCTGCGACCCTGGCAGCGACCAACGGCGACATCAACCTGGTCCAGCGCGACCTCGACCACCAGCGCGCGCACGCGGCGGCGCAGGCCGGGATCGCCGACTACTCCTTCCACCTCAACAACGACAACGGCTACTGGTCGCGTTGCACCGAAGTGCCGAGCCCGAACGCGGTCAACCAGGTGGGCTCGACGGCGAAGCGGCGCCCGGTGCCGGGACCGTCGGGGGAGACCTACGCGATCGAGCTACTGCCGGCGACCGGCAAATCGAGCTGCGACCCGGCCAAACCGACGGAAACGATGCTCGAGCAGAGCGGCGTCAACACCGGCTCCTTCCGCATCCGCTCGACCGGCTACGCGGGCGGCGCGAAGGCGTCTATCGTCGCCACCTACAAACGGGCGAGCCTGCTCGACTACCTCTACTTCACCCAGCTCGAGACGCTCGACCCGGTGACCTACTGGACCACGGCGATGATCGAAGGCGCCTACACGCAGTGCGCGAAATTCCGCCGCGAAGGGCGCCAGAGCCAGGTCATCCCCGGCACGTCACAGAGCTGCATCGAGATCAACTTCGTCAGCGGCGACGCGATCAAGGGCCCGCTGCACACCAACGACGACCTCTTGATCTGCGGAACGCCGGAATTTGGGCGCTCTGCTGCAGATGTGATCGAAGTCAGCGCCCCTCTGCCGGGTTGGCAGGGAAACCCGAACTGTGCGGGGAACGTGCCGAAATTCGTCGGGCCGCTCGTCACCACCGCGCCGGTGCTCACCCCCCCGCCGACCAACGGAAAGCTGGAAAAAATCGCCGGATCGGGATACACCTTCACCGGCCAGACCCGAATCACGCTCAACGGCAACAACATGACGGTACAGGTGGGCAACGAACCCGCGGTCGAAAAACCGATTCCATCGAGCGGCGTCGTCTACGTCAAGAACGGCTCCTGCTCCTCCTCCAGCTACTCGCCCTACGCCTCGAACGAAGTGATGTACCCCAGCACGTCGGGCTGCGGTAACGCCATCGTGCACGGCAACTACTCGGGCCAGCTGACGATAGCGGCGGTGAACAACATCATCATCGACGGCAACGTCGTCGGCTCGGGCACCGGCCTGCTCGGGCTGATCGCCAACAACTTCGTTCGCGTCTACCACCCCGTGTCCGGGACGCCGGTGCCCCTCAACCAGACTTGTACCGCCAGCAACGGCAACGGCTCGCTGACCAACCTGCAAATCGACGCTGCGATCCTCGCGATCAACCACTCCTTCATCGTCGATCACTTCAACTGCGGCGGAAGCCTCGGCAAATTGACCGTCAACGGGGCGATCTCGCAGAAGTTCCGCGGCACGGTGGGGACGACGGCGCCAACGGGCTACATCAAGAACTACAACTACAACGACCGGCTTCGCTACCAGGAGCCACCCAATTTCCTCGACCCGGTCCAGTCGGCCTGGCACATCCAGCGAGAGACGCTCGACTATCCCTGACGGTCGGCCCCGGGGCCGTGGGCCCGATCCTCAAGTAGCACCGCCATAGCGCCGATCCCATCCCGTGCAGATGGCGGCGATAGCTTCATTTGGATTCCTCGGCGGCGCCGTTACCGGCAGCTTCCTCAGCGTGGTCGCCCATCGGGTGCCCCGCGGCGAATCGATCGTCGGGCCCCGCTCGCGCTGCGCCAGCTGCGGCGTGCAGATCGCCGCCTACGACAACATCCCGATCCTCTCCTGGCTCCTGTTGCGGGGCCGCTGCCGTCATTGTGGCGAGCGGATCTCGGTCCGCTACCCGCTGATCGAGGTCGCCACCGGGCTGCTCTTCGCGGCGACGGCGCTGGTCCTCCGCGACGAACCCGCCCAGTTGGTGCTCGGCCTGGTCTTTGTCGCGACGCTGGCGGCGATCACACTGACCGACCTGGAGTTGCGGGTGATCCCGAACAAGGTGCTGATCGTCTCGGCGGGCGCTGGAGTTGTGCTGGCTGCTGCGCTCGATCCCTCGAGCCTGCCCGAACGCGCGATCGGCGCTGCGGCGGCGGGTGGGCTGCTCTTCGCGGTCGCGCTCGCCTACCCGCGCGGGATGGGAATGGGCGACGTGAAGCTGGCGGCGGTGATGGGCCTCTACCTGGGTCGCTCGGTGGCGCCTGCGTTGCTGATTGCGTTCGCAGCCGGCTCCCTCTTCGGCCTGGCGCTGATCGCCCGCCACGGGGCGGCGGCGCGCAAGCAGGCAGTCCCCTTCGGTCCCTTCCTCGCTCTTGGCGGCGTGATCGGCCTGCTTGCCGGGGATCAGATCGTCGATTGGTATCTGGGCACGTTCTGAGAATCGCTCGTAGGTCCGTCCAGGTTTTCCTATAACTGAGTAGTTGCAGGGCGAAAGGTCTGCGGCCTTTCTGTCGATTCAGGTCGGGCGTGCCTTCCCTCACCCTGACCAAGCAGAAGACCGGCCCAGTCGTCGGCCTCGACATCGAGGCCGGCAGCATCGCCGCGACCGAGGTCGCGGTCAACGGCGCGGAGCAGGTGACCGCCTCGGCGATTGGTTCGCTGGACCCCGGCGCCTTCCACGAGGGCGAGGTGCTCGATCCGGGCCGCCTCGCCTCGGCGCTGAAGTCGCTCTTCGCCGAGCACAAGCTCTCCAAGCGGGTGCGGCTCGGGATCGGCAATCAGCGCCTCGTCGTCCGCACGATGCGGTTGCCCGCGATCGAGGACCCCAAGGAGATGGATGCGGCGGTTCGCTTTCAGGCTCAGGAGCAGATGCCGATGCCGCTCGATCAGGCGGTCCTGGAGTACCAGGTCGTCGGCGGTGTGCCGGCCGAGGAGGGCGGCTCGGCCCAGGTCGACGTCGTCGTCGTCGCAGCGCGCCGCGAGATGGTGTCCTCTTTCGTCGAGCCGATCCGCCGCGCCGGCCTCGATCCGGTCGGCGTCGACCTCTCCGCCTTCGGCATGATCCGTGCTCTCGCCGGCGTCGGCGCAGATCCAAGCGGCGCCGTCGAGGCCGGGGGAGACCCGGCCCCGGCCGTCCTCTACTGCAGCCTCGGCGACGTCACCAACCTCGCCGTCGCGCGAGGAAGGGCCTGCCTCTTCACCCGCGTTTCCCACGTCGGCCTGGAGGCGATCTCGGCCCGCCTCGCCGGCGCTCGTGGGCTCAGGCCCGAGCACACCGCCCAGTGGCTCTCCTATGTCGGGCTCGAGGCTCCGGTTGAGGAGCTGGACGGGGACGCCGAGATCGTTGTGGAGGCGCGCCGGACTCTCGAGGAGGGCGTCGGCTCGCTTGTCGACGAGCTGCGCCTTTCACTGGACTACTACGGCGCCCAGGAGGCAATGGTGCCGGTCGAGCGGATCGTCCTCTGCGGGCCCGGCAGCGCCATCGCCGGCCTGCCGGCGCGGATGGAAGCCGGCCTCGGCATCCCGATCTCTGCCGCCCGCCCGGCTGCCCTGGGTGGCTTCGAGGAGTCCGCTGCGGCGCGGCTCACGGTTCCCTTCGGCCTCGCCCTGGAGGAGTAGAGGATGCGCCCCGTCAATCTGATCCCACCCGAGGAGCGCCGCGGCGAGCAGGCCCCGCTGCGCACCGGACCCCTTCCCTACATCCTGCTCGGCGCCCTGGTCGCCGTTCTGATCGGGGTGACGGCAATGGTGCTGGTCGACAACCAGATCTCCAAAAGCAAGAGCGAAGTCGCGAAGCTCGAAGGCGAAGACGCCGTCGCCTCGGCTCGGGCACAGCAGCTCGTCTCCTACACCCAGTTCCGCAGCATGAGCGAACAGCGGGTGGCGACGGTGCAGAGCCTCGCCGACAGCCGCTTCGACTGGGAACGGGTCATGCGCGAACTCGCCCTGGTCCTACCGAGCAACGTCTGGCTGGTCGGCCTCACGGCGACCGCTTCGCCCACCGTCAGCGTCGATGGCGGCGGTGGGTCCTCGGGGGCGGACCTGCGCGCCCAGGCGCCCGGGCCGGCGCTGGAACTGAACGGCTGCGCGTCGGGGCAGGAGGCGGTGGCGGGGTTCGTCACCGCGCTCAAGGACATCGACGGGGTGACCCGGGTTGGGGTCGAATCATCCGAACTGGGTGAAGAAAAAGAAGCGGTGAGCTCGACCGAAGTGGGAGCCAATACCGGCTTGAGCGGCGACGAATGCCGCACCCGCGACTTCATCGCCAAATTCGCCCTCGTCGTCGCCTTCGACGCAGCCCCGGTGCCGACCGAAGAATCGGCCGAATCGGCCGTCTCCGCGCCGGTCGAATCGGCCGAATCCGCCTCCTCGGCATCTTCCGAAGGCTCGGAAGGCGAATGAGATGAAGCTGAGCTCATCGAATCTTGCCGTTGTCGCAGTGCTTGCCGTCGCCATCGTTGTCGGCGGCTTCTGGGTGCTGGCGCTGGGCCCGAAGCGCGAAGAAGCGAGCAAGCTCGACGCCAAGGCGGAACAGGTGAGGGGGTCTCTCGCTCAGCACCGAGCTGAAATCACTGCGGCCGAAGAAGCGCGCGAAGACTTCCCGGCCGAGTACCAACACCTGGTCGTGCTCGGCAAGGCGGTCCCCGGAGACGACGACACGGCCTCGCTGCTGGTTCAGGTCAATCACATCGCCGATCACGCAGGGGTCCGCTTCAGCGATCTGGCTCTCTCTTCGGAAGGCGCGGGCGAAACGTCCGAAGCTGCGCCGCCGCCTGCGGAAGCCGCCGGCGCCCCGATCTCCGCGACCGAGGTCGCCGCCTCAACGATGCCTTTGGGCGCAACGATCGGCCCTGCCGGCCTCGGCGTGATGCCCTATACGCTCACCTTCGGCGGCAACTTCTTCCAAGTGGCCGACTTCATCAAGGGGCTCGACTCCCTGGTCAAGACGCAGAACGAAAAGGTGACCGTCGACGGGCGCCTGCTCACGGTCAACGGCTTCTCCCTGCAGGCAGCGCCGAAGGCGGAATTCCCCGCGTTGGAAGCGACCTTCTCGGTCACCACGTACCTGACCCCGCCCGGTGAGGGCCTCACCGGCGGAGCATCGCCGGAAAGCCCGGAAACCGTCGAAGCTGCCCCAGCGTCGACCACGATCGGAGTGGCGCGATGAAGAAGCCGAAGGGGCCCGAGCTGAAGATGCCCGAGCTGAAGGCGCCGCCCTTCCTGGCGGACCTCTACTACGACCTGCGCGACCGGCGCCTGCTGCCGCTGGTCGCCCTCGCGGTGGTGGCGATCGCCGCCGTCCCGTTCCTGCTCGGTGGCGAAGTGGAACAGCCGGCGCCGCCCGCGCCCGATGCCGGCGCCGCGGCGCTCGAAGCGTCCGCCGAAAAGACCTCCAAGCTCACCGTCGTCGAGGCCACTCCCGGGCTGCGTGACTACCGCAAGCGTTTGCGCGATCGCTCCCCCGCCGATCCCTTCAAGCAGCTGTACACCGAACCGGCCGCTGGCTCGGCGTCGAGCAGCTCGTCGTCCTCCGGCGCCTCCTCGTCTCCTGCGGGGACCTACAGCGAAGAATCGGTCACCCCCGAAAGCTCGACCACGGTCGAAGCCGAAACGGGCGGCTCATCCAACGGCGGCGGCTCCTCGAATGGCTCCGGCGGAAGCCCCCCGAGCAGTGGCCAGACCCAGGTCCCGCGGCTGATCGAATTCGTCGTCGACATGCAGATCTCCCATTCGGAAGCGACTGCCGACGGGGCGCGGAAGATGGGCGAGCCGGAAGTCCGTCGGCGTGTCCGACCGTTGACCCAGCTGCCGGGCAAGAAGACGCCCGTCGTCACCACGATGGGCGTCAACCTTCACAACGGATTGGTCATGTTGCTCGTCTCCGACGGCGTGACGTCGTTGGATGGCGAATTCGAATGCGCCGCACGCACCCCGACCGGGACCTGCGAACTGCTCGAAGTCGAACCGGGCTTCCCCTTGGAACTCGTCTACGGGCAAGGCAAGGTTCTCTACCGGATCAAGGTGGCCAAGATCGACGCGGTCTGGGCCGGCCGGGCCGGCGACTCGCGCTCCTCGCGCGCGTCCTTCGGCTGGCCTGCCAATGTGGCCCTGCCGACCCCATAGCTTCAGTAAATGAAGCCATGGCGCTAAACTCGCTCTAGCGAGCCGATCGAACGCAACGCGGCTCGCCTCCGAAGGTCTGAATATGAGCGCTGAGAGCAACTCCCGCTGTCCCGTCTGCCGCACCGCCGACGTCGTCTGCGGTAAGTGGACCCTCTTGGTCATCCGCGACCTGGCCGAGGGGCGCAGCCGCTTCTGCGAGCTCGAGCGCTCGCTGGAGGGGATCAGCCCGCGGACGCTGTCGCTGCGCCTGCGGGCGCTCGAAGAAGAGGGCATCGTCGCCCGCAACACCTTCCCCGAGGTCCCGCCTCGGGTCGAGTACGCGCTGACCGAGAAGGGCGAAGCGCTGGTGCCGCTGATCGAGGACATGCGCCGCTACGGCAGCCGCTGGCTGCTCGAAGAAGAGACGGCGCCGGTTCCCGCCTAGCAGTCGGGACGTGCCGGGTGTTCCCCTCCGGCGGAACCCGCGTTGAATCGCTCTGCGAGGGCTCCAGCCCCCGCGGCTCACAAGTTCCGGCGGAGGGGGACACCCGGCACGTCCCTGCAAGGCGGCTTGCAGGCGCAGGAGCGTCTTGGGTCGGGGGGAAGGCTGGGGCGTGCGCGATCCCCTGCTTAACGAGGCCCTGCGACGGCTGGCCGCTGAGGCGGCTACCCGCTTCACCACGCTTGTGGCAAGTGGCGACCAGATTCCCTTCGATGTTGCCGAGCAGGCCGGCCCCGAGGAGGCCTTTTTCCATAGCTACGTCCCCCTGACCGCGCGCTACGTGCGTGAGCGAGAGGCCGAGCTGCGGTCGCTGGCCGCCTTCGAGCCAGCCCGCGAAGCGGTCGCGCTGGCCGGTGTCGCCGCGCCATATCTCGAGCAGCGGGGCGAGAACGTCCCCTCCGAGCCCGGCGAGCGTGCGGCGCGCCTGCTGACGGTCTTCATGGCCTCCCTCTGGGACGGCTGCAGCGAGTTCTCGCTCGATCGCGACCGTCTCGAGGACGCGCTTGCCGTGCTCGACGCGGAGGCCGGCGACGTCAACGAGGCCGATGTGGTCGTCGTGCCGATCGTTGGCCTGCAGATGCCGGTCGCGCGGCTGCAGCTGCCGCACGGCGCGCAGCTGGTGCGAGCTGACAGCTTTGAGGCGCCGATCGAGGCGATGCGCAGCGAGGGCATGGGCCGCGCAGCCTGGGAGCCGCAGTTCCTGGCGATCGCGGAGCAAGGCGAGGGCGCCGATAGCGCCGCCGCAGCGTTGCGCCAGTTAGCCGACCTGATCAGCGTCATGCGTCTCTTCAAGGGGGGTGGCGTCGGCCTCGGGCCGCACGCCTTTGCCCCGACCGGCGAGGGTCGCTGGCGCCGCATTGCGACCGGCGCTCCGGCGCCACGCAGAGACGGCTACAGACTTGGCGAGGAGGAGACGGCGCAGCTCGTCGAGCTGGCCGAGACCCTCGAGGCAAGGCCCGACCCCGCCGGCCCG
Source organism: Solirubrobacterales bacterium (assembly GCA_035260485.1). Taxonomy (GTDB): domain Bacteria; phylum Actinomycetota; class Thermoleophilia; order Solirubrobacterales; family 70-9; genus VRUE01. The sequence continues at coordinate 76,327 of DATFVC010000070.1, read as the reverse complement.
CTGGCCTGGGCGGTGCGCCGCTTCGAGCTGGGCTGCGAGCGCCATTCCGCGCTGGAAGGGCTCAGCGACCACCTTTTGGCGTTGCGCGCCGTGCTTGACGGTCAGGGCCCTGTCGGCGCCTCGCTGCCGATGCGCGCCGCTGCGCTGATCGCCGACGGCTCGACCGACCGGCTCGGCGCCCGCGAGCGGGTCGAAGCTGCAATGGAGCTGGAGCGCGCCCAGATGGGGGGCGGATCAGCCGAAGGCGCCGCCGAGCTGGCCGCCTGGATCGAGGAATGCGTCCGCCGCATTCTCCGCGAAGCCGCCCTCGGCGAGCTCGGCACCGACCTGAACGAGGTCGCCGACGAGACCCTGATCGCCACCGGCCTCGACGGCGGAGACGTAGAGGTTGTCGTCGCGCCGGAAGAGCTGGCGCCCGAACCACTTCCCGAGCCCGCTGTCGACTTTGACCCCGCGGGCGTGGGGAAAAAGTCGGGAGCGACGAGAAACGAGCCGCCAATCGAGGAGGAGCACGACATGAACCAGGACACCCGCATCCTCGAGCCGGTCCCGGCCGAGCACGAGATCCGCATCACCGCCACCGCTTGGCTCGACGAGGTCGAGGTCGCCGACGACGCCGGCACGATCGAGTGGCCTGCCGGGGGCAGCGACGTCGACCATCGCGAGCGGATCGACACCCCCCGCGTGCGCCACCTCTTCCCGGTCCCCGAGGACGCGGACTGGGAGGTCAAAGAGCTGCGGTACGACCACTACGACCATCGCAGCGCCAGCTAACCACCCGCCGACGGGCCTAAAACGGGACGTAACGTCCCGTTTTAGGCCCGTCGGCGGGTGGTTTTAGGCGCGGCCGGCGGCTATTGCCTCGCGCTGCTCGCTGCTGGCAAAGAGGTAGCGGTTGATCTCGTCGAGGCCGCCGAGGTCGTGCACGTCTTCGTCCAAGTAGGGAACGCGGATTACGCCTCTCGTGCGGAGCTCCGCTGCCAGGTGCTCGATGTTGCGGGCGTCGCGCTCGGCCAGGGTCTGGTAGTCGGCGAAGTTCTCGGCTACGCGCCGGGCCAGGTCCTCGGCGCCCAACTTCGCCGCCAGCGCCGCCTCGGGGTCGGCGCCGTCGCCCCGCAGGCGCTCGGCCGGGTAATGGACCTTGTTGACGATGACGCCACCGAAAGGCAGCTTCGCCTCGACCAGCTTGCGGTGGAAGTAGACGGCTTCGTCGATCGGCTCGCCTTGGGGGCCGCAGACGACGAGGAAGCAGGTGTGTGGATCGGCGAGCAGGTTGTTGACCCGCTTGGCACGGGCTTGGAAGCCGTCGACCATGCCACTGAAGGCGTTGAAGAACTCGGCCAGGTCGGCGAGCAGGTCGAAGCCGACGATCCGCTTGAAGACCGAGAGGGCAACCGAGGCGCCGCGACCTGCCACGCGTGCCGCCAGCCCAGTCGGCTTCATGAAGAACCGCAGCGAGCGGCCTTCGATGAACTGGGTGAGGCGGCGCGGCGCGTCGAGGAAGTCCAGCGCATTGCGGGTCGGAGGCGTGTCGAGGACGAGGAGGTCGAAGCGGCCTTCGGTGTGCAGCTCGAAGAGCTTCTCCATCGCCATGTACTCCTGCGATCCGGCCAGCGCGTTGGAGATCTGCTGGTAGATGCGGTTGTTCAGAACCCGGTCGCGCGACTCCTCGTCGGGGGCTTGGCGGGCGACGAGCTCGTCGAAGGTGGCCTTGGCGTCGAGCATCATCGCCCACAGCTCGCCCTTCATCTCGATTCCGTGCTGCTCGAAGAGGGCCGGATCGACTTGACTCGCCTCATTTCCCAGCTCGCGCAGGCCGAGCGAGTCGGCGAGCCGCTTCGCCGGGTCGATCGTCAGCACGCAGACCCGCAGCCCGCGTGCGGCCATGCCGGTGGCGATCGCAGCCGAGGTCGTCGTCTTGCCAACCCCGCCCGAGCCGGCACAGATGCAGATGTCCTTGCCTTCGAGGATCTTGTCGACGGCTGGCATCAGCCCAGCCTCCTGGCGAGTGTCCGCGCCGCCTCGACGCCCAGCTCAGGCTCGAAGAGGAAGGGGAGGGTCTTGACCGGCGCTTCGACCCGGCGCCGCAGACGGGCGAGCTGGGCGCGCTGCGAGCGGGCGCGGTCGTGCTCGGAGGTGGCGGCGCGAGCGGCGGCGCGCACGATCCCGTTCTCACCGTCGGCGAGCGCGGCAAGCCGCTCGATCTCCTCCTTGGTGAAGCGCTCCGGGTAGAGGCCGTTGAGGTAGATGCGGTCGACCGCGACGCCGACCTCGGAGCGCAGCTCCCGCTCCAGCGCCGCCGACTCGTTGACCGGCATCTCCTCCGGCAGGGCGACGATCGCGGTGCCGGTGTGCTCGTGGTCGGTGATCAGGCGGTCGAGCTGCTGCGCCTGGGAGTGGATCGGCCCTACTCGGGCAATCGCGGCGAAGGTGCGCGGCGTCTGCAGGAAGCCGATCCCGTGGCCGGTGGCGGGCGCGTCGACGATCACCAGGTCGTACTTGCGCCCCTTCTTAACCCTGCGGTCGAGTTGGGCCAGCTCCCAGATCTTGCCGATCGTGACCAGCTCCTTGAGGCCGGGAGTGGCGGCCGCGAGGTAGGAGAAGATGCGGCTGCGGAAGAGCATGTCGCGCATCGCGCGGACCTTGAGCTGCAGCAGCACGTACTCGCGCATCGACTCGTCGGGGTCGATCGAGATCGACCAGAGATTCTCCGCCATCTCGACCTCGTGAAAGCCGACCTCGGTGTGGTCGAAGATCCGCGAGGCGTTCTCCTGCGAAGAGACCTCGCAGACGATCGTGCGCTTGCCTGCTTCGGCAGCGCGCATGCCGAGCGCGACCGCCACGGTGGTCTTGCCGACTCCCCCCTTGCCGGTCACGAAGACCAGTCGCTTGTCCAGTAAGTCCGGGATTGGGGTGATTCCTAGCAATTTCGAGGGGCGGCAGGAAAAACGGGTGGTCATGCGAATACCCGCGCAATGGGATTCCTTAGCCGCAAGACCAAGCCCGCGCCCCTCGAGGAGCCACATCCGATCATGGAGGAGCTCCAGGCGATGGAGGACGCCGTTCCCGTGCGGCCTCAGCCCGCGGGTCCTGTCGCCGGGGGCAGCCCTCCGGCTCACCCGCCGGAGGGACAACCCCCGACGCCACCCACGGGAGAGGTGTCTGTCGATAGCGACGAGGGATCGGCCGAGGCGGCAATCGAGGAGCCCGCTCGGTTCATGCCTCGGGATCTGATTGCTCCCAGCAGGCATGAAGCTGCCGCGGATGAGCCTGTTGCCGAGGCCCCCGTCACGCATGCCGAGGTCATCGCCTTTGCGAATCAGAAGGGTGGGGTCGCCAAGACGACCACGACGCTGAACCTTGCCGTTGCTTTTGCCGAGTCCGGGCACCGGGTGCTTTGCATCGACCTCGATCCCCAGGGGAACCTGACCATGAGCCAGGGGATCGATCCGGACAAGGTCGAAAAGAGCCTCTACGACGTGCTGGTCAACGACATGCCGATCAGCGAGATCATTCAGCACCGCGAGATCGACATCGCTGTCGCCTCGATCGATTTGGCCGGGGCGGAGATCGCGATGAGCACCAAGATCGGCCGCGAGCGCTCCTTGGAGAAAGCGCTGAAGGAGGTCTCCGGCAACTACGACTTCGTCTGCATCGATACCCCGCCGAGCCTCGGGCTGCTGACGATCAATGCGCTGACCGCTGCCAACAGGGTGATCGTCCCCGTTCAATGCGAGTATCTCTCGATGCGTGGACTGGTCCAGCTGCAGAACACGCTCAAGATGATCCAGGAGAACCTCAACCCGGACGTCAGAATCGAGGGCATCTTGCCGACGATGCTCGACTCGCGCACCGTCCACGCCAAGGAGGCGGTGGAGATCCTCGAAGAGAACTTCGGCGACTTGGTCTTCAAGTCGCGCATTCGCAAGGCGATCAAATTTGCCGAGGCCCCGGTCAAAGGCGCCAGCGTGCTCAAGTACGATCCGCAGAGCAACGCCGCGGGCTACTATCGAGACTTGGCGAAGGAGGTCTTAGCGAATGAGTCGGCGTAAGCGGGCGAGTATGCGCGAGGGTCCCCTTGCCGACCTCTTCCGCTCTACTTCTGACGACGCCCCGCTGGATCCGCCCGAGGGATCGGACCCTCAGACCGCGGGTCCTGTCGACGCAGAGGGGTCTGAGTCCGAGGGACTGGGCCAGCCGACTCTCGAAGGGCCGCGGGACGAGGCACCTTCGGGTGAAGCTGGACATCCCGAATCGCCTCCCGAAAGATTGAAGAGGGTCTTTTCTGAGGAGCCGGTGGTGCAGCACGAACCTGCTTCTCAGACGCCGCGCTATGGGCGCGAGGAACCTGAGTATGAGCCGCCTGGAAGTGGAGAGCCGCATCAGCCTGTGATCCGGGTCGTGGGTGTCGGCGGCGCCGGCGTCAACGCGGTCAACCGGATGGTCGACGCGAACGTGCCCGGGGTCGAGTTCATGGCCGTCAACACCGATCTTCAGTCGTTGCAGCTCTGCGTCGCCGACGTCACCGTCCACATCGGCGACGAGCAGACGCGCGGCCTTGGCGCCGGCGCCGACCCCGAGGTCGGCCACCGCTCCGCCTTCGAGGAGCAGGACAAGATCAAGCGTCTGCTCAAGGGCTCGGACATGGTCTTCGTCGCCGCCGGCGCCGGCGGTGGCACCGGCAGCGGCGCTGCCCCGGTCGTCGCCCGCCTCGCCCGCGAGGTCGGCGCGCTGACCGTCGGCATCGTCACCAAGCCGTTCAGCTTCGAGGGCTCGAGGCGCGGCAACCAAGCCGGCAAGGGGATCGACGAGCTGGCGGCAGAGGTCGACACGCTGATCGTTGTTCCAAACGACCGCCTGCTCGAGGTCCTCGACCAGCACACCTCGATGGTCGAGGCCTTCCAGGTAGCCGACGACGTGCTGCGCCAGGGCGTGCAGGGGATCTCCGATCTGGTCACCCTGCCGGCCCTGATCAACCTCGATTTCGCCGACGTGCGCACGATCATGTCCGATGCCGGCCGGGCGCTGCTCGGGATCGGCATGGGCAGTGGCGAGGGCCGCGGTCTGCTGGCCGCCGAGAAAGCGATCTCCTCCCCCCTGCTGGAGACCTCGATGGAGGGGGCGCGGGCGATTCTGCTCTCGATCACCGGTGGGCCCGATCTTTCGCTGGTCGAAGTCAGCGAGGCGGCGAAGCTGGTCGGCGAGGCTGCCCACCCCGACGCCAACATCATCTTCGGCGCCAACATCGACGAGGAGCTGGGCGACCAGATCTGGGTCACCGTGGTAGCCACCCGCTTCGACGGCCAACAGGCGCCGCGTCGTGCCGCCGAGCCGACGATCCGCCGTACCAAGGACGCTGGCCGCGGCCGCGCGCCACGGAACGAGAAGGCCGGCGAGCTGAGCAGTCTCGACGTCCCCGAGTTCCTTCCCGGCTAGCCAGGGCGCCATGAACGGCGTCGTCGCGGCGGGGCATCCCATTACCGCCGAGGCGGGGGCCGACGTTCTGCGCGAGGGCGGCAATGCGGTGGACGCCGCTGTCGCCGCCGCGCTCGCCTCCTTCGCCGTCGAGAGCCCGTTGACCGGCTTCGGCGCTGGTGGCTTCATGATGGTCAGTCGCAGCGAGGAGACCGCTTTGATCGACTTCTTCGTCGCGGCGCCGGGCAAGGACGGGATCGAGCGTGGGGAGGAGCTGATCCCAATCCCCGTCCACTTCGACCCGGAGACGGTGCAGACGTTCTATGTCGGCCCGGCCTCGTGCGGCGTGCCGGGAACGGCGGCGGGCCTGGAGCTCGCGCTGCGGCGGTTTGGCACAGCGCCGCTGGGCGACTTGGTCGGCGCCGGGGTGAAGCTCGCCCGCGAGGGCGCTCCGGTCAACACCGAGCAGGCCTACATCCTCGAGATCCTCTGGCCGATCCACGAGCGTCTCGAGGAGACGCGGCGGCTCTACGCGCCGCAGGGTCGCCGGTTGGGAGAGGGCGACGTCTTCTGCTTCCCGGAGCTGGCCGAGGCGCTCGAGCGCTTTGGCGCCGAGGGCGCCGAGCCCTTCTACCGCGGCGAGGTCGCCGCGGCGCTGAGCAGCTACGTTGGCGAGCGCGGCGGCACCTTGGGAGCCGCTGACCTGGCCGGCTATGAGGCGATTGAGCGACAGCCGATCCGAGCATTCTTCCGCGGGACCGAGGTGCTGACCAACCCGCCGCCGTCTTCAGGCGGGATCCTGATCGCCTACTCGCTCGGCTTGCTGGAGCGGCTGGGGGAACACAGTGGCCCCGAGCAGTTGGTGGCGGCAATGGACGCAGCCAACCGCGCCCGTGGTGAGGAGTTCGCCGAAGCGCTCTACGGCGAGGGCCTCGAGGCCGCCCTGCTCGATCCGGCGCGGCTCGACCTCAAGGCCGGCGACTTGCTCGGTTCGACCACCCATATCTCAGTTCTCGACGGCGACGGCATGTGCGCCAGCGTCACCTGCTCGAACGGCTCGGGGTCCGGTGTCCTCGTCCCCGGCACCGGGGTGATCCTCAACAACATGCTCGGCGAGGAGGACCTCAACCCACTCGGCTTCCACGCGATCGCACCGGGGCGCCGGGTGCCTTCGATGATGGCGCCGACGGTGGTACGGCGCGACGGCGAGATCGAACTCGGCCTGGGCAGCGCCGGTTCCAACCGGATCCGCTCGGCGATCGTGCAGACGGTGGTGCGCGCGGTCGAGCAGGGCATGGGCGCCGACGAGGCGGTGCGGGCGCCGCGCCTGCACATCGAGCAGGGCATCGTCCAAGCCGAGCCGGGGATCGACGAGGAGGCCCTCGCTCGGATCGAGGCACGCGGCATCCCGGTCCTGCGCCGCCCGCGAATCAACCTCTTCTTCGGCGGCGTCCAGGCGGTAGCCCGCGACCGGACCAGCGGCGAGCTGAGTGGGGGCGGCGATCCGCGCCGCGGCGGTAGCGTGGCATTCGCATGAAGATCGATTTCGAGGCGGAGGGGCTGCTCGACTGCGTGGAGGGCGAGGCCCGCGAGGCGCGGCGGGATCTGCTCGAGCGCCTCGCTGGCGAAGGCGTCCCTCTGGAGGAGCTGCGCGAGGCGGTCGAGGGCGGGCGCATTACCTTGCTGCCGGTCGAGCGGGCACTGGCCGGCGACGGTCCTCGCTACACGCCGCGTGAGATCGCCGAGCTGGCTGGCGTTGACCTCGACCTGCTGCAGCGGGCCACGGCAGCGCTCGGCATCCCCAATCCCGACCCTGACGATCGTTCTCTGACGGGAGCCGATTTGGAGGAGGCGCGTCGCGTGGGGGCGTTTCGCGATGCTGGTCTGCCAGAGGAGGGGATCGTGCAGGTGGCGCGGACGATTGGGATGGCGACTGCGCGGATCGCCGAGGCCAACCGCGACCTCGTCGTCCGCACTCTGATGCAGCCGGGTGACACCGAGCGCGACCTGGCGCTGCGCTTCGCCGCGGCAGCCGAGCACATGCTGCCGCTCTTCGAGCCGACCCTCTCCTATGCCTTCCGTGCGCACATGCTGGAGCAGATCCGCCGCGACGTGATCGGCGCTGCCGATCTTGCTGCGGGGCAGCCGGGCGCGATGTCGGAGGTTTCGGTCTGCTTCGCCGATTTGGTCGGCTTCACCAAGCTCGGCGAGCAGGTCGAGACCGAAGAGCTGGGGCTGATCGCGGGCCGTCTCGACGAGCTTGCCACTGCGGTCGCGGAGCCGCCGGTGCGGCTGGTGAAGCTGATCGGCGACGCGGCGATGCTCGTCTCCACCGACGCCGCGGCGTTGGTCGAGGCCGCGCTGCGGATGGTCGAGGCCGCCGACGAGGAAGGCGACGAGTTCCCGCGCCTGCGCGCCGGGATCGCCCATGGCTCGGTGCACGTGCAGGCCGGCGACTACTACGGCCGCCCGGTCAACCTGGCCAGCCGCCTGACCGGAATCGCCAAACCCGGCAGCGTTCTGCTCGATGCCGTGGCCAAGGAGGCCGCGGGCGAGAGCTTCGACTACTCATATGCTGGCGAGAAACGCCTCAAGGGCTTCGACTCGCGCGCCAAGCTGTACCGCGCCCGCCGCCCCGGTCCCAAATAGCGGCAAATCTTCCGCCGCGCGCTCCACAGGGGGGGCGAATCGACTTCGATCGCAGCATTTAGGGGTCTATGGACCCCCAAATGCTGCGATGAAACGGGTCAAGTCGTGGGCTTGCGGGCCGAGAGAAGCAGGTTGTAGAAGAGCTCGGCTGGGAGGCGGGGCTCCAATAGACGGGTGTCGACCTTCTGCAGGGCGATGTAGCTGTTGAAGGCGAAGCGCCGCCAGCCCCAGGAGACCGATTCTGGCTCGGCGCTGGCCTCGACCGTGCGCAAGCCCCAGCCCCAGGCGTTGGCGAGCAGCTCCTCGCCGCCGACCCGGCGCTGTTCGAAGCCGGTGTCGCGCAGCAGGCGCCGCAGGTCGGCGGGAGCGAAGGCGTGGACGTCGACCTCACCCTCCAGCGCGTGGCCGTTGGATTGCTCCATCTCGGGAACAGCGCGCGGGCGTGCCCCAACCAGCCGGCGCCAGGCGGGCGCCGCGATCATCCCGGCCCGCTTCGGCGCCGCCGCCAGGCGGTCTCCGTAACGCGAGGGCTCGCCGCAGAACGCGATCGCTCCGCCTGGGCGCAACACGCGCTGGAATTCGCCGAAAGCCCGCTCCAGATCAGGTATGTGGTGCAGGACGGCGTGGCCGAAGACGAGGTCGAAGCTCTCGTCCTCGAAGGGCAGCTCCTCGGCCTCGGTCGCCACGGTCTCCGCCTCCAGCCCGAGCGACTTGGCGGTGGTCGAGAGACGCTGCAGCATGCCCGGCGAGATGTCGGTCGCGGTCAGGCGCTGGATCGTCCCCATCTGCAGCAGGTTGAGCGAGAAGTAGCCGGTGCCGGAGCCGATCTCGAGCCCGTCGACGAAACGGATTCCGTCGAGCCCGCCCAGTGCCTTGGCAAGCTTCTGGCGCACCTGGCGCTGGCCGGTGGCGCCGAAGTCGATGCCCCACTTGGCGTCGTATTCGTCAGCCGCCGCGTCGTGGTAGCGGGTGTTGACCTCCTTGATGTGGCCGGGGGTGGCGGTGGGAGAGGCGGGCATGGGGCGGGAACGGTACACGGATCGGCGCAACGCACTTGACACGGAGCCGCAATAGCGTCCCGTCTGTGGCGCGCGAGTACGTCCAAGAGAATCAGCCCCCCGGGGTGCCGCCGCTGCCGCTGACCGGAGAGCGGACGCTGCCCGACGTGCCAGAGGAGAATTACTGGTTCCGGCGCCACCTGGCGGTCTACGAGTGGATCGCGGCGCGGATCGCCGGCAAGCGGGTCGTCGACATGGCCTGTGGTGAGGGCTACGGCGCCGACGCGCTGGCCGCGAGGGCGGCGAGCGTGGTCGGGGTCGACGCCAACCCGGAGGCGCATGAGCACGCGCGGCTGCGCTATGTGCGGCCCAACCTGCGCTACGAGCGGGATCTGGTCGAGAGCTTCGCCGAGCCCTGCGACGCAGTGGTCTTCCTGCAGACGATCGAGCACGTGCAGGACGCCGGCGCGATCCTCGAGCACTTCAAGTCGATGCTGCCGCCCGGCGGCGCTGTCTATGTCTCGACGCCGAACCTGCTGACGCTGGCTCCTCCCGGCGCCGAGAAGTCCGACAACCCGTGGCACGTGCGCGAGTACCGGGCGGCGGAGTTCCGAGCGCTCTGCGAGGCGCATTTCGAGCAGGTCGAGCTGCGCGGTCTCTTCCACGCCCGCAAGCTGCGGGCGCATGAAATCGCGATCAAGCTGGGCTGGGACCGCGTCCACAAGGCGCTGCATCTGACCAAGCCCTTCTACGACCGCTTCACCCCGGCGATCTCCGCCGCGGACTTCAAGCTCGGGGAGGTCGACCTCGACCGGGCACTGGACTTCATCGCTGTCTGCCATGCCTGAGGAGAGCGCCGGGGACCTGGCGATCGTCTTGCACAGCCACATGCCCTATGTAGAGGGGTTCGGCACCTACCCGTTTGGCGAGGAGTGGTTGTTCGACGCTGTGATCCGGTCCTACCTGCCGGTGCTGGAGGTGGCGCGGGATCTGACGATGACGGTGACCCCGGTTCTGGCCGATCAGCTGGAGGATGCCGGGGCAGCCAAGCGGTTGCGCGAGTTCCTGGTCGAGTGGCGGGTCGGAGCCGCAGAAGCGGACATCGGCGAGGCGCCGGTCGAATGCCGGGATGCCTGCGAGGCGGAGCTGGCCCGGTACCGGCATGCGCTGGAGCTGCTCGACGCCGCCGGGGGGGATCCGCTGCGCCCGTTCCAGGACGCCGCCAGGGAGGGACGGATCGCGCTGGCAACTTCGGCCGCGACGCACGCGGTGCTGCCGTTGCTGGCGACGCGGACGGGATTGCGGCTGCAGCTCGACGCCGGCATCCGCTCACATCGGCGTCGCTTCGGCTGGGACGGCGGCTTCTGGCTGCCCGAGTGCGCCTATGTGCCGGGGCTGGAGCGGCGCCTGTCCGAGCACGGGGTGCGCTGGTTCTGTGTCGATCAGAGCGCTCACCGCCAGGACCCCCGGGATGCGCTGACGCCGGTCGCCACGGGCGCCGGCCCGGTGGCGCTGCCGATCGACTGGGAGGCGATCCAGTGGCTCTGGTCACTGGACGGCTATCCCTCCGATCCGGCACACGCCCAGTTCGCCGGCAAATCGCTGCGCGGAGTGCGGCTGTGGAAGGTGGGGGGTGGGGCCTACGATCCGGTAGCCGGCGAAGCGACGGCGCGGCGACAGGCGGAGGAGTTCCTGACCGCGGTCGCGATCCGGCTGCGCGACTTCGCCGCGCAGCGCGGGCGGCGCGGTCTGCTGGTCTTCGCGATCGACACCGAGCTGCTCGGCCACTGGTGGTCGGAGGGAACGATCTGGCTGCGCGAGGTGCTGGCCGCCGCCGCCGCGACCGGCGTCCGCCTGCTCACCGTCCCGCAGGCGCTGGCCGAGCACGAGCCGGTCGAGCGGGCGCTGGCCGCCTCGACCTGGGGCGAGGAGAAGGACCTGCGGACGTGGGACTCGCCTCAGGTCACCGACCTCGCCTGGGGCGCGCGGCGGCTGGAGCTGCGGCTGCTGCGAGCACTTGCGCAGGGCCTGCGCGGGCCCGCCGCGCTGCGGGCGGCGCGCGAGCTGCTCGCCGTCCAGGCGAGCGACTGGGCCTTCCTCGACAAGCGTGGTCAGGCGGGCGACTATGCCTTCCGGCGCGCCACCGATCACGCCGGGGCGATGCTGGAGGCCATAGACTCTTCGCCCAGCAGCGACCCCAGCATGCATTCCCTAGCCCCGGATCTGAGCCTCGCTCCACTGCTGGAGCCCTAGCCCCAGCGAGATGACGCGCGTCCTGATCCTCTCCTGGGAGTACCCGCCGCTGATCGAGGGCGGCCTCGCGCGGCATGTCCGCAAGCTCTCCGAGGCGCTGGTCGAACGCGGCGTGGAGGTCCACGTCTTGACCCGCGGTGGGGAGGAGTCGCCGGCCGAGGAGAGCCGCGGCGGCGTCCACATCCACCGCATCCGCGAGCCGCGTCGCCCGACTGAGCTGGGCGAGTTCGTCGCCTGGGTGGAGCGGATGAACTCCGACATGCTCGCCGCCGGGGCCGAACTCGGCGACCGCTACAGCTTCGACCTCGTGCACGGCCACGACTGGCTGGTCGCCAACGCCTGCGATCACCTCGCCAAGCGCTTCGAGGCGCCGCTGGTTACGACGATCCACGCAACCGAGCACGGCCGCCATCAGGGCTGGGTCGACAAGCATCCGCAGAGCTACATCCACGGGGTCGAGCGCTGGATCTCCAACCGCTCCGAGCGGACGATCGCCTGCTCCCACTACATGCGCGAGCAGATCGTCGACATCTTTGGGGTCGAGGAGGAGCGGGTCAGCGTCATCCCCAACGGGATCGACCCCGACGACCTGCAGGTTCCGGACCAGGCCGAGCTGGAGCGGCTGCGGGCCGAGTTCGCCGCGCCGGAGGAGAAGCTGGTGCTGCTGATCGGGCGCCTGGTCTATGAGAAGGGCTTCCAGCTGGCGCTGGAGGCGATGCCGCGGGTGATCGAAGAGGCGCCGGGGACGCGCTTCCTGGTCGCCGGCTCGGGTACCCACGAGGAGGAGCTGCACCGCCAGGCCGAGGATCTGGGCCTGATGGATCACGGCACATTCCTCGGCTGGATCGGCGATGACGTCCTGCACTCGCTCTACCGGATCGCCGACCTGACGGTGGTCCCCTCGATCTATGAGCCCTTCGGTCTGGTGGCGCTGGAGGCGATGGCCTCCGAATGCCCCTGCATCGTCGCCGACACCGGCGGCCTGCGCGAGGTCGTTCCGCACGAGGAGGTCGGCCTGCGCTTCCGCTCCCACGATCCCGAAGCTCTGGCAGAGGTGGCGATCCGCGTGCTGCGCGACGACGAGCTGGGCCAGAAGCTCGTCGCCGAAGCCTACGAGCACCTGCGCCGCTTCGATTGGGGCGACGTAGCCGAGCAGACCGCCGCCGTCTACGCGGAGCTCGCCGGCGATCCCAGCCCGGCCTGAGCGCCTGGCCCACCGCTGCTCAGACCTCTAGTTCGACTGCGGGTCCCCCGCCGAGGCGATCGAGAAGCTGCCGCTCGTTGTGTTGCCGGGCATCCACTCGATTCCGGCGATCAGCTCGCTCGGCGGTATCTCGAGCGCGCTGGAGATTTTGACCAGGGTGTCGATGCGGGGCACGCGCGCTCCGCGCTCCAGCAGCCCGATCTCGGTTCGGTGCAGCGACGAGCGCAGACCAAGCTCTTCCTGGGACAAGCCGGCGCGTCTGCGACAGCGGCGTAGGTTCTCCCCGAAGCGGGCGGCGACGTCCATTGCCGGGATTCTTCTGTCTGTCAGGTGAAGGATCTACAGCCCCTCGGCGGGATAAGTCGAGTCTCTCAGGTGGAATTTCGTTGTCTTGCAGACAATAGCGTGCCTATCTGATATAAAGCTTGCAGACAAGAAGCCACTGGTGGAATCGGCGTACGATTACACCATGGCGCTGAACATCAAGGATCAGGAGACGGAGAAATTGGCCGCAGAGGTGGCAGAGCTCACCGGCGACAGCAAGACCGGAGCCGTGCGCGAGGCGTTGCGGGAGCGCCGCGACCGCTTGTCGCTGAAGCAGGGAAGGCGAAAGAAACCGGGCGATCTACGGCGATTCCTCGAAACGGAGATTTGGCCACTGATCCCGGAGGGCGAGCGCGGACAGCCGCCGATGACGAAGGCCGAGCGAGAAGAGATCCTTGGCTACGGTCCGGAGGGCGTTTGATTCTCGACACCTCAGCAGTCGTCGCGGTGATTCGCAAGGAGCAGGACGAGGCGCGTTTTGTCGAGGCGATCGAAGGAGCCGCAATCGTGGGGATCGGAACCCCAACCCTGGTGGAGGCGTCGCTCGTCCTCGTTCGGCACATGGGGGTCGCCGGCCGGCTGGCTCTCGCCCGTTTCCTCGAGGAGAATGACGTCGTCACGATCCCCTTCGACGAGGATCATTGGAGCGTCGCCGCTGAGGCCGACATTCGCTACGGCAAGAGTCGTCACCCGGCTGCACTCAACTACGGCGACTGCATGACCTATGCGACGGCCCGAGTTGCCGAGCACCCACTGCTATTCACCGGCAAGGACTTCGCCAAGACCGACCTTTCCCGCAGCTCTTAGCTGATCACGAGATTCACGTTGAGCACCTCTCAGGGGCAAAAGGTGAACCTCGTGCCTGGACCGCTCACACCGAGCGCTGATACGTGCGAAAGGCACGCATCGCAAAACCGCCGCAGACCAGGAAGAAGGCGAGGAGCAGGCCGCTCTTGCCCGCGATTGAGGCCCAGTCGGGGGAAGCGCTAACCGCTTCGCGGCCCGCTTCGACCGCCCAGTTGAGTGGGTTGAAGTCAGAGACCGTCTGCATCCAGCCGGGCATCAGGCTCTTCTGCATGAAAGTGACGGATATGAACGAGAGCGGCAGCAGCAGGAACTGAATGGTCGCGATCAGCGTCTCCTCGCGACGCACGAGCAGGGCCAGGCCGATGGAGAGGGAGCCGAAGGCGGCGGCGACCAGCATCGAGACGACGATCAGCACCGCAACCCCGAGCACGCTGTTGTCGAAGGAGGCGCCGGCGATCAGAGCCAGGGCGATGATGATCAGCGACTGGATCGCGATCGTCACGGAGCTGGATGCGAGGCGTCCCGAGATCAAAGACGAGCGGCGCACGGGGGAGACCAGGAAGCGGTCAGTCACGCCACGGTCGATATCCTCGATCACCGGCATGCCGGTCCAGCCGGCGCCGAAGAAGGCGGTCATCACGACCACACCCGGGGCGAGAAACTGAATGTAGTTGTCGGAGCCGAAGCCGGGAATGTTGACGACGGTCTGGAAGAGGGCGCCGAAGAGGAGCAGCCAGATCACCGGCTGCACCAGCGAGACGGCGATCCACCACGGCTGTCGCCACAGCGCCATCAGGTGGCGGACGGTCATGTGAGCCGTGTCGTTCAGCGCCTTCATCGGGCCGCCTCCTTGGTTTTGGGCTGATCGGAGGTCTGTGCTTCGGCGGCGCGGAAGGTGCGGCCGGTGAAGCGCAGGTAGACGTCGTCGAGCGAGGGGCGGGCCACGGTGACCGAGGCGACTTCGACCCTTGCAGCTTCGAGCGCCGAGAGCACGGCGGGCACCGAGCGTGCCCCGTCCTCGGCGCGGGCGTGCAGGACGCGGTCGGCGACGAGGATCTCGTCGATGCCTTGAACCGCGGCGAGCGCGTCGCGGACCTGTCCGTCGTCGCTGCCGCCGCCGAGCTCGACGTGGATCGCATCGCCTCGCAGCTCCCGCTTGAGCTCGTCCGGCGAGCCCTCAGCGACGACTTTGCCGCGATCGACGATCGCCAGCCGCGCCGCAAGCCGGTCCGCCTCCTCCAGGTAGTGGGTGGTGAGCAGGACGCTCAACCCGGCGCCGGTGAGGCGCTCGATCTCCTCCCACATCTCGGCCCGAACCTCCGGGTCGAGGCCGGTGGTCGGCTCGTCGAGAAAAAGGACCTTGGGCTCGTGCACCAGGCCGAGCGCGACGTCGAGCCGGCGGCTCATGCCGCCGGAATACCCGCGCACCAGCCGGTCGCCGGCCTCGGCAAGGCCGAACTGGTCGAGCAGCTCGGACACCCGGCGCTCCAACTTCGCCCCGCCCATCCCGAACACCTGGCCCTGCAGGCGCAGGTTCTCGCGGCCAGTCGCCTGGCGGTCGAGCCCGCCGGCTTGGGAGACGACGCCGATCGCTTCGCGCACCCGCGCCGGCTCCCGCAGCACGTCGAAGCCGGCGACCGAGGCACTGCCGCTGTCCGGGTGGGCGAGGGTGGTGAGGATCTTCACCGTCGTCGACTTGCCGGCGCCGTTCGGTCCCAAGAGCCCGAACACGGTGCCCTCCTCGACCGAGAAGGAGAGGCCGTCCAGAGCCTTCACGCCCCCCGGATATTCCTTGGCCAGACCCTCGGCCTCGATCGCGATGCTCATCTGCTCACCTCCAGCGCCGGGTTGCACTCCCTTGCAAGGCAAGCAACTTAATGCGGGACGCTGCTTCGCGCGTCAAGTACCTCAGAGGGGCCGAATACGAACCTCGTCAGTCACTCCGGTTGGGGCAAGGTGGTCCGGGCAGTTGGGTCGGGTTCGACCGGCCTGGGCCAGCGGAGGTCCACGGGCGCGTCGCGCATCCTCACGATCCGGGCTGGGACGCCGGCGACGACCGCGTTTGCGGGCACATCCTTGGTGACGACCGAGTTCGTGCCGATTATCGAGTTGTCGCCGATGCTGACGCCGCGCAGGACGCAGGCTCCGTAGCCGATCCAGACGTTGGAGCCGACCTCGACCTCGCGCGTATAGATCCCCTGCTGGCGGATCGGCCGCTCGACCTCGACCACGCCGTGATCGAAGTCGATGAACATCGCCCGGTCGGCGATCACACATTGCTCGCCGATCCGCACCCGCCGGTAGGCGGAGATCGTGCACTCCTGGCCGAGCACCGTTTTCTCGCCGATTTCGACGACGCCCTCATGACAGCGGACCTTGGTGCCGTGGCCAAGCCAGACGAAGCGGCCGAACTCGACCCGGCCGTGGCGGGCGATCTGCAGTTCGAGGCCGCTGCCGAGGAAGAGCGGCCCGTCGGTGCGCCAGCGCCAGCCGGCGCGCGTGAGGAAGCGCCGCCACAGGTACCGCAGCGCCAGCAGCGCGTACTGCGGCGTCAACATCCCGTTGCGGGCACAGAAGCGGAGGAAGCGGATCACGGCGGCGGGGACTTTAGACTGGCGCGGCCATGGCAGACGCCGCCAAATCCGCCTCGCTCGCCGAGCGTCTCATCGCCGGCGACAAGCGAGCCCTGGCGCGGGCGATCACGCTGATCGAGTCCGACGACCCGGCCGGCTGGGAGCTGGTCCGCGAGGTCTACCCGCGCACCGGCAGGGCGCGGATCGTCGGCTTCACCGGGCCGCCCGGAGTTGGCAAGAGCACCCTGATCGGGGCGCTCACTGCCGAGTTGCGCAAAGCTGAGCGCGAGGTCGCGGTGCTCTCGATCGACCCCTCCAGCCCCTTCACCCGCGGCGCTCTACTGGGCGACCGCATCCGCCTCTCGGACCACTTCCTCGATCCCGGGGTCTTCATCCGCTCGATGGCCTCGCGGGGTGCGCTCGGCGGACTCTCTGAGGCGGCGTTGCAGGTGGCGCTGGCGATGGACGCCGCCGGCAAGGACGACGTGCTGATCGAGACCGTCGGCGTCGGTCAGGCAGAGATCGACATCGTCGACCACGCCGACACGATCGTGCTGGCCTTGATGCCGGGCTCGGGCGACTCGATCCAGGCGCTGAAGGCCGGCGTGATGGAGATTCCCGACGTGATCGTGGTCAACAAGGCCGACCATCCGATGACCGACACGATGGTGCGCGAGGTTCGCAGCGTGCTTGCCCTATCGCACGAGCCGGGCGCCTGGCAGGCGCCGATTCTGCGCACCGAGGCGGCGCGCGGTGAAGGCGTCGAGGAGCTGGCAACGAAGATCGACGAGCACCGCGCTCACATCGAGGCGGAGGGCACGCTCGAGCAGCGGCGGGCTCGCAACCTGCGCAACGAGGTGCTGGGGATCGCGACCTCGCGCACGCGGCGGCGGATGGAGGCCATCGCCGCGGCCGACCCCGAGACCGCGGCGCTGCTGGAGCGGGTGGTGCGGCGCGAACTCGATCCGGCCAGCGCCGCGAGTGAGCTGATGGAGCGGCAGGCCGGTGAGTGAGGCGGGGGCCGCAGCGCCGCCGAGCCTCGCCGTGGCGCTCGGCTGGACCGGCTTCGAGCTGGACGACGCCGGCGGCAGGGCGGTCGGACGTGTCGAGGGCGTCTACGTCGATGCCGGGGGTGGCGATCCGGTCTGGCTGATTGTCGCCACCGGGCGCCGACGTCGCGCCAAGGCGGTCGCCGTCCCGCTGCGCGAGTGCGCTGCGATGCCGGGTCGTGTCTGGACCGCCCAGGGGCGCGAGGCCATGTGCGAAGCCCCCGCCATAGATCCGAGCCGACCGCTGCTGCGCGAGCACGAGGTGGCGATCTGCCTCCACTACGGGGTCGGCGAGCGGCTCGGCCGCCACGCCGAGGTCGTGGCCCGGCCCGAGGGCACGGTCACCGCCCAGCCCGCCTGAACCCCCGCCGACGGGCCTGAAACGTGGGCTATATGGACGTTTTAGGCCCGCGGCCGTCACCTCCGCGTAATCCCTAGCTGCCAAGCTCGAGCGCATGGCTCTCCTGATCCTGTTCGGATTTGTCGCCGGCGCGGCCACCGCGCTCTCACCCTGCGTGCTGCCGGTGCTGCCGATCGTGCTCTCCGCGGGGGCGACCGGCGGCCGGCGGCGGCCGCTCGGCATCGTCGCCGGCCTTGCCGTCTCTTTCACCTTCGCGACGGTCGCGCTGGTCTACGTGATCTCGGCGCTCGGCCTGCCCGACGACTTCTTGCGCAAGCTGGCGATCGTCGTCCTGATCGCCTTCGGCATCACCCTGATGATCCCGCCGCTGGCGGCGCGGATGGAGGCGACGATGAGCCGCTTCGCCGGTCGGGCCGGAGTCAAACGCGGCGGTGACGGCTTCTGGTCGGGAACCGCGGTCGGCGCCAGCCTCGGCCTCGTCTACGCGCCCTGCGCCGGCCCGATCCTCGCCGGCGTGATCACGGTCTCGGCCTCGCAACCGTTCACCGCCGGCCGACTTGCCGTAGCGCTCAGCTACGGGATCGGCTCAGCGATCGTCCTCTACTTCCTGATGTTGGGTGGGAGGCGCGTGACCGCGCCGCTGGCCCGGCGTGGCATCGGCCTGCAGATCGCGATGGGGGCGGTGATGATCGTCGCCGCGCTGGCGATGCTCGGCAACTACGACATCAAGTTCCAGAACACGATCGCCAGCGACCTGCCCAGCTTCCTGGTCAACCCATCGGAATCCCTGGAGAACATGGACGGGACCCGGAATGCGCTGGCCGACATCCGCGGCGGCTCCGGTGGCGGACTCGGCGAAGAGGCAGCCGGCGCGGCCGCGCTGCCGGTGGCTGGCGCTGGTCCGGGGTCTGGATTGCCTGTGCTCGGCAAGGCCCCCGAATTCGTCGACAACCAGCAGTGGTTCAACACGCCGGGCGATCGGCCGCTGACGCTGCGCTCGCTGCGTGGACACGTCGTCCTGGTCGACTTCTGGACCTACACCTGCATCAACTGCCTGCGCACGCTGCCCTACCTGACCGCCTGGGACCGACGCTTCCGTAAGGACGGTTTGACGATCGTCGGCGTCCACTCGCCGGAGTTCCCCTTCGAGAAAGAAGCGAGCAACGTCAAAGAAGCGATCGAACGGAACGACATCCGATACCCGGTTGCGCAGGACAACGACCTCGCGACCTGGAGCGCCTACGGCAATCAATACTGGCCCGGCGAGTACTTCATCGACTCCCAGGGTCGGGTCCGCTTCGCGCACTTTGGCGAGGGGTCCTACGGCGAGAAAGAAAAGGTGATTCGCGAGTTGCTCGCCGAAGCGGGCAAGGCCCCGAGGGGAGCGCCCGCGCGCGTCAGCGCGGTAGCCCCGTCGCCAGAAGTGACGACTCCCGAGACCTATCTCGGAGCTGCTCGCGCCGAACGTTTCGTCAACCCGGTGCTCTCGCCCGGCAGCCACGACTTCGGCGCCCCGGAATCGCCGCCTGCCGACAACTTCGCCTACCGGGGGCGCTGGCGGATCGGCTTTGATTCAGCGACCGCGGAAGGTGGCACGCTCGACCTCTCGTTCGGGGCGCGACGCGTGTACTTGGTGCTCGGCTCACCGGGGCACAGCAGGCGGATGCGGGTGCTGCTTGACGGTCGGCCGATCCCCGACAACCTCGCCGGCGCCGATGTCAAGAACGGCGTGGTCGAGATCACCGCGCAACGGCTCTATGACCTGGTCGACCTGCCCAAGGTCGAAAACCATACGGTTCGCCTTGAGCCCGAACCGGGGGTGATGGGCTATGCCTTCACCTTTGGCTAGCCGCCCCCAGCTGGCTCGAGCCCACCCCTCAGGGCACCCGCATCCTCTTCACCCTGCCCGCCGACGGGCCTAAAACGTCTCGTATAGGCGCGTTCTAGGCCCGTCGGCGGGTGTTTCAGCAGCCGAGCTGGCGGGCGATCACCATCTGCTGCACCTCGTCGGTGCCCTCGCCGATCGTGAGGATCTTGGCGTCGCGGTAGAAGCGGCAGACCGGGTACTCCTCGATGTAGCCGTAGCCGCCGTGGATCTGGACCGCCTCCTCGGTCGCCCGGACGGCGAGGCGCCCCGTGATCAGCTTCGCCTGCGCCGCGGTCAGCGTGAACGACTTGCCGGCGTCCTTCTCCAGCGCGGCGCGCCAGGTGAGCAGGCGGGCCGCCTCGATCTGGGCCGAGAGGTCGGCGATCTTGGCCTGGATCGACTGGAACTTGGAGATCGGCTGGCCGAACGCCTGGCGCTCTTTGGCGTAGGAGATCGCCTCGTCGAGGGCGCCCTGGGCGAGGCCGACCCCCATCGCGGCGACGCCGATGCGGCCGCCGTCGAGGATGTGAAGGAAGTTCTTGAAGCCGTCGCCGCGGCGGCCGAGCAGGTTGGCCTCGGGGACTCGGCAATCGTCAAAGCTGAGCGGGCGAGTGTCGGAGGCGTTCCAGCCCATCTTGCGGTAGGACTCGCCGGCCTCATAGCCGGGCGTGCCGGTGGCGACGATCAGGTTGGAGATCTCCTTGCGCCCGTTCGCCTCGCCGGTGACGGCGGTGATCGAGACGCAGCCGGATATATCGGTGCCGGAGTTGGTGATGAACTGCTTGGCCCCGTCGATGACCCACTCGCCGTTGGCGAGCTTCGCGGTCGTCCGCACATTGCCGGCGTCGGATCCCGCCTCGGGCTCGGTCAGCCCAAACGAGGCGAGCTTCTGACCGCTGCAGAGCACCGGCAGCCACTCGTCCTTCTGCTCATCCGTCCCCCAGAGATAGATCGGCATCGTCCCCAGCGACGTGTGCGCCGCCATAGTGATGCAGACCGAAGAGTCGATCCGTGCCAGCTCTTCAACGGCGAGCACGTAAGAGAGCGTGTCCGCACCCCCGCCCCCGTATTCCTGAGGGAACGGGATCCCCATCAGCCCCAGCCCACCGAGCTTCGCGACGATCTCGTAAGGGAACCGCTTCTCCCGATCCAGCTCCTCAGCCACCGGAGCGACCTCAGCTCGGGCAAAATCCCGAACGGTGTCCCGAAGCAGCTTCTGCTCGTCAGAGAGGTCGAAGTTCACGGGCGAGAGAGTATGGCTTTGTGTCTAGCAAACGCTTGCAGCCAGCTCGTCAGCCAGCGGCGTTTGGGAGGGCCGGGCGGGGGTGCCCGGTGGCGCAGCGGCGTCCTGTTTTTCGCCTCGACCACGATCTCGGACGGCCGCTCCGTCAGAGGCGAAAAACCCAGCAAGCAACCGGGCACCCCCGCCCGCCCTCCACTACAGCTGAAGACTCTTGACCTGCAGCAACTCCTCGATCGCATAACGCCCGTTCTCCCGCCCATGTCCCGACTGCTTGTAGCCGCCGAAGGGCGCAAGCGGATTGAACGCCCCGCCGTTGATCTCGATCTGGCCGGTGCGGATCCGCTTGGCGACGGCGATCGCGCGGTCCTGGTCGCCGGACCAAACGCCGCCGGCGAGGCCGTAGACGGTGTCGTTGGCGATCCGCACCGCGTCGTCCTCATTCTCGTAGGGCTGGATGACGAGCACCGGGCCGAAGATCTCCTCCTGGGCGATCGTCATCTCCGGCGTCACATCCGAGAAGACGGTGGGGCGGACGAAGTAGCCATGCTCGAGGCCCTCGGGGGCCGCGGCGCCGCCGGTCACCAGCTTGGCGCCTTCGGCCTCGCCCTTCTCGATGTAGTCGCGGACGCGCTCGCGCTGGACCTCGGAGACGAGCGGGCCGAGCCGGGTCGAGTCCTCGAAGGGATCGCCAGGCGTGTAGACCTCGGCGGCGGACTTCGCCAGCTCCTCGGCTTCGGCGAGCTTCTCGCGCGGCACCAGCATCCGGGTCAGGGCGCTGCAGGTCTGGCCCGAGTTGAGGTAGCACTTGGCGACACCGTCCGGGATCGCCTGCGCCAGGTCGGCGTCGTCGAGGATCACGTTCGGCGACTTGCCGCCGAGCTCCATCGCGACCGGCTTCACCGTAGCCGAGGCGAGCTCGGAGACGCGCCGGCCGGCTCGGGTCGAGCCGGTGAAGGAGACCATGTCGACGCCGGGGTGGCCGGCGATTGCCTCACCGACAACCGGGCCGGTGCCCGTGACCAGATTGAAGACGCCGGCCGGCAGGCCCGCGGCCTCGATCACCTCGGCGAGGATGAAGGCGTTGAGCGGCACCACCTCGCTTGGCTTGAGCACGACCGTGCAGCCGGCGGCCAGGGCAGGCGCGACCTTGGCGGCGATCTGGTTGAGCGGGTAGTTCCAGGGGGTGATCGCGCCGAGCACGCCGACGGCCTCGCGCAGCACGCGAGAGTTGCCGATCTCCTCCTCCCAGGCGACTTCCTCCATCAGCTTCGGCATCGCCGCGAACTGGGCGATGGGCAGGCCGGCCTGGATGATCTGGCTCAGCTTGATCGGCATCCCCAGCTCCTGGGCGATCGTCGCTGCGATCTCCTCCGAGCGCTCGCCGAGCCCGGCGGCGATCGCCTCCAGGTAGCCGGCGCGCTCCTCGCGCGCAGTCCGCGACCAGGAGTCGAAGGCATCGCGGGCGGCGCGCACAGCAAGGTCGGCGTCCTCGGCCGTGCAGGCCGCGATCGTCGCCATCGTCTCCTCGGTCGTCGAGTTGACTACCTCGATCGTCTCGGTGCCCTGCGGCTCGACCCACTTGCCGCCGATGAAGATCTTGTCGCGGGATTGAACCTCCGCCGCAGTCGCCATCTCTCTCCTCCTAGTCGCTAGCCCGCAGTTTCAGCAGACATCGTGGACTTGAGTACACCATAGGGTCCTCAAGTGCTCAATCGGCGGTTGCTCCTGCGGCCTCGTTGGTCCCGACGCCGGGGCCGGGGATGGCACGGGCATCGCGGGCGTGCAGGACCTTGCCGCAGCTCTCGCAGGCGCCGCGGTCGTTGACCTCGCCACCGCATTCCTTGTGAACGATCAGCATCGGTGGCCCGGCGGGCTCAGGGGAGTGGCGGTCGCCCCAGGCGAGCAGGGCGACGAGAGCCGGCCAGAGGTCGAGCCCCTTCTCGGTGAGGAAGTACTCGTAGCGCTCGGGGCTGGTCTGGTAGGACCGCCGTTCGAGGATGTCCTCCTCGACCAGCCGCTGCAGACGGGCCGAGAGCACGTTGCGGGCGACACCGAGACCCCGCTGCAGCTCACCAAAGCGGCGGTTGCCGTTCATCACGTCGCGGACGATCAGCAGGCTCCAGCGCTCACCGACAACCTCTAGCGCCTTGGCGATCGAGCAGACCTGCCCTGGATACTGATGGCCGAGCACGAGAGTGATCTTCGCACACTGAGTTGCATCAAGCAACCGAGTCGGTTAGGGTCCCGGTGACAGGAGTTGCTTGATGCAACTTACCCAGACGGACCCGCCGATTGGAGGCGCAGAGATGAGGCTGATTTCAAGGCAGAGGCATCACAGACGAGCGAAGGCTGCACGGATCTCGATCAGCCAGGCCGAGATCGCCGCCGACCTGCACTACCCCGCCAGTCGCCGGCCGGGCGCCACCGGGGCCGGCGGCCGCCGGGGGGCGCGATGAGCGGCGAAACCGCGGTCGATGCCGCTCTGGCCTTCGCCGAGTCGAGTCCGGAGACCAGCCGCAGCCGCACCTTGGTCTGGCAGGACCCAGTGCCGACCGCGGCCGCCGGGGCGACGATGAGCGGGATGGAGTACATGGAAGCGGTCGTCGGCGGCAAGGTGCCGCCGCCGCCGATCGCGGTGACGATGCGGTTGCGGCCGATCGAGCTCGGCGACGGCCGCGCAGTCTTCGAGGGCGAGCCCGGCGAGGAGCACTACAACCCGATCGGCGTCGTCCATGGCGGCTATGCGGCGACCCTGCTCGACTCGGCACTCGGCTGCGCGGTCCACACCACCTTGCCGGCCGGGGTCGGTTACACCTCGCTCGGTCTCGAGGCCAAGTACGTGCGCCCGATCACCCGCGACACCGGCCGCGTCCTCTGCGAGGCCAGCGTCGTCTACCGTGGCCGCCGCCAGGCGACCTCGGAGGCCAAGCTGACCGCCGCCGACAGCGGCAAGCTGCTCGCCCACGGCGTCGCCACCTGCATGATCCTCGAAGCCTGAGCGGCGAAGGTCGCTACGCGGAGAGCTCGTGGGCGAGCTCGACGAGGAGGCGGACGCCGAAGCCGCTGGCGTCGTTGCCGGTATAGGCGCGGCCGACGTCCCAGGCCGTGCCGGCGATGTCGACGTGGGCCCAGGGGGTCTCGCCGACGAACTCCTCGAGGAAGGAGCCAGCGTAAATCGTTCCCGCCTTGCGCTTGGCGGAGGCGTTGGTGAGGTCGGCGACGGCGCCCTTGGTCAGCTCCTTGTACTCGGGGTGGAGGGGGAGGCGCCAGACCAGCTCGCCCGTCGTCTTGCCGGCCTGCTCGACTTCGTCGGCGAGGTCGTCGTCGTTGGAGATGACCGCGGCGTAGGTCGAGCCGAGGGCGATCAACACGGCGCCGGTGAGCGTCGCCAGGTCGACGATCCGCTCCGCTCCCAGCTCGACCGCGTAGGCGAGGGCATCGGCGAGGATCAGGCGACCCTCGGCGTCGGTGTTGTTGACCTCGACCGTCTTGCCGTTGTACTGGGTGATGACGTCGCCGGGCTTTATCGCGGTTCCCGACGGCATGTTCTCGGTCGAAGGGACGACCGCGATCAGGTCCAGCGCCAGGCCCAGCTCGGCGATCGCCCCGACCGCCTCCAGCACGGCAGCGGCGCCCGACATGTCCATCTTCATCTCGTGCATCGAGGCCGAGGGCTTCAGCGAGATGCCGCCCGTATCGAAGGTGACGCCCTTGCCGACGAGGCCCAGCGTGGGGCCGGAGCCGCCGCCCGCGTAGCGGAGCACGATCAACTTCGGCTCCTCCTCGGTCCCCTGGCTGACCGCAACCAGGCCGCCCATCTCCTTGGCGGAGATCTCCGCTCGGCCGAGAACCTCGACGCTGAGCACATCGTTCATCCCGGCGATCTCCTCGGCGCGTCCGGCAAGGTACGAGGGAGTTGCGACGTTGGAGGGAAGGCTCTGCAGGTCGCGGGCCCGGTTTTGCGCCTCGGCGCAGACGCGGGAGGCTTCGGCGGCTTCGGCGATGCTCGCGGGGCCGAGCAGAGTCAGGGACTCGAGCCGGGGCGGGGGAGGCCCGTCGGGGTCGCTGCTGCGGAAGCGGTCGAAGCGGTAGGAGGCGAGGATCGTGCCGGTGACCAGGGCCGCGGCGGTCGCCTCGCCATCGCCCGACTCAGGCAGAAGCCAGGCGAGTGAGGTCACATCCAGCTTGGCCGCCTCCTTGGCGGCGATGGCAGCGGCGACTCGAAATCGCTCCGTATCGGCGTCGTCGCGCTTGCCGAGGCCAACCGCGAGGACGCGGCCCGGGCGCTCGGGATGGAGGAGCGAGACCTTCTCGAGGCCGCCCTTGGCATCGGCGGCTCCCAGGGCGCCCGCCACACCCTCCGGCAGTTGCTCCCCCTCATAGAGCCCGACGACGACCAGGCCGGCGTCGACCTCGACAAGCTGAGTCTGGCTCAATCCGACCTTCACGGGCTCGCGAGTCTATGCGCTTGCGCACGCAGATCGGCGAGTCCTCACGCTATCGTCCCGGGCAGGGCCAGACGCCCCTGATCAGACCGCCACGACTCGCAGAAGAAAGGCAGTAGATGCCCAGCTCAGTCATCCTCGGAACCGCTCGAACCCCCTTTGGCAAGATGGGCGGGAGCCTCGCCTCCCTCGACGCCACCGACCTCGGCGGCCACGTGATCGAGGCCGCCCTGGAGCGCTCCGGCGTCGATCCCGAGCAGGTCGAGCAGGTCGTCTTCGGCCAGGTCCTGCAGGCCGGCCAGGGGCAGATCCCCTCGCGCCAGGCCCAGATCAAGGGCGGTGTCCCGAAGGAGGTGCCCTCCGAGACGATCAACAAGGTCTGCGCCTCCGGCATGCGCTCGCTCGGCATCGCCGACATGGCGATTCGTGCCGGCGACACCGAGATCGCGGTGACCGGCGGCATGGAGTCGATGAGCGGCGCGCCGCACCTGCTGCCCGGCGCCCGCTTCGGCTACCGGATGGGGCACGTCCAGACGATCGACGCGATGGTCCACGACGGCCTCACCAACCCCTTCACCGAAAAACAGATGATCAACGAGGCGAGCGAGGTCTCCAACGAGCTGGAGATCACCCGCGCCGACATGGACCGCTTCGCCGAGCGCTCGCACCGGCTCGCCGCCGAGGCGACCGACGCCGGCCGACTCGCCGATGAGATCTCCGCCGTCACGGTCAAGTCGCGCAAGGGTGAGACCGCGGTCGAGACCGACGAGGCGATCCGGCCCGACACGACCATCGAGACCCTTGCGGGGCTGCGGGCGATCGGCGGCGAGGACGCCACCCACACCGCCGGCAACGCGCCAGGCGTCAACGACGGCGCCGGCGCGATCGTCGTCGCCTCCGAGGAGTGGGCCGACAGGGAAGGGCACACCGTGCTGGCGCGCGTCCTCTCCTACGGCACCGTCGCAGACGACTTCCCCTACCTGGCGAAAACCCCCGCCAATGCTGCCAAGCAGGCGCTGGAGAAGATCGGCAAGAGCCCCGAGGACGTCGACCTCTGGGAGATCAACGAGGCCTTCGCCTCGGTCGCGCTCAACTCGGTGCGGATGCTTGGCATCGACGAGGAGAACGTCAACGTCAACGGTGGTGCGATCGCGCTCGGCCACCCGATCGGCGCCTCCGGCGCCCGCATCGTGGGGTCTTTGGTCCATGAGTTGGGTAGACGGGGTGGAGGATTGGGCGTTGCTGCCATCTGCTCCGGCGGTGGCCAAGGAGATGCCATCGTCATAGAGGTGTGATTCAGCGCGCGAAAACCGAGTCTGGCGCGGACGCAGGGGGGTCGGCGCCGGGAGCGCACTAACAAGTGCGTGACCAAGCCGACCGACCGAGGACAAAGCCAGACGACGGTTTGCAGCGCGCTGCGGCCTTCTTCGATCTGGACAAGACCCTGATGGCGGGGTCTTCGGGTATGCAGTTCGCCCGTGTCGCGACGCGGCACGGGATCGTCGGGCGCCGGCAGTTGGCGAGCTGGGCAATCGAGCACTTGCGTTACCGCCTGCGCGGCACCACCGACGAGCGCACGACGGAGGTGCTGCGGGTCGCTCGCGACCTGATCGCGGAGGTGCCGGCACGCAGCCTCGAGCGGATGAACCCCGAGGTGATGGCGGCGATCCTGCCGCGGGTCTACCCGCAGATGCTCGACGAGGTCTACGCCCACCAGGACGAGGGTCGCGCCACCTTCATCGTCAGTGCCGCCGGCAATGGAGTCGTCGAACCCCTGGCCGCAGTGCTGGGGATGGACGGTGGGATCGGCACGCGCTACGAGGTGAACGCAGATGGCGCCTTCACCGGCCGCTTCGACGGTCCCTTCGTCTATGGGAAGGGCAAGGTGGAGGCGATGGAGGCGTTCGCCGCCGAGCACGGGATCGATCTCGCCGCGTCCTACGCCTACTCGGACTCGCTCTCCGACCTGCCGATGCTGCGCGCGGTCGGCCATCCGGTTGCCGTCAACCCGGACCCGGCCCTGACCGAGCTCGCCCGCAAGGAAGGCTGGCAGACGATGCGCTTCGAGCAGCTCGGCCGCCGCCTCGTCGCGCTCACCGTCACCGTGCTGGCGACCGTGGCTGGCTTCGGCGCTTCCCGCATCGCCGCGCGCCGCAAACCGGCACCCCGCCGCTTCCCCGTCCGCCGCTAGACGTGCCGTCACTTAGGCACCCATATGGACCTCTAAGTGACGGCACGTCTCCCGGTCGGGCCTAGACTGTTCGAATGGCGACGGAACCGCGGCAGAGGCCCTTGGAAGAGCAGGAGGTTGAGCGCACGACGATGTCCGGGCACCCGATCGGGCCGCTCTATGGGCCTGAGGTTGCGCCCCCAGACCCTGAGGAGACCGTAGGCCGCCCCGGCGAGTATCCGTTCACCCGCGGGCCGTATGAGTCGATGTACCGGGGGCGGCTCTGGACGATGCGCCAGTTCGCCGGCTTCGGCACGGTCGAGGAGACCAACGAGCGCTTCCACTACCTGCTCGACCACGGCCAGACCGGGCTCTCGACCGCCTTCGACATGCCGACCCTGATGGGCTACGACTCCGATCACGAGCGCAGCCTCGGCGAGGTGGGCCGCGAGGGTGTCGCGGTCGACAGCCTCGACGACATGGAACAGCTCTTCGACGGGATTCCGCTCGGCGGTGTCACCACCTCGATGACGATCAACGCGCCGGCGGCGATCCTGCTCGCCTTCTACGTGCTGGTCGGCGAGCAACAGGGGGCGCCGGCGGAGAAGCTCGGCGGCACGATCCAGACCGACATCCTCAAGGAGTACATCGCCCAGAAAGAGTGGTGCTTCCCGATCGAGCCGGCGATGCGGCTGGTCACCGACATGATCGAGTGGTGCACCGAGAGCATGCCCCGCTGGCACCCGGTCTCGATCTCCGGCTACCACATCCGTGAGGCGGGTTCGACCGCGCAGCAGGAGCTCGCCTTCACGCTGAAGGACGGGTTCACCTACGTCGAGCGGGCGCTCGAGCGCGGCCTCGACGTCGACGACTTCGCCCCTCGGCTCTCCTTCTTCTTCAACGCCCACATCGACTTCTTCGAGGAGATCGCGAAGTACCGGGCGGCGCGCCGGATCTGGGCGCGCGAGATGCGCGACACCTACGGCGCCAAGCGCGAGGAGTCGATGCGGCTGCGCTTCCACGCGCAGACCGCCGGCGTCTCGCTGACCGCCCAACAGCCGCTCAACAACGTCGTCCGCACCTCGCTGGAGGCGCTGGCGGCGGTGCTCGGCGGTACCCAGTCGCTGCACACCAACTCCTTCGACGAGGCGCTGGCACTGCCGACCGAGGAGGCGGTGCGGGTGGCGCTGCGCACCCAGCAGGTCATCGCCTTCGAGTCGGGCGCCCCGAACACCCCGGACCCGCTTGGCGGCTCCTGGTTCGTCGAGAAGCTCACCGACGAGATGGAGCGCGCCGCTTACGAGTACTTCGCCCGGATCGACGAGCTGGGAGGGATGGTCGAGGCGATCCGCCGCAACTTCCCGCAGCGTGAGATCGCCGACGCCGCCTTCACCTACCAGCGCGAGCTCGACCAGCGCAAGCGGATCGTCGTCGGGGTCAACGACTTCACCCAGGAGGATGAAGACGCGACCCCGATCCTGCGCATCGATCCTGCGCTGGAACGCAAGCAGACCGATCGCCTGGCAGCGACCAAAGCGCGCCGCGACGGGGCGGGTGTCGAGACCGCGCTTGCGGAGTTGAAGCGCGCCGCCACGACCGACGCCAACTTGATGCCGCCGATCATCGAGGCCGCCCGTGCCCGCGCCACCGAGGGCGAGATGATCTCTGCCCTGCAAGAGGTCTTCGGCACCTACACGGAGTCTCCGGTTTTCTAGGCAGGCGCTAGGGTTCCCGGCCGCAATGGAGGCAGCAACCGCCCGCAAGATCCGCGTCGTCGTCGCCAAGCCTGGTTTGGACGGGCACGACCGCGGCGCCAAGATCATCGCCCGGGCATTGCGTGACGCAGGAATGGAGGTGATCTACACCGGCCTGCACCAGACGCCGGAGCAGATCGCCGAGACCGTGATCCAGGAGGACGCCGACGCTGTCGGCCTCTCGATCCTCTCCGGCGCCCACATGACGCTGGTGCCGCGGGTTGTCGAGCTTTTGAAGGCGCAGGGCGTCGACGACGTCCTGGTCACGGTCGGGGGCACGATCCCGGCCGACGACATCCCCGAGCTGAAGGAGCTGGGGGTCGCCGCGGTCTTCACGCCCGGCTCGGGCACCGACGAGATCGTCGATTTCATCCGCAACGGCGCCGAAGAGCGCCATGAGCGGGAAGAAGCTTGATTCCGAGCGTGACCAAGCACACGCGGGATGCCACACGTCCTGATGTATAGATAGACTGATTGACTGGTCAGTCAACAGCCTGAGCAACAGCCAAGGAGGCTTGAAAGTTGAAGATCTGCGTCCTGGTCAAGGAGGTTCCGGACGCCGCCGTCCAGAAGCGCATCGACCCCGGAACGATGCGGCTGGACCGTGGCGGCGAGAAAAACCTCAACCCATTCGACACCCACGCAATCGAGGCCGCCATGCAGATCAAGGAGGGCGGCGCGATTCCGGTCGAGGAGGTCGTCGCGGTGACGATGGGACCCGACTCGGCGGTCCGCGCGCTGCACAAGGCGGTGGCGCTGGGCGCCGACCGCTCGGTCCACCTCTCCGACGACGCGCTGTCGGGCTCCGACGTCTGCGCCACCGGCTACTCGCTGGCCAAGGTGCTCGAGTCCGAGAGCCCGGACCTGGTTCTGCTCGGCCAGCAGTCCGACGACGGCGAGTGCTACACGATCGGCGCCGTCGTCGCCGACCACCTGCAGATGCCGTCGCTGACGCAGGTGATCAAGATCGATGTGACCGACGGCAAGCTGCGCTGCGAGCGCCAGGCCGAGTACGGCTACGACACGGTCGAGGTCGAGCTGCCGGCCGTGATCAGCGTCGGAGACGCGATCAACGAGCCGCGCTACCCGAGCCTGAAAGCGATCATGGGGGCGAAGAAAAAACCGCTCGACGGCAAGGCGACCGGCGACGTCGGTATCGACGGCGGCATGGTCGGCGAGGCCGGCTCCAAGACGGCGGTCCTTGCGCTCAACCCGCCGCCCCCCAAGGAGGCCGGGGAGATCATCGAGGACGAGGACACCAACGAGACGGTCGAAAAGATCGTCGCCTGGCTTGACGAGAGGAAGCTGATCTGAGTGTCTCCTTCCGACAATCAGACCCGTTCTGACTCGCTGCAAACCTGCGCGGGGGCGTCGTCCTCAGTCGCTCGCGTGCCATCCGGCACGCCACGCTCCCTGCGTCCTAGCCCCGCTTGGTTTTCGCGGCCAGAAGCGGGCCTGACTGCCGAAAGGAGACACTAATGGCAGGCATCCTGGTTTACGCCCTTCACGACGACGAGGGCAACTTCAACAAAAACTCGCTCGGGGCTATCTCCGAGGCGGCCAAGCTGGCCGGCGAAATTGGCGGCGAAGCCGCCGCGCTCGTCGTCGGTGAGGTTGCCGACGATGCTTGCGCTTCGCTCGGTAACTGGGGCGCGGCGAAGGTCTACCGGGCCAAGAGCGTGCCCGAGGGCTTGGCTCAGCCGATCGTCGACGCGATGGCCAAGGTCATCCAGGACGAGGGCTTCGGCTACGCGCTGTTCGGCGGTGGTCTGCTCGGCTTCGAGATCGGGGCGGGTCTGACCGCGCGTCTCAATGCCGGCGTGACGATGGAGGTGACGCAGGTCAAGGTGCAGGACAGCAAGCTTGTCGTCGAGCGCCCGATCCTGCAGGACTCCCAGATCGCCGACGTCGGCTACGTCAGCGAGCCTGGGATCATCATCGGCCGCCTCAACGCCTTCGATGCCAAGGAGAGCGGCGGCAGCGCCGAGGTCGTCGACGTCGACGTTGAGCTCTCGCCCTGGTCGACCAGGGCGAAGCTGGTGCAGCGTGGCGAGCAGCGCGGCGCCGACGTCAACATCGAGGACGCCGACATCCTCGTCGGCGGTGGCCGCGGACTGGGCGCCGCGGAGGGCTTCAAGCAGTGCGAGGAGCTGGCCGAGGCGATGGGCGGGGCGGTTGCCGCGACCCGCGCCGTGGTCGACGCCGGCTGGTACCCCTACGCGGCCCAGATCGGCCAGACCGGCAAGACGGTCGCGCCGAAGCTCTACCTGGCCGCCGGCATCTCCGGCGCGATCCAGCACAAGGTCGGAATGCAGAGCTCGGAGAACATCCTGGCGATCAACA
This sequence comes from Solirubrobacterales bacterium, assembly GCA_035260485.1. GTDB lineage: Bacteria > Actinomycetota > Thermoleophilia > Solirubrobacterales > 70-9 > VRUE01. Next base: position 44,872 of record DATFVC010000070.1, on the reverse strand, counting down.
AGGATCAGAACGCGCCGATCTTCGAGTTCTCGGACCTCGGCGTGGTCGGCGATCTGCACAAGATCGTTCCCAAGCTGACGGAAGCCATTAAGGCTAAGAAGGGCGGCTGAGCCAGAGGCTCGGCCGTCACAAAGGAGCAGAGACATGCCCGCCGTTGCACCGATCGAGTACCCGCCGCCGTTCGACTCCGCCGAGGTGATCGGCCCGCCGACCGATCCGGTCGAGGACCGGATCGAGGTCGGGATAGCGATCGTCGGCGGCGGCCCAGCGGGCCTCGCCTGCGCCAACAAAGTGATGCAGCTGCTGGAGGACGAGCCGGAGCTGACCGAGAAGCTCGGCGAAGTCCCGGTCGCGGTGATCGAGAAGGGCAAAGTCGCCGGCGCCCATCTGCTCTCCGGAGCCAACATGCAGCCCTCGGCGATGGAAGAGCTGTTCCCCGACCTCGACAAGTCGGAGTGGCCGGTCTACCAGGAGGTGACCAAGGACGCGGTCTACCTGCTGACCAAGAAGCGGGCGATCCCGATCAAGCCACCGCCGCCCAACTTCCGCAACCACGGCAACTACGTCACCTCGGTCTCCAAGCTGGGCCGCTTCCTCGCCGACAAAGCCGAAGAAGCAGGCGTCTACATCCTCGCCGAGACCGCGGCGACCAAGCTGCTGGTCGAGGACCGGGTGGTGAAGGGAGTGCGCTCGGGCGATCGCGGCCGCGGCAGGGACGGCGAGGAGCTGGGCAACTTCGAGCCGGGGTCCGATGTCGTCGCCAAGGCGACGGTGCTGGCCGAGGGCACGGTTGGTCACCTGACCTACGCGGCACTTGACTACTTCGACCTGCACGGCTCCGAGCCGATCCGCTGGGAGCTCGGGGTGAAAGAGGTCTGGGAGGTGCCGAAGCCGCTCGACCGGGTCATCCACACGATGGGCTGGCCGCTGCGCAAGGCGGCCAAGTACAACGAGTTCGGCGGCAGCTTCATCTACCCGATGGGCGAGGACAAGGTCTGCCTCGGCCTCGTCGCCGGTCTTGACTACACCGATGCGACCTTCAGCGTCCACGACGCGCTGCAGCTGATGAAGACCCACCCCTTCATCAAGGGCATCATCGAAGGCGGTAAGCGGGTTGCCTGGGGCGCGAAGACGATCCCCTCCGGCGGCTACTACGCGATGCCCAAGCGCCTCGCGGTGCCCGGGATGACGATCGCCGGCGACGCGGCCAGCATGGTCAACATCCCGACCCTGAAGGGCGTCCACTACGCGATGCACGCCGGCATGTACTCGGCCGAGGCGATCGTCGCTGCGCTGAAGGAAGACTCGGTCAACTTCGAGGCCTACGACGAGAAGGTCCGCAACTCGCTGATCGAGAAGGACCTCTACCGCTCGCGCAACGTCCGCCAGGGTTTTTCCAAGGGCTTCTTCGTCGGCGGCGCGATCGCCAACGGTTGGGCGATGACCAACGGCCTCTTTCCGCCCGGGCACTGGAAGCAGGAGGACGACGCCGAGCACGCGATGGAGATCGGCAAGGCCGCCGACATGTACCCCAAGCCCGACAACGAGCTGACCTTCAACAAGCTCGACTCGGTCTTCCTCTCCGGCAATGCCACCCGCGACGACGCGCCCAACCACGTCCGCATCCAGACCAGGGTGCCGCGCGAGATCGCCCAGACCTGGGTCTCGATGTGCCCGGCCCAGGTCTACGAGATCCCCGACGAGCAGATGGAGAACGGCGCCGCCGAAGTCGACGTCCACGTCACTGCCTCCAACTGCGTCCAGTGCGGCGCGATCACCGCCAAGGGCGGACGGCTCACCCTGCCCGAGGGCGGGGACGGGCCGCTTTACCAGGAGACGTAGCCGAGCCGTTTCAGATTTGGCTCGATCCGCGCGCCACACGTGCGTCGCGGCCCTCTACGGTCGGGCCGTGTTCGTTGACTCCATCGTGATCCAGTTCGCTACAGTAAGTTATTGTCTGAGTTGATTGAGGCACTCTATGACTGAATTCAGAGCAATCCTGATGGTTTTCGCGGTGATGAGCGTCGTTACGATTGGTGCCTGCTTCGTACTCGCCGTGGTGCATGCGCCTGGCGCCATTTACGCCGTAGTCACGGTGCTCATTATCAGCGTGGGTGCCGATACCTGCTCTCGAATTGGCATGCACTACGACTCGAAAAGCCGCAGTCACTAAACCTTCACGCAGTCGCTGAGCGATCAGTGGCGGATAAGGTCCGGCCGTGCTGGCGCTGGGCATAGTCGCGGCGGTCGGGGCCTCGGTCCTCTACAACACCTCGATCGCGTTGCAGGCGCTGGAGGCGCGGCAGGTGCCTGGGGAGCATTCGCTGCGGGTGTCGCTGATCGGACGGCTGCTGCGGAACCGGCGCTGGTTGGGGGCTACGGCGCTGGGCTTGGTGGGCTGGCCGCTGGAGATCGCGGCGCTGCTGCTGGCGCCGTTGACGGTCGTGCAGCCGTGCCTGGCGAGTGGCTTGATCCTGCTGCTCTGGCTTGGCGCGACGCGGCTGGGGGAGGCGCCGGGCCGGCGTGAGTTGGTGGCCGTGGCGGCGATCGTGTTCGGCGTCGCCGGGGTCGCCTGGGCGGCGCCGGAGCGGACGACCGACCACGCTGGGACGGTGGCGATCGCGCTGGCTCTGGTGCTCGTCGCGATTCCCGTCCTGGCTCCGTACGCGCTGCGGGGCCGGGTGGGGGCGATCGGAACCCTCGCCGTGCTCAGCGCCGGCTGCGGCTACGCCTGGACCGCGATCGCCAGCAAGCTGCTCACCGACGAGCTCGCCGCCGGCGCGATCCTGGTCGCGATCGCCTGGCTTGTCACGGCCGCCGCATCGGAGGGCGTGGCCCTGCTCAGCGAGATGAGTGCCCTGCAGCGGCGCCCCGCCACCCACGTCGCGCCGACGATGTTCGCGGTCCAGATCCTCGTCCCGGTGCTGCTGGCGCCGCTGATCTTCGGCGAGTCGTGGGGCAATACGCCGCTCGGAGGCGTCGCTCTGGTCGCCTCGATGGCCGTCGCGGTTGCAGGCACGGTCCTTCTCGCCGGCTCGACGGCCGTTGGCGCGGTCCTGGAGAGCGCCCACACGGAGAAATCCGCCTGAGGATGCGATTTGCGAAGCATCAGGTCCGCCCTCGCTGGTAGCCTTGCCACGCCTTTAGACACTTGGTGTTTCGTCCTACGAAGGCAATCCCCCCAGCCAGACACCTAAGGAGCCACCGTAGGAGCCGCAGAGACAACCCGGCTCGATGCGAGCAAGTTCGCGATCGGGTTTGACCATCGCGACCGCGCTCGCCTTTTCGACCTTTGGTCCCAGGTGCTCGATTCCGAGCAGTGGTCGGAGGGGCAGATGCTGGCCGCCTTCGAGCGGCGCTGGTCGGAGTGGAACGGGTTGCCGAGCCTCGGGCTGTCGAGCTGGGCGGGCGGCGCCCTCGCCGCGCTCGAGTTCGCCGGGGTGCGAGGTGAGACGGTGCTCTGTCCGTCCAACACCTTCATGGCGACGCCGCTCGCGGCGATCAAGGCCGGCGCCGAGGTCGAGTTCGTCGATTGCAACCGCGGCGACCTCTGCATGTCGTTCGAAGACTTCGAGCGCAAGGCGGAGCGCGCGAAGCCGAAGGCCGCGATCCTCGTCCATATCGGCGGCCACATCGCCTTCGACTCCGAGTGGATCGCCGCCTACTGTCGCGAGCACGACATCTTCCTGCTCGAGGACTGCGCTCACGCCCACGGCGCCGAGTGGGGTGAGCGCAGACCGGGCAGCTTCGGCGATGCCGGCGTCTACTCGCTGTACGCGACGAAGACGGTCTCCACCGGCGAGGGGGGAGTGCTCGTCTCCGCGAACTCCGAGCTGGTCGAGTTCGCGACCAAGTTCCGCAACTACGGCAAGTTCGAGCACGAGGTCGACGGCCTCAACTTCCGCATGAGCGAGTTCACCGCCGCGCTCGGCCTCGTCCAGGCCGACCGCATGGAGGAGATCGTCGCCTGGAAGAGCGCCTACGCGCGCGACCACCTCGACCCGTTGCACCCGGCGCGCCCCGAGCTGCCCGACGGGATGACCTCCGGCCTCTACAAGTACATCGTCTTCGATCCGATCGAGAAGTCGACGGGGCGGGTCTACGAGGAGCCCTGCCACCGGATCATGGGCCGCGACGACGATCTTCCCAACACCGAGTGGGTGGCCGAGAACCACTGGTGCGTGCCGCTCTACTACCGACCGGAGACGCGCGAGGACGCTCTCGCAAAGGAGGAAGCATGAGAGTCCTGGTGACCGGCGGCGGTGGATTCATCGGTTCGCACGTGGTGGACCGGCTGATGGGGGACGGGCACACACCCCGGATCTTCGATCTCAGCGCTTCGCCCTACCACTCGCCGCTCGAAGTCGAGACCTTCACCGGCAGCATCACCGATCCGGCCAACCTCGACCTGGCGATGCGCGACTGCGACGCGGTCATCCACCTGGCCGCGGTCGCCGACGTCGCCCACGTCCACGCCGACCCGGTTTTGGCCGAGGAGGTCAACACGCGCGGCACGCTGAACGTGCTCGAGGCCGCCTGTCGGGCGCAGGCCGGCCGGGTCGTCTACGGCTCGACCACCTGGGTATACAGCGACTGCGCCGAGCAGGCGGTCGACGAGGAGACGCCGATTCCAGCGCCGCGCCACCTCTACACGGCGACCAAGCTGGCGGGCGAGACCTACTGCGCCGGCTACGCTGAGCTGTTCGAGCTCGAGTCGACCGTGCTGCGCTTCGGCATCCCCTACGGGCCCCGTGCCCGCGCCGCCGGCGTCGTCGCCAAGTTCACCGACCTGGCCCTGGAAGGCAAGGCGCTGACGATCGCCGGCGACGGCAGCCAGTGCCGCAGCTTCATCTACGTCGAGGATCTCGCCGTCGGCATCGTCGCGGCGCTGGCGCCGGCCGCCGCCAACCGCACCTACAACCTCTCCGGTGAGGAGGTGGTGACGATCCTCGAGATCGCCGAGGCCGTGCAGGAGATGACCGGTGGCTGCGAGATCGTCCATACGCCGCCGCGCCCGGGCGACTTTCCCGGCAAGGAGATCTCCAACGAGCGGGCGCTCGAGGAGATTGGCTGGAAGGCAGAGACCAGCTTCCGCGAGGGAGTGCGCCGCTACGTCGAGTGGGTGCGCGGCAGCACCCGTCCACCCGATCCGGTCCCGGGTCTCAAACCGGTGCTCAGCCACAACGGCAACGGCAACGGCAACGGCCGTGCTCCCGGCTCGCTGTTGGAGGGGGCCAGCGCGGAAGCCGGCGAGCATCTGCCGCGGGTGCTGGTGCTCACCGCCGACATCGGTGAGGGTCACGACCTTCCCGCCCGCATAATCAAGGAGGACGTCGAGCGCGAGATCCCGGGCGCCACGGTCGAGATCGTCAATGGCCTGCAAGCGATGGGCCGGATCTCCTCCTCGGTGGCCCGCGACGGCTCCCGCTTCACCTTCCGCTGGATGCCCTGGCTGTTCGATCTGCAGTACTGGCTGATCACCAAGTTCGGGCCGACCCGCTGGCTCATGCACCACGCCAGCTACCTGCTCGGCGCCCGCGGCCTGCTGCGGGTGGTGGAGGAGCACGAGCCCGACGTCGTCGTCTCTACCTACCCGGGTGTCACTGCGGTGTTGGGCATGCTGCGCGAGAACCGCCGTCTGCTCGTCCCGGTGCAATCGGCGATCACCGATCTGGCTGGGCTGCGCTACTGGGCCCATCCGGGCGTCGATCTCCATTTCGTCACCCACCCGGAGTCGATCGAGGAGGTGGAGCGCCTGGTCGGGCCGGGCAGCGCCGAGTGGATGCGGCCGCCGATCTCGCGCGACTTCCTGATGCCGCGCACCCGGCGCGATGCCCGCGAAACGCTCGGCGTGCCCGCGCATGCCCGCCTGGTGCTCGTTTCGGGTGGCGGCTGGGGAATCGGCGATCTCGAAGGCGCGATCAACGCGGCGCTCTCCGGCGAGGACACCCAGGTCGTCTGCATCGCGGGGCGCAACGAGGCGGCCCGCGAGAAGCTGGAGCAGCGTTACGCCGGCAACGAGCGGGTGCGGGTGCTGGGCTTCACCGAGCAGATGAGCGACTGGATGGCGGCGGCCGATGCGATGGTCCACTCGACCGCCGGGCTGACCGTGCTCGAGGCTCACATCCGCGGCTGCCCGGTTGTCTCCTACGGCTTCTCGGCAGGCCACCTGCGGGCCAACAACGCCGCCTTCGAGCGCTTCGGCCTGGCCGAAGTGGCGCGCTCCGAGCACGAGCTGGAGTCGATGCTGCGGCACCTGACCCGCGAGCGCCGCTCGCCCGACTCCACCTTTGCGTCGCTGCCCTCCATCGCCTCGCGCGTCCTCACCGCCCGGCCGCGGGTCAAGCCGCAACCGGTCTGGCGCTTGCGTGCCGGCCGGATGGCCGCGGCGATCAGCCTCGCCGCCGTGGCGATCACGCTGCTCGTCAGCATCAGTCTCGCCGGTCATTGGGATACCCCGTACCACGTGATCTCGAAGGCCGCGAAGCCGCTCGAGGGGCGCATTCACTTCGGCAGGGACGAAGACACCACCCCCCCAGCTGTGCAGAGAGCCCGCCCGGCGGTTGCGCTGTCTCGGCGTGCCGCCGCGAACGAAGGCCCTTGATCGGCAAGCTGGTCGGCGTCGGCGCGGCGGCTGGCGTCGCCGTGCACTCCGCGCCGGCTCTTGCGCCCCTCGTGTCTGGCCTGGGGTCAAAGTTGGGAATAGCGCAGCGTCAGGATGGCGCCGCGGGCGTGGCGCTCACCTTCGACGACGGCCCGCATCCTCAGGGCACGCCAATCGTGCTGGAGATCCTGCGCGAGGCGGACGCGCGAGCGACCTTCTTCCTGGTCGGCGAGCAGGTCGAGCGCCGCCCGGCGCTGGTGGCGGAGATCGTCGCCGCCGGTCACCGGGTCGAGCTGCACTGTCACCGCCACCGCAACCTGCTGCGGCTGACTGCGGGACAGTTCCTCGAGGACGCCGAGCGCGCCCGGGTGGCGATCGAGGACGCGGGTGGACAGCCCGTTGCCGACCATCGCCCGCCCTACGGGATCTACAGCACCGCCACCTTACGAGCGTGCCGGCGACGCGGCTGGCGGCCGGTGCTCTGGTCGAAGTGGGGAAGGGATTGGAGGGGACGCGCCACAGCGCGCTCGATCGCCTGCCGCGCGACCGAGTCAGTCCGCGACGGGGACATCGTCCTCCTGCACGACGCTGACTACTACAGCGCCCCCGGTTCTTGGGCGCGCACCGCGGCGGCCCTGCCGATCATCGTCGAGGAGCTGGGCAGTCGCGGGCTGAAGACGGTCTCGCTGCGCCGCTGAGTCGGCGGCGCGAGGGTCCACTGCTCGCAGCCGGCGAAGGCTTCGTCGAGTCGCCTCGCCATCGAGCTCCTGGGCCGATCCTGGTCGAAGATTTCCTTGGGCATGAATCCCTCTCCGTCCTGTAGGGGGCGTTGAGGAAGTTTCCACCCTCGATCAGACGAAAAAACCGCAAGTAGCGAAAAACCGCCGAGATCCGGCAAAAGTGACTGGCGCCTTTCTCCCGCATAACGGGAGGAAGGCGCCAGGCTAGGCAGCAAAGATGGCGATCTCGTCGGCGAGGCGCTGTGGCTGGTCAAGCGGGACGAAGGTGCTGGAGTCGGGGATCTCGACCAGGCGCGCATTGGGCGTATCGGCGGCCAGGCGCTGCGCGTACTTGAGCGGGAAGAAGCGGTCACCGGGCGCCCAGGTGAGCAGGATCGGCAGCTCGGAGCTGCGCAGCTTCTCCGCCGCTTCCAGCGTGTAGCGCTTGTTCATTCCGGCGGTCACCTTCTTCGCGTCTCGCTTCACGCCGGGATCGTGCAGGGCGGGCTTCATCCAGGAGGCGATCAACTCGGCCGGGATCGGGTTCTTCGAGAAGGGCTTGAAGGCGGCCCGGGCGAGGGCGCCGATGCGGAAGGGGGCGGCCAGCAGCGCCATCCCGCCGGGAAGCGCCGCGACCGGAGGCATCGCCTTGAAGATGCCGGGCGGGAAGTTGTCGTGGGTGTCGCAGTTGGTGAGGACGAGGCGGCCGATCCGCTCCGGGTGGCGGGTGACCAGGACTTGCGACATCGCGCCGCCCGAGTCGTTGCCGACGATCGTCACGTCGTCCAGGTCGAGCGCCTCGAGGAAGCTGGCGATCGTCGCTGCGATCCCGTACGGGGAGAGGTCGGCATCCGGCTTCATCGCGACCTGCTGGGCGCCGATCGGCCAGTCGGGGGCGAGGCAACGGCAGCGGTCGGAGAGTCGGTCGACGACGCCGTCCCAGAGGCGACCGTCGACTAGGTAGCCGTGGACGAAGACGACCGGCTTGCCCTCGCCGGCCTCGCGGTAGCGGATCTTTCCGGCGGGCAAATCGATCTCGCGGCGCTGGTCGGCTTGGCTCATCGTGTCCTCCTCGGGCGTATTCATCTGCATGGGCGGCCGATGGGCCGAAAACGTCCTCTATAGACGCGTTCTAGGCCCGTCGGTGGAGGTGGTAAGATACATACAGGCAGTATGAATGTCAAACGAACCCAGGTGAAACGCTCGGAGGCGACGCGCGACGCGCTGATCGAGGCGGCGCGAGCTCTCTTCGCCGAGCGCGGCTACGCCGGCGTCGGCACCGAGGAGATCGTCCGCGCCGCCGGCATCACCAGAGGGGCGCTCTACCACCACTTCGACGGCAAGCGCGACCTCTTCGAGGCGGTCTACGAGCGGGTCGAGTCCGAGCTGGCGCAGCGGATCGCCACCGGCGCGCTCGGCGCCGGCGCCACCGCGCCGCTGGAGGCGATGCGAGCGGGGGCGGAGATGTTCCTGCAGGCCAGCACCGAGCCGGAGGCGCAGCGGATCGTTCTGCTCGATGGGCCTTCGGTTCTCGGCTGGGATCGCTGGCGGGAGATCGCCGCCGAACACGGGCTTGGCCTGATCGAGGCGACTCTGCAGGCAGCGGTCGACGCCGGCGCGATTCCGGAGCAGCCAGTTCGCCCACTCGCCCACGTCTTGATGGGCGCTCTCGACGAGGCGGCGATGCTCGTCGCCCGCGCAGAGGACCCCGAGCAGATGCGGGCGGAAGTCGGCCGCACGCTCGACTCCCTGCTCGCCGCGCTCAGCGCCGGTTAGCTGATCCAGGAACCGTCGAGGACGACTTGCTGCTGGCCTCCCGTTGCTGGGGCGCCTCGGTGATCGTCGGCTCCAGAAGGTCCGCGTGCGCAACGCGCCGCGACTCCTTTTGCGCGTACATGCGCACGTCGGCGAGCTGCAGCGCAGTCGAGGGCTCACTCTCCTCAACCGGGATCTCAACCGCGCCCCAGGCCGAGCTCACGTCGAAGACGGGCCCGATTGCGGTCAGCGCTCTCGCCGCCGCTCGGGTAGCGGCCTCGAAGTGCTCCCGCGGGCAGGTGAGCAGTACACAGAACTCGTCGCCTCCGATCCGGTAGGCGACTCCGTCGTCGCCGACGGCGTCTCTCAGCGCCCCCCCGAGCCTCACCAGCAGGTCGTCTCCGGCCGGGTGGCCGAAGGTGTCGTTGTAGTGCTTGAAGCCGTTGAGGTCGAACAGCAGCAGCAATGCCGGGCTCTCCTTGCTCGCCTGGCCAATCTGGATCGGCAGGTCCACCTGCATCCGGCCCTGGTTGGCGAGCCCGGTCAAGGGATCGGTCCGCACCTGCTCGAGCAGCGCCTTGTTCTCGCGGTCGCTCATCGCCAGCCGCAGGATCACCGCGGTCATCGTCGCCGCCCAGAGAACGGTCGAGAGGCCGCTGGTCGCGCTGTAGTACTGCATCGCGAAGAGGCCGATCATCACGCTGGCGAAAACCGCCGGGACGACGATCTCTCGCCGCCCGTCTTCGTCACCCGAGGAGGTGATCTCGGCTGCCGCGGCAGGCTGCCAAACAGCTGCGCCGAGGCATACCGCGGCGATCAGGTAGATCGGGTCGATCCAATTGCCGCCCGGCAACGCTTCTTCGGTCGACTGCAAGGTGAAGGCGATGTCGGCGATCACGAGCGCTGAGAGACCGGCGAGAAGCAGCGACCAGGTCCGACCGGGTCGCCAGCCGGTCAGGGCGACCACACCGATCACCATCGCGACCATTGCGATGTCCCCCAGCGGATAGGCGAGCGTAGTCATCACCTGAAGCGGCGTCCCTTCCGCCTTCCCGGCGACGAAGTCGAAGACGAAGGCGGCCCCTAGGGCAGCCGTGCCCAGCGCCGCGATCGCGCCGTCCATCCACAGCCGCCAATTGATTTCGTGTGCCCGGGCACGCACCAGCAGCGCCAGCCCGGCGTAGGTGAGCGGATAGAAGGCGAGATAGCCGACGTCGGCCGCCGATGGATAGGGGGCATCCGGATTGCCTTCGATGAAGACAGCCCAGTAGACCTCGGCGGCGCCCCAGACGAGGATCGCAAGGCCGAGCAGGATCCACGCCCGCCGCTCAGGCCCGAATGCCGATGCCCTGACCAGGCAGGCGACACCGGCTCCCAGCACCACGGCGTCGTAGACGACGCTGCCGATCGCAAAGTTGAGGCCCTCGCCGATGCCGAGCCAGGAGTGAAGGGCGACGAGAAGCGTTCCGCCGAGCAGCAGGGTCGCCAGGGCGCAGCGCAGGGCACGGGCGATCCCGCTGTCGCCAACCGCCGGTTTCCACGTCGTCATGCCCAGCTATCGGCACGACGAGGCGGTTTCCCAACCCATGCACAAGCGTGCTTGCGAACTTCTCTAGACTTTGGAGATGATGAAGGCAGGAATTCACCCCGAGTACAAGCTCGCCAACGTGCATTGCTCGTGCGGCAACCAGTTCTACACGCGATCCACGGTGGAGGATCTGCACGTCGAGCTCTGCTCGGAGTGCCACCCTTTCTACACCGGCAAGCAGAAGCTGGTCGACACCGGTGGCCGGGTCGAGCGGTTCCAGCGTCGCGCCGCCAAGCACGCCAAGGCCGGGAAGTAGCCCGTGAGCCCGGAGGTGGGCTCCCAGCGGGCTGAGGCCGTCTCCTCGAACGGGGCAGACCCGCTTCGCATGCCCGACGGCGCTCTGGTCGCCAAGCGCGACGCGCCAGTGGGCGGCCAGGCGGTGCTCGAGGGGGTGATGATGCGCGGCGTCTCGACCTGGGCGGTTGCAGTGCGCAACCCCGAAGGCCAGGTCGAGCTCAGCTCCGAACCGTTGGTCCCGTGGGCGAAGCGGCACCGCCTCTGGCGGGTGCCAGTGCTCCGCGGCGTCGTCGCCCTCGGCGAGTCGCTGAAGATCGGCTTCCGCGCCTTGGCGATCTCCGCCAACGCGCAGATGGAGGCGGACGACGAGGGCGAGAAGGAGGAGATCGGCGGCTGGGTTTGGGGCCTGACGATCGTCCTCTCGCTGGCGCTGTCGATCGGCCTTTTCTTCGTCGTCCCGGTTGGGCTGACCAGCCTGATCAAGGACCAGCTCGGCTCCCCCTTCCTCTTCTGGCTGATCGAGGGTCTTCTGCGGACGGGGATCTTCATCGGATACATCGTCGCAATCAGTCGCTTGCCGGATCTACGCCGGGTCTTCGAGTACCACGGGGCGGAGCACAAGACGATCTCCTGCTATGAGGCCGAAGACGAGCTGGTGCCCGCGCGCGCCAAGCTCTACTCGCGCCTGCATCCGCGTTGTGGCACCAGCTTCTTGCTGATCGTGATGGTGCTGGCGATCTTCGTCTTCGCCCCGATCGGGTTGCCGGCCTGGTACTGGCTGGTCGCTTCGCGGATCCTCGGCATCCCGCTGATCGCCGGCCTCTCCTACGAGGTGATCAAGTGGGCTGGGAAGAATCGCCGCAAACGCTGGGTGCGGGCGGTGATGTGGCCGGGCCTGATGCTGCAGAACCTGACCACCCGCGAGCCCGACGAAGAGCAGCTCGCGGTGGCTATCGCGGCGCTGGAGAAGGTTTTGGCCGAGGAGACTCCTTTGGCGGAGGGCGAGTCACCGATAGAGATCGTGGCGTAGCGGCGGGCGGGTCCTGTCGCCGGGGTGGGGTGTCCAACCGGACGCTGGGTTTTTCGCCAGATGCGGGGTATCTCTCTCGTTGAGTTGGTGGGGCGAAAAACAGGACGCCGCGTCCGGTTGGACACCCCACCCCGGCGCCACCCGCCCGAGCTGCGCTTATCGTTCACTGCATGATCGAGTCGCTGGTCGAACAGATCGAAGCGCGGTTCTCCGAGCTGGAGAAGCTGATGTCGGACCCTGCCGTCATCTCGGATCGGCAGCGCTATGCCGAGGTTGGGCGGGAGTATCGGGAGCTGCAGCCGGCTCGGGCGCTGGCGGCTGAGTGGCGGACTCTCAAGGACGATCTGGAGGGGGCGCGGGAGCTGCTGGAGGAGGGCGAGGACGCCGAACTGCGCTCGATGGTCGAGGAGGCGCCGGGGCGGTTGGAGGAGCTCGAAGAGGAGATCCGGCTGGCCATGGTCGAGCGCGACCCCAACGACGCCAAGAACGTGTTGGTCGAGATCCGCGCCGGCACCGGCGGCGACGAGGCGGCGCTGTTCGCCGGCGACCTCTACAAGATGCTGACCCGCTACGCCGAGGAGCGCGGCTTCGCGACCGAGGTGCTCTCGCAGTCGGCGGCCGAGGTGGGTGGCTTCAAGGAGGTGACCTTCGCGGTCAAGGGCGAGGGCGCCTACTCGATCTTCAAGTACGAGGGCGGCACCCATCGCGTGCAACGGGTGCCGGAGACCGAGTCCCAAGGCCGTATCCACACCTCGACCGCGACCGTGGCCGTGCTGCCGGAGGCGGAGGAAGTCGAGGTGCAGGTCGACCAGAACGACCTGCAGATCGACGTCTACCGGTCTTCGGGGCCGGGAGGGCAGTCGGTCAACACGACCGACTCGGCGGTGCGGATCACGCACAAGCCGAGCGGGATAGTCGTCTCGATGCAGGACGAGAAGTCGCAGCTGCAGAACCGTGAGAAGGCGATGCGGGTGTTGCGGGCGCGGCTGTACGAGCGTGAGCTCGCCGAGCAGCAGGCGAAGGTCGCCGCCGAGCGCAAGGCGCAGGTCGGCAGCGGCGAGCGCTCGGAGAAGGTTCGCACTTACAACTTCCCCCAGGGCCGCGTCACCGACCACCGGATCAAGCTGACCTCGCACAACATCGAAGCCGTTTTGGGCGGCGAGCTGGGCGAGTTCTCGGAGGCGCTGGCGGCCGAGGAGAAGCGGCGACGCCTAGAGGCTGCTGCGGCCTCGACCGCCTGAGGCGTGGCTGCGGCGGCAACGGCCGGCAGTGTCCGCGAAGCCTTGGGCGGCGCGGCCGACGCTCTCGCTGCGATGGGGGTCGAAACGCCACGACTCGATGCCGAGCTGCTGCTCGCCGAGGCGACCGGGTGGAGCCGGGCGCGGATGGCGACCGAGCCGGAGCTTGGAGTACCAGCCCCAGCCGCGAGGCGGTTCGGAGAGATGGTGCGGCGGCGGTTGCGACGCGAGCCGGTCGCCTACATCCTCGGCCGCAAAGGATTCCGCTCGATCGAGCTGACGGTCGACCGTCGGGTGCTGATTCCGCGCCCGGAGACCGAGCTGCTGGTCGAGCTGGCGCTGGAGCTGGGCCCGCGACGAGTGCTCGACATTGGAACTGGATCGGGTGCGATTGCGCTGGCAATCGCTGGCGAGCTGCCGAGCTGTGAGGTGATCGCGACCGATGCATCGCGTGCGGCGCTCGAAGTCGCCAGCGCCAACGCTGCGCGGCTCGGCCTGGCGGAGCGGGTCAAGCTGGTCGAGGCGACGCTTCCGCCGGGCCTTGACGAGCTCGACCTGATCGTCGCCAACCTGCCCTACGTGGCTGAGAGCGAGTGGGGCGACCTCGAGCCCGAGGTGACCAAATGGGAACCCCGCCAAGCGTTGCTCGCCGGCGCCGACGGGCTCGACGCGATCCGCGGCCTGCTTGCCGACCGCGGTCGTCTTTTGTTACCCAAAGCGCAACAAAAGACGACCGCGGGCCTGGTTCTTGCCTTGGAGGTGGGGGAGGGGCAAGCGGGGGCTGTGGCCGAGCTCATGCGGGGGGCCGGCTTCGGGGCGATTGAGACCCGCGCCGATCTCGCCGGCATCCTCCGCGTCGTCATCGGGCGTCGGGACAGATCGCCGTGACGGAGCTCATCTCCATAGAGCGTGATGGCGCCAGCAACGCTCGCAGCGCTCTGGAGCGAACGATTGCCGGCGGTGGCGTCGCCGTCTTCCCGGCCGATGGCCTCTACGGCCTCGCCTGCGATCCGCTCGACGCTGCGGCGATCGAGCGCATCCACCAGATCAAGGGTCGCGATAACGGCAAACCCTCGGCAGTCATGTACTTCTCGCCGCTGGCGATGCGCGAGCTGGTCGAGGATCTGGGGCCGCGCACGCAACGGGCGGTGGGTTCCGTGCTTCCAGGCCCGGTGACGCTGGTCATCGACAACCCTCGGCGCCGCTATCCGCTCGCCTGCCGCGAGGATCCCGCCCGGCTTGGCGTTCGCCTGATCGGAGGGCCGCTCGCGGGGGCTATGTGTCCTCTCTTCCAGACCTCGGCGAACCTGAGCGGCGAGCCGGCGCCGGCTCGCTTCGACGATGTTCCGGCCGAGATCGTCGCTGCGGTCGACTTCGCAATCGACGGCGGAGAGCTGACCGGACTGCCCTCGACCGTGGTCGACTTGACCCGTTTCGATGAGGAAGGTGAGTGGACCGTCCTGCGCGAGGGCGGCCTCTCGGGAGGGGATTTAGCAGCCCGGCTGGCCGCGATAGGGGAGGCGGACTAGACGACGCGAGCTGTTGTCGCGCTCATTCGACTCATAGAGGAGGTGATTTGGGTCGACGATCATCGTGAAGGCGAAGCAGCCACGCAGGCCACTCACGTCGATCCACTGCTTGTCGTAGTCCGCGGGGTAGATGTCCGACCAGCCGACCGAGGTGCCGAGCGTGACGGCGTCGGTGAAGGGGCTCTGGTCGCAGCCAGGGTAGTGCGCGTTGCCAGGGGAGCGCCGGCCGGGGCGCGTGCGCTCCAGGTCGCGCAGGCAGTAGTTGAGCTTTGGGCCGGTTCGCACCAGTCGCTTCGGCTGGTGGTGTCGGTCAACTGACCAGAGCTCGAAGCGAGCGAGCTGGTGGACCTTCCAGTAAGAGCCGCCGAAGTAGGAGCCGACGCTGGTGAAGTGCAACGTGGCGCGGGTGGGAACGACGAGCCGCCCGCCGCCGGCGCGGTGGATGCGCTGCGCGACCCGCATCGTGTGCCAGCCGCTGCGGCTTCCATGCAGCTCCATCGGCCCGCGACCGCGGCTCTTGACGTTGCTGGTCGCCCGCAGGCGCAGCTGCCCGGCCCCCGCTCGTTCCAAGTAGAGGTCGGCAGGGCGACCGATCCTCAGGTTCGGGCAGAGCAGGTGACCGGCTTCGGGGCTGCGGCAGGGATTGGCGACATCCGCTGATGCGATCGGCGCTGAGAGGGCAAGGAACAGAGTCGCGATTGCAAGCGAGGAGCGGCCCTTCACCGGCATCAGGCTATCCCGGTCCGTTGGTATCGTCGTTCACCTTGAGCGAGCTACCCGAAAACCTCCAGGCGGCGCCCCTGACCGAGGTCGACCCGGCGATCGCCGCCGTGCTCGAGGCCGAGCTGCGGCGCCAGCAGGGGACGCTCGAGATGATCGCCTCGGAGAACTTCGTGCCGCAGGCGATCTTGGAAGCCGTCGGCTCGGTGCTCACCAACAAGTACGCCGAGGGCTACCCCGGCAAGCGCTACTACGGCGGCTGCGAGGAGGTCGATGTCGCCGAGCAGCTGGCGATAGACCGGGCCAAGGAGCTATTCGGAGCCGAGCACGCCAACGTCCAGCCCCACGCCGGCGCCCAGGCCAACAACGCCGCCTACATGGCGCTGATCGAGCCGGGCGACACGATCATGGGAATGGCGCTGGACCACGGCGGCCACCTCACCCACGGGATGAAGCTGAACGTCTCCGGCAAGCTCTATGAGATCGTCGCCTACCACGTTCGCCGCGAGGACCTGCGGGTCGACATGGAGGAGGTCGAGAGGCTCGCCCATGAGCACAGGCCGAAGCTGATCGTCGCTGGCTGGTCGGCCTACCCGCGGCAGCTCGACTTCGCCGCCTTCCGCGCGATCGCCGACTCGGTCGGCGCCAAGCTGATGGTCGACATGGCGCACTTCGCCGGCCTCGTCGCCGCCGGCGAGCACCCCAACCCGGTGCCGTACGCGGACGTCGTCACGACGACGATCCACAAGACGCTCTGCGGGCCGCGCAGCGGCATGATCCTCACCCGCGAGGAGCACGCCAAGGCGATCGACAAGGCGATCTTCCCCGGCCAGCAGGGCGGGCCGCTGATGCACACGATCGCCGCCAAGGCGGTGGCGATGCGGATCGCCGCCGGCGAGCAGTTCCGCGCCCGCCAGCGCCAGACGATCGCCAACGCGCAGGCGTTCGCCGCCGGCCTCGAAGCGAACGGCGTACCGGTCCTCACCGGCGGCACCGACGTCCACCTGGTCCTCGTCGATCTCACCCCCAGCGGCCTCGACGGCAAGACCGCCGAGGCGCGCCTGGAGGAGGTCGGGATCACGGTCAACCGCAACGCGATCCCCTTCGACGAGCGGCCGCCGATGAATCCCTCCGGCCTGCGCATCGGCACCCCGGCGCTGACCACCCGCGGCATGGTCGAGGACGACCTGGGCGAGATCGCCGCGGTGATTGCCACCGCCCTCAGCGGCGACTTCGACGCCGAGAAAGCGGCGCTGGCCGAACGCACCAGGGCACTGATGGAGTGCTACCCGCTGTATCCCCAGCTCTCCGCCGCCGCTGTCTGAGCAGTTGAAGATCTGGGTGGACATGAGCGCACCGGCTCACGTGCTGGTGCTGCGCCCGATCATCGAGCGGCTGCGCGAACAGGGCCACACGATCGAGGTCACCTCGCGCGACTACGCGCAGACCCAGGCGCTGCTCGAGCTGCACGGAATGGAGCACACCCCGATCGGTCGCCACGGCGGCGCCTCGCGGTTGCGCAAGGCGCAGCGGCTCGGCGCTCGCACGACGGCGATGATCGGCTTCGGCCGCGGCCGCTCCTTCGATCTTGCCCTCGCCCACGGCTCCAACGACCTGGCGATTGCGGCGCGGTTGCTCGGCGTGCCCGAGGCCAACATGCACGACTACGAGTACGCGGTCACCCAGCACCGGATCGGCTGTCGCCTCGCCAGGCGGGTGATGTTCCCCGACTCGGTCCCGGCCGAGCGGCTGCGCCGCTTCGGGGTCGGACCCGGGAAGCTCTTCGCCTATCCAGGGCTGAAGGAGGAGTACTACCTCTACGACTTCGAGCCCGACCCGGATGCGCTGAAGCGACTCTCGGTCGATACCGGGCGCGTCGTCGTCGTTGTCCGTCCTCCACCCGACGTCTCCCTCTACCACCGCAAGTCGAACCCGCTCTTCCCCAAGGTTCTGGATCGGCTTGGCAACGACGGCGGAGTGCACGCGATCGTCCTGCCCCGCACCCAGGCCCAGCGCGAGCTGGTCGAGAGCCTGGCGCTGCCCTCGCTGATCCTGCCGCCGGGGGCGGTCGAGGCGCAGAGCCTGGTCGCCCTCGCCGACCTGGTCGTTTCCGCCGGTGGCACGATGAACCGCGAGGCGGCGGCGCTCGGCACGCCCGTGTACACGACCTACGGCGGCCGCCTTGGCGGGGTCGACGAAGCGCTGATCCGCTCCGGCCGGCTGCGGCCGTTGACCGACCCCCGCGCGATCCAGCTCGAGAAGCGCACCGCCGACGCGACTCCGACCAGGCGGGACCCTAATCTCCTCGTCGAGACGATCCTAGGTACCGTCGGAGCCGACCATCCCGCGGCAAGCCACATCTCGAGCTGACTCTCTCGCTCTGCCCGCAGACGTCCAGGCCGAGCTGGAGCACTTCATCGCGCTCGCCGGAGACGGCGAGTCGCGGCCCGTGGACCGGGTCCTGCGCGGCCTCGACATCATGATCTCGGCGACCTTCCTTTTGGTGCTCTCGCCGCTGCTGGCGCTGACCGCGCTCGCAATCGTGCTGACCTCCGGCCGGCCGCTCTTCTACCACGGTGCTCGTGTGGGCTGGTCTGGGCGGCTCTTCCGCATGTACAAGTTACGTACCCTCAGGCCGGATGCGGAGGATCGCCTGGGGCCGTATCTGGGGGAGGAGCTGTCGCGCCGCACCGAACTCGAGGTGACCCGGATCGGTCGCCTGCTGCGTGCGATCCATCTCGACGAGGTGCCGCAGCTGTGGAACGTGCTGCGGGGGGACATGGCGGTGGTCGGTCCGCGACCGATCCGGCCGGCCTTCTTCACCGAGCTCTGCGAGGAGATCCCCCAGTACTGGCAGCGGCTCGTCGTCCGCCCCGGTGTCACCGGCTTCGCCCAGACGCGGATGACCCGCGAGGAGTCATGGGCAGACAAGCTCGCCCACGACATGGAGTACATCGCCGACCGCTCGGTCTCCCTCTACATCAGCGTCCTCATGGCCACGGTGGTCAAGGTCCTCGGCCGCGGCCCTGCCGCCCCCGACTAGGGGACGTGCCGGGAGTTAGCGGTCCATATAGGTGCATAACTCCCGGCACGTCTGTTTGGGACTGCGAGACTGCCGCGCATGTGTGGGATTTGTGGAATGGCCGTCGCCGGACGCGGCGCGGTGGCGGATGTCGAGACCGTGAAGGCGATGAACTCGCGGCTGACGCATCGCGGGCCAGACAGCGATGGCCTATTTCACGAGGGTGGGGTCGCCTTGGCGATGCGGCGACTCTCGATCATCGACCTCGAGCACGGCGATCAGCCGATCTCCAACGAGGACGGCAGCGTCACCGTCGTCCAGAACGGCGAGATCTACAACTACCGCGAGCTGCGCGGCGAGCTGGAGCGGCGCGGGCACCGATTCGCCACCGCCTCGGATACCGAGGTCCTTGTTCATCTATATGAGGAGCACGGCGACGCATTCGTCGAGCGCCTACGGGGGATGTTCGCCATCGCGCTTTGGGACGGCCGCGAGCGCCGTCTGCTGCTGGCCCGTGACCGCTTTGGGGTCAAGCCGCTCTACTACCGGCTCGCCGAGGGGATGCTGTCATTCGCATCGGAGCTGAAGGCGATGCTCGAGCAGCCCGGCTTCTCGCGTCGGATCGACCCCCAGGCTGTCGCCGCCTACCTCGCCTTCAACTCGATCCCGGCGCCGCTGACGATCTTCGCCGAGGCGCGCAAGCTGCCGCAGGGCACGCTGGCGATCTGGCGCGATGGCGAGCTGACCCAGAGGCGGTACGCGCGCCCGGCGCCGGTCGAGGCCGGGCAGGTCAGGCGCCGCCCCGAGGCGGAGCTGGCCGGCGAGCTGCGCGAGACCCTGCGCGGCTCGATCCGCGCCCACCTCGTCGCCGACGTGCCGGTCGGGGTGCTGCTCTCGGGCGGGGTCGATTCGGCGGGGATCGTGGCGCTCGCGGCGGGCGAGCAGGCCGACCCGGTCAAGACCTTCTCGGTCGGTTTCGAGGAGTCGAGCTTCGACGAGCTCGATCGGGCGCGGCTCGTCGCCGAGCGCTACGGCGCCGAGCACCACGAGATCGTCCTCCGGCCCGACGCGGTCGAGCTCCTGCCGAAGCTGGTTGAGGCCTTCGACGAGCCCTTCGGCGACTCCTCGGCGCTGCCGACCTACCTCGTCTCCGAGCTGGCGGCGGGGGAGGTCAAGGTCGCCCTCTCCGGCGAGGGCGGCGACGAGCTGTTCGGCGGCTATTACACCTATGTGGCCGACCTGCTCGCGCCGCGCATCGGTCGCCTCGCCGCGCTTGCCGCGCCCTTGGCCGAGCGGCTGCCCAGCTCCGACTCCAAGGTCAGCCTCGACTACAAAGCAAAGCGCTTCGCACGGGGCGCCCACCTATCGCCGCTCGAGCGCCACCACGCCTGGAAGGAGATCTTCTCCCGGCAGCTCCAGGCCTCGCTGCTGGGGAATCAGGACCCTGGCTGGGACCCAGTCGACCTCTACCGCGAGCGCTACGCGGAGACCGTGGGGGCGGAGCCGCTGGCCCGTCTGCAGGACGTCGATCTTGGCATCTATCTGGTCGACGACCTGCTGGTCAAGACCGACCGCTCGAGCATGGCGCACTCGCTGGAGCTGCGTGTTCCCTTTCTCGACAACGAGGTCGCCTCGATGGCGCTCGGCCTGGCGACCCCGCTCAAGGTCCGCGGCCTCGCTAAGAAGCGGCTGCTGCGCCGCGCCCTGGCGCCGCTGCTGCCGAAGGAGGTCCTGCGCGGCCCGAAGCAGGGATTCTCGATTCCGGTGGCCGCCTGGCTGCGAGGGCCACTGCGTGGATTCGCGCACGACGTGCTCAGCGCCGAGACGCTGTCGCGGCAGGGCTGGCTCGATCCGGCTGTGGTCACCGGCCTGCTGGATCGCCACTGCTCCGGCCGCGAGGATCTCAGCCGCCAGCTCTGGGGACTGATCGCCTTCACGCTCTGGTTCGACAGGTACGCGAACTAGTGTCTTGTCTCGTGACGTGGGCCGAGAAATGACGCGGGCCAGGCGTCGCCAGACAAGGACGCAGGGAGCCCAAATAGCAGCTCTATTTGGGCGACTGAGGACGCCGTATGGCGACGATCTGGGACCGTCATCTCCGATCCTGCGTTGCGGGACAAGGCACTAGCCTGGATCGATGCCGGCGTCGGTCGAAGCCCTCCTCGCTTTCCTCGTCGCGGGGATCGTGACCCTGCTCCTGGTGCCGTCGACGATCCGCCTCGCCCGTCGCGCCGGCGCGATCGACCTGCCCGGAGTGCGCTCGCTGCACGAGGTGCCGACGCCGAAACTGGGCGGCCTGGCGATTTTCGCCGGGGTCCTGATCGCCGCCCTGGTCTGGCTGCCCTGGGACGCCGAGACGCGAGCGATTCTCGCCGGCGCCGTGGCGATCACGGCGATCGGTGTCCTCGACGACGTCTATGACCTCGGCGCGGCGACCAAGCTCATCGGCCAGACCGTCGCGGTCGTGATCCCAGTCACCGCCGGCGTCACGGTCGAAAGCTTCACCTTTCCCTTCCTCGGCCAGCTCAACCCCGGCTCCGTCGACCTGCTCGGCCTTCCCGGCGGCGGCACGATCTCACTCGGCGACGTCGGCACCGTGGTCGGCATCGTCGCCGTAATCAACGTGATCAACCTGATCGACGGCGTCGACGGGCTCGCCGCCGGGGTCTGCGTCATCTCCGGCGTCGCCCTTGCCGTGATCGCCCTCTCGCTGGAGCGCAACGCCGCCGGCGTCCTCGCCGCGCTCACCGCCGGCGCTTCGCTCGGTTTCCTCCGTCATGGCTTCCCGCCGGCCAAGACCTTCATGGGGGACACCGGCTCCAACCTGCTCGGCTTCTTGCTGGGCGTCGTCGCCGTGCAGGGAGCGCTGAAGACGAACGCGGTCATCGCCCTCTTCCTGCCGCTGATCATCCTCACCGTGCCGATCCTCGACACCGGCTTCGTGGTGGCGAAGCGGCTTAAGTACCGCCGCCCGATCTACCGCGCCGATCGCTGGCACTTTCATCACCGCATGGCCGACATCGGCTTCTCGCAACGGCGCACGCTCGCCTACCTCTATGGCTGGACCTTCGTCATGGCCGCCGTCGCGCTGGCCTTGCGCTTCGTCCCCTACAGCGATAACCACGGCCACTTCAACGTCTTCTGGAGCGCGGTAATGGCTGTCTTCGGCCTGCTCGCGCTGGGGGCGAGCGTCTATCTGGTCGAGGTGCTCGAGATCCTCAGCCTGCGCCGCGTGCGGCTGCGCCAGCTGGTCAGCATCCGCCGCGACGCCGGCCGTCCGGCGCCGCCCGCCGAGCAGGTCGACCTGGCGGTCGCCCGCGAGTTGGAGACGGGCAGCTTCCCGGTGGTAGATCCCGAGACCGGCGAGTTCGAGGCAGTCGAGCCGGACCGCTGAAAGACCCTCCCCAGACTTTGTGCGAGGTTGTGACAAGGCTCACGAACTGGCTCTACAAAGCGGATCGACGGCCCTTTCGGATATAGTCGCTGATCCGCCCGCTCAGCATGAGACGGGCGGTGTTATGTCTCCTCCCAAGCATGTCGATCTCCTGGTGCTAGCCGCCGCCCTTGCCGTCTTCGTGCTCGGGGGGCTGCCCCTGCTCGGCTACGCCGTGGCCGCGGGAGCCTGGCTCGCACAGCGGGGAATTCAGCTGCTCGCCGCTCGCCGTGTCAGCAGCGAATTGGCCCACGGCAACCGCCAGAAGGCGATGGGGACCGTCGCGGCGACGGCCCTGGGGCGGGTCTGGCTGATGGTGACCGCTGTTCTTCTGGTCGGTATCGCCGAGCGCGAAGCCGGCCTGGCAGCCGCGCTGCTGCTGCTCGTCCTCTTCACCGTCTCCTTCGCCGCGCAGGGTCTCGTCTACCTGCTCGAGCCCGAGGCGCGGGAGATCAAGGCCCCATGAGGACGAAAAGCAAAGTCCTGATCGGTTTCGGCGCCTACTTCGCGATCGCGATCGCGATGCTGCTGATCTTCGGCAACGCCGGCAAGAACGAAGAGTTCAAGCCCCAGAACGAGTTCAAACTCGAAGAATGGGTGCCGATTCACCTCGGCAGCCTCGACCTCAGCATCAACAAGGCCGTCCTCTACCTCGCCATCGCCAGCGGCTTGACGATCTTCACGATGACCTGGATCTCGCGCCGCATGCATCAGAAGCCGAACCGGGTGCAGACCGCCGTCGAGCTCGCCTACGACCTGACCAAAAACAACATCACCGGTGGCAATCTCGACACCAAGACGGCGACGCGCTGGTTTCCCTTCCTAGGCGCCCTCTTCTTCTTCATCTGGTTCTCGAACATGATCGGCTTCCTGCCGCTGCCGATCAACACCGAGCACACCGTCGACATCTTCGGCCTGCAGATCCCGGCCTTTGCGATCTACGCCGCGACCGCGAACATCTCGATCCCTCTCGTCCTCACGCTGGTGGTCTGGATCTCCTACCACGTCGAAGGGATCCGGGCCAAGGGCTTCTTCGCCTACTTCGCCAGCTGGCTCCCCCCGGGCCTGGAGGAAATGAGCCCGTTCGGCAAGGCGGCGATCTTCCTGATCGAGGTGATCTCGCACTTCGTGCGGCTGATCTCTCTCTCCGTGCGTCTCTTCGCCAACATTCTCGCCGGCCACCTGCTGCTGCTCTTCATGGGCGGCGGGCTCGCCGTGCTGCTCGGGATCGCCGCGCTCGGCGCCCTCACCTTCCCGCTCGCTTTCGCCTTCTTCATCTTCGAGGTCGGCCTCGTGGCCACCTTGCAGGCGTTTATCTTCTCGACCCTCACCGCGATCTACATCGGCGGAGCGACCTCCGCAAGCCACTAAATGATCAATTCCAAATTTCCGCACCCACGGATGACGCGCCTGGCGCGGCGCTGGTCGGCGCCCGCGGCCTCGCGCGTAGCGCTGCTACGCGCAGCGACCACGTACACCACCCAGCTTGGCCAGGCGCGCCCCCGCGGGCACGTAAATTTGAAATCGACCATCTAGAAAAAGGAGCACTGTTCTCACTATGGATCTGTCCCCCGTCGCCGCCGCGGTCACCGATGAAGGTGTCAAAAGCGCCGGCAAAGCGATCGCCCTCGGCGTTGGCGCCGGCCTCGGCTCGATCGGCGCCGGCATCGGCGTCGGCTTCATCTTCGGCAAGGAGATCGAGTCGGTCGCCCGCCAGCCCGAGATGAAAAGCGAGCTCGAAAGCATCCGCTGGCTCGGCTTCGCGCTGACCGAGGCGGTCGCCTTCTACACCTTCATCTTCGGCCTGATCGCCTTCTTCCTCTCCTAGGGAAATGGAGGTTCTCGGCTACATATCCGCGCTTCCGCTTGCCGCCGGGGAAAGCGGGGGAAGCTTCCTCGTCTCACCGGGCCTCGGCCTGATGATCTGGACGCTGGTCCTCTTCCTCTTCACGATGTGGGTGTTGAACAAGGTCGCCTTCCCGAAAATCCAGGAGGCTCTAGACAAACGGGCCAAGGCGATCGCCGAGTCGATCGAGGCGGCCGAACGGCAACGGCGCGAGTCCGAGGAGCTGCTCGAGGAGTACCGAGCCCGCCTCGCCGAGGCTCGCGAGCAGGCCGACGACATCATGGCCCGCGCCCGCAAGGCGGCGGAAACCGCCGAAGCAGAAGCGGCGGCGGCGGGCAAGGAGAAGCGCGAGGAGCTGGTTGCGGCTGCGACGCGCGACATCGAAGCGGAGACGCGGCGCTCCCTGGAGCAGATCCGCAAGGAGGTCGCCGACCTGACCGTGCTGGCCACCGAGAAGGTGACCCGCAAGAGCCTCACCGCCGAGGACCAGCGCCGCCTGGTCGAGGAGGCGCTCAGCGAGGTCGACTTCACCTCCCTCTCGGGAGCGGAGAGCTAGGCATGCAGGACCCGGCTCACGTATACGCGGAGGCGCTGTTCGAGGTAGCGAAGGAGAAGGGGAAGCTCGATCCGATTCGCGACGAGCTCGCCCAGTTCGCCGACGCCCTCGACGCGAACCGCGAGCTGCGGGTCTTCTTCTTCAGTCCTTACTTCTCCTCGGCGGAGAAGGTAGACGGGCTGAGGCGCGCGATTGCGGGCGCCGACCCCGAGTTCCTCAACTTCCTCGAGCTGCTGATCGAGAAGCACCGGACCGCGGAGATCTTCCGCGTCCGTCGCCATTTCGAGGAGCTGTGGAAGAAGCAGAATCGGCGGATCGACGTGACCGTGACCAGCGCAACCGAGTTGGACCCGGCCGTGGTTGCCAAGATCGGTGAGGAGATCGAGCGCCAAACCGATCAGAGGGTCGATCTGGCAAGCCGGGTTGACCCGGAGGTCCTCGGTGGCATCGTCTTGCAGGTCGGCAACATGGTCCTCGACGCGAGCATTCGCAATCGCTTGGAGAAACTTCGAAAGAGCGTCGCCCAGGCGGCGTAAGGAGGCATAGAGCACCCCTATGGAAATCAAGCCCGACGAGATCGCATCGATCCTGCGTGAGCGGATCGAGGGACTGGACACCGGCAGCGCCGACCTCTCTGAGGTGGGCACGGTGCTCTCCGTCGCCGACGGGATCGCCCGCATCCACGGCCTCGACAACTGCATGGCGCTCGAGATGCTCGAGCTGCCGCACGGCGTCACCGGCCTCGCCCTCAACCTGGAGGAGGACAACGTCGGCGCCGTGCTCTTCGGCGAGTGGGACAAGATCGTCGAGGGCGACACGGTCAAGCGCACGTCTCATCTGCTGCGGATCCCCGTCGGGGACGAGCTGTTGGGGCGCCTGGTCGATCCCCTCGGCCGCCCGCTCGACGACAAGGGCGAGATCGCGACCACGCAAACCCGCCCGGCTGAGTTCAAAGCGCCCGGCGTCGTCCAGCGCCAGCCGGTGACCGAACCGGTGCAGACCGGGCTGATGTCGATTGACGGGATGATCCCGATCGGGCGCGGCCAGCGGGAGCTGATCATCGGCGACCGCCAAACCGGCAAGACGGCGATCGCGATCGACACGATCATCAACAACCGCGACAAGGACATGGTCTGCATCTACGTCGCGATCGGGCAGCGGATGTCGACCGTCGTCCAGCTGAAGGAGGTGCTGGAGGAGAACGGCGCGATGGAGAACACGATCATCGTCGCCGCTCCCGCCGACGAGGCGGCGCCGATCAAGTTCATCGCCCCCTACGCCGGCTGCGCGATGGGCGAGCACTTCCTCTACAACGGCAAAGCGGCGCTCTGCGTCTACGACGACCTCACCAAGCACGCCTATGCCTACCGCCAGATGTCCCTGCTTCTGCGGCGACCCCCAGGTCGCGAGGCTTACCCCGGCGACGTCTTCTACCTGCACTCGCGGCTGCTGGAGCGGGCGGTGAAGCTGAACGACGAGCTCGGCGGCGGCTCGCTGACCGCGCTGCCGATCATCGAGACGCAGGCAAGCGACGTCTCCGCCTACATCCCGACCAACGTGATCTCGATCACCGACGGTCAGATCTTCCTCGAGTCCGACCTCTTCAACTCAGGCGTGCGACCGGCGATCAACGTCGGCATCTCGGTCTCGCGGGTGGGCGGCAACGCCCAGACCAAGGCGATGAAGAAGGTCGCCGGCAAACTGCGCCTCGACCTCTCCCAGTACCGCGATCTCGAGGCGTTCGCCCAGTTCGGCTCCGAGCTCGACGCGGAGACGCAGAAAACGCTGAACCGTGGCGAACGGCTGGTCGAGATGCTCAAACAGAAAGAGCGCGAGCCGCTCGAGATGGCCGACCAGGTCGCCGCGATCTACTCCGGCACCGGTGGCTTCCTCGACCGGATCAAGACCGAGCGGGTTGGCGAGTTCCTGCGCGACCTGAAGATCCGGCTGCGCTCGGAGAAGCCCGAGC
This sequence comes from Solirubrobacterales bacterium, assembly GCA_035260485.1. Taxonomy (GTDB): domain Bacteria; phylum Actinomycetota; class Thermoleophilia; order Solirubrobacterales; family 70-9; genus VRUE01. Next base: position 18,626 of record DATFVC010000070.1, on the reverse strand, counting down.
TGCTCGATCGGATCGCCGAGACCGGCAAGCTCGAGGAGGCCGACGAGGAGGAGCTGGCGGCGGCGATCCGCGATTTCGTCGACGATTTCGGCGCCGACTTCGACGAGCACGGCGATCCGATCGAGGCTGGCGAGTCCGACCGGATCAAGTCCACTGAGGAGCGGGAGAAACCCAGCCGCACCGCGGAAGCTGAGGCTGAGAAAGAGGCAGCTCCCGCATGACCTGTCGGGCGGGGAGAGAGCCACGGGGGTTCCCCTCCCGAACGCTGGGGTTTTCGCCTTGCGGCGGGTGTCTCTTGTCGAGCCTGCGCTGCGAAAACCAGGACGCCGCGATCGGGAGGGGAACCCCCGCAGCTCTCTTCGCAGGACAGTCCGTGCTGGGTTTTTCGCGCTGCGATAGAGAGGCCGGGGTGTCCCGGCCGAGCGCGGCGTCCTGTTTTTCGCCCTGCCGGCTAGACGCGAGCGGCAGGCGCGACTGGCGAAAAACCCAGCGCCCGGCCGGGACACCCCGGCCTCTCCCCATGGCTGGGAGTAGGAATGGCTAGTCAGAAGGACGTCAAGAACCGCATCGCTTCGATCAAGAACATCAACAAGATCACGCGGGCTATGGAGATGGTTGCGGCGGCGCGGTTGCGCCGGGCTGAGCAGCGGATTGAGCAGTTGCGGCCTTATGCGCAGGGGATGCGGAAATTGACCCGCCGTGCCGCCGAGCAGGCGGGCGGAGTGCCGCGCGTGCCGGTGCTGGTCGAGCGCGAGGACGTCAAGCGGGTCGGCGTGGTGCTGATCACCGGCGACCGTGGTCTGGCCGGCGCCTTCAACACCAACGTGATCCGGGATGGCCTGCGGCTGCGCGACGAGCTGCGCGAGCAGGGGACCGAGACGGCCTTCTCCGCGGTTGGGCGCAAGGGCGTCTCTGCCCTCACCTTCCGCAAGCAGGAGGTCCGCACCTCCTACACCGGCTTCACCGACCGGCCCGGCTTCGCCAACGCGCGCGAGATCGGCGAGGAGCTGACCGCGCGCTACGTCGACGAGGAACTCGACCGGGTCGAGCTCGTCTACAACCGCTACGTCTCGCCGCTGACCCAGCACGTCTGGCGGCAGACGCTGCTGCCGTTACAGCAGGCCGAGGTGACCGGCGAGGGCGTCCTCGAGGAGGAAGTCGACGCCGAGGAGACCGAGATCGAGAAGGCCCACGGCCAGGCGCTGTGGGAGTACGAGCCCGAAGCCGAGCTGCTGCTTGCGCAGCTCATCCCGGAGTACGTGAACATCTCGGTCTACCGGGCGCTGCTCGAGTCCGCCGCCTCAGAGCTTGGAGCGCGGATGACCGCGATGCGCAACGCGGCCGAGAACGCGGAGACGATGATGGACGATCTCACCCTGGAGATGAACCGGGCCAGGCAGGCGGAGATCACGCAGGAGATCCTCGAGGTAGTCGCCGGCGCCGAGGCGCTCGGCTAGAGACTTCAAATAGAAAGTCAGAAAAGGAACCAATGGCTGAGAGCAACAACGGAACGAATGTGGGACGAGTCGAGCAGGTGACCGGCGTGGTTGTCGACGCCGTCTTCCCGGACAAGCTGCCGGGGATCTACTCGGCGGTGAAGATCGAGATGGCCGGCGACGAGGACCGCGAGGCGATGGAGCTGGTCTGCGAGGTCCAGCAGCACCTCGGCGACGACCGGGTGCGCACGGTGGCGATGGACGCCACCGATGGTCTGCAGCGCGGCGACAAGGTGATCGACACCGGCGGTCCAATCTCTGTTCCGGTCGGCGATGCGACGCTTGGCCGCATCTTCAATCTGCTCGGCGAGCCGATCGACCAGGGTGAGCCGATCGAGGCCGGTGAGCGCTGGCCGATTCATCGCCCCGCTCCAGAAGCTTCGGAACTCGCCCCGACCCAGGAGATCCTCGAGACGGGGATCAAGGTGATCGATCTGCTGGCGCCGTACGCGAAGGGCGGCAAGGTGGGGCTGTTCGGCGGCGCCGGGGTCGGCAAGACTGTGCTGATTCAGGAGCTGATCCGCAGCATCGGCGAGGAGCACGAAGGCCTCTCCGCCTTCTGCGGGGTCGGCGAGCGCTCGCGCGAGGGGAATGACCTCTGGCTCGAGATGAAAGAGTCGGGCGTGATCGAGAAGACGATGCTTGTCTTCGGTCAGATGAACGAGCCGCCCGGCGCCCGCCTGCGGGTCGCCCTCTCGGGGCTGACGATGGCCGAATACTTCCGCGAGCAAGGCGGTCAGGACGTGCTCTTGTTCATCGACAACATCTTCCGTTTCGTCCAGGCGGGCTCCGAGGTCTCGGCGCTGCTCGGCCGGATGCCCTCCGCGGTCGGCTATCAGCCGACCCTGGAGACCGAGATGGGCGAACTGCAGGAGCGGATCACCTCGACCGACCGGGGCTCGGTGACCTCGGTGCAGGCGGTCTACGTCCCCGCCGACGACCTCACCGACCCGGCGCCCGCCTCGGTCTTCGCCCACCTCAACGCGACCACCACGCTCTCGCGGGCGATCTCCGAGAAAGGGATCTACCCGGCGGTCGACCCGCTCGACTCGACCTCGACGATCCTCAAGCCCGACGTGGTCGGCGAGGAGCACTACCGCACCGCGACCGAGGTACAGGAGGTGCTGCAGCGCTACAAGGAGCTGCAGGACATCATCGCGATCCTCGGCATCGACGAGCTCTCCGACGAGGACAAGCAGACGGTTTCGCGAGCGCGCAAGATCGAGCGTTTCCTCTCACAGCCGTTCTTCGTCGCCGAGCAGTTCACCGGGCGCAGCGGCGAGTTCGTGCCCGTCGCCGAGACCGTGCGCGGTTTCCGCGAGATCCTCGACGGCGAGCACGATGACCTCTCGGAGGGCGCCTTCTACATGCAGGGCTCGATCGACCAGGTCACCGAGAACGCCAGCGCGGCTGCGGCGGCCTAGGAAGCCAGCTTGGCCGGCGAGCGCAAATTCGAGGTCGAGGTCCTCACCCCTGAGGGGGGGGTCTTCAGCGGTGAGGTGAGCCAGGTCTCGACCCGAACTGCGATCGGCGAAATCGGCATCCTCGCCAACCACGCGCCGCTGCTGGCGGCGCTGCGGCCGACCGAGCTGCGCCTCTACACCGGCGAGTCGGAGACGCGCCGCTTCGCGCAGGCGCACGGCTGGCTGCAAGTGTTCGGTAATCACGCCCGGCTGCTGCTCGAGGAGGCGATCGCGCCCGAGGACCTCGACGCCGGCGTGCTCAAAGAGCAGCTCGCCGACGCCGAACAGCGCTTGGCCGACGCCGAGGACAAGAGCGGCGAGCAGACCCGGGCGCGGAAAGACCGTGACCGGGCCGAAGCGTTTCTCGCGATTGCCCAAGGCTGAGCGAGAGGAGTCGGTGCCTCTCTGCGGCAATTTGGGTCGCTCGGCCTTCGGCCTCCGCTCCCGATGTTTGTGCGCGGGCTTCGCCCGCACGGGAGACAGATTGCATATCGCCGCTTCGCGACATTGCCGCAGAGAGGCACCGACCCCTCTCGTCCTGAGAGGCTTCGGCGGATGAGCGAGGAGCTGGTTGCACTTGCTACGCGGCTGATCGGATACGACACTTCCGAGGCGGATGGGGTGCTCGAAGCAGCTGGCTTCGTCGAGGGCTGGCTGGAAGCGCGAGGGATCGCGGTCGCCACCGACGAGGTGCGCGGGCTGCCGGTGCTGCGGGCCGAAGTTGGCCCGGAGGATGTGCCGACCGTCGTTCTGCATGGGCACCTGGACGTGGTGCCGGGGCGCCCGGGCCAGTTCGACCCACGGCTCGACGGCGAGCGGCTCTACGGCCGTGGCGCCTACGACATGAAGGGCGCCCTGGCGGCGATGCTGATGACGATCGCCGCGATGCGCGAGCAGGAGAGGGTGCGGGTGCGGCTTGGCATCGTCGGCGATGAGGAGTCCGAGGAGGAGGCCGACCGGGGCAGCGACCACCTGGTCGACAGCGGTTTCATCGGGGACTTTGCGATCACCGGTGAGCCCACCGATCTGCAGATCGGGGTTGAGGCAAAGGGGGTGCTGGCGCTGCGGCTGGAGGTCAGCGGCGTCGCCGCTCACGGCGCGACGCCCTGGCTCGGTGACAACGCGGTGCTGAAGGCGCACGACGTCTTCCGCAGTATCGAGTCGCTACCGTTTGCCCGGCACAGCTCGGAGCTGTTCGACCGCCCCTCGATCAACCTCGGCAGGATCCTGGGTGGCGACGCGCTCAACAAGGTGCCCGACCGATGCGCGATCGACGTCGACATCCGCTACCTCCCCGACCAGGACCCCGAGACCGTGCTCGAGCAGGTTCGCGGTCTTCCCGACGTCGAGGTGACCGCTTTGTTCACTCGACCTCCGGCGGTCGTCGACCGCAACTCGCCCTTCGTGCTCGGCCTGCGCGAGGCGGCCTCGGCGCACCACGACGGGGAGCCGATGAGCGTCGGCCGGGACGGCGCCTCCGATGCCGTCTCCTTCCTGCGGGTGGGGGTGCCGGCGGTCGAGTTCGGCCCGGTTGGCGAAGGTCATCACGGCCCCGCGGAGTGGGTCTCGATCCCCTCTTTGGTGGCATACCGACAGGCGCTCGAGGGATTCCTGCAAGCGATCCCGGATCGACTCCCGGGTTGAGCGGAACCGATGGTTGAGCAGCCCTTCAAGAAACCGCCGCCCTCGGGCGACCACGAGCCGCCACCGAAGCGAAAGCGCTACTGGTGGCGCTTCACCCTCGCCTCGGTTGTGATCATCGCCGTCACCGCGGCGGCGACCTCAACCAGCATCCTCCTCTACATCGGCAGCATCGCCGACGCGCTTTCCCACAACAACAAGCTTCAGAGCAAAGTCGAGCGCATCCTCGCCCAGACGCACGGCGGCGAACCGGAGAACATCCTCATCATCGGCTCCGACAAGCGGGCCAGCGAACCCGAAGATCCCGGCCGCTCGGATACGACGCTGCTGCTGCGGCTCGATCCCGACAAGAACGCGATCGCGCTGATGTCGATTCCCCGCGACCTCAAGGTCGAAATTCCCGGCTACGGCACCGAAAAGTTCAACGCCGCCTACACCTTTGGCGGGCCCAAGCTGACCCTGCAAGTCGTGAAGGAACTGACCGGCCTGCCGATCAATCACGTCGTCAACGTCGACTATCTCGGCTTCGTCCGCGCCGTCGACGCGATCGACTGCGTCTACGTCGACGTCGATCGCCGCTACTACCACTCGAACGTCGGCGTGCCGCCCTCAGAAGAATATTCCGAAATCAACATCCAACCGGGATACCAGCTCCTCTGCGGGAAAAAGGCGCTGCAGTACGTGCGCTACCGCCACACCGATACCGACCTGGTCCGCGCCGCGCGGCAGCAGGATTTCCTCAGCGCCGCTCGTCAGCGGGTTCCGATCGACCAGTTGGTCCTCGGCCGCAACGAACTGATCGACATCTTCACCAAATACACGACCTCCGACATCAGCGACACGGAGACGATGCTGCAGGTGCTGAAGCTGTTCATCGCCTCGCGCAACGCGGCGATCAAGGAGGTCCACTTCCCGGCCGAACTCGGCCCGAGCTTTGTTTACGCCACGCCGACGGCGATTCAGGGGGCCGTCAACAAGTTCTTGGGCATAGAAGCCAGTGGCGGCCCGCGCGGATCTCTCGATGAAGGGCAGGGCTCCACGGGGAGCTCGAAGGCGAAGAAGCATAAGAAGAAGACTCGGCACAAGAGCAATCCGAAGCCCCACCTGGCGGCGCCGAAGCCACCTGGCAGCGATGGTCTGATCCCCGCCGGCGAAGCCGGTGAGCTGGAGGCGAAGTCGGTGGCGCGCAAGGTGGGCCACGGCTTCCCCGTCTTCTACCCCGCGCGACTGCCCTCGGGGGCGTCCTACGTCGAAAGCTCCTCCTACTACCACGTGCAGGATCCGCGGGTGTACCACTTCAAGGACACCGCCGGCAAGCGCCACCTGGCTTACCGGATGACGCTGGATATGGAACTCCCCGACGGGGTCCACTACTTCGGCGTGCAGGGGATCCGCGGCTGGACCGACCCGCCGATCCTCTCAAACCCGAGCCTGACCAAGACGATCCGGGGCCGCGACTACGACATCTACGTCGACGGCGATCGCGTCAAGATGATCGCCTGGCGCCGCGGTGACAACGTGTACTGGATCTCGAACAGCCTCCTGCAGGTGCTGACCAACGATCAGATGGTCGGCATGGCGCGCTCGGCGCAGGCGATAATCCCGAACAAGATGCCGAGGAAGGCGCCACGATGACGGAGAGCAGAGAGCCGATCGGCGTGATCGGGGTGGGTTGGGTCGGCCTGGTCACCGCGGCCTGCTTCGCCGAGCTGGGGCACCGGGTGGTGGCGCGGGACATCCTCGCCGAGAAGGTCGATTCCCTTTCGCGTGGCGAGTTGACGATCCACGAGCCGGGCCTCAGCGACCTGCTGTCTCGAAACTCCGAGCGCCTCACCTTCACCACCGATATGGGCGAGCTGCTGGGCTCCGCGCGCCTCCTCTTCGTCTGCGTCGACACGCCGCCGACCCGTTCCGGCGACGCCGACCTCTCGCGGGTCCGCTCCGTGGTCGAGGAGCTGCGCGCCGACGGCGACCACATGCTGATCATGAAGAGCACCGTGCCGGCTGGCACCGGCGAGACGATCCGCCGCGACCTTCCCGATGTCGCCTACGTCTCCTGTCCAGAGTTCCTCAAGGAGGGCTCCGCGGTTGCGGATTTCATGCACCCCGATCGGGTCGTGATCGGCGCCGATCCGGCCGACGAGGCGGCCGGCGACGCGGTCGCCGCGCTGTATGAGCCGCTGGGCGGCGAGATCGTCCGCACCGATGTCTCCAGCGCCGAGATGATCAAGCTCGCCTCCAATGCCTTCCTGGCGACCAAGATCTCCTTCGTCAACGAGATCGCCAACGTTTGCGAGGAGGTCGGCGCCGATGTCGGTGAGGTCGCCCGGGGCATGGGTCTCGACCAGCGCATCGGCCCATCTTTCCTGCGGGCCGGGATCGGCTACGGGGGCTCCTGCTTTCCGAAGGATGTCAGCGCGCTCAAGATGCTGGCCGGCAACACCGGCTACCACTTCCAGCTGCTCAACGCGGTGATCGAGGTGAACGAGCTGCAGAAGCGGCGGGTGGTGCAGAAGCTGCTCGGCCATCTCGGCTCGCTGGTCGGAAAGCGGGTTGCGCTGCTCGGTCTCGCTTTCAAGCCGCATACGGATGACATGCGTGAGGCGTCGAGCCTGGTGCTAGCGGCACGGCTTCAGGGCGAAGGGGCCGACGTGGTCGCCTACGACCCGGTCGCCGCCGGGGCGGCGCGGGACCTGCTCGGGGGGGTCGAGCTGCGCGATTCCGCGCTGGAGGCGCTCGACAGGGCCGACGCGGCGGTGCTGGTTACCGAGTGGCCCGAGTTCGCCGAGCTCGACTGGACCGAGGCGGCGACTCGGATGGCGCGTCCGCTGCTGATCGACGGGCGAAACTTCCTCGATCCGAAGGCATTGATCTCGACTGGCTTCGAGTACGAGGGGATCGGCCGTCAGAGCGCGGATGACCGGCACAGCTCGGCGTCCGTCGCTCGCTCGCGTGCAGAGCACGCCCCATGACGTGCGTGACCGGCGCATATCGGCGTCCTCGCTCACTTGCGTGCAGAGCACGCCACGCTCACTGCGTCCTCGATCTGCTTGGTCACGCACGCCACGGGAGCTAGGAGTTGCAAGCGATTGTTTTGGTGGGTGGTGAAGGCACGCGCCTGAGGCCGCTGACCGAGAACGTGCCGAAGCCCGCGCTGACGCTCGTCGACAGGCCCTTTCTGGCCTACATGATCGAGTGGCTGGCGGGGCACGGGGTGACCGAGGTCGTGCTGGCCTGCGGGTTCCTGCCGGACGTGTTGCAGGCGGCGCTCAGCGGCGAGGAGGAGCGGGCGGGGGTGACGATCCGCTACGTCGCCGAGCCGCGGCCGCTGGGCACCGCCGGGGCGATTCGCTTTGCCGCCGATGTGCTCGGCGACGAGCTGGAGGACCGCTTCCTTGCGCTCAACGGCGACGTCCTCACCGACCTCGACCTGGCTGCGCTGCTGTCCGCGCACCGAGGATCGGATGCGGTGGCGACGATCGGCTTGTACCCGGTCGAGGACTCCTCGGCTTTTGGCCTGGTCCAGAGCGGCGCGGGAGGGGAGGTGCTCGAGTTTCTCGAGAAGACGGGCGAGCGGGCGCCCGGCGAGGTCAATGCCGGCATCTATGCGCTGGAGCGCTCGGTGCTCGATCTGATCCTGCCTGGGAAGAACGTCTCGATCGAGCGCGAGGTGTTCCCGCGTCTGGTCGCCGCGGGCTTGCACGGGCTGCGCCTCGACGGCTACTGGATGGACATCGGTACTCCTGAGCGATATCTGCAGGCGAGTTGGGACATCCTCGAAGGACGGGTGGTCACGCGTGTCGAGCCCACCGCCCCGAGCGTGCTGATCGATCCCGGCGCGGAAGTCGACGGGGGCGCCACGGTCGGGCCGCGGGCCGTAGTCGGGCCGAGTTGCCGCGTGGAGGCCGGGGCGCAGGTAGTCGAATCGGTCCTCCTCGACGGCTGCAGCGTGGGGGAAAACGCCCGCGTTGTCGGCTCGATCCTCGCCCCCGGGGCCGAGGTGGCGGTGGGCGGCGAGCTGTCGGGCATCGTGGCCGCCCCGGGTGAGAAAGTGTCCGGCTGACGATGCTCGACGACGTCCTCGCCATTCCGGATCATCTGCGCGACGCGCTCTGGCGGGTCGAGTCGGCACGCTTGGCGCCAAGCGAGTCGACGGGGGTGCTGGTCTGCGGAGTGGGCGGCTCGGCGATCGGCGGTGACCTCGCCGCGGCGGCGCTCGGCGATCGCCTTGTCCAGCCGCTGCTGACCGTACGTGGCTACGAGCTGCCGAGTTGGGTCACTCCCAAGTGGACGGTGCTCTGCTCGAGCTACTCGGGCGAGACCGAGGAGACCCTCGCCTGCTTCGCCGCGGCCGAGGCGCTGGGCGCGCGTCGCGTCGTTGCCAGCACCGGCGGCTCCCTGGTCGAGGCCGCGCGGACGGCCGGCGACCCGGTGGTCGGCCTGCCGGGGCTGCTGCCCGCTCCGCGGACCGCCGTCGCCTACATGATGGTTTGTGCCGCTGAGGTCGCCGCCGCAGCCGGCGTCGCGCCGCGCATCGACAGCGAACTTGCCGGCGCCGCCGACTTTCTCGAAGCGCAGAGGGAGGCTCTCCGGAGCTCAGCTGTCGCGATCGCAGCCAGGCTCGACGATGCGACCGCGGTCGTCTACGGAGCCGGCTCAACCACTGCGGCGGCGCGCCGCTGGAAGACGCAGATCAACGAGAACGCGAAGCTTCCTGCCTTCTTCTCGGCGCTGCCAGAGGCCGATCACAACGAGCTCTGTGGCTGGAAGACCGGTGCCCCGGGCGACGGCGGGCTCGCCGCGGTGCTGCTCGAGGACGCCGGCCAGCACCCCCGCGAGGGGCGTCGCTTCGAGCTCACCGCCGCTTCGATCGAAGCGGCGGGGAAGACCGTTGTGCGGGTGGAGACTGCTGGCGAGACGCCGGTCGAGCGAGTGCTGTGGACCGTGATGCTCGGCGACCTCGTCTCCCTTGCCGTCGCCGACGCGCGTGGCGTCGATCCGCTGCCGATCGAGGCGATCGAAAGCCTCAAGGCTGTGCTCGGACGTCCTTGAGCGGGCGGCCCGGCATCTCCGTATCCTTCGACCCGGACCAATAGACGAAAGGAATCGATGGCAACCGCCGCATCCAACTACGACATCGCTGACATCGCTCTGGCCGACGCCGGCCAGAAGCGGATCGAGTGGGCCGATCGCCAGATGCCCGTGCTCACCCAGATCCGCGAGCGCTTCGAGAGCGAGAAGCCGCTGGACGGGATCCGGATGGCCTGCTGCCTGCACGTCACCACCGAGACCGCGAACCTGGTCCGCACTCTGATGGCCGGCGGCGCAGATGTCGCGCTCTGCGCTTCGAACCCGCTCTCGACCCAGGACGACACGGCGGCGGCCCTGGTCGACCGCTACGGCGCCGAGGTCCACGCGATCAACGGCGAGGACAACGACACCTACTACCGCCACATCGAGACCGCGGTCGACAAGCACCCGCACATCACGATGGACGACGGCGCCGACGTGATCTCCGTCCTGCACGGGCAGCGCCCGGAGCAACTCTCCGAGGTCTACGGTGGCACCGAGGAGACGACGACCGGCGTGATCCGGCTCAAGGCGCTGGAGGCAGAGGGCAAGCTCGGCTTCCCGATCGTCGCCGTCAACGACGCCGACACCAAGCACTTCTTCGACAACCGCTACGGCACCGGGCAGTCGACCCTGGACGGTGTCATCCGCGCCACCAACATCCTCATCGCCGGCCTCAAGGTCGTCGTGATCGGTTACGGCTGGTGTGGCAAGGGGGTCGCGATGCGGGCCAAGGGCCACGGCGCGCACGTGGTCGTCTGCGAGGTCGACCCGCTGCGGGCGCTGGAGGCCGTGATGGACGGCTTCGATGTGATGCCGGGAGTCGAGGCCGCGAAGGAGGGTGACGTCTTCATCTCGGTGACCGGCAACCGTGACGCGGTGGCAGGAGAGATGTTCGAGGTGATGAAGAGCGGCGCGATCGTCTGCAACTCGGGTCACTTCGACGTCGAGATCAACAAGGGCGACCTCGACGCGCTGACCGAGTCGACCTATGAAGCGCGGCCACTGGTAGCGGGACATCGGCTGAAGGACGGGCGCGAGGTCTTCCTGCTTGCCGAGGGGCGCCTGGTCAATCTGGCCACCGCCGAGGGCCATCCGGCGGCGGTGATGGACATGAGCTTCGCCAACCAGGCCCTTGCCGCCGAGTACGTGGCGAAGAACCACGAGAGCCTGGAGACCAAGGTGCACCCGATGCCGCACGAGATCGACCAGGAGATCGCCCGACTCAAGCTGGCCTCCAAGGGGGTCAAGATCGACGACCTGACCGCCGTGCAGAGCAAGTACCTCGCTTCTTGGGATCAGGGCACCTGAGCCACCGATGCGCGCGATGATCTTGGCGGCGGGGCTCGGCACCCGGCTGCGACCGATCACCTACGGAATGCCGAAGCCGATGGTCCCGGTTTTGAACCGGCCGGTGATGGAGCACACCGTGCGGCTGCTGGCTCGCCACGGCTTCGGCGAGGCGATCGCGAACCTGCACTGGTTCCCCGAGCTGATCGAGGGACGCTTCGGCGATGGCTCGGCCTTCGGATTGGACCTCACCTACAGTCAAGAGGAGCAGCTGCTCGGCACCGCCGGGGGTGTGCGCAACGTCGCCGACTACCTCGGCGACTCGTTCCTCGTGGTCGCGGGCGACGCGCTCACCGACCTCGACTTCAGGGCGATGCGCGAGTTCCACGAGTCCCATGACGGGATCGCCACCCTGGCGACCAAACGGGTCCCGGACACCGATCAGTACGGCGTCGTGATCGCCGGTGAGGACGGGCGGATCCAGGGCTTTCAGGAGAAGCCCGATCCGGCCGAGGCGCTGTCTGACCTGGCCAATACCTGCATTTACATGTTCCGCTCGGAGGTCTTCGATTTCTTTCCGGAGCCCGGTACCAGCAAGGCGGCAGGAGCGGACGATCCACCTGGGTTCACCGATTGGGCGATGGACGTCTTCCCGGCGTTGCTGGAGGCCGACACCCCGTTCTACTCGCACGAGATCGACGCCTACTGGAACGACATCGGCAACCTCGACGAGCTGCGCCAGGGCAACCTCGACGCGCTGCACGGGAAGGTCGAGGTCGAGCCTGGGGCGCCCCAGGTGCAGGAGGGGGTGTGGGCGGCGAGCCCGCTGGAAGGCGCCGAAGTGACCGCGCCCGTCTTGGTCGGCGCCGGAGTAGAGATCGGGGCGGACGTGCGGATCGAGGGCCCGGCGATCATCGGCAACGGCTGCCGGCTCGGCGACGGCGCCCATATCCGCGACTCGATCCTGCTCGAGGGGACCGAGTTGCCGCCGGCGGCGATCCTGGCCGGCGGCACCGCGGCCCGCGCGAGGAAGATTTGACAAACATTTGACATCTGGCGCGCCACACACGCGCCCCTGGCCCACACGATCGGGCCATGAACCTCGTCCACGCAGTCGCCACCGGCCTGGTCCCACCACTCTGCGCCGCCTGCGGGCGAACCTGCCGACCCGAAGCGATCCTCTGCACCCGCTGCTCGCGACGCCTCGCCGCCGCCAAACCCCTGGAAGGCGTCGGCGCCGCCGGTCTTGACCGAGCCTGGTCCTCGGCTCCGCATGAGGGCGTAGCCCGCGACCTGGTCACGGCGCTCAAGTTCCGCCGGCTCCTGCCGGTGGCGGACCTGATGGCCGACCGGATCCAGTGGCTAGCCCCCGGCACGATGCTGAGCGGCGTGATCGTCCCAGTGCCGACTGCGCCCCTGCGCTCCGTCACCCGCGGCTTCGACCCGGCAGCCGAGATAGCAGCGGCGCTTGCGGAGCGGACCAAGCTGCCGCTCCACTCCTGCTTGGCCCGCCGCGGCGGCGGACGCCAGCTGGGCAAGCGCCGCTCCCAACGAATCGGCCACCCCCCGCACATCCACGCTCGCGGCGAAGTCCCCCGCAGCGTCCTCCTGATCGACGACGTCCTGACCACCGGCGCCACGCTCTCGTCCTGCGCCCGAGCCCTCCGCTCAACAGGCGCCGTCCGAGTCGCAGCAATCACCTTCACGCGACGCTTGTAGGAGGGAGGCAGGGTGGCCCGGTCGGATGCGGCGTCCTGTTTTCGCACGTCCGAGAAGTTCCCCTTGCTGCGCCCCGGGTACAGGCGTAGCATCGAAGCAGACCAATCGAGGAGGCCAAACATGCGGATCGAGGTGCGCGGGCGAAACGTCGAGGTCGATGACGAGCTTCGGGAACACGTTCTGAAGCGATTCCGCCGAGTTGGCAGACAGGTCTCCGAGCTTGCGGTGCTCGACGTGACGATCTGGGAAGAGCGCAACCCCGCGATCGCCGATAGGCAGGTCGCGGAGGCGACGCTTCGCCTCAAGGGCGTCACGCTGCATGCCAAGGAGGCCTCGCCCGAGATCTCGCACACGATCCACGAGTTGGCCGAGGACATCCGGCGCCAAGTCAAGAAGCATCGCGCCCTGCGACGTAAGCGCCGCCAGACGCGACGTCTCGTCAACCAGATGCGCGGCCGCGCGGCCGAGTCTTAGGGTCCCTGGTCAGGGTCCCATCGCTACCCTAGGTCCATGGCAAATGCCAGGGACATGGTCACCCGCGCGCTGCGTGTCGGCGAGGGACGCAAATTCAAGGCGTATGAGAAGCGCGCCACGAGGATCAACGCGATCGAGCCGGAGATGGAGCTGCTCGGCGACGAGGAGCTGCGTGCCGAGACCGACTCGCTGCGCGAGCGCGCCCGCGGTGGCGAGTCGCTCGACGACCTCCTGCCCGAGGCCTTCGCCCTGACCCGGGAGGCGGCCCGGCGCAGCATCGGCCAGCGCCACTTCGACGTTCAGCTGATCGGTGGCATGGCACTGCACGACGGGGCGATCGCCGAGATGAAGACGGGAGAGGGCAAGACCCTGACCGCGACCCTGGCGGTCTTCCTCAACACGCTCGCCGGCGACAGCGTCCATGTCGTCACCGTCAACGACTACCTGGCGCGGCGCGACGCCGAATGGATGAAGCCGATCTACGACGCGCTCGGGATCAGCGTCGCCGCGATCCAAGACGGCGACGACCACGCGGCGCGGCAGGTCAAATACGCCTGCGATGTCGTCTACGGCACCAACTCCGAGTTCGGCTTCGACTACCTGCGCGACAACATGGCCGAAGCGCTGGAGCACTGCGTGCAGCGCGGCCACCACTACGCGATCGTCGACGAGGTCGACAACATCCTGATCGACGAGGCGCGCACCCCGCTGATCATCTCCGGCGCGCCCGAACAGGCGGCGCAGATCTACTACCAGTTCGCTCGCCTCGCCCGCCAGATGGAGGGGGTTCCGGCCAGGGACCGGCTGAAATCCCTGGGCGAATCGAAAGACACCTCGGAGGCCGAGTACGACTACGAATACGACGAGAAGCACAAGACCGTCTCCCCGACCGAGCGCGGCGTCAAGCGGGCCGAGGAATTCCTCGGCGTCGACAACCTCTACCTGGGCGAGCACGGCACCCTCGTCAACCACCTCGGCCAGGCGCTCAAGGCCGAGTCGCTCTACGGGAAGGACAAGGACTACGCGGTCGTCGACGGCCAGGTGATGATCATCGACGAGTTCACCGGCCGCATCCTCGAGGGCCGGCGCTGGTCGGAGGGCCTGCACCAAGCGGTCGAGGCGAAGGAGGGCGTCGCGATCGGCGAGGAGAACCAGACCCTTGCCACGATCACCCTGCAGAATTACTTCCGGCTCTACGACAAGCTCTCCGGGATGACTGGCACGGCCCTGACCGAGGCCACCGAGTTCATGAAAATCTACAAAGTGCCGGTGGTTGAGATCCCGACCAACCAGCCGATGGTCCGCGCCGATCACAACGACCAGATCTTCAAAACCAAGGACGGCAAGTGGAAAGCCGTGCTCGAGGAGATCATGGCCCGCCACGAGCGCGGTCAGCCGATCCTCGTCGGAACGGTCTCGGTCGAGGTCTCGGAGATGATCTCCGATGAGCTCAAACGGCACGGGGTCGAGCACGCGGTGCTGAACGCGAAGCCCGAGCACGCGCAGCGAGAGGGCGAGCGGATCGCCGAAGCCGGGCGCAAGGGCGCGGTGATGATCGCCACCAACATGGCCGGCCGCGGCGTCGACATCAAGCTCGGCGGCGACCCCGATCACATGGCCCACAAAGAGCTGAAAAAGCTGGATCTGAGTCCTGGGGACGACGGCTACGAGGAGGCGCTGGAGGCGAAGATCGCCGAGCTGGAGCCGCAGTGCAAGGCAGAGGCCGAGGGAGTGCGCGAGCTCGGCGGCCTCTACATCTGCGGAACCGAGCGGCACGAATCGCGCCGCATCGACAACCAGCTGCGCGGTCGCTCGGGCCGCCAGGGCGATCCGGGGGAGACGCGCTTCTTCCTCTCCGCCGAAGACGACGTGATCCGCCTCTTCTCCGGCGACCGCATCTACAAAATCCTCGATCGCCTGGGGCCCGTCGACGAGGATGGCGGGGAGATGCCGCTCGAAGCGGGGATGCTGACCAAGACGGTCGAGGGTGCGCAGAAGAAGGTCGAGGAACAGAACTTCCTGATTCGCAAACGCGTGCTCGAGTACGACGACGTGATGAACGAGCAGCGCCGCGTCGTTTACAAATATCGGCGCGAGATCCTCGAAGGGCGCGACATGTCGGACATCGCGCGCGACGAAATGGAGGGAGTGATCGAGCGCCTGGTCGAGGAGTACACGCCCGGCGACGAGCTCGACGACTGGGACATGCCGGGGCTGGAGGCGCAGCTGCGCCAGATCTGGCCGGTGAGCGTCGAGGTCGGCTCGATGGCGCCGGAGACGATCGACCGCGAAAAGCTCAAGGACGCCCTCGACGAAGACGCGATGAGCGCCTACGACGACCGCGAGGGGCAGCTGGGCGAGGAGCTGATGCGCTACCTGGAGCGCTCGATCCTGCTTCAGGTCATCGACAACCGCTGGCGCGAGCACCTCTACGACATGGACTACCTGCGCGAGGGTATCCACCTGCGCGGCTTCGCTCAGATCGATCCGCTCGTCGCCTACAAAAACGAAGGCTTCGCGATGTTCGAGGAGCTGCTGCACTCGATCTGGGAGGAATTCAGCAAGCTGGTCTTCAACGCCGAGATCGAAATCGATCCCTCCCAGATCGGTGGCGCCTTTGCCGGCAACGGCGGCGTCGCCCCGGCCGCGTTCGACTATTCCGGTGGCACCCCGGACGCCCAGCCCTCGGCCCTCCAGGAGGTGGCCGCAGGGGTCAGCGTGACCGAAGGCACGGCGAGGCCGAACGGCGGCGGCAACGGCGCGCCGGCGCCGGAGGTGATCGAGACCGTGGTCAAGGACGAGCGCGAGAAAGAAATCGGCCGCAATGACCCCTGTTGGTGCGGCTCAGGCAAGAAGTTCAAGCGTTGCCATGGTGCCTAGCGTCCCTTGAGGCACGATCCCGTCCGCGAGTTCATCCGCGCCTTCAATGAGCGCGATCTGGATGCCTTCGTCGCGGCGCTGGACCCCGAGGTCGAGCTGCACTCGATGAAGGGTCTGCGCAAGGGGAGGGAGGCTGCGCGGCTGTGGGCGACGCGAGCGCCGGGGGGCGTTCAGCAGACGATCGAGTTGGAGGAGCTGTACGAGGACGGCGCCGAGTCGAGCGGCGGAGCGGCGGTGGCGTTGATAAGGCGCGCCTGGCATTGGGAAGAGGACGGATCCCTCGCGAGCGCGGACGAGATGGCCTGGCTGTTCGAGCTGCGCGACCACCGCGTGCGAAGCTGGCGGCCCTTTGACGATCGCTCTGAGGCGCTGCGCGCCGGTGGCTTCGAACACGGGATCGGCTAGTACCATCGGACTCGTGGAGCCGGTTGCCGCGACCAACAGAGAGGCGGCGGAAGCCTGGAGCGGGTCGCTCTTCGACCGCTTCGTCAAGTTTCGCGACCTCGCGACCGCTGGGCTGGGCGCGCACGGAGATGAAGCGATGAGGGTTCACCCGCCACGGCCAGGAGAGCGGGCGCTCGACCTCGGCTGTGGGTTCGGCGATACGACCCAGCAGATCGCGGCGCTGGTCGGTCCGGAGGGCGAGGCTGTCGGGATCGACGTCTCAGAGCCCTTCGTCGAGCAGGCGCGCCTGGAGCTCGAGGGCAGCGGCCTGGAGAACGTGCGCTTCATGACCGGCGACGTCCAGGTCGCCGAGCTCGAGCACGGCTTCGACTACGCCTTCTCGCGCATGGGGATCATGTTCTTCGCCAATCCGGTGCAGGCGCTTCGCAACGTCAGGCAGGCGCTCGTCCCGGGCGGGCGGTTTTGCGCGGTCGTCTGGCGCCGCAAGCTCGACAACGAGTGGGTGCGACGCGCCGAGCTGGTCGTCGAGGAGTACCTCGAGCACCCCGAGGAGAGCGACGAGCCGACCTGTGGGCCAGGGCCGTTCTCGATGGCCGACGCCGACACGGTCAGCGAGCAGCTCAGGATCGCCGGCTTCGGGGAGATCTCGCTGCGACGCTGCGATCTGCCGCTGAAGATCGGCAACGACCTCGATCACGCGGTCGAGTTCAACATGTCGCTGGGACCCGCCGGCGAGGTGCTGAGGTTGTGGGAAGATCGGATCGATGAGCTCCGGCCCAAGATCGCGAGCGATCTGCGCGAAGCTCTCGCCGAGTTCGACGGCCCCGAGGGCGTGATCGCTCCGGCGTCGACCTGGATCATCGGCGCCAGGGCTCCGACGGGCGGCGAGGCGTCCGCGGCCGCCCAATAACCTGTCGGCATGGCCGATGCCGCCTCAACCGAATCGGTACCGGCGCGGCTCGCCGAGATCCGCGAGCAGTTGAAGCTGCTCTCGGACTACCTTTGACCCGGCTTCGCTCCGGGAAGAGGCCGAGCGGCTCGAGGGGGAGATGGGGCAGCCAGGCTTCTGGGACGACCAGGATGCCGCGGCGCGCGTCTCGGCTGCTCATGCACGTGCCCAGCGCAAGCTGAAGACCTTTGAGGAGCTGGAGTCCGAGGCCGGCGACCTCGACGAGCTGGCCGAGATGGCGGCCGAGGACGAGGAGATGGCCGCCGAGCTGGTGACCCAGATGGGGTCGGTCGAAAGGCGACTCGCCGAGCTTGAAGAGGCGCGCCTGTTCAGCGGCAAATACGATTCCGGCGACGCGGTGGTCACGGTCCACGCCGGCGCCGGCGGCACCGACTCCCAGGACTGGGCCGAGATCCTGCTGCGGATGTACCTGCGCTGGGCGGAGAGTCGCGGCTTCGAGGTCGAGATGAAGGAGGCCTCGCCGGGAGAGGAGGCGGGCCTCAAGTCGGCGACCTTCGTCGCCCGCGGCGAGAACGCCTACGGGCTCTTCGCCGCCGAGCGCGGCGTGCACCGGCTGGTGCGGATCTCCCCCTTCGACTCCTCCTCGCGCCGTCACACCAGCTTCGCCCAGGTCGATGTCGGACCGCTGGTGGACGAGGGCGTTGAGGTCGAGATCGACGACGCCGACCTGCGCATCGACACCTATCGCGCCTCCGGCGCCGGCGGCCAGCACGTCAACAAGACGTCGTCGGCGGTGCGGCTCACGCACGTACCGAGCGGCATCGTGGTGTCCTGCCAACAGGAACGGAGCCAGTTCAAGAATCGCGACGTCGCGATGAAGATGTTGCGCGCGGCGCTGTACCAGCGCAAGCTCGAGGAGCAAGAGGCAGCCAAGGCGGTGGTCGAGGCCACCAAGACGGACAACTCGTGGGGCAACCAGATCCGCTCGTACGTCTTCCAGCCCTATACCATGGTGAACGACCACCGCACCGAAGTCAAAGTCGGCGACGTGCAGCGGATCATGGACGGCGACCTCGACGAATTCATCCACGCGTACCTGAAACGGTTCGGAGGCAAAGCGGCGTGAGCATGGTGGAAGACCGGTCGTACGTCGAACAGGCGCGGCGGGAGAAGCGGCTCGCCCTCGAGGCGATGGGATTGTTGGCGTATGCTTATCGGTTCGAGCGCACCCACCTCGCGGCCGAAGCGCTTGCGGCCTTTCGCGATGACGCCGATCCC
>DATFVC010000069.1:0-20399 GCA_035260485.1 Solirubrobacterales bacterium | reverse complement strand
GTACGAGGCGCGCGGCCTGATCGAACCGCAGCGCTCGCCGAAGAACACCCGCCTCTACTCCCAACGCGACGTTGAACGGCTACGGCACATCCAGCGGCTCACCTCCGAGCAGGGACTGAACCTGGCCGGCGTCGAGACCGTGTTGAAGATGGAAGAACGGGTGGAGCGGATGCAGGCCAAGCTGGAGCGGATGCGCCGCCATGCCGCCGAGCTCGAACACCGGATGTCGAAGGAAGGATTCTGATGCAGCCCGATAGGTTCACCGTCAAGTCCCAGGAAGCGGTCGCCGCCGCGCAACAGCTCGCCTCGCAGCGGCGCAACCCGGAGGTGGCGCCCGCCCACCTGCTGATCGCCCTGCTCCAGCAGGACGACGGGCTGGTCGTGCCGATCCTGCAGAAGCTCGGCGCCGACGTGGCGGCGATCGGGGCGCGGGCCAGTGAGTCCGCCGAGGCGCTGCCGAAGCTGGGCGGCGACGAGCAGCCCGAGGCGCGTCCCTCCTCCGCCCTGGTCAAGACCCTCCAGCAGGCCGAGAACGAGATGGCGAAGCTCGGCGACGAGTACATCTCGACCGAGCACATTCTGCTTGCCCTCACCGATAAAGCCTCCGGCATCGCCGACGTCCTCCCCGACCGCGGCTCGCTGGAAAAAGCGGTCGCCGAGGTGCGCGGCCCGCACAAGGTCACCTCGCCCAACCCCGAGGACAGCGTGCAAGCGCTGGAGAAATTCGGCCGCGACCTGACCGCCGAGGCCGAGGCCGGCAAGCTCGACCCGGTGATCGGCCGCGATGAGGAGATCCGGCGCGTGATCCAGGTCCTCTCCCGCCGCACCAAGAACAACCCGGTGCTGATCGGCGACCCCGGCGTCGGCAAGACGGCGATCGTCGAGGGGCTGGCGCAGCGGATCGTCGCCGGCGACGTGCCCGAGAGCCTGCGCGACCGGCGCGTGATCGCGCTCGACATCGGCTCGTTGCTGGCCGGCTCCAAATACAGGGGCGAGTTCGAGGAACGACTGAAAGCGGTCCTCTCCGAGGTCCAGGACGCCGCGGGGCAGATCGTCCTCTTCCTCGACGAGCTGCACACGATCGTCGGCGCCGGGGCGGCCGAAGGCGCGGTCGACGCCGCCAATCTCCTGAAGCCGATGCTGGCGCGGGGCGAGCTGCGCGCCGTCGGCGCCACCACCCTCGACGAGTACCGCAAGCACATCGAGAAAGACGCAGCGCTGGAGCGGCGCTTCCAGCCGGTCCTCGTCGGCGAGCCCAACATCAACGACACGATCGCGATCCTGCGCGGGCTGAAGGGTCGCTACGAGAGCCATCACGGCGTGCGAATCACCGACTCCGCAATCGTCGCCGCGGCGACTCTCTCCGAGCGCTACATCGCCGACCGCTTTCTCCCCGACAAGGCGATCGACCTGATCGACGAGGCGGCCTCGCGGCTGAAGATCGAGATCGACTCGATGCCGACTGAGATCGACGAGGTCGAGCGGCGCGTGCAGCAGCTGGAGATCGAGCGCGAGGCGCTGAAGAAGGAGACCGACGAAGCCTCGAAGGCAAGGCTGGAGGCGCTCGAGGCGGAGCTGGCGGAGCTGCGTGAGAGCTCGGCTGAGATGAAAGCGCGCTGGCAGAACGAGAAGGAGGCGATCGAGGCGATCAAATCGGCCAAGGCACGGCTCGAGGAGGCCGAGCGCGAGGCCGAGCGAGCCGAGCGCGAGGCCGACCTGGAGAGCGCGGCGAAACTGCGCTACGGCGAGATCCCCGAGCTGGAGAAGGCCGTCGCCGAGGGCGAGGCCCGACTTGCGGAGCTGCACGCGGAGAGCGGCTCGATGCTGGCCGACGAGGTGACCGAGGAGGACGTCGCCGAGGTGGTGGCCAAATGGACCGGGATCCCGGTCAGCCGCCTGATGGAGGGCGAGGTCGAGAAGCTGATCCAGATGGAGGAGCGCCTGCACGAGCGGGTGATCGGCCAGGACGAGGCGATCTCGGCGGTCTCCAACGCGCTGCGACGCTCCCGCGCGGGCCTCTCGGATCCGAACCGGCCAATCGGCTCCTTCCTCTTCCTCGGCCCGACCGGGGTCGGCAAGACCGAGCTGGCGAAGGCGCTGGCAGAGTTCATGTTCGACTCCGAGCAGGCGATCGTCCGCCTCGACATGTCCGAGTACATGGAGAAGCACACGGTGGCGCGGCTGATCGGCGCCCCGCCCGGCTACGTCGGCTACGAGGAGGGCGGCCAGCTGACCGAGGCGGTGCGGCGGCGGCCCTACGCCGTGGTGCTGCTCGACGAGATCGAGAAGGCCCACCCCGACGTCTTCAACACGCTCTTGCAGATCATGGACGACGGCCGGCTGACCGACGGCCAAGGGCGGACGGTGAGCTTCACCAACACGGTGCTGATCATGACCTCCAACGTCGGCAGCGACCGGATCGTCGCCGAGTCGGTCGACGAGAAGATGCGCGAGCAGATCGAAGAGGTGCTCGCTGCGACCTTCAAGCCCGAGTTCCTCAACCGAATCGACGACACGGTGATCTTCCACCGCCTCTCCAAGGCCGATATCGGCCGTATCGTCGAGCTGCAGGTAGACCAACTTGTCGGCCGGGTGCGGGAGCGCGGGATCGAGGTCGAGCTGACGGACGGCGCGCGGACCCTGCTCGGCAACCTCGGCTACGACCCGACCTACGGCGCCCGGCCACTGAAGCGGGTGATCCAGAAGCGGCTGGTCGATAAGCTGGCGCTGAAGATCCTCGAGGGTGAGTTCGCCGAAGGCGACACCGTGCGCGTCGACGCCGTCGACGGCGAATTGGTCTTCGAGAAGGCGGCTGAGACCGCGCTTATTTAGCCCCGGCTGAGTTTGAGCTGGTAGTAGATCGCCTGAGAAATCGCAATCCGAGTGGCCTGACTACAGGAATCGGGGGCAGATTCCGACGTAAGCTTGTACGAGCTTCGAACAGATGTTGAGACGACGCCACATCAACGCCGATCCACGGGCGCGCGCGCTGCGCTTGCTTTTGGCTGCCGCCGATGCCATTCGCTGGCCATTCGAGCGGCTCGCCTGGCTGCTGGAGGGGCGACTGCTGTGGCCGCTCCAGCAGCGACTCGCCGGCTGGGGGCCTTCCCCCAGCGTCGCCGGCGCCGCGGCGCTCGCAGCCATTGCCGGGGCCGCCGTCGCGGTGGGGGTCTTCTGGCCCTTCAGCGGGAACAGCTCGCACGAGCAGGCCGCGTCTCCGAACCGGGTGGCGATCGTGACGCCCGCGCCGCAGCCGCAGACCAAGCAGACTCAGGGCCCCGCGCTGCAGGGTGTTGCGCCGAGCTTCGGCATCGGTAAGGGCGTCGGGGTCTCGAAAGCGGGGAGCGATACGGGCGCGACGGATTCCGAAGCCTCCGGGGCCGGCCCGGAAGCGAGCGCCGAAACGTCGCCGCCCGAAGGCCCTGCCGCGACGACCTCGAGCGAGAAGCCGGTGCCCGCAGGACCCGAGGCGATGAAGGTTGCCCGCCGCTTCTCCGAGGCCTTCGTCTTCTATGAGGTCGGCAAGCGGCCGGTACGAGCCAAGAACGTGTTCGGCGAAACGGCAACGCCGCAGCTGGCCTCGGCATTGGCCGACAGGCCACCACGGCTGCCGAAGAACGCCAAGGTGCCGAAGGCGCGCGTCGTCAACCTCGTCCCCGGCCCCCGCGATGGCAAGGCCTACACCGTGAGCGTCTCGCTGCTGCGAGTCGGCCTGACCAGCGAGCTGCGCCTCAGTCTCGTCCCCGACGAAAAAAGCGGTAGCTGGAAAGTCATGGACGTGTTGGGCTGAGCATGGGACGGATTCGCAACACCTTGGCGGCAGCCGCGATCGGCGCCGCGCTGACCGCAGCCACCGCCTCGGCGGACGAAGCGCCGCCGCCCTCTCCCACGGCTCCCACCTCAACCGAATCGCCGCCGCCGGCGAGCACGACGACGGTCCCGGCCCCGGTCTCCCCTCAGGTAGAAGAGGGAGCGACGCTGGTCGCCCCTCCGGCGCAGCCAACCACGCCAAAGCAGACCGGCGGCACCCCTGCTCGCAACCCAGGCGCTCAAAAGACCGAAACGGGATCGAGCCCCCAGCCTGCCCCCGGCGCAACCGCAGCACCCAGCCCGCAGCAGACCTTCGCCGTCCCTCCGATCGCCTCGATCCCTTCGATTCCCTCGTCCAGCTGCGCGGCCGCGGGCGTCCCGCCGGTTCTGATTCCGATCTACCAGCGTGCCGCAGTCGCGTACGGGCTCGGCGCCCAGGGGCCGGCCGTACTCGCCGGGATCAACGAGATTGAGACCGCGTTCGGAACCAACCTCAACGTCTCCTCTGCCGGAGCGGTCGGCTGGATGCAGTTCATGCCGGAAACCTGGGCCGGCTACGGCGTCGACGCCAACGGCGACGGTGTCAAGGACCCCTTCAACCCCGAAGACGCGATCTACGCCGCCGCCAGCTACCTGAGCGCGGCCGGG
Source organism: Solirubrobacterales bacterium (assembly GCA_035260485.1). Classification (GTDB taxonomy): domain Bacteria; phylum Actinomycetota; class Thermoleophilia; order Solirubrobacterales; family 70-9; genus VRUE01. Next base: position 15,941 of record DATFVC010000069.1, on the reverse strand, counting down.
ATGCCGGCAGACACCTACGGTGCGATCTACGCCTACAACCACGCCGACTGGTATGTGGCCGAGGTCCTGGCCAACGCCAGCTGTTACGCGCCCCAGCTCGGTGGCAGCGCCGGCGCGCTGATCGCCGCGCCGCAGCTCCAGGTGCTGAGCTGCAAGCCGGCCGGGCCCTGGCGCCACAAGCTCCCCGCCGAATACCTCAACGCCTTCGAGGGCGCGGCGGCACGCTACGACCTCGGCAGCCGCGGTGTCTGGGCACTGGCGGCGATCGCCCGCCTGGAGTCCGATTTCGGCCGCGGCATGACCAAGCGGCAGCTCCGGCAGACCGGCCCGCTCGGACTCGAACCGAGCGAGTGGCGACGCTACGCGGTCGACGGCAACGAAGACGGTCGTATTCGCCATGCCAATCCGGCCGACTCGGCCGCGACCCTGGCACGATCGATCTGGTCGAAGGGCAGCCTCCGCGCCGGCATCTTCGCCCACAACCACGCGGCCTGGTACGTGCAGGCCGTGCTCGGCGAAACCGAACGGATGAAAGGCGCCTGCCAGGTCGAGTACGTCGACTGGTCGGTCGCGCTTCCCGCCGCCGCGGGCAGCTATGTCAACCCCTTCGCGCTCAGCGCTGAACTGGTTACCGGGCGCATCGACCAGGGCGTCGATTTCACCGGCAGCGGCCCGATCGTCGCGATCGGCGAAGCCCGGGTCCTGGCGACGGAAGCCCCCGGCTGGCCCGAAGGCGGCGGCGTCCTCTACCAGCTCCTCGACGGGCCGCTGAAGGGCCGGTCGATCTTCGTCTACGAGGGGGTCGACGCCACGGTGCAGGTCGGGCAGACGGTCAGCGCCGGCCAGCAGATCGCGACCTTCAGGCCGGGCGGCTCGATCGAGATCGGCCTCGCCGACAGCTCGGGCACGCCGATCAGCCACGCCGAATATTACGAGGGCAAGGTCACCGAGGGTGGCCTCGAGATGTTCTCGCTGCTGCAGGCGCTCGGCGTCTAGGCCCAGCGTGGCAAGGGTCGGCAGACCTGCGTAACGTAGGCTCAGAACCCCAGCCGAGAGGAGAGACCATGCCTACTTACGTGATGTTGACCAACCTGACTTCCGAGGGCGTCCGCACGCTCAAGAACAACCCGGGGCGGGTTGCGGAGGTGAACAAGGAGGTCGAACAGATCGGGGCCAAAGTCCAGGCGCAGTACGCGACGCTCGGCCAGTACGACTTCGTCACGATCGTCGAGGCTCCCGATGAGAAGACGATGGCCAAGGTCTCGGTCGAGCTAGGATCGCGCGGGACGATGACCAGTCAGACGTTGGCGGCGATGCCGGCCGACGAGCTCTCCGACTCGCTTTAGGCTCCCGCGCTTGAAGATCCTGGTCGTAGGGGGAGGCGGTCGCGAGCACGCGATGGTGCGGGCCCTCGCTCGCTCGCCCCGCTCCCCCCAGCTGCTCTGCGCCCCCGGCAACGCCGGCATAGTCACCGACGCCGAGTGCCTGCCCGATGTCGACGCCGGTGACGTCGCGGCGATCGTCGCCGCGGCACGGGAGCGCGCCGTCGACCTCGTCGCGGTCGGCCCGGAGGCGCCGCTGGTCGCCGGGGCGGTCGACGCGCTCGAGCAAGCGGGCATCGCCGCCTTCGGGCCCAGCGCCGCCGCGGCCGAGCTGGAGGGATCGAAGGCGTTCGCCAAGCAACTGATGAAGGAGGCCGGGGTGCCGACCGCATCCCACGTCCTCTTGCACAGCCGCGAGGAGGCGCTCGAGCACCTCGCTTGCGCGTCCTATCCGGCGGTTCTGAAGGCCGACGGCCTGGCCGCCGGCAAGGGCGTGATCGTCTGCTCTTCGGAGGCTGAGGCGCACGAGGCGGTCGAGGTCTTCTTCGGCGAGCGGCGCTTCGGCGATACGACTGTCGTCTTGGAGGAGTTCCTCGAGGGCGAAGAGCTCTCGCTGCTCGCCCTCTGCGACGGCGAGAACGTCGTGCCGCTGGCGCCGGCGCAGGACTACAAGCGGATCTTCGACGGCGACGAGGGGCCCAACACCGGCGGCATGGGCAGCTACTCGCCCGTGCCTGGCTTCGGCCCAGCCGAGGTCGAGGAGATCGTCGACACCGTGCACAGGCCGGTCGTCGCGGCAATGGCGGCCCGCGGGCGCCCCTTTCACGGCGTCCTCTACGCCGGCTTGATGGTGGGGCCGGAGGGGTCCAAGGTGCTCGAGTTCAACACGCGCTTTGGCGACCCCGAGACGCAGGCGGTGCTGCCGCGCCTGCGCTCGGACCTGCTCGAGCTCTGCCTGGCGGCGCGCGAGCCGGGCGGGCTGGCCGGGACCCGGGCCGAGTTCGGAGAGGACTGGGCAGTGACCCTCGTCCTCGCCTCGGCCGGCTACCCGGAGTCCTCCTCGAAGGGGGACGTCATTCTCGGCCTCGACGCGGCGGCGGAGCTGGTCGAGGTGACCCACGCCGGCACGGCCGAGCGCGGCGGCGAGATCGTCACCGCGGGCGGCCGCGTGCTCAACCTCACGGCACTGGGGCCGACGCCCGCCGCGGCGCGCGATCGCGCATACGATGCGGCCAGCCGGATCTCCTTCGACGGAATGCAGATCCGCTCCGACATCGCCGCCCGCGCGGTCGAGCGGGTACCCAGTTGATGAGATGACTCTAGAACCGAGAGAGGAAGAGATGAGCGAGATCTCAGAGGAGCCGCAGCCGACCGGGGCGACCGCGATGCCTGCGGTCGAGGAGGCGTTCGAGGAGATCGACGTCGACGAGCCCCACGTTGGGATCATCATGGGCTCGAAAAACGACAAGCCCAAGATGCAACCGGCGGGCGCCGCCCTGCACGAAGCGGGCATCCGCTACGAGGTGCGCGTGATGAGCGCCCACCGCGACCCCGAGCAGGTCCGCGAGTACTGCCACAACGCCCGTATGCGCGGGATCAGGGTGATCATCGCCGGGGCCGGGATGTCGGCGGCGCTGCCAGGCGTCGCCGCCGCCCACACCGACCTGCCGGTGATCGGCGTGCCGATCCTGGGCAAGAGCCTCGGCGGCCTCGATGCCCTGCTCTCGGCGGTGCAGATGCCGCCCGGCGTTCCGGTCGGTTGTGTGGCGATCGACGGGGCAAAGAACGCCGGCTTGCTCGCGGCGAGGATCATCAACTGCTGATGATCCCCCGCTACACGCGTCCCGAGATCGGCGCGGTCTGGTCCCAGCAGCGCAAGCTCGAGTGCTGGCTCGAGGTCGAGCTGGCGGCGACCGAGGCCTGGGCCGAGGAGGGCGTCGTCCCCGTCGAGGCGGCGGAGGCAGCGCGTGCCAGCGCGGCCTTCACGGTCGAGGCGGTCGCCGAGCGCGAGCGGGTCACCGACCACGACGTCGCCGCCTTCGTCGACGTGGTGGCGGCCTCGGTCGGCGAGCACGGCCGCTGGATCCACTACGGCCTCACCTCTTCCGACGTGCTCGACACGGCGCTGGCGCTGCAGCTGCGCCAGGCCGGCGAGATCGTCCTTGCATCGGCACGCGCCTACCGCGACGCCCTGATCGAGCGGGCGCTGGAGCACCGCGACACGCTCTGCGTCGGCCGCACCCACGGCGTCCACGCCGAGCCGACCACCTTTGGCCTGCGGCTGGCCGGCTTCGCCTTCGAGGCCGACCGCAACCTCGCCCGCCTCACCGACGCTTTCGAGCAGCTGCGCTTCGGCAAGCTCTCCGGCGCGGTCGGCACCTATGCCTCGGCGCCGCCGGCCGTCGAGGCGCTGGTGATGGAGCGGCTGGGGCTGCAGCGCGAGGACGTCGCCACCCAGGTCATCCCGCGCGACCGCCACGCGGTGCTGACCTCGCGCGTCGCGATTGCCGGCGCCGGCCTGGAGCGCTTCGCGACCGAGGTCCGCAACCTGCAGCGCACCGAGGTGCGCGAGGTCGAGGAGCCGTTCGGCGCCGGCCAGAAAGGCTCCTCGGCGATGCCGCACAAGCGCAACCCGATCCGCACCGAGCGAATCACCGGCCTGGCCCGGGTGCTGCGCGGCTACGCGCAGACGGGACTGGAGAACGTCGCCCTCTGGCACGAGCGCGACATCTCCCACTCCGGCGCCGAGCGGGTGATCCTGCCCGACGCGACGATCGGCCTCGACTACATGCAGGATCTGGCCGCGAAGGTGGCCACCGGAATGACGGTGCGCGCCGACCGCATGAAGGAGAACCTCGAGCTGACCCACGGCGCCCTTTTCAGCCAACGCGCCCTGACCGCCCTGGTCGAGTCCGGCCTCAGCCGCGATGACGCCTACCGCGTGGTCCAGGAGAACGCCCAGCGCGCCTGGGACACCGGCACCCACTTCCGCGAGCTGCTCGCCGCAGCAGCCCCCGACCTCGACCTGGACGCGGTCTTCGACTACGACGCCTACCTGAGCCACGTCCCAGTGATCTTCGAGCGCCTCGAAGCGCTGCGCTGAGGCTTCCGGTGCGCTTTTTGCATCTCAGAGGGACATAAGGCACACCGGAACGAGAGTAGGGTTGCCGCCGTGATCCTTTACACCTGCGGGCAGAAGAAACGGGGGCCGGCGTTTGCGCATCCGTGCGCAAAGGCGGCAAAGGCGCTCGACGCGGCCGGCTATAAGTACGAGCTGCGCACGGTGGGCGGCTACCGGTTGATGCCCTGGACGTGGGGCAACCGCGACGACGAGCGGCGGCGATCAAGAAGCTGAGCGGCACCAACGAGGTGCCGATCCTCGTCCTCGACGACGGCGAGGTCATCTCCAGCTCGGGCACGATCGCCCGCTGGGCCAGAGAGCATCCGGCGGCCAAGGCCGCCGCGAAGAGCGCCGGCTAGGCGATCCGGTAGGCGACGACCGGCTCCGCCTTCCCCTTCAGGGTCAACTCGAGGCGCTCGCCTAGGGGCTCGGCGAGACGCTTTGCAAGGCGGCCCGAGACGAGGATCTCCCCTCCACTCGCCTCTCCCTGCAAGCGAGCGGCGACGTTGACGACGTCACCGACCGCCGTAAAGTCGTTGAGCGATCGTCTGCCGACGTTCCCCACGAACGCCTCTCCATAGTCGAGGCCGATCCCGACCTCGGTGAAGGGGCCCTCGGCACTGCCATACCCGACCCGGCGCAAAAGATCCCGCGCGTGGCCGAGCATCACCGGGGCGGCCTCATCGAAACGCCCGTACATAGGCAGGTAGAGCGCCATCACCTCGTCGCCGATCAGCTTGTCGATCACTGCCTCGGGGAAGAGGACATCCTCGGCACAAGCGTAGAAACGGTGCAACAGGATGCTCACGGCCTCGGGATCGGTCTCCTCCGAGAGCCGGGTGAAGCCGCGCAGGTCGGCGAACAGCACCCCAGCCTCGGTCGTCATCCCGCCCGGTGGCGAGGCCTCGACGCAGGTCGCACAGAGGTTGGGGCTCTTTCGCGACTGCCGGTATCCCAGCGGGCGAAGGAGGCGAGCGCCGAACCCGGCAAAGGGTGCGCCGCAGATTCCGCAGCGCGGGCTGGAGGGGAGCGTGCGCAGCAAGCGGCTCAGGCCACTCTCCACCCGGCCGGACGCCAGTTCGAAGTAGGCCCAGTCCTCGGAAGTGAGCGGCTCATCGCGAGCCTTGCGAGCCGCCTTGCGCACCCGGCTCAGCGCCAAGCGCTGCCACAACGTCAGCCGATTCGCATCGCCACCTTCGGCCATGCCCAGATGGTAAGTCCCCTGTCGAGGGCCGGTGATCTGCGGCCCGGCGCTAAGCAGCTACCAGCTCGCGAGCTGGGTGGCGGGCGCTGAGGATGACCGGGGTGCCACCCTTCGGCGAGAGGGTGATGTTGCGGCGGCCGATCTTCTCCGGCCTCGGGTTCGCCTTGCGCAGCTCGCAGCGGGTCAGAACCTCGCGCAGGACGATCCGCATCTCGAACTCGGCGAAGGCGGCGCCGAGGCAGCGGCGGACGCCGCCGCCGAATGGAATCCACGCGTAGGTGTCCGGCTGCTCGTCGAGGAAGCGCTCGGGACGGAAGGCGAAGGGCTCGGGGTAGACGTCGGCGCGGGTGTGGGCGAGCCAGATCGCCGGGGTGACGTCGGTGCCGGCCGGCAGGGTGAGGCCGTCGGCCACGAGATCCTTGGCGAGACGCCGGCCGGCGAGTGGCACCACCGGCCGCAGTCGCAACGACTCGCTGATCGTCGCCCGCAGGTAGTCGTCCTCGCCCGCCTCGAGTGAGCCGCGCAGCCGCGCCAGCTCGCGCGGGTGGCGCAGCAGCAGGTCGAAGGTCCAGGCGAGCGCCGTCGCGGTCGTCTCGTGGCCGGCCAGCAGCAGCGTCATCAGTTGGTCGCGCAGGTCGGTGTCGCCCATCGCCTCGCCGTCCTCGAAGCGGGCCTGCATCAGCTGGGAGAGGATGTCGTCGCGCTGCTCGAAGCCCCCCAGCGCGCGGCGTTCGGCGATCTCCGCGTAGAGCAGCTCGTCGACGGCCTTCAACTGAGCCTCGAATTTCGCCCACGGCCCGCGGCCGCCGAAGCGGCGCGCGGCCAGCCCGATCAGCTGCGTGAACGGCGACGCGGTTTCCTCCAGCACCTTGGTCAGCACGACGCGCAGCTGCTCCAGCCGCGGCCCCTCGGCAACGCCGAAGACGACGCGCAGGATCACCTCCAGCGTCATCGCCTGCATGTGCGGGTGGATCGCGAACTCCTCGCCGAGCGGCCAGGAGTCGATCTCGGCGTCGACGATCTCGCTGACGATCGGCTCATAGGACCGCATCCGCTCGCCGTGAAAGGCGGGCAGCATCACTTTGCGATGGGCAAGGTGATCGGCTCCCTCGATCACAAGGACCGAGCGCGCACCGACGACCGGCGTCAACACAACCTCGCGGCCAGGCGGCAGCCCATGCGACCGCTCCGTATAAAGAGCCTTGATCGCGACGGGGTCGGAGATCATCACCATCGGCCGCTCGAAAGTGGCGAATTTGACGCTGAAGGAATCGCCGTACTTTTCACGGCAATCCTGCATGAACGGCAGCGGCCGGAAGCTCCAGCGCAAGGTCTGGGACAACGGCGAGTACTTCGGTTCGGGCGGCAGCATCGACGGACAGGATCGCAGAGTGGAGAGGTGGGGGTGTCCCTCCCGCTTGCTGGGTTTTTCGCCTCTGACGGGGCGGCCGTCCGAGATCGCTGGTTGGGGCGAAAAACAGGACGCCGCTGCGCCGGAGGGACACCCCCACCTCTCCACGCCTCCGAGCCAGCTAGCATCGCGGTAGTGAGCACCGCGGTCGCAGATTTGAAGCTTCACTCGTCGGGGAAGGTGCGCGAGATCTATGAGTGGGACGACGATCTCTTGATGGTCGCCTCTGACCGGATCTCGATCTATGACGTCGTGATGCCGACGCCGATCCCCGACAAGGGGAAAGTGCTCAACCGGATCTCGGAATTCTGGTTCGAGCTGACTGGCGACATCGTTCCCAACCATTTTCTCTCCAACGACGTGCCCGAGGAAGCGATGGAACGGGGGATGCGGGTGCGGCGGCTGGAGATGTACCCGGTCGAGTGCGTCGTGCGCGGCTATCTCTCCGGCTCGGGCTGGAAGGAATACAAGGCGAGCGGGGCGGTCTGTGGGATTGAGCTGCCTCCCAACCTGCTCGAGTCCGACCAGCTGCCGGAGCCGATCTTCACCCCCGCCACCAAGGCCGAGATCGGCGATCACGACGAGAACGTCGATTTCGAGCGGGCGGCTGAGATCGTCGGCGACCGGGCGCTGATGGAGGAGCTGCGTCGGATCTCGACCGAGGTCTACAGGCGCGGCGCCGAGCACGCGGCCGAGCGGGGGATCATCCTCGCCGACACCAAGTTCGAGTTTGGCCGCCACGCCGGCGCCGAGATCGTCCTCGGCGACGAGGTCCTCACTCCCGACTCCTCGCGCTTCTGGCCCGCTGACCGCTACGAGCCGGGCAAGACGCAGCCGTCCTTCGACAAGCAGTTCGTGCGCGACTGGGCCGATGCCGCCGGTTGGGACCACAAGCCGCCGGCGCCCGAGCTGCCGCCCGACGTGATCGAGCAGACGCGCGCCAAGTACGTCGAGGCCTACGAGCGGATTACGGAGCGCTCCTTCTAATGGCGAAGGCAAGGGTCCTGATCCGGCCGAAGGAGGGGATCCTCGATCCGCAGGGCAAGGCGGTCGAGCGGGCGTTGCCGGCGCTCGGCTTCGAGGGGGTCGGACACGTGCGAGTCGGGCGCATGGTCGAGCTGGAGGCCGACGATCCAGGGAGGTTGCCGGAGCTCTGCGAGAAGCTGCTCGCCAACCCGTTGATCGAGGACTTCGAGATAGAGAGCATCGACGGCGCCTGATGCTCTGGGGCGTCGTCCAGTTCCCCGGCTCCTGCGACGAGCGGGACGCCCTGCACGCCTGCAGGCTGAGCGGCGAGGCGCGGTTGATCTGGCACGAAGAGCGCGACCTCGGCGGCGTCGACGCGGTCGTCATCCCAGGCGGCTTCTCCTACGGCGACTACCTGCGGGCGGGGGCAATCGCGCGCTTCTCGCCGGCGATGGAGGCGGTCGCCGAGCTCGCCGCGGACGGCAGGCCGGTACTGGGCATCTGCAACGGCTTCCAGGTGCTCTGCGAAGCGGACCTGCTGCCGGGAGCCCTCCTGGTCAACGAGAGCCTCCGGTTTACCTGCCACCAGGTCGAGTTGATCGAAGAACAGCCCGCCGACGGGCCTAAAACGTCTGATATAGACGCGTTTCAGGCCCGTCGGCGGGGGAGAACGCTCTCGATCCCGGTCAAGCACGGCGAAGGGCGTTACTGGGCGCCGGAGGAGGTGCTCGATGCGATCGAGGCGAACGGGCAGGTGGCGTTCCGCTACGCGCCCGGGCAGAACCCGAACGGCTCGGCCCGCGACATCGCCGGCGTCCGCAACGAGGCCGGCAACGTGCTCGGCCTGATGCCCCACCCCGAGCACGCGGTCGACGCGATGACGGGGTCGACCGACGGGCTGCGGATCTTCGAGAGCGTCGCGGCGGTCGCGGCGTGACGGTTGAGACCTCGAAACATCGCGAGCTCGGGCTCACGGATGCTGAGTTCGAGCTGATCGTCGAGAAGCTCGGCCGCGAGCCGAACGGAGTCGAGCTGGCGATGTTCAGCCTGCTCTGGTCCGAGCACTGCGCCTACAAGCACTCGCGCAAGCTGCTGCGGCGGCTGCCGACCGAGGGCGAGCGGGTGGTGATGGGGCCGGGCGAGAACGCCGGCGCCGTCAGCGTCGGCGAGGGCTATGCGGTCGCCTTCAAGGTCGAGTCGCACAACCACCCCAGCGCGGTAGAGCCCTTCCAGGGGGCGGCGACCGGGGTCGGCGGCATCCTCCGCGACGTCTTCGCGCTCGGCGCGCGGCCGATCGCGATCCTCGACTCGCTGCGCTTCGGCGAGCTCGACTCGGTCCGCTCGCGCCACCTGCTCGACGGCGCGGTGCGGGGGATCAGCCACTACGGCAACTCGATCGGCGTGCCGACCGTCGGCGGCGAGATCTACTTCGAGGCGCCCTACGAGCACAACTGCCTGGTCAACGCGATGTGCGTCGGCATCGCCCGTCGGTCGGAGATGGTGCGCGCGGCCGCGGCCGGGGTCGGCAACGCGGTCGTCCTGATGGGCGCCTCGACCGGCCGCGACGGCATCGGTGGCGCCTCGGTGCTGGCTTCCGCCGAGCTCGGCGAGGGCGACGAAGCGAAGCGGCCGACGGTGCAGATCGGCGATCCGTTCGAGGAGTCGAAGCTGCTCGAGTGCTGCCTGGAGCTGCTGCAGAAGGGGTTGCTGGTCTCGCTGCAGGACCTTGGCGCCGCCGGCCTCACCTCCTCCGCCAGCGAGATGGCCTCGGCCGGCGGGGTCGGAATCGACCTCGACGTGGCGCGGGTGCCACTGCGCGAGGCCGACATGGAGCCCTTCGAGATCATGGTCTCCGAGTCACAGGAGCGGATGCTGGCCGTGGTCGAGCCGGCGAAAGTCGGTGAGGTGGTTGCGGTCTGCGAGAAATGGCAGACCGGCGCAGCGGAGATCGGCGTCGTCACCGAGAGCGGCCAGATGCGGATCCTGCGCGGCGAAGAGGTCGTCGGCGAGGTGCCGGTCGAGGCGCTGGTCGATGGCTGTCCGCTGTATGACCTCTCGCCAGGGGAGCCGCGGGACTGGATCTACGGCAACAGAGCGACGCTCGGCGCGGACGCCCCGGCGGAAGAGACGCTGCTTGCCCTGCTTGCGTCCCCAAGCGTCGCTTCGAAGCGCTGGGCTTTCGAGCAGTACGACTCGCTGGTCGGCTCGCGCACCGCGCGGCGACCGGAGAGCGCCGACGCGGCGGTGCTGGCGATCCCCGAGGCGGACTGCGCGATCGCCATCTCGATCGACGGCAACGGACGGCGAGTCGCTTGCGATCCCTACGCAGGCACGGTCGAGGCGGTGCTCGAGTGCGCCCAGAACCTTGCCTGTGCCGGCGCCGAGCCGCTCGGCCTGACCAACTGCCTCAACTTCGGCAATCCGGAGAAGCCGGTTCCGGCCTGGCAGCTCGACCGCGCCGTCAGCGCCTTGGCCGACGCCTGCGAGGCGCTCGGCGTCCCCGTCGTCGGCGGCAACGTCTCCCTATACAACGAGGGCCCGGAAGGTCCGATCTACCCGACCCCGGTGGTCGGCATGGTCGGCGAGCTGCCCAACCCGAGCCTGGCTGCGCCGAGCGCGTTCGCCCACGAGGGCGACGCGATCGCCCTGCTCGGCCCCTTCGAACCATCGCTCGCCGGATCGGAGCTGGCGAAGCTGCGGGGCGAGCTGGGCGCCGGTCTCCCCCAGCCCGACATCGCCGCCGCCGCCGCCGCTTGCACAGCGGTGCGCGACGCGGTCCGCGCCGGCAAGCTCGCCTCCGCCCACGACATCAGCGACGGCGGCCTCGCCTGCGCTCTCGCGGAGTGCGCGATCGGCAGTGGCATTGGCTGCCATGTCGACGTCCAACCCCTTCGCCTCCGTGGCTGCTCTCCGGAGGAGGCGTTGTTCGGCGAGGGCAGCGGCGGCTTCCTTCTCAGCGGCGAGCGCGCCGTTCTCGAAGGGCTGGGTGCGACCATGCTGGGAACGGTCGGCGGGCCAGAGATCGAGATCGCAGCCGGCGACCGCAGCCTCACGATCGGCCTCGACGCCGCCGAGAGCGCCTGGCGCTCGCTGCCGGCTCAGGTCGAAGCGGTCTCGTAGGCGACCGCGCCGGACGCCTTGGGCACATCCGTGTCGTCCGGGATCGCCGACGTGAAAGCCGGCCGCAGGGTGAGGGTCACGGCGCCGGCGATGAGCGAGGCGATCACGGCGAAGAGGAAGGCGCTGTCAGAGACGGAGAGGGCTGCGCTCAGCGAGGCCGGTTCGCCGACGATCGCGACCAGGATCGCGGTGCCGAGCACGGCGCCGACCTGGCGGAAGGCGGCGTTGACGGCGCTGGCAGTGGCGAAGCGGTCGATCGGCACGTCGCGAACCGCGGCCGAGCCGAGGGTCGGGAAGGCGAGACCGATGCCGATTCCCGTCAGCAACGAGCCCGGCAGCCAGAGGCCGAGCCAGTCGGGCTCGGCCCCGGACGAGCGCAGGACCATCACCCCCGCGGCAAAGAAGAGGGTGCCGGGGACGATCACGGCGCGATGGCCGAAGCGGTCGGCGAGCTTGCCTGCCGGGCCGGCGACCAGGGTGCTCGCGGTGGGACCAGGGAGAGTCGCCGCTCCCGCTTGGAGGATCGTGTAGCCCCAGACCGAGGTGAGGAAGAGGACGTTGCCGAGGATCAACGAGAAGAAGGCTGCGGCGAAGAGCAGCGTGCCGAGGTTGCCGATGCGGAAGGAGCGGTGGGCGAAAAGCGCCGGTTCGACGATCGGGCGCGGGTGGCTGCGGCTGCGAATGACGACGCCGGCCAGCAACGCCGCGGCGACAGCGGAGGCGCCCAGGGTAGCGGATGAGGTCCAGCCCCAGTTGTTGCCCTCGACGATCGCGAGCGTGATCGCCGCCAGGCCGAGGGCGAGCATCGCGGCGCCCGGGAGATCGGGCAGGCGGTTGTCGACGATCCGTGGCGCCGGCAGCCGCCTGCGGCCGGCGAGCAGGATCGCCGCCCCCAGCGGCAGGTTGACGAGGAAGACGAGGCGCCAGTCGGCGGCCTCGACCAGCGCCCCGCCGAGGGTTGGCCCGACCGCGGCGGCGGCCGCCGCCGCCGCCCCCCAGAGACCGACGCCCGCCGCCCGCCGCTCGACCGGGAAGCTGTCGAGGACGATCGCCAGCGAGGAGGGGGCGATCATCGCCGCGCCGATCCCCTGCACGACACGAAAGGCGATCAACAGCTCGAGGCTGGGCGCCGCCGCGCAGAGCAGGCTGGCGGCGGTGAAGCCCGCCACGCCGAGGATGAAGATGCGCCTGTGGCCGAAGCGGTCGGCGAGCCCCCCGGCCGGGACCAGCAGCGCCGCGATCACGACGAAGTAGCCGTCGAGCACCCAGGAGAGCGCGTCGCGCCCCGAGCCGGCAAAGGAGGCCGAGATGTTGGGGAAGGCGATGTTGACGATCGTCGTGTCGAGGAAGGCGACGAAAGCGCCCGCGCAGGCGATCGCGACGGCACTTCTATGTCCACGGTCATACATCGGAGCGCGGACTATACTATGTCCATGGGCATAACGAGACTCGCGGACGCGAAAGCGATCGAACCGAAGCCCCGCGACGGGCGCGAGCGGTTGCTCGACGGCGCCAGGCGGTTGCTCGCCGAGAAGGGCTATGCCGGGATGGAGCTGCGCGACGTTGCCGAGCGCGGCAAGGCGCCGCGAGGGTCGATCTACCACCACTTCCCCGGCGGCAAGCGCCAGCTTGCGATCGAGGCGGCCGAGCTGGAGGGGGTCGAGATCCGCGCCGCGATCGAGCACTCGCTGCGCGAGCGCGGCCTCGGCGAGACGCTGACGATGTTCGGCGAGATGTTCCGTCGCCGCGTCAAGGACCAACCGGAGCGACTCGGTTGTCCAGTCGCCGCGGCGGCCCTGGCCCGCCCCGAGGATCCCGCGCTGGCCGCAGCCGCGACGGCCGCCTTTCAGAGCTGGGAAGCGCCGATCGCCGCCGCCTTGGAGGGGGAAGGGATCGCGGCGACGGACGCCGAGACTTTCGCCGGCCTCGTCGTCTCGACGATCGAGGGAGCCCTGATCCGCGCCCGCGCGGCGGGCGACCAGGCGCCGCTCGACTCGGCGGTCACTGGCCTGCACCAAGCGCTCGACTCGCTCCTCGCCAGACGTGCCGGGAGTTAGCGGTCCATATGGGTGCATAACTCCCGGCACGTCCTAGCGGTAGCCGGGTCCTCTGCCGCTGCTACCCTGCCGGGGTAGGCAGTCTGCCTGCGCGTCACGTCCTTCCAAACGCGAGGAAAGCACGCGCTTGACTCCGCCCCAGGGGCAGCAGATAGATGGCGACTCGCCGCGCGAGGAATGCGGCGTCTTCGGCATATACGCACCGGGGCACGATGTCGCCCGCCTCGCCTACTTCGGCCTCTACGCGCTCCAACACCGCGGCCAGGAGTCAGCCGGGATCGCCACCTGCGAGGGCGGCCACATCACGACGATGCGCGACTCCGGCCTCGTTTCTCAGGTCTTTGACGAGGAGAAGCTGCGGGCGCTGGAGGGCGACATGGCGATCGGCCACGTCCGCTACTCGACCACCGGCGGCGGCTCCTGGGAGAACGCGCAGCCGGTCTGGCGCGACGACGGTCGCGAGCTGGCTCTCGCCCACAACGGCAACCTGACCAACGCGGTCGACCTCTGGGCCGAGCTGAAGCAGGCCGGGATCGCCTTCCGCGGCACCTCCGACTCGGAGATCATCGCGGCGCTGATCTCCTCCCACGACGGCAAGTTCGTCGAGGACGCGGTCGCCGACGTGATGCCGCGCCTGCAGGGCGCCTACTCGACCGTGGTGATGACCAAGCGCGCGATCGTCGCCTTCCGCGACCCGCACGGCGTGCGACCGCTCTCGCTGGGGCGGCTGGGTGAGCGCTTCGTCGTCGCCTCGGAGAGCTGCGCCTTCGACATCGTCGGCGCCGAGCTGATGCGCGAAGTCCATCCGGGGGAGATGGTCTCGCTGACCGAGCGCGGCCTCGAGACTCGCCAGGTTGTCAAGGCGGGGCGCCCGGCGCACTGCGTCTTCGAGCACATCTACTTCTCCCGCCCCGACAGCCGCCTCGAGGGCAAGGTGCTGCAGCAGGTGCGTGGGCGGATGGGCGAGATCCTCTGGCGCGAGGCGCCCGCCGAGGCCGACCTGGTGATCTCGGTGCCGGACTCCGGCAACCCAGCCGCAGCGGGGTTCGCCCGCGCTTCCGGACTGCCCCGCGACGACGGCCTGATCAAGAACCGCTACGTCGCCCGCACCTTCATCCAACCCGGCCAGGAGCTGCGCAAGCGCGGCCTGCGGCTCAAGTTCAACCCGCTGCCGGAGATCGTCTCCGGCCAGCGCATCGTCGTCGTCGACGACTCGATCGTGCGCGGCAACACGACGCGGCAGATCGTCGGCATGCTGCGCGACGCCGGGGCGAGCGAGGTGCACTTGCGGATCTCGGCGCCGCCGATCCGCAACCCCTGCCATTACGGAGTCGACATGTCGACCCGCGAGGAGATGATCGCCCACGAACGGACGATCGAGGAGATCGCCGACGAGCTCGGCGCCGACTCGCTCGCCTACCTCTCGATGGAGGGCGTCTACGAGGCGATCGGCACCCCGCCCGAGGATCACTGCGACGCCTGCTTCAGCGGCCGCTACCCACTCGGCGACCCTGAGGACGCGAATGGGAAGTTCGCCCTCGAGGACATCGCCGTGGTCCCCGCCAGCGGCTAGCTTCGGCGCGGTGAGCGATCACTTCAAACTCGTTGTCCTGGCTTCGGGTTCCGGGACCAACCTGCAGGCGATCCTCGACACGTTGCACGGCCAGGATGGGATCGAAGTGGTTGGGGTCGGCTCCGACAAGGCCGGCGCGCGAGCGCTGAAGCGGGCGCGCGAGGCCGGTGTCAAGACTGCGGTCTTCCCCCGCGACGAGTACGCCGATCGCGGGACGCGGGACGCGGCGATGGCGGAGTGGATCGAGGCGCAGGACGCCGACCTGATTGTCCTCGCCGGCTATATGCAGCTGCTCTCCCCCGCCTTTGTCGCCCGCTTCCGCGACCGCGTCGTCAACATCCACCCGGCATTACTGCCCGCCTTCCCCGGCCTCGACGCGATCGGCCAGGCGCTCGCGGCGGGAGTCGAGACGACCGGGGTGACGGTCCATTTCGTCGACGAGGGAGTCGACACGGGACCGCCGATCGTGCGGCGCGAGGTGCCGATCCCGGCAGGGCGTGACCGGGCGCGGCTGGAGGAGGCGATCCACGCCGTTGAGCACGAACTCTATCCGGAGGCGATCCGCATGATCGCGCGAGGCACAGTTAGGATCGATGTGGACGACCCGCGTGCGGTCGTCGTCGATGAGTGAGGCCCCTGCAGATACCCGATCCGAGGTCGTGAGCAACGGCGCGATCCGCGTGCGCCGGGCGCTGATCTCGGTCTCTGACAAGACCGGGGTGGCCGAGTTCGCCAAGACGCTGGCGGCGCAGGGCGTGGAGATTCTCTCCACTGGCGGGACTGCGAGCGCGTTGCGCGAGGCCGGCCTCGAGGTGACCGACGTCGCCGACTTCACCGGACAGGAGGAGATCCTCGGCGGCCGCGTGAAGACGCTGCACCCGCGCCTCCACGCGGCGCTGCTGGCGCGGCGCGGCGATCCAGAGCACATGGCCACGTTGGCGCGCGAGGGGATCGAGCCGATCGACCTGGTCTGCGTCAACCTCTACCCGTTCGAGCAGGCCGTCGCGGCGCATGAGGTCGACCCGGAGGTCGCGGTCGAGAACATCGACATCGGCGGGCCGACGATGATCCGCGCCGCCGCCAAGAACCACGAGGGCGTCGCCGCCATCGTCAAACCGGAGTCCTATGACGCGGTCTGCGCCGAGCTGGAGGAGAGCGGCGGCGAGG